>JAJTFW010000006.1 GCA_021299095.1 Sphingobacteriales bacterium | reverse complement strand
GCATCAAATCGGACCACAACGCTGATTTCTGAAATACACCCTTGAGCATTTGTGTAACGCGCGCGAACAACCGTAGCGAACTGACCGCTTGCAGATACTGTGACAGAATCACCACTTGTTAACGTAGCACCAACAAGCCAATTTACAGTGACTCCTAAGGGAATATTGGTCGCAAAAAATGTGACGCTGTCCGGTGCACATAAAATAACGGGGCTTGGCGTAGATGTATTTAAGTTTATATTCTTGCTATCACTCAGAGTCGGAAGAACGGGGATAGGCAACAGTGCTACAGTAGCGCTATCCGTAAAAGAATAGCACCCATCGCGTGAAGTCGCTGTGAGGGTATATGCACCACTGTTATTGGCTACAATTGTTTTCGATGTAGCACCATTGCTCCATAAAAAATCGAAGGTCGGGCCTGGTGTGCTTTGATAATCAAGAGCGTTTCGGGTGTTTGCACTCAAAACCTGCGTGCCACAAACGGGTACTACAGGCTTTTGACAAGCATTATCGACCAGACTAATGGAAACACAACCTAACAAGGGATCGGGTGTGCAGGTGGATCCGTTTCGGTCGTAATAATCATAGGGCAATCGTGCAAGGTCTATGAATGTTCCGTAGAAGACATCTGTTCCTCCCAATGAACTCCTACTGCGCATATTTCCATACTCAGGGTCGCCACAAAATGGACTTGTATTCGGCGAGGATAAGCCCAAGGTGTTTTCATAGTGTAGAAACGTATTGGTGGACGTAAAGTTGAATTGTGTCCGGAATTCGCCTGCGATTAAAGGGATATCAGGCGCAACACACGTTAATCCCCTTAGGTCATCATCTGCAGGTCCACCCAACTGCCGACTCCACAAACGCGATCCGGTTGAATCTACCCTTGCAATGAATAAATCTCGGAATCCAACGGAATTGAAAACACCCTGGCCATACTGATCCGCAAACTCGTTCATGGTGCATTTAAAGGTTCCGCCGTATACAACCCCTCCTAGTCCATCAGGACTGACTACAGCGGTCTCAAGAGGCTGTAATGAACCATCAGCGTGAACCCACCGAAGTTGACCGGCTGTGGTGTAGCGTGCTACAAAAGTCCTGTACGGATATGGATGCGTTAATAGGTACTGAGGATTTGAACTGAAGAGTGCGTTTCCACTGCAATCACCAGCCATGATTAGCGAAGCAGGTGGAATAAATGTGAGTGCGCGAGCCCGGGTTGATCCACCACCGGTTACATTGTTGAACCACTCCTCTGTTCCATTTGCTGAAAATCGGATGAGAAATACAGCGTTTTGTGCAGTACCGGGATGAACGGCATCGAACACCAACGTATCCGAATATTGCCCACAAACATATACTTCGTCAAGAGGGCCGATTGCCACACTGGTCCCACGATCGGCATATGGACCAGAGCCCTGTTTGATCCAGTCGAGGATTCCAGATGTTGAATAAACAGCCACAAAAACATCCTGCGAAGGGAATCCGGTCTGTGGGTCAACCTGACTATTGAGTGTATTGCTTCCAAACTGCGCATTTCCCATGAAGGCACCAGAGACTGCCACCTTACCGGATGCATTAACTGCTATTGCCGAGGCTTGGTCATTCAATGCACCTCCTGCCGAAATAGCCCATAGTATATTTCCTGCAGCGTCAATCTTGACAAGAAACAAGGAGAACATCGGCACCTCCAGCTGTATTGAGCGTTTGTGTTCCAATGTTTATAAGCGATGAAAACCAGGAAGCGGTAACCACATCGCCATTCACCATGCGATGTATGCCGGCTGAGCCATCGTTACCTGAACTACCGTTGAAGTGTGTCCAATGGATCTGTCCGAATAGACAAAAAGGACTTCCAATCAGAACGATCACTAACTTGATGATCATTCGGTTCATACCCAAATGTACACATTACTGGTTTCCGATCGAAACGAGTAACGATTCCAGCTCGTGTCTGTCGGCCACATACATCCCTTTATCAAGAGTTTCAGGTACGATGGCGGCGGTATGAACCTCCCGAATATGACCGGCATTAAGCAAGGTTCGGATATTGGCCGAGCGAACGCCGCCACCCGCAAGCACCGTCAATCGCTCAGCACAGTGCAGTTGATACGAACATAAGCGATCAATCGATTCTGCAGCAGTTGAGGTTCCTCCACTTGACAGCACACGACGTATTCCGTAACGCATAAGCATGTCGAGTGAGCCAAACGGATCTTCACAGCGATCAAAGGCCCGGTGAAAGGTCACAGGCAAGTGCTCCGCCACATCCATGAATTGCTTAAGCAGTTGCTCGTCAATCTGGCTTTGTTCGTTCAAAAAACCGGTGACCAATCCATCAGCTCCGGTGCAGACCATTGCACGGGCCTGATCCAGCAGGTGGCGTTGCTCCTCTAAGGAGTACACAAAATCGCCACCGCGTGGGCGTATCATCACATAGATCAGACCCGAATACTGCGATCTCGCTTCAAGCAGGATATCAAGCGGAGGTGTAATGCCTCCGGCCTTATAATCAATACACAACTCGATGCGTGGAATGCGGAGCTTTTCGGCTACCTGAAGTGAACCGAGATCAAAAACGGCTAATTCCAGCGTCATGGCGTTAAATCAGGAATTCGGATTCCATCACTATATCTTTTCCCACGGCAGTCCGCAAGGCGTAGGTGAATCCGGATTGCAGAGCAAATGCACCGACCTCTCCTTTTTTGTTGATGGCAATAAATCCGATTTGCTTGCCTTCGATTTTACCACGACGCAAACTGAGCATACGTTCAACCGCAATCTTGCATGCTTCTCGTGGTGTTTTTCCATAACGCATAGCTTCTACAACAGTATGTGATCCGCAAATCCGGATGACCTCCTCACCAACACCGGTAGCCGTTGCAGCACCAACTGCATTGTCGACATAAAGTCCGGCACCAATTACTGGAGAATCACCGACACGCCCATGCATTTTGAAGGCCATACCACTGGTGGTACATGCACCACTTATATTTCCGTTCCTGTCAAGTGCAAGCATACCGATTGTATCGTGGTTTTCCTTTCCTCCCGGTGCTTTATACTCCTTCATGTGTTTCAAGGTGTCCATTGGATCGTACTTAGACTCCTGAAGCCATTGCTTCCAGATTCGCCGAGAATTTTCAGTCAGCAAATCCTGTTTCTGGAATCCGTTGGCCAAAGCAAACTGCAAGGCACCCTCACCCACCAGAATTACATGTGGCGTCTTTTCCATCACCATGCGGGCAACGCGAATCGGATGCATGATGTGCTCTAGACACATGACGGATCCGATATTACCAGCTTCATCCATAATGCATGAATCAAGCGTCACACGACCATCGCGATCAGGCAACCCTCCATATCCAACACTTGTATCTTCAGGATCGGCCTCTGGAACCATCACACCGCGTTCAACAGCATCGAGGGCACGTCCACCTGTCGATAAAACTTCCCAGGCTTTTGCGTTGGCCTTCACATTGGGGGCCCAGGTCGAAATGACAAGCGGCGACCCAGCCTCTGCAGCAGGAGATGCTAAAGCACGAGCTTGTTTTGTAGCAAGCAGGATGGCTCCTGAGCCCAAAAGGGACTGTGTGATGAATTTCCGGCGTTTCATATCAGACGAATCAGCTTTAGTGTATTCAGTTTAACGAACAATGATCTCATCACAGAAGATGAAGGCATCAAAACCAGCTCCGGGATGCCAGGCAGGAAGTTTCCCATAGTTACTTGCCTTGATCCGTACTGCCTTCGCCTTTACCGGACTGAATTCAACACGAAGCACCATTTGCTGGGCATCCATGGATGAATCAGAAATGGCATGGGTGGCTTGTCCCATGTTGCGCCATTGTACACCATCCTCGGAAATTTCAACACGCATATCCTTCGGATAAAAAATCCAGGGGCGCACATCCTGCAGGAATCCGGTTTCGACGGAGCGGATTTCCTGAAGCTGATCGAAACGAATTTCAACATCCATGTCCTGACCTTGGTATCCGTGCCAATCGCCCTTTCTCCAGTTGGTCGAACCACGAATCCCATCAATTATGGATGCAGGGCCTTCGGCCATGTATTGTCGGTTTGGTGTGCTGTGCAATACGACCTCCCAACGGGACGGAACTTTAAAATACGCGGCTGAGCTCAGGCCGCTGGGCGCCTCGGAAGCCCCGGAAGCCATACAGCGGGCATGCACAACGGTAGAAGCATGAATCATGATTGGCTCCACGTACGTTTTATCGAGTTGAAGGGAATCACCACTCGTACTATACCGGATGTTTGTTCCTGTCATGGTGATCTGAAGGCTGTCAGCGAAGAGCCTGTCCTTAGCCGAAATCACAGGTGCCGCGGTAAATCCACCGCTGGGCATCGCACCCCTTCGCTCCGGCGTAATACCCCGATTCATGAAGGGTTCAGCAACGAGTTCGAATCTGATTTCTTTTGCGGCCAGCAAATCCTGATGGGTGAGCAGATTGCTTTCAACCGGTTTCCCATCAATGGTCAGGCGTTTCACATATCTGGATCCGCTTGTTTCACGCCGAGCCACGATGCGCAGGGTTTTACCTGGACCGAGTGTGACCAATGTGGTGTCGAACAGCGGTGTACCGATGGCATAGAATGGACTACCCGGAGTGACGGGGTACAATCCCATTGCACTCCATACAAACCAGGCTGACATTTGTCCGCAATCTTCATTGCCAGGGAGTCCTTCGGGTCCGGGATGATACAAGCTGTCCATGATCTGCCTCACCAGCCGCTGTGTTTTCCAAGGCTTCCCGATGTAGTTGTACAAATAGGCCATATGGTGACTGGGCTCGTTTCCGTGTGCGTACTGTCCGATCAATCCGGTGATATCAGCCTGGGTTCGACCGGTGGTTTGCGATGATTCCGTGAATAGCCCATCGAGTTTCTTTTCGGCCTCGTCCGGACCTCCCATCAAATCGATCAGGCCTGGAATGTCCTGGGGAACAAAAAACGAATATTGCCAACTGTTCGCCTCCGTATAATGATTGTTGACTTCGCGCGGATCGAAGCGCGGGAGGAAGCCTCCGTTTCTGCGGGGACGCATAAATCCGGTTTCCGGATCGTACACATTGCGGTATGATGAAGCCCTTTTGTAGTAGAGGTTCATATCATCGTTCTTCCTCAACATGCGGGCTACCTCTGCAATACACCAGTCATCGTACGCGTACTCAAGTGTCTTCGATACAGATTCATGTTCGTCTTCCACACCCATGTAACCACGCACAACATAGGAAGGTAATCCGTAATGATTCCAGTTGGCACTTTTCTTCATGGCTTCGAACGCTAGCAGGGTGTCGAATCCGCCGATGCCTTTTACAAGCGCATCGGTAATGACTGGAATGCTGTGGTATCCGATCATACAATCGGTTTCGTTGGCACCAAGTTCCCACACCGGCAGACGTCCACCTTGTTTGTACTGGTTCAGAAATGTGCGGATGTAATCGAGTGTTCTGGGTTTGTCGATGAGTGCGTAAAGGGGATGCGCGGCTCGAAAGGTATCCCAAAGACTGAACACGGTGTATTGCACATGGCCTTTAGCGGTATGAATCCGGTTATCACGTCCTCTATAACGTCCATCCACATCCGAAATCATATTCGGAACCACCATCGTGTGATAAAGTGCCGTATAAAAATTAACCAGATCCTCGCGATCACTCCCACTCACACGAATCCGACCCAATTCGCGGTTCCAGGCTGCGCGGGCTCCCATGCGAACACGCTCAAAATCCCAAGCCGGCAACTCACTTTGAAGATTTTTCCGTGCTCCCTCCACATCTACAGTCGATATGCCGACTTTGATCATAACGGGACCTTTTCCACTGGAAAATCTCAGTGCAAAGGCCAGATCGCTGCCTTCGAATTGCATTCCTTGCTTGAGTATTTTACCCTCACGATTACTAAGGCATTGATTCAAAGGTTGAGAAAATTCCATGCAGAAGAATACATACTGATCCTTCGCCCAGGCCTCACTGTGTCGATACCCCTCAACACGTGTCGGGCTGACGTACCGAAACGATGCGCCCAATGTTTTATCGCGGTGCCGAAGGTCAATCAGCACCTGGCGCTGATCGGTGTTGGTGGCTGGATAACGGTAACGGTGTAACCCCGTTCGCTCTGTAGCTGTGAAGTCTGCACGGATGCTGTCATCGCTGAGGTATACGGCATAATATCCGGGCTCCGAACGCTCGTCCGAATGCCTGTAGCGGGAAGCGTATCCTTCGGGATTGAAATCAGGCGCACCCGTAAAGGGCATGATAAGGATATCTCCGTAGTCCGAGCATCCGGTACCTGACAGATGCGTATGTGTGAAACCATAGATCAAACTATCGGCATGGTAATAGCCGGCGCATCCCTCCCAGCTGGCATCACGACGCGTATCGGGACTTAGCTGAACCATACCATAGGGAAGTGTAGCGCCCGGATAGGTATGTCCTACACCACCGGTCCCGGTCATGGGATCCACATACCGCGTCAGATCCTGTGCATGAAGCATACAACACGAGAAAAAGACCAGAAACGATGCAATTGAAATCCTGAAGTTCATAAGATAAAGATAAATTTCATTTACGTTCCATGGTGTTGTATGTCTTCCACTTCACCGACGCCGGATCTACCCCCTTAACAGTGATTCTCTTGATTTCACCGGGCATGAGATTGAATCCGTTATCGGAGTATTCGGCTTTCCCGGAGGGTTCATACAAGTAGACCCCATAGGTGAATCGGTCTGAAACCATCAGGAGCGTTTGGTCATCGTACGCATGCAGAGAAATTTCGGGCTTAAGGAGAAGGAGTTCCCGCGGAAGTACCGGAAGGTGAAATCGCCTATAGAGGATTCTGAACGTGAAGTTATCCTCCACCTCTACGTAATAGACCGTCTCAGCCGACTTCAGGTTTCGGAGCAATGCCAATGGATAGGATACCACGGAAGCGATTGCGGTGTCGGGTCGAACACGCAAGCGGCGCTCATCCAATATAACCGGTGAAGCCAGGCTGTCTGCAATGTTGAGAAACATCAGTCTGATGTTCAAGCTGACTTCAGTTTTCCCATCGAAATGCAAAGGTGTGACGAGTTGCCCGTCACGCTCGCTGACTCCCACGAAGAGACTGTCGAAGGCCTGACGGGCCGCATGCACAAGAAGTTTGGGCCGCTCAAGGTGATCGATTGCACTCCACGAGACTGCAGGCCAGCAATCGTTCCATTGCCAAAAAAGGGTTCCTCGACAATTCGGATATGCGGACCGGTGAGCAGCAAATGCAACATCAAGTCCATAAGCCTGTTGTAGCTGACTCATGTAAGGATAATCGATAAAGCGAACGGGTGTTCCGAAGTGTATGCGCAAGTATTCGTCAATCGTTTCAAATCCGCGAGGATGCTTCTGGTGTGCTCGAAATCCGGTTGCTTTAAAGGACAGGGTGTCAACCCAGTTTTTCCATGAAGAAGCTTCGGGCATGGACTGAAAGCCGTATTCGCTCATGAAGCGACCTGTTTTCCGACGGTATGTAGCAAAGGGCTCCATTCCCCACCACACACCCCAGTAATGCGAATCCCCTTTCATCATGCTCTCTGGACGCCCCCATCCAATCGATGGCGATGATGGCCAGTAGGAGATCCGTGGATCGTGTGCCTGTACCACTTCTGGTAGAATCTGATGAAACACCTTGAGGTAGTCGTTCCAGATACGCGCCGAGTCCTCGGGCGTGTAACCATACTGACGCTGCCAGCCCCAATTGTGCCAACCTTCGTCGTTTTCATTGTTGCCGCACCACAAGGCCATGCAAGGATGTTTGGATAAGCGCCGAACATGTTCGATGGCTTCTTGCCGAAAGGATTCACGAAAGTTCGAATCACCGGGAACCATGCTGCAGGCCGACATGAAATCCTGCCAAACAAGAATCCCGTTTTGATCGCAGGCATTATAAAAAGACTCTGGAAGATAGATTCCTCCACCCCAAACCCGAAGCATATTGAAATTCGCTTCGCGCGCTTTGCGAACAAGCACTTCACATTCTGCATCGCCAATGCGTGAAGGAAATGGATCAGGTGGTACCAGATTGGCTCCGCGAATGAAAACATCCCTTCCATTCACCCTGAAACCGAATGCGGCGCCCAAGCTGTCGGTCTGGTTGATAAACTCGAGGGAACGGAATCCTGTGGTGCAGGAAACAGCTTGTGAACGATCGCCTTGCAGCGTACACGAAAACCGATGCAAGTGCTGTATGCCATGACCACTCATATGCCAGGCCTGAAATCCTGTAAACTGCAAGGGAAACTCCACCCGATATGTACCGTCCGCTTCAACCGTATGAGCAAGCGTATCTACTGAAAAACGATGCAGGAGCCGACCCGATTCATCTCTCAACTCAAACAGCTCTTTTGCGTCCACCACTTCAGGTTTATCTCCCACCTTACCGTACGACAACTTTGGGAATCGCTGAACTCCTCCATATTGCAGGGATACCAATACGTTGGCCGTATCCAGCCGAAATGACGCCTGGCGAATAGTCAAATCGTATAGCCTGATACGCTGGTTTGCCTTCAAACGAACAGGCTTCCAAATACCACAACTGTTGAGTTCAGGAGCCCAATCCCATCCATATACATACTGCGCTTTACGGGTAAAACTGCGTAAGCCCTCGGGCAAGGTGTAGGGTAGTTGTTTGGCTAAATCCGCAGCAACGTTGATTGTTGGCGTGAATTCAATCCGCAGGTGATTTTCCTGTTTCAACTTCCCCGAAACAGAAACAGACCAACTTCTGAACATGTTGTCTGCACTTAGAATCAGGGAGTCATTCAGATACACTTTTGCATAGGTATCGAGTCCATCGAATTGCAACAACTGCTCCGCAGCTGTTATAAAAATTGAATCACAGCGAAAGCGCGTTTCGTAGGTCCAGGCAGTTTCTGAAATCCATTTTTGAGCTGCGGCATTGTTGTTTTTCAAAGGATCTTTTACCAGACCATCGCGCATCAGATCGAGATGCACACAGCCAGGCACGACGGCCTTTCGACTATCCTTTGAACCGGACTTTTTGTAGGTCCAGTCGCTTAGCGTAAGAATTTGTTCCTGCGCAGAAGCAACTTGCATAGTAAAAACAAGCACCGATACCAGTGTCCTGAAAACGGTATTCATCCTGATTATGCTTATGTTGTTTTAATACACCTGTATTTCAGATATGAATATCCAGCCATCTTCGCCTGCACCAGCGTTTCCCTCCGGATTCTTTCCGATACTTTCTACCGTAATAAATAGCTTGTCGATGGATTCATCGACAGGAATCACAATACGACCGATTCCGTTTGCGGGAATACCAGTCTCCACCCGTGTTTCACGGGTATCAACCGAAGCTGTACAGGCACGGGGCGCATGAATCCAACTGACAGGATCATGCAGGTATGTTATAGCAACGCTGTCAATGCGAACTGAACGACCGAGGTCGAGTGTAATGGTGGGTTCTTTGCCGAGCCAACCCACCCATTGCTTGCCTGTCCAGGGTAGACTTCCTATCCGCGCATCGGTCAACACCGATCCGGGATTCCGATATGCCTTGTCGCCTTCCGGTTCGAGCGTTACCGTAGCACCGGCAGCTTTACTGAATTCGAATTCGAAGGACTGGGTTTTGACTGTTCCGGAAGTGTTGCTCCGAATATAAAGTGTACCGTTGCTTTCTAACGCAATTGGGCCCGTATAGGAAGAAAAAACAGGTTTTGTATCGGGTGTACCCCAGGCGGATTCGAGTTGCTGCGGAACTTTGGATTGCAAACTGAACATGAGCGTACCCGGACGTGTACCCGGTTCAATGCGATAATCGGGAAGCAACCAGGTGGTTGAATAATTCAGGCCCCATCCTTTCAGTACCTGCTGATACGGTGTAAGCCGACTATAAAAATCATTGAGATTGTGAAGCGAGGTATCGGTCCACAACACCTCGCTAAATGCACAAAGCCTGGGCAACAACATGTATTCGACTTGCTTGGTATCGTACATGTATTCGGTCCATACATTGGCCTGCGCACCGACAATATACCTGGCCTCATTCGCATTGAGTTCAGCGGGGATGGGCCGGTAAGCATAGACTTTCTCGAGCGGTGTATAGCCACCGATGGCCAGCGGTTCGGTGTTACGCTCGCCCTGATAATGGTCAAAGTAACAATGTGAACCCGGTGTCATCACCACCTGATGGCTATCGCGTGCAGCTGCAATTCCGCCCTCTGTGCCCCGCCAACTCATGACGGTTGCGTTGGGAGCCAATCCACCTTCTAGTATTTCATCCCAGCCGATGATCTGACGTCCGGCACCATTCAGGAAGCGTTCAATCCGCCGAATAAAATGACTTTGCAATTCATGTTCATCGCGCAAGCCATTGGCCTTCATCGTTGCCTGACACTTCGGGCATTCCTTCCAGCGCGTTTTGGGACATTCGTCGCCACCGATGTGAATATACCTGGAGGGAAAAAGCTCCATCACTTCGGTGAGAACTCCTTCTAAAAACGCGAAAGTGGAATCATTCACACAGAAGACATCATCAAACACACCCCATCCTCGGGCAACTTCCGTTACACGTCCGGTGCAGGAATACTGCGGGTACGCAGCGAGGGCTGCCATTGCATGTCCGGGCATTTCAATTTCCGGAATAACGGTAATGCCTCTATCCTGCGCATAGCGAACCACTTCACGGATTTCTTCCTGCGTATAAAATCCACCGTGCGGAATACTATCGAAGCGCTGGTCACGGTAGGGGCCGATCATACTGCCCTGTCGCCATGCACCCTTCCGGGTCAATTCAGGATACCGGCGGATTTCAATACGCCAGCCCTGGTCTTCGGTCAGGTGCCAGTGAAAGGTGTTCATTTTGTGCAACGCAAGGATATCGATGTATCGCAACACGAACTCCTTCGGCATGAAATGCCTGCACACATCCAGGTGAACACCACGGTATGCGAATTTCGGTTGATCCTGAATGCCCAGGCAGGGTATTTTCCCGCCCGAAGCCGAGACCAGGAGCTGAAAAAGCGTCGAGGTGCCGCGCAGCAGACCACTTACACTTCCACTCAATGTGATTGACCCGGGTTTGATGCGTAAGCTATACGCTTCAGCAGTATCGCTATTGATACTAAAGGCGACAAACGGAGTGCGTGGAGAAGAGACCGAACGGATAGGTAGTGTATCCAGACCACTCAAGCCCAGCCAGTGGTTCAGTAAACGTGCGGCAGGCAGGGCTTCGCCTTCGGCCAGTAAGACGGTACGTGATGTGATTGCAAAGTGTCCATTGTGGATTTCGATTTTGTTCGGAGCTGGAATAAGCGCAGGAATCCTGTTTTCGTCGCCGGCGGCGTGGGCTGAACAATCAGCAATCAGGATGAACAGAATCCAGTAGAGCGGTCCCTTTCTCATTCCTTATGCCTCTGTTTCCGGTGATGAATGGTACGCAATGCCCCGTTGCCTGAGTAATTGACTCACCTTCACGGCGTACCAAGCGAGATAAGCGAAGCAGGCAACTCCAACCAGATAACTGTACCGAATACTGAGCAATTGATCATCGGCAAGCCAGCCTTGCAGCAGACTCACAAAGCCTCCGCCCATGATCATCATAATCAGTAAGCCCGAACCCTGGTTGGTGTGCTTTCCCAGACCAGCAATGGCCAATGTGAATATGCATGGCCATAAGGTAGAACAGAAAAGTCCCACACTGATGAATGCATACACGGCAAACATGCCTTCGCTCAGCATACCGATTATAAGCGAGGCTATACCACAAAGTGAAAAAATGAGAAGTTGCTTCGCCGGATCGCCCTTGCTTAGGTAATCGGCAAGAATCAAGACGACGATGACTGCTGCATAAATTGGGAATGGAGTAATGTCGTGACCTCCTATTGCATTGACAAAAAGAAAAATACCGAAAGCAAGGTATGGAAGAAGCACATTTAACACCTTGGCTAGGCTTGGTTTGACACCGAAACTGCCTACAGCTCCGGTCCAACGGCCAATCATCAGGCTTGCCCAAAACAAGGACACATACGGCGCAATCTCATTGACGGGTGTATTCAGGTAGACACGCATGTATTCCGGCAGGTTCGATGCAGTGGAAACCTCCACCCCTACGTAAAGGAATATGGCAATCATCCCGAGGCGGAGCTGAGGAAATTTGAATGCTGACCCCTCAACAGCGGTGGTCTCGGTGTCACGCTCGCCGTGTGCGATTTGATTGGGAAGTGATGAGAACTTGAAGAGTAAGGCAACCAACAGGAACGCAGCTCCTAGGATGAGATAAGGCCCCTTCACAGCCGACAGGGAATCGAGGTTTGATCCGGCAATGGACCCAAAAAGTGCAAAACTGACGATTACAGGACCGATGGTAGTCCCAATGTTGTTAATACCACCGGCCAAGCTGAGGCGCTGTGCCCCTTTTCGCGGATCTCCTATGGTGATCACGAGGGGATTGGCAGCGGTTTGCTGCAGCGAAAACCCAAGCCCGACAATGAACAGTCCACTGATCATCAAACCGAATGATGCGGTTTCGGCAGCCGGATAAAACAACAAGGTTCCCAGCGCTGAAATCACCAATCCGAGTGCAATGCCATTTTTGTATCCCAGGCGGTTGAGCAAATCCTCACCAATGATGCGGCTAATCAGCACATAGAGTAGTGAACCCACCGTGTAGGCCACATAAAAAGCAAAGCTGATCATCTGGCTCTGCCACTGTTCCAGTTTGAGTTGCTGTTTGAATACGGGAATCAGGATGTCGTTGCTGGCAGCGACAAACCCCCAAAAGAAGAAAACCGAAATGAGGATTGGCAGGGTGGCTGAAGGGCGTTGGATTGACATAGGCGCTAGGATGATGAAAAATAGGCATTCGGTAAATACCTCCCTGAAAAACATGCACGGTTTAACACGCATCGGCTGTTGAAAACCATGAAGCGATGAAACCTGACGAGGTGAGGGAGCGTAATAGCTTTGCAATTCAAATCCACATGCCCATGACCCGCATCCTCACACTCGCTATGGTGGCCCTGTTCCTGACCGCCGGCTGTGTCAGCAAGAAGAAATACAAGGAACAAGTCAGCAAATACAGTGAACTGAAAGCCGATTTTGATACGACGGAGAGCAACCTGCAGCGCTGCCTGGCCGATCAAAACGAGAAGGATGCTGAATTGCGAAAACTGCGCAAGGACCTGGAAGAAGCTAAAGCCAGCGGAGGTGCCTTGCTCAAGCAGCTCAGCGACATGTCGGTCATCAGCACCGCACAGGCGGAGAGCATCCGCAAGTCGATGGAAACATTGAGCTCGAAAGATGCCTACATCAAAGACCTTCAGGTAGCCATGGCACGAAAGGATTCGCTCAATATGGCGCTGGTACTGAACCTGAAGGGTGCACTCCAGGATGTGAACGACGAGGATGTGAACATCCGGGTCGAGGGCAGCGCAGTGTTCATCAACATTTCGGACAAGATGCTGTTCCGCAGCGGTAGTTATGAAATCACACCGCGTGCGAAAGAAGTGCTTGGAAAAGTGGCCACCGTCCTTAAGGGGCAGTCCGAGATGCAATTCATGGTGGAAGGACATACCGATAACAAGGCCATCAGTACGCCGACTGTTCGCGACAACTGGGACCTCAGCGTATTGCGTTCAACGGCCGTGGTCCGTACCCTTCAAAGCGTGTATGGTGTCGATCCTTCGCGCATGATTGCAGCCGGACGAGGCGAATATGTTCCGGTCGCATCCAACGATAGCCCTGCCGATCGTGCACTGAACCGCCGCACACGCATAGTTATTCTTCCAAAACTCGACGAGTTTTTCAAATTGATGGAGCCAAAGCAATAAGGCTTCGCCCATACTATAAAAAAAGCCCCGGTAGCGGGGCTTTTTTTATAGGGGGTTGAATCATCCCAGTCTTGAGGCTACAGCATCCCAGTCGACCACATTCCACCAAGCATTGATGTAATCCGGGCGTTTGTTCTGGTATTTGAGGTAGTAAGCATGTTCCCAAACATCAAGACCGAGAATCGGAGTTCCCCTGAGTTCAGAAACATCCATCAGGGGATTGTCCTGATTCGGTGTTGAACCAATGCCCAGCTTCCCGTCGGGCATTCGCACCAACCAGGCCCAGCCACTGCCAAATCGTGATTTAGCTGCATCGGTAAACCGTGTCTTGAAGGTGTCCAAGTCGCCAAACGCAGCACTAAGTGCATCCTTCACTTTCCCATTGGGCCCAGTGGAGTTCGGTTTCATGCTATTCCAGAAAAAACGGTGGTTCCAGTGGCCGCCTCCGTTGTTCCGAATACCAACCGGATACTTTGATATATTGGCTAGGATAACTTCCAGAGAAAGTTCATGGACATGATTTTCGTTGCAGAGACGATTCAGGTTGTCGACGTATGCCTTGTGGTGACGGCTGTGGTGGATCTCCATCGTCATGGCATCGATATGGGGTTCGAGTGCATTGGTTGCATATGGCAGAGGATCCAACACGAAATTGGCATGCTCGTGGCCGAGCGAAAATCCAATTTTGGGAAGCGTGATGAGTGCTCCGGCTGATAATACACCCAGTTGTAAAAAGCGACGACGTGAGAAAGGAGTTTCCATGGTAATGAAATTAAACAAGTTCAATCAGTACGGTGTTTTTTTCCACGGCCTGCCCTTTCTTTACGAGGATTTTTTTGACTGTGGCATCGGCGGCGGCCTTAAGCGCATTTTCCATTTTCATCGCTTCGAGCACAAGCAACGTATCACCTTTGGCTATCGACTGCCCTTCGCTCACCGGAACATCAACGACGAGCCCGGGCATGGGCGCTTTTAGGTGGCCGGTTTTCTGGGTGCCACCACCATCCATTCCCAATCGCTTAAGCAAGTCGTCGAAGCGGTCACGCAGTCCGACGTTGACCGTCTTTCCATTGATGCGCAAGAGGTATTGTTTCGAGGTCCGATCCGACTCCAGCACTTCGACCGAATGGGTCTTCCCATCCATCAGAAGGTGATACGATCCCGGGCGCAGTTCGCTGAGCGTGTACGAATGGTTTTGGCCATCGATGAGCAGGTTTCCAGACTCCTGCTCGATACGGAGTTCTTTTCCGCCTGAAAGTTGCACTGTGTACATGCTACGAAGGTACTGCAAATCGGCGGAGCCTGAGCCAAACAGGAGTGCGTTGAAAACTGAAACACCTGCATCGTGATTTGGCCCTGAGCAGAGCTACCTTCGCATGAATGCGTTCAACCAAGGTGTATCGGCTTTTTCTTTTGGCATGGTTCCTTGCGGGAGCTGCGCTGTTCTATTGGCCCACCTCAAATCCTGTGGCTCCCAAGCAGGATAGCACCATTGCGGAGGCCGGTCGGGAACTTGGCAAGTTACAGGTGGACGTGAATTCCTTGCTCGATGCCCTCTGGCCATCGGTTTCGACACAGATCTATTCAGGATGGAACACGCCCGATGCGATTACCGCAGATGCACTCCCACCTGAAACCGACGTATTGGTGTACGATGGGGATACCATAGTCAGTTGGGTCAGGGCACTTGCGCTCCCCGACCTTCGCAATCTGTACAACCGAAATCAGCTCATCCAACTGGGCAATGGGATTTATCTGACCGGATTCCGAAAAGAAGGAAAACGTTCACTTCTGGTCATGACCCGGATCTGGACGGCGTACGCCGTGCAAAACGAATACTTGCAAAATGGTTTTCATCCTGCGCTCGGGCTGGAAGGATTTGTTCCGGTCGCAGAAAAAGAATCAAAGGGATTTCGTATCAAAAACCAACAAGGCGACTTGTCCCTTCGCGTGTTAGAAGCGCCATCACCGGAATCTACTTCAACTACGCCGCGTTCCGTATTGACTGGATGCTGGCTTTTGTTGGGTTTTGCGCTTGCACTACGAAGCATACAATTCGGTTCAAAACCGGAAAGTCTGGTATCCGGCTTGCTGGTTGTTACTGGGCGATTGGGGCTGGAATTCTCAAGAAAGCCAGATGCATTGTTCGGATCGCCTTTGTTTGATCCATCACGGTATGCCAGCGGCATCTTCCTCGGCTCAATGGGCGATTTACTGCTCAGCGCCTTGAGCCTCTACTGTTTGGGGATGCTCCTAAACAGATTCCTTAAACGCTGGAGCGAACCTGTTAGCTCAGGGAATCGTCGCCTAGTTCTTCCTGTAGCTTCTCTCCTTACGGTCATCGCTGCGCTTACTGGGAACCATGTGCTCCACGGACTTGTAGTGGACTCGCGTATCACATTCGACCTGACCGAAATTGCAAGTGCCGATATCTACACGGTGTTCGGACTTCTGTCCATGATATTACTGATGGGCGTTTTGAATGTCATGGCCGCACGTACAGCACATGCGTACCGGATGGTATCGGCAAACGGGAAAAAATGGAGGCAGTCTTTGCTACAGACTTTTCTGCCCGTATGTGCAATTGTTGCCTATAGCGTTTTAATCGGGAATGCTGATTTGTCGACGCTCACGGTATTACTCACTGCATGCATTCTCGTACTGATCCGTATTCCCCAATCGGAAAGCACATCCAACTGGCTGCTGGTTGCTTCTGTATTTTTCTGCAGCATGTATGCATCCGATAGTATTTTCAGATGGGATGAGAAACGACAGGAAGAACGCATGCAACAACAGGCGCGTAGGCTTGGAAACCAACAGGACATGGTGGCTGAATTCCTGTTGCGTGATGTGCTTCATCGAATGGCCAATGATACGTTTCTGATCGGCGCATTTAAAAAGACGGAAGTGTTGATGCGTGCGGAGGGAAGTGCATTACAGGAGTTCACCGCACGCCTCAGCCGAGATTATTTCGGCTCCTATCTGCGTCGCTACGATGTGCAATTGAAGTTTTTCGATCGCAACGGACTGCCGGTCAACCGGGCGGGAGATCCCGGATGGGATCTGACTCGGATCCAGCGTGAATCGGGATTGCCTACCGGTATACAGGGGCTGCATTACCTTCACGATGATGCAGGCCGACTGAAATACACCGCGCTAATCACTTTGGAGGGATCAACTGGCACGGTGGCTGCAGAACTAACGGCACGCGAGGAGACCGGTAAGCGCGGCCTCCCTGTTTTACTCATGGAAAAGGGGCTCGAAACGGAGTCAGGTCAGGAAGGACTGTCATCCGCCCGTTACCTTGAAGGACGCTTAATTTCACGACAAGGTGATTTCAATTATTTTGTAACTGCATCGCCTTACCGCAATTATTTCGCCGCGGCGAAGTCGAGCGGATTCGTCCATTTCCAGGATCACATCCACCTGTTCAGTAAACAGGGTAATGCACTCGTCTTAGTCAGTAAACCCGAGCGGGGGATTCTTCACCGCCTGACCCTGTTCTCCTATATTCTCACCTTTTCCGGTACCGTACTTGCGTTGGTTTTTACCTGTTTGGGTCTAGTAAGGAACACGGAAAAAATCAGGCAGGGTTTACGATCCGAAATCCAGGGCGGCATCATCCTCGCCGTTTCTTTGACCTTGGTGCTAATCGGAGCAACTACGGTATTTTACCTGATCGGAAATTACCGAAGCAATCAATTGCAACGACTTGAGGCCATTGCCGAAGATATTCGCCTGCTTTCAGAAGAAGAGGTCCGCTCGCTCGATAGTCCAATGCAAGCCAGTGATAAACTGCAGTACACCTTTGAAAAACTATCATCCGATCTGCAAACGGATTTCAATGTGTTCAATACTGAAGGTGCCTTGTTCTTTTCTTCACAACCAGGTGTGTACCGGCAAGGCATCAGCACCCCCTTGATGAATCGTGAGGCGTACAAGGCACTCACCAGACAGCAACGATCCACCTTCAATCAAACCGAATGGATTGGTACACTAAAATTCCTATCGGCCTATGAGCTGCTGCGCAATCAAGGAGGCAAGGTCATCGGTTTTATTCAATTTCCCTATTTCGACCGTGAGACCGAACTCAAAGGGGAAATTTCACGCTTTTTGGTCGCCCTCATCAATTTGTATGTGCTTCTATTCTGCGTAGCCGTCGGTTTCGGGTTCATTATCGCCGGTCGCATCACAGCGCCGTTGGCGTTACTTGAATCTAAACTTGGAAAAACGCGGTTGGATTCCGGCTTGGAGCGCATCGACTGGAAACACCGCGACGAATTCGGCAGGCTGGTTGAAGCATATAATCGGATGTTGGAAGAGCTGGAGCAAAGTGCGGGACAATTGGCTCGGTCGGAACGGGAAAGTGCGTGGAGAGAAATGGCGAGACAAGTTGCCCATGAAATTAAAAATCCGCTGACACCCATGAAACTTGGGGTGCAGCATTTGGAACGGGTGATGCTGGAAGGCGGCACTGATGCCGAAGAAAAAGCAAAACGTATCAGCAGGACACTTGTGGAGCAAATTGATACATTGGCCGGTATAGCCACTGCGTTCGGTGATTTCGCCCGTATGCCAGGCACCGCACTAAAGGCAATCAATGCGATTCCAATCATCGAGGACACCGTTGCACTTTATTCGAACGGCACGGAAACACACATCGAATTCGATCACGAAGCCAATGAATTGATGGTATTGGGAGATAAGGATCAGCTCACGCGGATATTGGGCAATCTGGTGAAGAATGCCGTTCAGGCCATTCCTGAAGATAGGCAGGGACGAATACGTATCCTTGTCGAGCGTGGCGATCAAGTCGTTGTGCTGTCCGTGTTGGATAATGGATCAGGTATTCCTGAATCACAACGAAAAAACCTCTTTGTACCGGAATTCACTACCAAGACCAGCGGAACCGGATTAGGCTTAGCCATGGTGAAAGCGATGGCTGAAGGCATGGGCGGAAGCGTGGGATATGAACCACTCGCTCAAGAAGGAAGTCGCTTTTGGGTTAAACTCAGGACGGCATAAATCCGCTTCAACGAGGTTCGGGATCACGAATCCAGTCCAAGAAGAGCCGATGTACAACAGACAACAATACCGCGCCTATAAAAAGGCCGATGAATCCCATTGTGAGCAATCCGCCCAACGAACCGATAAAAACGATACCTGCAGGAACCTTGGTGTCCTTGCCCATTAACCAGGGACGCATGAGGTTGTCCACGATTCCAATGAACAGCATCCATACGGTAAAGAAGGTTGCAGGCAGGGTATCGAATTGGATCCAGGCATAAATACACGTGATTAGCGCGACCGGAAGTATTCCAATCTGCACCAAAGCCAGGAGTAAACAGATTACAGTCCAAATTCCGGCAAGCGGAATTCCAGTAACAACAAATGCGCCCCCAGCCAACAAGGCCTGAACCACAGCCACAACCATCACACCCTTGACTGTGCTGCGAATCGTAGTCACAATCAGATCAGCTATCTCATGAAAACGATCCGAACTGAGTTTGCGTAAAGTCGCCTTACCCGTAATTCCCAGTTCGCGACCATAGGCCAAAAAAACTCCCGATACGACAAGGGAAAAGAAAAAATACAACAGATCTGCAGCAGCATTGCCGGCAATACCTGCGATTTGCAACAACCACTTCCCGATTGGACCCTTAAAACGGGCCAGCAATCCGCTCAAATCACTGCTAGCCTGCAGCCAAACGGTATAAGCCGTCTCACCGATTAGGGGCCAGTTGCGTATTCGTTCATCGGGCGGGGGTATCGCCAATGCCCCTACATCGAGTGTTGACATATAACCAGCTACGCTCTCGGCAGTCGTAAACAAAAGCCACGCAGAAGGTACGATTAGGACGAGGCTCAACAACACAATCAGCATGAGCGCTGCACGACCCTTGCGCATGCGGTACCGCTGTTCCAAAACCTGCTGAACAGGATACAAGGCGATACCGAGCACCACTGCCCAAAGCAACATGCCAAAAAAAGGCATAAGCACATAGATTGTAGCGGCAATCAGTGCTACTACTACAGCAATACGAAAGAATGCTGACACCGGATCACCGGTTTCTGATAAACGTCCGGAAGGTAAATTCATGGGAACAGCAGGCGTAATGTACTCACTCCACCAGCATGTTGAATACGCACCAATTGCACTCCAGAATCGGATGATTGCTTCTGGAGGTGCAGTGACCCGACAAAAACACCTTCGGAAACTTTACGACCGGCAATGTCCATGCGCTGATAGATTACGTTTTCTACTGTGTAGTCGTTCGCATTAATGATGAATCCTCCCAGTCCATCTGCCTGAATACTGAACTGCTGCTGCTCGTTCTGTTCTACCACAGCTGTGGTGGTGGATACGCAGGAACGTGAGCGGAAGAAATTCCAGATTACCGCACTGGCATCAATGTCGCGATTGATGGTACCGATTCCTGCTGCGATTGCGGTTGTTCCAGGCCACTGGTGTCCACCACCATTCACTTTGTACAAAATCACTTCCGTAGATCCAGCACAGGGTGCGTAAACACTGCGTTCAACCGTTGAGAAATCCGTCGTCACCAGATCAGGCATAGCCGTAACCTGTGCAGCTGGAGGACAGGTGTTGGATGACACCCATTTGGAGATGACATCTGCGACAGATACCCCGCCGAAACCGCCGTTGTAACTCACAACAAAATCGGATGTGCCATGAATCTGCATGACGGGCACCGGACGTGAGGGCAAACAAGCAGCATACGCACCTGTACTCATCGTACCGGCCACAGAGGCGATGGCTGCGTAGCAACGGGAAGATTCGCAGGCGAGGCGGTGACTCATATATCCACCAGCAGAAAATCCACAACTGTAAACGCGAGTGGTGTCGATGCCATATTGCGCGAAAAGGGTATCTGTTAAGGCGCCAATAAATGCGATATCATCGGCCGTAGATCCGCCACTCATGCCTGAGTTGGTATTCCAAGCATTGCCAACACCATCAGGATAAACTACAATAAACGAAGCGGTATCCGCAATGGCATTGAAGCCGGAATAATTCATGATGGACTGCGCTGTCTGAGTGAATCCATGTAACACAAAGACAACTGGCCAGCTACTTCCGGGGTTGAAGGATGGTGGTACATAGAGCGTGTAATTACGGTTTATACCATTGTGCACCATGGTCAACTGAGTCTGAGCCACAGCAGGTACCTGGACAAGCAAGAGGAAATACAGAAAAAGGCGAAGGGAGTTTTTCATGTAGAGAATATTTGCGGATTTTGGATTTATTAGTGGTTCATCCACGGAGGCGATCAAGCAAGTTGTTGATTTGATCTACATCCTGCGCATCAAGTTTGACAGCTGATCTGAGGTATGTAGCCTGATCGATATCGAGCGCGGCGAGTAAATCAAGGCCCTTTTCGGTAATCCAGATGTCAACTTGTCGGCGGTTGTGCTTACACACCTCCCTACGTACGAATTCCTTTCGGATGAGTTTATCGACCAGGCGGGTGGCGTTGGAATTCTTGTCGAGCATCCGTTCGGTGATATCACCAAGTCGTAAAGCCGTTGGAAAAGCTCCCCGAAGAATGCGCAAGACATTGAACTGTTGGGGCGAAATACCGTACGGTTTGAGGCGTTTGAGAAGAATACTATCCAGGTAGCTGGCTGTAAATAGGATATTCACAACCGCCTTTTCATAGTGGTCGCTGAACTGGCGTTGTCGTATGGCTTCCTCAATGCCCGGCATCGAACAAAGATAGGCCCATTGCGACAGGACTTCGATTCAGAGGGCCTGTTTTCTGAACACACCGGGCTTGAGTACTTTCGTGGCATGGGTACTCCAGCAGTAACAAGTAAACTTCCATCGGTAGGAACGACCATTTTTACGGTGATGTCGGGACTGGCAAATGAAACAGGGGCCATCAACTTGAGTCAGGGCTTTCCCGGATTTCCGGTATCCGGAGAACTGATCGACTTGGTGAATCAGGCGATGCGCGCAGGACACAACCAGTATGCACCCATGCCGGGAATCATGGGCTTGCGCGAGCAGATTTCGGATAAAATGGAGGGGCTGTATGGGCACCGGTATGATCCGAACCATGAAATCACCATCACCGCGGGTGGAACCCAGGCCCTGTTTAGTGCAATTACTGCCTTTGTTCAGCCGGGTGATGAAGTGATTGTCCTCGAACCGGCATATGACAGTTACATTCCGGCCATTCAACTTGCCGGGGGCGTACCGGTTCCAGTCGCTTTGCAAGCACCTGATTTTAGACCCGATTGGTCCGAAGTACGATCAAAATGCACATCACGTACGCGACTCATTATCATCAACACTCCGCAAAATCCAACTGGAATGGTGTTCACAGAAGAGGATATGCAGGCTTTGCTATCGATCACACACGACACGGACATCCTGATTCTGAGTGATGAGGTATATGAACACATTCTCTTCGATGGACATCCTCACCGAAGCGTTGCTTCATATCCGGGCCTGGCGGAGAGAAGCCTGGTCGTGTTTTCATTCGGTAAAACCTATCACGCTACGGGGTGGAAATGCGGATATGTATTAGCCCCTGCCGAGTTGATGCGTGAATTCAGGAAGGTGCATCAGTTCACGGTCTTCTCGGTGAACACCCCCCTGCAATATGCACTTGCTGACTTTATGCAAGAGCGTTCACATTATTCAGGCTTACCGGCATTTTATCAAGCGAAACGGGATTTATTCCGGAAATTGATTGCACAATCGCGGTTCCGGATTCTGCCTTGCCACGGCTCCTACTTCCAATTGCTCGACTACAGCACTATCACGAACGAGGTAGACACCGAATTCGCCAAACAGCTCACCCGATCGCACGGTGTAGCGTCGATTCCCGTTTCTGTTTTTTATACAACACCACCCGCTAATCAACGCTTGCTTCGATTCTGTTTTGCCAAAGAAGACCACATGCTGGAAGCTGCTGCCGAACGCCTATGTGCAGTCTAAATAACTTTACTCTTTGTATAAAGTCTGAAAAACCGATACGCCATGCCTAAAAATCTGCGCCTAACGCTCGTACAATCGAATTTGGCCTGGGAGGATCCCGTCGCCAATTACCGTAGGCTTTCGCGAATACTCTCGTCCGTTGAGCGTGGCTCGACCGATCTGGTTGTATTGCCTGAACTGTTTCCAACCGGTTTCAGCATGGAGGCGAAGCGTCTCGCAGAAGTTCCCGAAGGCCCCTCCATGCAATGGATGCTTGAAATGGCCATTGGGCTGCGTTCTCCCGTCTGCGGCTCTTTGATTATACGGGAAGGCAAGCACTTTTTCAATCGCTTTATTTGGATGGAGCCGGACGGTCGCTATGAGCAGTACGACAAACGTCACTTGTTTCGCATGGCAGGCGAAGACAAGTCATACACGCCCGGAAAGGAAGGCATCGTGATCGAACACAAAGGCTGGTCTATTTGCCCAATCATTTGCTACGATTTGCGATTCCCGGTGTGGTCCAGGAACCGCTTGCTGCGTGAGGGCGGAAAGCAACGCGCCGACTACGACCTGCTACTCGCCGTGGCGAACTGGCCGTCGGCTAGAAGTTTTGCTTGGAAACAACTCCTGGTTGCCCGTGCAATCGAAAACCAAAGCTATGTAGCCGGTGTAAATCGCGTTGGAACAGATGGAAAAGGCATTCGCTACGATGGTGATAGTGTGGCATTGGATGCCATGGGTTCAACGATCGGTTCACTGCGAAAAGGACAAAATGGTTTAATCAATGTGACGCTGGATTGGAAACACCTGAGCGAGGTGCGCAAAAAACTTCCCTTCCTGCAGGATGGAGATGCCTTCAGCGTTGGGTGATCCGCTTACCGCAATCCGTACTCAGCCAGTAGCCAGGATAAAGCACACATGCCGGCAGCACCAAGCTCGAGTTCGCGCTTGTTCACCTGATCGAACGTATCGGTCTCTGCATGGTGATGGTTGAAGTAACGCTGTGAATCGGGATTCAACCCGATTAGTAAAGTACCCTGGTCTTCGAGGTGATTGATATCTGCGCCTCCATATCCCGGCTTCCAGGCATTCATGAGATAAGGCTGAAACAGATCACGCATGGTGAGTGCGCCTGCAACCAAGGCCGAATCCCCTTTAAAACTGAATCCGCGTGGCGTAAATCCACCCGCATCACTTTCAATTGCAGCCAGCGGGCGCTGACCACTTGACTTTACCCATTCCGCATAGCGCTTCCCTCCCCTGCCGCCATTTTCCTCGTTCATGAATGCGACAAACCGTATCGTGCGTTTCGGTCGGATTCCGAGCGCCTTGATAGCGCGTAGTACTTCCATCGACTGAACGATTCCGGCTCCGTCATCGTGCGCTCCGTCGCCCGTATCCCATGCATCCAGATGACCACCCACTACCACCACCTCATCAGGCAATTCACTGCCACGGATTTCGGCAATTACGTTGTGTGAAAGGGCATCGGGCAGGGTCGAGCAACTTTGCGTAAAGGTGACCTTCAACTCCGCATCCATTCGTAGACTTTTGCTTAGCGTTTCAGCACCCCGCGTACTGACTGCACATGCAGGTATTTTCGGAATACTATCGTCATAACCCATAGCACCGGTATGGGGATAATCATCCATGGATAAGGTCATGGAACGGACAATAACGCCCACAGCCCCAAGCTTTCCTGCACGCATAGCCGTACCCCAACGATAACGCCCGGCCTCCCCATAAGCATCAAACGTGTTGATGAATTCGGATTTCATGGGATGATTCATGAACACAATACGCCCTGCTACGCGTTCACGTCCGAGCTTTTCAAGTTCATCCCAATCGTGCACCTCAACGACCCCGGCACTGAGGCCCCCAGCGGGTGTAGCCACACTTCCACCCAATGCACAAATACGCAAGTCGGTTTTCTTTCCTTGCGATAGGATTGAGGCAGTCTCCTTGCCACCACGTACCCAATGGGGAACCATCACTTCTTGCTTCCAAACCGAGTCGACACCGAGTTGCTTCATTTGAACATACACGTAATCGACAGCACGCGCAGCTTCGGGTGAACCACTCAGTCGACCTCCGATGGTATTGGCCAGGTAGTCGAGCCAAGAGTAACAGCGGCCATTGCGCAGTATTTCATCGAACATTGCGCGTATGCGAGTAGAGTCCTGACTTTGGGCGTGTGCAGGCCGACCAATCAGAATAAATCCGATCAGGATAAGAAAGGAATACGATTTGGCTGGGAAGAATTGATTCAGGTGCATATCCAAAAATACACCATCTGATTGAACACCTTAGGGTCTACCGATTGACAAGAATATTCATCCGCACTGCATCCCTTCCGGTATCACCCGAAGCCTCATGGCTTACGATCCGGATCCGACCCGGATCAAGTCCTTTGCTCACAAGAATCTGTCGAATGATTACCGAACGCTGTTCGTTGAGGTTTCCGTTGGATGACACACCACTTAGCTCAATGCTGAGTCCGGGATTTTCAAGTACACGGTCTAGCACAGGCTCGATGATGTCGAGCTTGCTCAAGCCGTGCACACGAAGACTGCTTTCGGCAAACGGCACCAAGATGGATTCGTCAACGTGCTGTGCATGATGCACCGGTTCAGTTGTTTCCGATTCTGCAGGGGCAGCAAACGAAGCGTTCATTACCGAAATGGAAACGGGCTCCGCATGGATTTCGCGTACCATGGGTGTGTGGATATCCATCCGGACTGGCATCTGTTCGATAGCTTTTTCGTCGCTCCAGACAATAACATCGCTCGTCTTCAGCTCCTCAACCACTGGCTCAATCAAATTAGACTGAATCGAAGAAATGGTAATGACTTGACTAGGCAATAAGGCGATCGGATTCAGCAACTCATCGTCTGCACGTTGAACAGGAAGCCTCCAGGGATTCTCAGCGGTGGGAATGGTCTTGAGTTCAACGGCAGGCTGTGATTCTACACGTGAAAGATTTACCGAATCGATAGTTCGCATGACCATAGGAACCACCTCAAATACTTCGCGCTCACTTTCGTGTCCATCAGCTGTTATGCGCTCTTCCTCAAAATGGTTCTTCTGTTCTGCCGACTCCTCTTCAAGCTGAATTGGCATGGTCGTCACAATGGCATCATTCCTTCCTTCAGGCGTGGCATCAACATGGATTAACATTTGTGTTAAAGGAAGGCGCGTCATTGCTTGGTGCACCTCGACCCTCTCGGTATCCTGCGGAAGCTGCGTAAAGGGAGATACGGGTTTGCTTAACGGAACTAAGTCAAAAGCAGTTTGCGTTGCTTTGTGTGTTAACAAGGATAGCGCGGTCAATTCTTCCGGCGGAGCAACTGCAGCTTTAGTGATCTGCACAGGGGTTGTTTGCTGTTGCGTTAGCATTCGCTTCACTGCGCGTGGCTTGCCGGCCGGACGATAACTCAGTACCACTTCAACCGACCCCGGACCTCCCTGAATTCCCGAGGTATTGATATCGTAGCTGACCCCAAGACCATAACGGTTCCAGCGCACCTGTGCAGCCAGCGCGATGGCATCCTGAGCACGATAAACAATTGAACCGCCGAATCCTGTTCCGTTTTCTAACAACCACTCCGGACTCACATTAATTTGCCAAGCTCTTGAATTTCCCTGCCGCATATGCAGGATGGATGTCCGGATCATAAAAGATTCGCTCCAAGCGATTCCTGTACCCGCCTCTACCGACATACGCTGTGCTGTGCGATAGGAATTAACAAGGAAGCGTTCAGACTTATTCGCGAGGTGGTGCACACCAAGTCCTGCGAAAGGACTGAACATGCGACGTGAATCGGCCGGAATGTGCCAACGGAATCCAGCACCGAAATCAGGTGAAAACATCCGCAGTGCTGCAAAGGATTCGCCTGTTGGTACGGATGGATCAAATCCCTGATCGGCATCGTATTGCTCATCGAAGGTCATTCCACGGGTTTCAAGACTGCGTTGCATAAAGCCTCCGTGAACTCCACCGGAGAACCGGTGTATCCCCCATTGCCGCGTGAATGACCATTGCAGGCCAGCTGACAATTGCTTCAGACTACCGGGACCGGCAGCAGTACTCACGATGTTAACTCCCAATGCATGTTCACTTAGTCTGCGCTCGGCAAAGAATCCTTGTGTGATGAATGGCGAGCCTGTAGAAGCCCATTGGTTTCTATAAGCTGCCTGTAAGCGATATGGTTCTTCTGTTGGAGCAATGGATGCCGGATTATACCATGAACCCAATGTTCCTGTCTGGGTAAAATGTGGATCCTGCGCTGTAGCCCCAGAAAAGGACAGCGCCAATAACAAGCTATGTAGAATCCGATATTTCATCTTATTGGACAACCGTAATGGTGCCGCTTAACTCAAATGTTTGACTGGATGCATCCGCATATTGGAAATGGTAGAGGTAGGTTCCGTTTCGGATCTGCCCATCTGCACAACGACCATCCCATTGGGTTCCGCCGGTAAACATGCGGTTACCCCATTGGTCGATGATTTCCAACGTAACCACGCTGAACTGCTCACCGCGCAGTCGAAATACATCGTTACGTCCATCTCCGTTCGGAGTAAAGGTTGTAGGAACGAATGGTTTGGTAAACGGTCCAACGTAAATACTCCGGCTGATTTCTGCTGCACAGCCTGATGCTCCGGTTGCCGCGCAGGTAATGGTGTATTGTCCAACATCCGTGCAATTGAAAACCGGATTGCTTAGCGAGGATGTCTGCACCATGCCCGATGGATCACGCATCGACCAATCCAGTGTTGAATATGCAGTACCCGAATAACTACAACTCACGCTGTATGCCCCTCCTGACGAGGACACCTGGGTAGTGAATTCGGGTTGAGGAATTTCCTCAACCCGGGCAGTTAGGATTGCAGCTTGCTCGAGAATACATCCTTGAGGGCTCTCAAGTGTGACCGTCCATTGTGTAGTCTGTGTCAACGGTGCAGTAGTCCATTGCGAGGATGTTGATACGGCCTGCGAAAGATCGGCCAGATTGAACCAAGTATACCGGAATCCAGGTAAGGAATCAATCGTCAGGAGCGCCGAGGTTCCTGAACACACAACAGTATCCTGTAACAGGGGCGCCTGCGGTGTTGGAAAAACCTGAACGGTGATCGGATCTGACGTGATGGTTTGACCATTGCGTTGCACCGAAACGGTGTATACACCCGAAGCTGTCACCACGTAGGTATCCAGTGTTGCGCCTACTATGGGTGCTCCATTCAGGTTCCATTGATTTCCTGGGCTGACAACAGATTGAAGGATCAAACTATCGCCTTCGCAAAAATCGCTTGGGCCGTTCTGCTGAATCAGTTGCGCTGTTGTAATGATATTCACCTGTATGGTCGCCGTACCGGAAGTGCATCCGTTGGAAGTCAAGCCACTCACAGCGTAGTTTCCCGATTGACTGACGGTGATGCTTGAGCTTGTGCTTCCGGTACTCCATTGATAGGATTGCAGACCGGAAGCCTGAACGTCGATCGACTCGCCTTGTATCAACACGATTGTACCGGACGGATTTAGAACAGGAACTGGCGTTGGATAATTAAAAATGGTCATCGCTGAAGAAACGGAGGTGCAACCGTTCGATGCAGTGCCTGTAACCGTATATGTTCCGACGGGAACTGAAATGGTAGTAGTTACTGCCCCTGTAGACCAGGTATAAATGCTGGCACCGCTTGCTGTAAGTGAAGCCTGGGAAGAGGGGCAAATGGTATCGTTGCTGCTGCTAACTTGAACTATTGGCGCACTTAAGGACTGTATCTGTAGGGATGATGTTCCGGTGCAGCCACCAGTTCCCGTGGCGGTTACCGTGTATGTACCTGAAGCCTGAATAGAGATTGAACTTCCGGTTGCACCGGTGCTCCATTGGTATGAAACACCACCTGTTGCCTGTATACTGCCTATCGCACCAGGGCAAAGGCCCGAGGCTGCCGAACTGCTCAATACCGGAACAACCGGAGTGGCGATTTGAATGGTAAGGGGTGAAGATGTAGCGATTGCTCCGGCGGCATCTACAGCCTGGGCAATGAACGTATAGTTCCCGGATGGTAATCCGCTCAGCGTAAAAACTCCCGACGCTGATGTACCTGCAGGAGCACCATTGATGCTAAGACTGTACTGTGAAAGGCCCTGTGGTGCAGCAGAAACGGTAAAGCCAATTCCGGCGCAAGGAGTTCCCAGGGGAAGATTGACCGATAGTTGTACTGAGGAGATTTGTTCGCAGCGGCGAACCACATGATTCCCTTTTTCGACCACCAGGAGGCGTCTGTTCACTACATCATACGCTGTGCCAAGTGGCTGATTGAATCGTGGAGCAGGAACGCTTCCGTCGACCCATCCCGGCTGCATGATACCACCTGCATAGGTCGTTACTGTATTTGTGGATGGCTGTAGTTTACGTACAACTTCATTTGTCAAATCCGAAACGTAGGCGTTTCCATTCGGATCGAGGCATATACCGGAGGGATGATTGAATTGTGCCTGGTTCAAGGGGCCATCGGCATGTCCGGCCAAGCCCGTTCCGGCAAGCGTGATGACCTGTCCGCCCGGCGTCATAGTGCGAATCCGGTTATTCCATTCATCACAGATATATAAGATTCCAGAGCTTGAAAATGCGAGACCGGAAGGGTGATCGAAGCGGGCCGCAGAGCCAGAACCATCCAATATCCCCTGGAAATAGGCCGCACCGGCAACCGTTGTCACCGTATCGTTCCGTAAGCGACGAATGGTATGGGTGTTGTAATCCGACACCATGATTGTGTTCCCATCTTGTGTAACGGCAATGCCTACCGGAAAACCGAAACGGGCGAATGCGGCAGGACCATCTGTAACACCAAACACACCGATACCGGCCAGGGTAGTTACCTGACCGAAGGAATCGATCTTCCGGATTTTATAATTGCGTGTGTCACAGACGTACACATTACCGAGTGTATCGCATGCGATCCCTGAGGGTTCATAAAACGAGGCAGTAGCCGCTGGTCCATCAGTTGCACCAGGCAGCCCGTTTCCGGCGAGTGTTGTAACCTGTCCTGAAGGGCTGCAGCGCCTGATACGGTGATTGAGTTTGTCGGCGATGTAAATGTTTCCGGAACGATCCGCAGCGACTGCCGTGGGCTCATTGAATCGCGCAGCCGATCCTGTGGCATCCTGGAATCCGCTTTGCCCGCCTGAACCGGCAAGAGTCGATACCTGCTGCGCATGTGCTTCGAAAAGCAACACGTACATCAGTACAATCAGCAGGAAACTGTGTTTATTCATCGCTTCGTTCAACACGGAACACCTCCACAACAGCGGTTCGCGCCCGTATGCGTGATACGCATGCCGGAAGCAGAGGATCGGTCAAAATCAGCCGAAACCTTACACCGGAAATCAAGCGGGATTACCCGTCAATTGACGGTAAATCGAATTGAGTTTTTGGCCTTTGGACTCCCAGCTGAATTGCTGGCTGAACAAACGCCGTGCACCCTCGGAAAGTCGGGCATGAAGTGTCGGATTGGTGTGAAGAAGCCGAAGGGCTTCTGAGAACCGGGTTACGGTCGTATCGTAACGTCCCTGTCTGATGGTCACTCCGGAATCGGTGCTGACAAAATCGCCGCATACGCCCTCACGGAAACAAACAACCGGAAGGCCACACGACAAAGCAAGCGACAACTGATCACACCTGCCCTGATGTGCGGTATTGAAGAAAACAGATGCTTCCGTAAATAAGGCGCGCTGATCCGTAGCATGTAACCAAGGAATGAACCTTACTGCAGAGCTGATTTCCATCTCGGCAGCCAGGCCTTGCAAATAAGCAGCTAATGGTCCATCACCGATGATAACCAATTGGGAGCGGAGTTGTTCGTTGCCCGACAATTGATGATAATAGCGGGCGAATGAACGAATGCAAAGATCGAATCCAGCCTCCGGACGAAGTGGTCCCGACGCGACCACTGTAAAATGCTCACCCCGATGCGCTTCCGAAATTCCGGAATCACAACCGGCAACCGGCATGTGAAGCACTGGTGCTTGAGAACCAAAATTCTGATGATTGACCTCCCGGTCGAATGTGATGAGGTAGTTCGCATGCCGCATACTGTTGTGCAATGCCCTATCGCGGCTTTGCAGGATTTGATCGACCCTCCAGCGCAACTCCGTTCCGAGCCAGGCCCTCCATCCATATACATGAATCAGGTAATTTTTGGGCACTCGACGTTGTCTTCCGACAGGACCGAACACAAACGGCTTACCCAGTTTCCATAACCGTGAAGGCGTTCGGATAGCGCCCGGACTCATATCGTGTACCACATCGAAACTGAGTTTTTGCTTCAAGACAAATCCCGGTAATGCGCGTTGCCACCAGGCTCGGTGCAGGCGAGCACCTCGAACTGCATTCGGAATACTGTTGACATCAAACCAAACCCAGGTTATCTGCATCGTGCGGAGCTCTTCATCCGCTGCGACCGCTCGCTCGATGGCCTCACGGTAAATCGGACGTGTTACGACAATCAGCGGATTGAATCGGCCGATTTGAGCCAGAAGCTTCCAGGATGGACTGTTGTTTCCGTTGCTTTCGGGATTAATCGAGAAGGCACTGACAAGAATGACGGGAGCGTGCTGATGCATTTCCTGATGGGGTAGATTCGTACGTTTTACGTCAGCGTACGCCAGCAGGTTACTAAAGGATGTTTACCAACGGAAATTCCCCGTCAAAAGACCTTCGGTCATATCGGTCCACGCGCGAAGTAGGCGTAAATCGGTCGTCGATGGTGCTTGCTGAGCCATGATATGGCGAAGGTGGTTCGCAGTCATGAACAAGACATACATGCTGAAATGGGTGCGCATATCTACATCGAGCCGATGAGCCAAACGGCGCTGAGCAAGATTATCGAAGCTACGTCGTGTGAAGGTGAACCAGGCCTGAGCATCTTTTTGTTCACGTACAACGAGTTCACAAAACATGTGATGGAATTGATCGAAAAAAACCGGGACTGCGTTAGAACGTGTTTCCCAAACCTGTGCAAACAGTCGTAATTCGGAATAATGCATGGTCCATGGAGTAACCATACCGTGAACATGTGATACTGTGATTTCTGCCGAAGGGTCGATTGAACCAGACAATCGCTTCAACAAGCGGAAAATGGGTATGTAATCTGATTTTCGGCGACGATCGGCAATCTTGATCATCTTAAGAATCGAATCCAGCTGCCGAAGGCTGTAATTCCAAATCACAACAGACGATACAGGTCTGGTTTCCATTCCCATTCCATAAACCTGTGCGGAATATCGAAACAATAAGGAACTGATTCGGGTACGCGACAATTGTTTTCCATGTGCATCCTGCAGGATTGGCTTATCCGGTGAAACAGTGTTCGCAGTTACCGGAATGCTTAGGGGCGTGAAATCGTACTGGCGTAAAGACGGAAGCATCGGTTCAATTAGAATGAAAAGAAGTTGGCGAACTGCGGAATGAGTTTTCGGCTTGCATCGGGATCCACACTCGGTGCATCGAGAAGTCCGGTATGGTTGCGTCTGCTGCGCATGGCGTTGAGCACATAATGCATTTCAGAAATCCGATACTCTTCCTTGACGGCCTCGGCATTCGCCACGGGTTCATCGCCGTTACTTTCGGCACGAATCACATACAGATTCAGGTCACTCCACTTCATAAATGGAATTGCATCGGTATGTTCACCTACATCAGGCGTATCAATGATTACGGCATCATAACGTCCGCGCAGTTCCTCGACCAGATCCTGGGCCTTGCGTGTGGCGGTAAGATGTCCAATAGGGTGATCGACGGTTCCGCTGGTCACCAATTCGAGACGGGGAACCGATGTGAAACGAAGGACTTCATCGAGTTTGGTCCTGGATGTCAGAATATCACTTAGTCCTTCACCATTGGGCAAACCAAACCAGGCATCCTGTGAGGGACGAACTGTATTTGCATCAATAAGAACAACTCGTTTTTCTTGTGCGGCAAGTGTGCGAGCAAGCTGAGCGGCGATGAATGACTTGCCTTCACCGGGATGCGTACTTGTTATCGTGATGACCAGAGGTTTATCGTTTCTGGATTGCATCAGTATGCGTGTGCTGAGCGCGGTGAATGCTGCATAAACACTTTCTCCACGGCTCAATTCCTTGACTTGGCCGATGACGGGGATGGTTCCCTGTTGATACAGGTCCTCAGGTACGTGAATGATATTGCTATTTCGGATCCTGTTCCGAATCCAAATGAATGCGGCCAATACGCCTATCGAAAATGCTACAGTCCAAACCATCCAGGGAATGGGGAACACAGGAATGAGCGGTTCGCGTGCAGGCTCCAGAATACTGCCTGTACTGAATAACGATCCGAGTCCAACCATGGTTTCGGCACGTTGTTCAAGGAGTCTGTCTTCGAGTTTTTCGTACAAAGCAACCCGACTCTCCAATTCGTCTTCATCGATTACCTGCGCTGGTGCCGATTCCAGTCCGGACTGCATCTTATTGATGGAGGCTTCGAGTTCATCCTGCTGAAACAGTAGGCGACGGCGGTGCATACCCAACTGCTCCTGAAGTTCACCGCGAGTAGAGCGAATGCGTTCATCGGCAGAAGCCACTGCTTCTGCATCGTTTCTACTTAGTGCGGCCTGGCGCTCCTTTATTATGGTATTGAGTTGTGCCGATTGATCACGAAACACCTGCTCGGTTTGTGAATCCAGATCAGCCAGTGCGATGTTGACTGAGCGACCGGTACGAATGTGATCACTGACACGCTCGAGTACGTTGAGTTGCATGCCGGTTTGCACATGTTTCCATTGCAATTCGCCGAGTGCGCTCAATTCTGATTGATGCTGTACCTCCGATTGCACGATTCCGTGCGATCCTCTGTAGACTTTTAAGGCATCGCGGGCACTGTCGAGTACCGATCTGACTTCCTCGAGTTGGCTATCGATCCGGGTTCCGGTGTGGGCAGTCATGGATTCGCGTTGCTCCTCGCCCTGATGCATGTACGCATGTGCAAGGGCATTGGCTACGGCCGAGGCCAGTTGAGGGGTTTCTTCGCAGACCTCGATACGGATCACGCGCGATTGTTCATCGCCCGTTGATACCTCGAGCTTTCCGGATAAAAGCTGGTCACACCAGGTTTCGTCGGATAGCAACTGAACGGAACACGCTGTTTGCTCACGACCTCCAATCGTATCGATGCGGAATCGTACTCCACCTAATTCCAACTCCCTGCCATAGGCATAGGCATGCTCAAAAGTCGGATCCCCACTCCAGCGATCCACCAGGAAACTCGAAGCATCTATTGGTCGAATACGGAATGTTTGGGTTGAGAACGCAGTTTTATCTCCCGTGAATTGAATCCGGTAAACCGAATCAGGTTCATCAACAAGTCCCAGAAAACCAGCACTTGAATGGGTGCGCGCATTTCCGTCGATGGCCGACAGTGCCCTCATTAGCATCGGCCTCGATCCAATGCGCTCTACTTCCGTGCGCACATCGATGACGGGTACGGCTTGTTCACCTCCCTGCCATTGCTGTTCGGGAGTGACACTTGCCTTGGCCTTGAATTCGGGGTGTACAAGTGATAAGAGAATTTGCGCGATTGTTGCCGAAAGAAGCAGGCAGAATAGTACGATATGCCAATGCTCGCGGATGACTTGCGCAAGCCGGATTCGTTGACGGGCAGTGAATTGAGCGTCCATGGGTTCGCGATTAAACGAAAACGGGGCGGTCCGGGTTACAGGGGAATCTGAAAAGAGACTGAAAACCTGCTGCTTAGCAGGTATTTCGCCAGGAGTGCCGGGGGTAGAAAAGCCGTAAACAGAAAAACCGGTGATGTGAAAACGCGGAAGAAAATCGGTTAGTAAAAGGTTTAGGTTGAGCGCGCATCACCTCCGCTGTTCGTAGAAGACCCCCAGCAAGACCTCCTGTCTATATTCAAGCCGGAGACTTTGCTCCGGTGCGTAGTTCAGTTGCGTTTCAATGCGGAGTTGCATCACCTTCAGAAAACGGAATGCAATCCGATTCATCAGCTCGGCATGCACTTGTGTTGAGGACAAGGCATTGACAAAAAGCCTGGATTGATTCCTCCAGACCAGCCGCCCTGAAGCATATTCTTCGTCGATACTGATCTGCAGACCCATCCCGTAACGACAGATCAGCACATCGCGGGATGTTTCCAAAAAGGGCCTGTCGCCATCCCCACTTCGTCGGAGTGTTTTGGGCATATACTGCACTGAAACAGTGACCGGCTGTATCGACAACCTGCTATCCTTCCAAAACTGCAGGTCAATGCCGGTGCCGGCCTCCACGCGCAGCGGATTGAAAAACCCTCCGGTATATCCGGCACGACCTTGCACCCGACGCAATTCCATCCATTGCGTACCGGCCATGACCGACCAGGTGCGGGTCAGTTTTGCATTGCGCTTTACCGATCGAAACTGCAGCCGGAGCATATCATTCTGTTTGATCCAAACTGAGTCGAATAAAGCTGCGTAGCCTAGTTGTGTTATCGCATACCATTCAACTTGTTGGCCCTCAACCATCTTTCTTTTACGGAATTCGGCGAGGGATTTCAGCACAAGACTACCCGTTGCCGCAGATGAACCATAGCGTTCTGTGATCACACTGCCACTGAAGTCGCCATGTAACAACCGGCTACGTTTTACACTGCTATCTACTGCACTAGTTGGCGTGCTGTCGGGCGCCGCTGCGCACAGGAAAACATGGAGGAGGTGCAGTATCATACCCGGTCGTTGCGCACGAAGCGGGAAACCGTTTGCGGATCTGATCAGGTTCTGGTGCCAAGGCTCAAATCCTCAGCATACAGCATACCTCTGCCAGACTGGCGGTACCGTGTCGTACGTGTTGCCCAGGGTTTTGGCGCTCCGGAAAAACGACACCGATTTTTTAAAGAAGGGCGTTACGGCGCCCCATGACTGCATGACCGAAACTAATGGCCATTAAATAGCTTGAGGGATTCGGACAGGTGCACTTTTGAACAACGGCATGTTCATTTAGGAACGTAGCCCAGCATCACGTCCAGGGTTTGTACTGAAACAGCATGATAAGCCGGTCGCGCCTTGGTGTATAGAGCCAATGCCCGCTCCTTACCTGCGGGCTGATCACACAAGGCCTGGTACAAAGGTTTGATGAATTTCCGACGACCCACACGCAAGAGAAACGCGTCGAGTGCCGCATTGGCCGGAGCATATCCCTGACGGATGGAAAGTTCCAGCCACTGACAAAGAATCTCGCTGTTACCCGAATCGGTAAAATGAAAGGCACGATCCAGAGCAGCCATGCGGTCTTTTCCAAGATCGGCAGGCAGGTTGCGCAAAAACTGCATCCAATGATGCGTTGTCCAGCCTGCAGTATCGGGTAAGGTACCTGATCCAATAAATGCAGACGCTGCAGATGCCACACGATCAAGTGCTGCAGAGTGAACCTTCGGGAATGGCGTTGGAAGTCCGGGGCCATATACCCATAGGCTGTCACGGATTGCGATGTTTCTCAACTTTGAGTCTCCCTGAATCAGGTTCTTCTCCAAATCTGCAAGGAACATTTCTGTTGTGATGCTTCCAAACGCATGGTTTTTGAAATACTGGTTTAAGAACACATCCCAGCGCTCCCGTCCTACCGCCTGCTCGATATTCAGCAGAAAGAAACGGCCTTTTTCATAGGCAATATCGCTTACGCCTTCGTCGGGATCACGGCCGGTCAAATCAATGTAAAGCCGCGTATCCGGATGCTCATTCCCCATTTCCGCAACAGTCTTCTGCAATTCGCCGAGCGACAAGACTGTGAGCATATCGGCATAGTCCCGGCCATACAGTTTTTCCATGATGCGGGATTCGAAATAAACCGTGAAGCCCTCATTTAGCCAGAAATCATTCCAGGTGGCATTCGTGACCAAATTTCCGCTCCAGCTGTGTGCCAGTTCATGCGCTACCAGCGAAACGAGTGAGCGATCTCCGGCAAGAATGGTGGGTGTAACAAACGTGAGTCGTGGATTTTCCATGCCACCAAAAGGAAAACTGGGCGGAAGCACCAGCAAATCGTATCTCCCCCAGGCGTACGGACCGTATAACTCTTCTGCTGCGGAGATCATCATTGGTAAATCGACAAACTCATTCGCCGCGACCGGCATTGTGACAGGCTCGGCATATACCCCACAACGCGAATCATAGGCGTGAAACTGAAGGTCGCCCACGGCGAGCGCCATGAGATACGAGGGGATCGGCTGGGGCATATTGAAGCGGTATACGCCATCGGTGTGCAGGCTTGTGTCGTTCTCGGCCGACATCACGGCCATTAACGCTGCGGGACACGAAATACGTGCAGAATAGGTGAACCGGATTCCAGGCGAATCCTGCAACGGAATCCAGGTCCGGGCCAAAACAGCCTGGCTTTGCGTAAACAGGAAGGGATGCTTACGGCCGGCAGTCTGCTCAGGCTCCAGCCATTGAAGGGCTGCAGCTTGGGGTGAGGTGGCATAGTGAATGTCAATTGACTTCGTTTCGGGCAATACATCCACCAAAAGACCACTACCCAAAATAGGCTGCGAGGGCATCAGTTCAAACGTTGTTTTCTGCACGCCGTCGAGCAGGATTGAGTCGATTCGTAAATCGCGCGTATCGAGATGAAGTTTACGCGTACCGCTTTTGTTGTCGAATTGCAAGGTGGCTTTCCCGTAAAGCACATGGGTTGCAAAGTCGACCTTCAGGTCCAGGTCGATGTGCGTCACTGCCGCATCCTGCGGCCGGGCAAAGGAATGGGGATCTTCAGCATGCATATCGGTTGGTTTTTCAGTGTTGTTGCGGCAGGCGCCCAGGGTGATGACCAGGAGAAACAGGATCAGGAAACGTTGCATGAAGGCGAAGGTAATAGCTGACGCAGTACTGAGCGGAAGGCTGTAGTTTTGCGCTGTGAAAAACCGACTGCTTCGGGTGTTAAGCATTGCCATGTGGAGTATTTCATCCCTGGTTTTGTTTGCAGGCCTGTTTGCGTTCAGCGATGGACCGTTTTACCTCTTACACTGGCTGGCTACATCGGCCGGTGAGCAACACGCAAAACCCACTCACATCGTGATTCTGGGTGGTGGAGGTTATCCGGGTGAACAAACCCTGCTGCGGACCTGGCATGCCGCGCAACTGGCCCAAACATTTCCCTTGGCTGAAGTAGTGGTATCACAAGCGTCCGATTCGATGCAGGAAAATGCGGCTGAACACCTTCGTGATGAACTGGTCATGCGCGGCGTTGTAACCAGCCGCATCAGGCTCCAAACCCAGGCACGCAACACGCGGGAAGAAGCCCTACTGGCTTACGGTCTATTGGGTGATTCTGCACACATACGGCTTGTGACTGCTCCTGAGCATATGCGCCGAGCCGTACTGAGCTTCGAAGCAGTTGGCTTCCATCACGTGAGCGGACACCCTGCTTACAGCGACCCCGGTATTCCGGACCTACGGTATTCGGAAAGTGCCTTAGGCGGAAGAGATGTACCGGTTCCGGAAGTCGGTTCCTCTACACAACTCCGGTACCGCTTCTGGAATCACCTGCATTACGAGTTGTTGTGCCTGCGTGAGTTTATTGCGCTGCTCTGGTACCGCCTCCACGGCTGGTGCTGAACCCTACTGCGTATTTGAACTACTTTTGAGTCGCATGGCCATGATACCGCAAGACAGCACCCCTTCTGCAGAGCAGGTTCTTGACGGCGATGGTTCAACGGGCGTTTTCCGATTCAGCGATGAAGCCGACACGGCACTAATCAACGAAGTATCCGTGCGCTCCGAGCCCCTGCAGGGACCGGATGTATTTCACCGTCATGCCCTGCAACGTGAACACCCGAATGCTATTCCAGCGCCTGCCGGCACGAGTGACTGGGTCACCATCACGCTATTGACCTTATTGATTTTATTCACCTGGTTCAGGCATTTCTTTAACAAAATATTCCGGCAACTCATTGCGGCCAGCTTCAACCCGAACACGGCCAATCAAATTGTGCGCGATGAAAGCGTACTGCTTCAACGTGCGTCGCTGATCCTCTCGGTGATTTCATATTTGCTGATGGGCTTGTTTTTGCATCAACTGAGTGTGATGTATTCCTGGAAACTCCCGCTGTTTCAGAGCGGAATTGTGCGCTTTGCCTTGTTCTCGATCGTGGTGGCGCTTGCCTACTCCCTAAAGATGTTGCTGCTGCGTTTTCTGAGTGCGGTATTTGACCAGGATAAGGCCGCAGCTCAGTACATTTTCGGCATCTTCCTCACGGTGATGCTCTGCGGAATCGTGTTGCTGCCAGCCAATATCCTGCTGGCATATGCTCAACCGGCTTTGCGCGAATACACTGTGTGGATTGCTGCCGGTGCGCTCGCCCTCCTGTTCGTGTGGCGCCTGGTGCGTGCCGTGGTCATCTGGATGGAATCCATCGGATTTACGCCTGTTTATTTGTTTTTGTACCTTTGTGCCTTCGAAATCACGCCGCTGTTGGTCATTTGGAAACTGGCCGCTTAACAGCAACTGCGAGTCATCCTGTCTGGAACGCATCAGCCTGCCGAGCCCTTGAAAGTAAAGTCTATCCTCGTCACCCAGCCGAAGCCGGAAACCGACAAATCTCCCTACCACGATCTGGCCAAGAAGTACGCTCTGAAAATTGATTTCAGGCCCTTCATCCACGTCGAAGGGATTTCGGCCAAGGATTTCCGCAAGGACCGCATCAACATCCAGGAACACACCGCTGTGATCCTGACGAGCCGACATGCGGCCGATCATTTCTTCCGGATGTGTGCTGAAATGCGCATCACCAATGCGGAAGAATTGAAGTATTTCTGCATCTCCGAATCAACCGCCTTCTATCTGCAGAAGTACATCACCTTCCGGAAGCGTAAGATTTTTTCCGGAAAGCAGAGTATGAGCGATCTGATCGAAGTGCTCAAAAAACACAAAAAGGAAAACTTCCTGCTACCCTGCTCCGATATCACCAAGCAGGATATGGCCGATCTACTGACGGCTCAAGGTTTGCAATTCAACCGCGCAACGATTTACCGCACCGTCTGTTCCGATCTGAGCGATCTTGCGGATGTCAAATACGACATGCTCGTTTTCTTCAGCCCTGCAGGTGTCACTTCTCTCTACAAGAACTTTCCGGATTTCGTCCAGAACAATACCCTCATCGCTGCATTCGGCTCTCAAACATGCCAGGCTGTGACCGAAGCCGGGCTTCGTCTTGATATCCAGGCACCGGTTCCAGAAGCTCCATCGATGACCATGGCCATCGAGCAGTACATCAAAAAGAACAAATAAGCGCCGGCTTTTTGCACGTTCTGCGTGCGGAGTTGCCGTCTGATATGGAGGCAGCGAAACGATCCGATAATAGTTTTAAGGTTTCCGAGCGACTGAAAAGCCGTAAGCAAATTGGCGCGCTTTACCAGCAGGGAAAATCGTACAGAAGCGAACCGTTCAGTCTGCTTTGTTTGCCCGTTACATACCGTCCGGATGGAGTAATTCAGATCACGTTCACTGCACCGAAGCGTCGACTGAAGCGGGCGGTTGACCGCAACCGGGCCAAACGCCTCATGCGCGAAGCCTATCGCCTAAATAACCATACACTCACTGCCTGGTGTGACGCGAACCAGCGTAGCTTCGACCTGATGTTCATTTTCCGAGGAGGACAACTACCCGACTTTCACTTCACCCAAGATAAAATAGTCCTACTTTTGAATCGGCTGATGCAGGGACCAAATGACAAACTTACCCGCTAGATTCCTGCTCTCCCTGATTTCGTTCTACCAACAGGCACTTTCCCCGCTACTGGGGCCATCCTGCCGATATACCCCAACTTGCTCATCGTACGGAACCGAAGCAATTCGTAAGCATGGTGCCCGAAAGGGAGGCTGGCTTACACTCAAACGGATTTGTTCATGCCATCCTTGGGGAGGAAGCGGATATGATCCTGTTCCCTGATACACCATGCGCTTGAACCGACTTCGCAGAACCCATTGGCTGATTGCAGCCGCCTTCGTATTGATTGCATCCTTTACCGCGGTGTCGTTCAAGCGCGAGGATGATTCGTATTTTGAAATTGCGCGCAACCTCGACATTTTCACGACTGTTATGCGCGAGCTCACGGTATACTATGTCGACCCCATCGAGCCCCAGCCACTCGTTGAGGAAGGCATCGCATCGATGTTGGAAAGCCTCGACCCCTACACGCAATTCATTCCCGAAGAAGAAGCCGACGATTACCGGTTCATGACCACCGGACAATATGGAGGTATCGGTGCCCTGATCGGCCAGCGTAACGAGCAAGTCATCATCACCGATCCGTATGAGGGTTTTCCTGCCCAGAAAGGAGGCCTGGTGGCCGGCGATGCCCTGCTTAGTATCGATGGAAAATCGCTTAAAGGCCTGCAGTACGACGAAGTAAGTCGTTTGCTTAAAGGACAACCGGGCACATCGATCGAGTTGCAGATCAACCGTGAGGGTGAATCCAAACCATTGCGCAAGACGCTCGTGCGTGAAGAAATCACCATCCGTAATGTTCCGTATTACACCCTGATGGAGGACAGTATCGGCTATATCCGCCTCGGAGGCTTCACGGATAATGCAGCGCGTGAAGTACGAGAAGCCGTTACCGATTTGGTTCAGAAGCGCAAAGCCAAGGGCCTTATCATCGACCTCAGAGGGAATCCGGGCGGCCTGCTTGATGAGGCTGTTGGGATTGTAAACGTTTTTGTAGACAAGGGCCAGGAAGTGGTCAGCACGCGCGGCCGCGTGAAGGAATGGGACAAGACGTACCGTACCACAGCCCAGGCAACGGACACACGTACCCCGCTGGCGGTATTGGTGAGCAGTGGATCTGCTTCCGCCTCCGAAATTGTATCCGGAGCGCTGCAGGACCTTGACCGCGCCGTTGTGATCGGACAGCGTACGTTCGGAAAAGGGCTGGTACAAACCACACGACCGTTGAACTACAACGCACAGTTGAAAATCACAACCGCGAAATACTACATCCCCAGCGGTCGCTGCATTCAGGCCCTGGATTACAGCCACCGCAATCCCGATGGCAGTGTTGGAAAAGTTCCTGACTCGCTGACCAAGGTTTTCAAAACACGTTCGGGCAGGACCGTACGCGATGGAGGGGGAATCCTTCCTGACCAGGTGACCGAAATTCCACAAGCGAGCAGCATTGCTCAAGCCTTGGTGACCAATTATGTGATTTTCGATTACGCAACACGGTACAGACTCGATCATCCCACCATAGCACCGGCAGGGAAATTCAGACTCGACGATGCCGCGTATGACGCCTTCATTGTTTGGCAGCGGCAGAAAAATTTCAGCTACCAGAGCGAGAGTGATAAACGCCTGCTTCAGCTGCGCGAAACCGCTGAAAAGGAGGGGTACTTCAGCCATATCCGCGATGAATACGAAGCGGTTCGCAAGCGACTTGCACACGATCGCGAAACCGATCTGCGCCTGAATAAAGAGGAAATCGGCCTCATGCTCGAAAACGAGATTGTTTCCCGTTACTATTATCAGAACGGCCGCATTGAAACCACCTTCGATGACGATCCAGATCTGCTGCTTGCCTGCAAAGCCCTGAGAAGTACCGCCATTTATTCGGCTATTCTCGAGCGCAGGTACACCCCTTAATCGGATGCCGGCGCATACAACATGCCGGCTAGCCCTACGTTCTCCCTAACCATGGTACTGAACATGTCTGCAATTCACCGCTTCGGCCGTTTGGCCTGGTTGGTTGGAGCCTTGATGGTCGCGGTATCGATGGCCTTGTCGAATTTCGGTATGAGCCTTGGGCAATTCATCCTGCTCGGAGGCTTTTTGCTTTCTGAAGATCTTCAGGAACGCCTTCGGCGGACGATCCGTCATCCACTCTTCCTCCTGCCTGCCGGTCTATATGCCATACACCTGGCCGGCATGTGGAATACCGAAAACCTGGCGTTTGGTTTGCATGATTTGCGTGTCAAATTGCCGCTGGTGCTGCTGCCTGCACTGTTTGCTGGGGCACCCCATGGAATGACGCAGCGCTATCCACTCCTACTGCAGGCTGTTGTAGCGGGAACACTGCTGGCCACCGGCTATGGATTTTTCTCTGCACTGAGCGGTAACATTGCCTGGAGCGACTACCGCGAGTTCAGTCCCTTCATTTCGCATATCAGGCTGAGTCTGTTAATCGTATTCAGTATCTGCGTGCTGGCTGACGGAATTCGGAAGCAGCAAAGCGTTATCATACAACTACTGAACGGCATCCTTGCCTTTTGGTTTCTCGCTTACCTGGTGTTGCTCGGAAGCTTGACTGGACTGGCCATTTTGGGTCTGTTGCTGTTGCTGGTTTTGATTCGGACTGTGTTCGTATCACGCAACTACGTACTCCGAATTTCTGCTGCCGCCCTTGCCGTGATTTGTCTGGCCTGTGCTGCATTTACGGTACACCAGGTATTACTCGCGCCGCTAAAACCGGGCTTACCCGATGCGTCCATTTTGCAGGTTCAAACACCACGAGGTTATCCTTATTCGCACGACATGAACCGGGTGGATATGGAACAAGGGCGCTATGTATGGGTGAATTACTCCGAAGTCGAAATTGATTCTGCCTGGAAAATACGTTCGGATGTATTGCTTTGGAAATCCGATGCAGCCGGCAACATACGGCTGGCAACCCTGTTGCGCTACCTGACATGGATGGGGTACAGCAAGGATGCGGACGGAATCAGTAAACTAACTGCTACGGATATCCGAAACATTGAACAGGGATTTGCCACGCCCGAGCATGCCTCCTCGCGCGCGCGCATCGGCCTGCGTTTGCGGGAACTGGCCAGGGAAGTTCGCATTTACAAATTAACAGGCTGGGCAAACGGTCACACCTTCGCACAACGCATGGAATACCGGAAAGCCGCACTCGATATCATCCAAAGGCATCCGCTCAGCGGCGTTGGCACGGGTGACCTTCCCGCAGCCTATGCCGCAACATACGACCGAATTGGTAGTAGCCTGTTTCCAGAGCTTCGCTTGAGGGCACATAATCAGTATTTAAGCCTTGCCGTGGCAAACGGAGTTCCGGCTGCACTCTTTCTGATTGCCTTGCTCATTTGGTTCGGAATCCGGGTGCTTAGCCACCAACATTTACCGGGCATGGCTTTTTTAGTCATCGTGGCCTGTTCTTTCCTAGCCGAAGACACCCTTGAAACCCAAGCAGGGGTCACCTTCTTCTGCTTTTTATACAGCCTGTTTGGTTTCGCCGAAAGGAAAAAGAGCCCGTGAAGGCCTCTGAACTTTATTTATGGTGGTTTAATTCACCACATTTTAATAGCTTTTTACCAATTTATTTTTGATTTTTGCCATGAATCCGGAGGGAATCGGACTTACCGGAGGATTTTTACACCCGCGGCAGTGTGTCCACACCTGTCCCGTCCATTATGTCGAACGCATCCCAACAGCAGCACCTTGTGGTCCGCAGGCTCCTTGATCAAGGTCGCGTTGGCGATGCCCTTGCCGAGTTGGAACTGATGTTATCAGCTAACGCCGAAGACGGCAAGGCACATGCCCTATACGGCAGTTTACAAATGCGCGAAACGGTTGATTACCCGGCAGCAGAAGGGGCTTTTCGACTGGCATTGCGGTATAGCCCTACCCTACCAGCACTGTATTACGATTTCGCTGAATTGTTGATCCGAATGGATAAACCTACCGAAACCATTGCAGTGCTGAACAAAGCACTGGAGGTACAGGGCATTGAAAAGGAGCGTATTCACCGCCTGATGGGTCAGGTATTTGAACGTGAGCAACGCTGGTCCGATGCCGTGGAATCGTACACCCGTGCCATCATGCATTCGCTTTCGGAAACATTCGTGCAGGAGTGCCGCAAGGATATGCTGCGTGTCCGGATGAAAATGCAACTGGGTTGATTCGGTTTTTTGTGCTTGACGAAGCGGCGTAAGGCGCTTACTTTCGTTGCAGTCATTTCATTCCACTCATGTCCGACTTCCACTCCATCATCGGCTCTGTCCGTGAATTCCATTCCACATTCGGCCTGGATTATCAAGAAATCCCATCCGCCACACTCGACGAAAAAACCATCGCTCTCAGGCACCGCCTGATGGCCGAGGAAAACGACGAATACCTCGAAGCAGCCATGAACGGTGACCTGGTTCAGGTGGCCGATGCTTTGGGCGATAAATTGTACATCCTGTGCGGAACAATTCTCGCACATGGCCTTCAGCATAAAATCGTTGAGGTGTTCGAGGAAATACACCGAAGCAACATGAGTAAACTCGATTCCGACGGAAATCCAATTTACCGGGAAGACGGGAAGATCATGAAAAGCGAGTTGTACTTTTTACCCGATATCGCATCGGTTCTTGAACGCTGATGATTGCTCGCTAAGTGATATCCGATGACGGAGCCGCTCTAACGGCCAATCAGCGCGGTACCACATTGACCTGATCCCAACTCAACCCCTCATCGTTTTTCACCTGAGGTTCTGGTCTTTTGCTTCCCGAAAAGCGCTTTTCCTTCGGAATGGGCGCAGCATCGCTGATATCAATTCTGTTTACCGATAACACACCATCAATCACGAAGCGTGAGATGTCGTTCTCGGCGAACAGTCGCTTCCGCTCCAGCCGGGTATCGAGTCGGAATTGCATGGAAGAAGGATACCAGCGTGAGGATACTGATCGAAATACGATGGTGCTTGTAAAGGTCGGATTGCGAACTCCGATCCCAAGGACAAGCAGGACGGGACGCAGCAGTGCGGGAACCACGAATTCACCATTCGACTCCACGCGGACTATGGCATTGCTCGTTAAATCAAGAAATATGCGCCCCTTTGAACGTACCCGATCGACCTTGCCGCGTGATGCAAAGTCAATTACCATCAACCCCGGATCACGGGCCACAGTTGTTGGTGCATAGCTGAAGGTGTAGGATTTGAAGCTGTTCGTGTCAAGTACACTTTCCTCCTCACGAAAGAGATCAGCCAGCCTCAGCAGATTCTCAGGACCTCCGAATAATTCACCAACCTGGAGGCTATCGTCATCACTTTTCCGTGATGTAGGCTTGGCTTTCCCTTTTCGAACCGCTTTCTCCTCTTTGCGCTTTTCTTTCGCTTCTTCCTTCAGGCGCTCTTTTTTCATGAAAGCCAGGTCACTCAACGTTTCGGCCTGTCTGAACAACAGCAACTGATGCTGATTACGGACCGTATCCTGGAAATTGGGGAAGTGGCTTTTAAAAACACCTTCGTGGGCTCGGAGGAAGGAACCGTTTTCACGGATGATTTCACGGTAATAGGAACGGGTGTTGAAGGGTGAAGCCGGATAATTCCCAGGTAAGTCGCGCATGGCCAGGCGTAGAAAGTATTCCGGAGGCTTCGGGCTGATGTTCACTTCAGCTAGGTCTATGGCAATGGGCTGCAAAAGAATTCGGGCATCGCCTTTCAATTCCAACACGCTCACATCCCGTTGCCGGTAACCCATTAGCGAAAAACGAATAACGCCATCGGTCCTGACACGCAATTGAAAACGTCCTTCTTCACTACTCACAGTTCCAGAAAGGTTGTCGGAAGAGGTAACCGTCACAAAATCGATTGGCTGCGTGCTTAGCGAATCGATTACTTGCCCGGTAATCAATATTTCGTCCTGTGCCTTCACACGGTTGCTGATCGAAATCAGCAACAGGAGGCTAAGCATTCGAAGTGTATTGGTCAACATCGGATTCAACTGCGTTGGTCGGCAAATTGATACAGATTAAAGCCCGGCTCAGCAGCGGCCTGCTCGAGTTCACGGCTTAGTTCTGCGAAATCGAGATTCCGCATGCGGCGGTGCTGTATCAACCGATAGGCCCGTTGGGCAAGCAAGGCATGGCGGCGATGCACATCGGTTTTGCCGGCATGTGCGAAAAATGCGGCAATTAACTCTGCAACGCCTTTGTGCTCGCCGGCAACGGTCTGAATCACGGGAATGATCCAATCCCCCCGTAGAGGACGTTCATGCAGGGTCTTGGTTAATCCAGCAGCGAAACGATCTGCTCCTTCGCGATCGGATTTGTTGACTACAAAGAGATCGCCGATTTCCATAATCCCCGACTTGAGCGCCTGGATCTCATCGCCCGCTTCGGGCACAAGAACCACAGCCACCGTATCAGCCAGTGAAACGATTTCTACTTCACTTTGTCCCACACCCACTGTTTCTACCAGCACCGCATCAAAGGGTGCACTTCGCAATAAATCGCACACCTGCAAGGTTGTAGCCGACAATCCGCCAAGCGCGCCCCGGGTTGCCAGCGATCGGATGAAAACCTGCTCGCTGTTGAAGTGTTCGTGCATGCGTAAGCGGTCGCCGAGCAGAGAACCACGCGTGAAGGGGGAAGTTGGATCCACTGCAACCACCGCAACCTGGTAGGGATTTCCTGCTGAATTGGTCCGCGATAAAAGTTGCCGAACTATGCCACTAATCAATGTGCTTTTTCCCGCTCCGGGGGGACCGGTTATTCCAAACACCGGCACATCCTGGCGGATGGGAAGTTGAGCCATCAACTCAAAAGCGCCGGGGACATCGTTCTCCACAGCGGTGATGGCGCGGGCAATAGCCCTACGGTCACCCGTGCGTATACCATCAGCCAGCGCAAGGACATCCATGAAGCGAAGGTAGCCAACAGGAAGTCAATGCCGCTGCTGGATAGCGTTTTCCCTATCTTTAGACCGTACAGGGTTCTTTCCTGCGAAAGATCAAAAGGGAATGCCGTGAAAACCGGCAACAGTTCCCGCTGCTGTGAACGGATGTGATCACACATGCCGGAAATCCACTGACTCAAGGTCGGGAAGGATTCCGGGGAATTCCGTGAGTCAGAAGACCTGCCCTGCACACATAACGCCTCATGCCTTCGGTGAAAAGGCAAGCGCCTGTGCAGGTTACCATGTGGTGACCCGGGCCTTGTGTTTGATCCGCAACAATGCCCATGCACACCCGGTTCCGCATTTTCACCTTCCTGCAGCTCGTGTTCCCAATGGCGCTTTTCGCTCAGGGAATCGCGTTGCCCGAACTGGAAGTGAAGGGACGTAGATCCCTGTTTGTGCAAACACTCAACGAGCAGGAAGCCGATACCGGAACGTTCATTCTGCTCAGCACACGCAGCTTGGCCGATCTCCTGGAGCGGGAACCCGGTATGGCTCTGCGTAGCTATGGTTCGGGCGGAAGTTCCCTGCTCAGCCTCAGAGGCAGTACTGCTGCACAAACACGCATCAGTTGGAATGGACTTTCGCTCAATTCCCCCATGCTGGGCGTGTGCGACCTTTCCTTGGTTCCGGCTTTTCTCTCAGGGCCCGTGTACATTCAGTATGGAGGTACTGGCAGCAGTGGTGGCGATGGAGCTATCGGTGGACACATTCGTATCGAGGAGTCGGTTGACGATAGCCTGCAAACAGAAACCGGTATCCTTGCTTTGGGTGGTAGCTTCGGCGAACAACAGTTGGGCGTTTCATTCCAAACCAGTTCAGGAAAATTGAGCCTTCGTACACGGGTATATGGAAACAAATCAGACAATGACTTCGAATACATCCGCCCGGGAGGTGAACAAATCAAGCAAACACATGCTACGTTCGAACAGGCTGGTTTAACACAGTCGTTGCGTTACAGAACGGGTTCCGGAAAAATCGGCCTCGACATTTGGCATGTTGAAACGCAGCGGGAAATTCCCGCACACATGCTGGCTACACTTAGCCTGCAGGAACAGGATGACCAGAACAGCAGAGCCTCCGCATTCTGGCTGGTTGAATCAAATCGCGGATATTTTCGGCTACGCAGTGGCGTGAGTCATGACCGGATCCACTACGCCGACCCAACAGCCTTATTGGACGATCACAGCAAGTCACTTCAATTGCAAACGGATGTTGAAGGATCCGTGCGCCTCTCCCGTAGCACGGGATTGCAGCTACAAGGTTTGTGGAGCAGAGCGAGTGCAGTAACCGATTACTATCCGGAAGCGTGCGTACAGGATTGGTACTCTGCAGCAGGTAAATTACGCTGGACACACCGTAAATTGACCACAGTTTTCGGTATCCGTCAGGCCTGGTTTGAAGGAAAGGCTGTACCCGTATTGCCATCTTTTGAATCAATTGCCACGCTCAACAAAAACGTGAAGGTTTCGCTGGAAGCAGCACGGGTGTTTCGCCTACCGACGCTCAATGATCGCTTTTGGCTTCCCGGGGGGAATCCCGATCTGAAGCCTGAGCAAGGGTATTCCGTTACGGCCGGACTTTCGATGAGCAGCCAACTTGCGAATTGGTCATCGGCTATGCGGCTGGCTGTGTTCGCATCCGAAATCAGCAATGCGATTGTCTGGCTTCCAAACGACCAGGCCATTTACTCTGCTGTAAATATGCATCGAATCGGATCGAAGGGCATAGAACTGGATTTTCGGCTGAACCGAACTTGGAAGAAGTGGAAAGTACTCTTTGCAGCTATGCCATCACTCACATTCACCGAGGTGAAGCAAACCAGCGAATCGTTTGAATATATGTTAAACAGGCAGCTGGTATACACCCCAAGAGTGATGTACCGATTTGAAGCAGAACTGAGCTACCAATCAATCGGACTTCGTGCGTTGCACCGCTATACAGGCTACCGTTACACAACGGAAGATCATGCACATTTTCTAGAGCCCTTCTCCCTGACGGATATTTTCCTGAATTGGAAAATTCTCCGCGGCAAGTACAATGGAGTTACCTTGAACATCGGTGTAAGGAACCTGTTCAATGAGGCTTATCAGGTCATGGCATGGCGCGCTATGCCCGGAAGGTCCTGGCAAGCTGGGATGTATTTCCCACTATCTTGGTGATATGAGAATCCCGTATAGCAATACGCCCTGGTTCCATGTGTTTCTGGGTACCGGAGCAGCGGTGGTGATGTTCAAACTGATGAACAATCCCCCCGAAACCGGGAATATGCATTTGTTCGTGATGAGCCTGGCAGGTTTGATCCTGATCCGTAGCCTGGTGTTGTGTATCAGCACCTTCAGGAGGGGATCACCTGACGAGTGAAACCCTTCCGGTGAATTCCTTAGGCTCAGTTCCTCCGAGATCCACGCGGAACAGGTATACGTAAACGGCTTCCGGACAAGGATTGCCCTGGTTGAAATACGTTCCATTCCAGCCGCGCGACAACGCATCCGATTGATAAACAACTGCACCCCAACGGTCGAAGATGAAAAACTCGGCGCCCTTCACATTGATACCATAGCCCGTAAAGGTCTCGTTATCTCCATCGTTGTTTGGAGTAAAGGCATTCGGCACCCAGAAGGAAACATCCGGTTTAACAATAATCTTGTTCTCGAATGTGTCCACGCAACCTTCAAGACTGCGCACAGCGAGTGTAATCACATACAATCCAGTATCGGCGTAGACATGGGATGGTGACCAGGTCGTTGATGTTGTCGTACCATCACCGAAGTCCCACCAAGCAGTGGCAGCTCCCGTGCTGCCATTGTAGAAATCAACTACCGGATCAAGTGAATTGGGCTCAGCAGGATCCGATACGAAGAAGGCTTCTGGCAATGCAAAGACACGTATGATTCCATTGCGTCGTAGGGTGTTGGTACACCCATTGGCATCAGTGACGGTCAATGTAACATCGTACGTTCCGTCATCGGTGTAGAGGTGACCAGGAGCGACACCGCTTCCGCTGCTTCCATCCCCGAAATTCCACTGGTATGTCGCACCGGCAAGATTATTGGAGTTGAACTGAACAAAGAGGGGTTCACACCCTTCCGCATTGGGCGGTGTGAATGATACGGCAGGGAGACTTGCAGGTTGTGTCAACGCCACGGCTAGTTGAGAAGTACATCCGCGGCTATCCGTTACTGTTACGGTATATGAACCTGCCGTAACTCCGGCAATGGCTGACTGGGCAGCGCCGTTTGACCAGGAGTACGAATAGGAAGGTGTTCCTCCGTTGGCAGATACAGCGGCTGTCCCGTCATTACCGCCAAAACAGGTGATGTTACCAAGGGCGAGTTGCTGGATTTGTAAGGCCGGCGGCTGCGCAAGCGTGACACTTGATGTGGCGGTGCAGCCATTACCATCGGTGAGTGTAACGGTATATATGCCGGCATTGACTCCGGAGATAGAAGATCCGGATTGTCCACCCGACCAGAGGTAACTGAACGGAGGAGTTCCACCGGAGGCTGTGTAGGAAGCTGCGGCTCCGGACTGTCCGAAACAGGGAGTCGGGCTGCTACTCGATAAACTCAGAGCTAGTGCTGCAGGTTGTTGAATGGAAACGGATTGTGTTTCCGTACATCCGTTGAAATCACTTACAATCACCGTGTAAGTGCCGGCACTCAGTCCGGTTGCAGTAGACGACGATGCTCCGTTCGACCAGGTAAAGATAAACGGAGGAGCTCCACCGGAAACAACAACACTCGCAGTGCCATCGGCACCACCATTACAGGAAACATTTGCTGTGGATTGGATACTTACGGTAATCGCCTGTGGCTGTGATACAACCCCAATTTGACTGGAGGTACATCCATATAGATCACTCACCGTGACAGTATAGTTTCCTGCCAATAGCCCGGTGATAGCAGCTGTAGTAGCTCCCGTTGACCAGATGTAGCTGTATGGCGCGACTCCACCTGCGGGCTGAACCAAGGCGGTTCCACCGGCAGAGCCTGCACAAGCGGAATTGCCGGTTAACAAGGCAGCAATGGATGGCCCAGGCAGACTACCAAGGGACTGGTTGGCTGTGGTCGTACAGCCATTGGCATCAGTAACAGTAACTGTATACGCGCCAGGAGACAGATTGATTGCCTGCGCTACGGCAGCGGCATTACTCCACAAATACTGATAGGGGGCTGTTGCACCCGATGCGGTGACAATCGCCGTCCCGTTTGAAGCACCACAGTTGGCATCGGTTGCTGTGGTTTGCAAGGTTAAAGCCGTTGGCTGATTTACGGTAACAGGTTGCTGAAGGGAACAACCATCGGCATCTGTAACCGTTACGGTATAGGTTCCGGCAGCAAGACCGGTTGTAGATGTTGTCGCACTTCCTGTACTCCAAGCATAGGTGTAGCCGGGATTACCGCCGATCGCGAAAACGCTGGCCGTTCCGTTGCTTCCACCATTACAGGATACAGGGGTTGAGTTGGTTTGAATGCTAAGTGAGGAAGGAGACAAAACCGAAACATTACCGATTTCCGTACATCCGCTGGCATCGGTTACGGTTACTGCATAAGGCCCCGGAAGGAGTCCGGTCGCAGTAGCACCGGAGGATCCGCTGCTCCACGCAAAGGAATAGCCACCGGTTCCTCCACTGGCTACAACGGAAGCGATTCCGTTTGCATTCCCGCAGGTTGCGAGCTGCGAACTGAGCTGAAGCACAATCGCGCTAGGCTGAGTAATGATAAGATTGACTCCACTGATGCATCCGTTACCATCGGTAACATTCACCGTATAGGAGCCTGCGGTCAACCCATTGGCTGAGTTCGTGTTTCCTCCGGATGGCGACCAGGAATACGTAAATGGAGTCACTCCGCTGCTCACGATGACCGATGCAGCACCATCGTTTCCACTGAAACAGGTAACATTGGTCGAGGCCTGCAAGGCCACCTGAGGTCCGCCCTGGTTATTGACTGCAGCATTGGCAGTTGCAGTACATCCGTTGGCATCGGTAGCTGTTACGGTGTAGGTACCCGCAGCGATGTTGTTATTTGAAGTCAACGTTGAGCCATTCGACCACTGGTATTGCAGAGCACCGGTTCCGCCCGAACCTACAACGGATATGGCACCATTGCTGTTGCCGCATGTGCTGGGGTTGGTATTTACTTGCAAAGCTATGGCAGTAGGTTGAGTGATAGTGCCAGATGCAGATCGTGTGCATCCGTTGGCATCGGTAACAACTACACTGTATGTTCCGGCAACCAGGTTGTTCTGACCCGAGTTGCCAGATCCGTTACTCCAGGTATACGCGTAGGGAGATGTTCCTCCACCGGCTGATACCGATGCAGTT
>JAJTFW010000090.1 GCA_021299095.1 Sphingobacteriales bacterium | reverse complement strand
CGCTTTCGAGAATTTACCCCGGTGGCCCAGATTGCCTTCGGCGATCTGGGTAGGGGGTACTAAAACAAAAAAGACAAGGCCCCCTTCGGGATTTTTTATTTTTCCAATAGCTTTCAGATGCAAGCATCTGACGCAACCGGAAAAACAAAAACCCTGCTGTGCAGGGCCTTGTCCTTTGTTGTTTTGTCGGGGTGGCCAGATTCGAACTGACGACCTCCAGCACCCCATGCTGGCGCGATACCGGGCTACGCTACACCCCGAAACAGGGCTGCGAAGTTAGGGCCTTTGGGTGGTTCGGGCAAATGGATGGAGATATTAATCAGCGCAGGAAATGTCTTCCAGGCCTTATCCAAATCTGTGTTCGCTTGTTGTTCTGCTAGTTTTGCATGCGATGCGTTACGCGGCCCTAATTCTATACTTGTTGTTTTTATCTGGGGTTGGTTCTACTGCCTTAGCCCAGGAGAGCTCGCGTGTTACCTTGAGTGGTTTTGTTCGGGATGCGCAATCCGGTGAGGCACTCATTGGCGCCTCCGTGTACGTTAAGGAGCTGCAGAAAGGAGTCAGTGCGAATGCATATGGATTCTACTCTATTACTTTAGATAAGGGTAGTTATAACTTGATTGTTAATTATTTAGGATATACTGAGAAACGATTTGAATTGGTGATGCAGGCAGACAGGTCAATGCCCATTGAACTGGATCCGGTAGCCATCCAAACGGCAGAAGTGACTATCGCTGCCGAACGGAAAGATCGCAATGTTCAGGCGGCCGAGATGGGGCGTGTGGAGCTGGAGGTTGATCAAATCCAACGGTTGCCGGCGCTTTTCGGGGAAGTCGATTTGTTGAAAGCCATTCAACTGCTTCCGGGCGTGCGCAGTGCTGGTGAGGGCAATTCGGGTTTCTATGTGCGCGGTGGCGGGCCGGACCAAAATCTGATTTTGCTGGACGAGGGAGTCGTTTACAATGCCTCGCACTTGTTTGGTTTTTTCTCGGTGTTCAACCCGGATGCGGTGAAAACCATGACCCTGACCAAAGGGGGGATGCCTGCCCAATACGGTGGACGCCTGGCCTCGGTGCTCGATATATCGATGAAGGAAGGCAATGCCAGGGAGTTCAAAGCCCGAGGCGGAATCGGTTACATCGCCTCGCGACTCACACTTGAGGGGCCGATTGTCAAAGACCGTGGTTCGTTTATCGTTAGCGGCAGAAGAACCTTTATTGATCTCTTTTTACGCGAACCCTTCATCTCTTCCACCTCCAACATCGCCGGAAACGGTTACTATTTCTTCGACCTGAATACAAAGTTGAACTACCGAATCGGTGAACGCGATCGATTGTATGCCAGCGGTTATTTCGGTCGCGACGTATTCAACTTTAAAAGTCGTGAGACCGGATTCTCGGTTCGGATTCCCTGGGGCAATGCGACCGGATCGCTTCGCTGGAACCACCTCTTCAGTGATAAATTGTTCATGAACACCTCGCTCATCTTCAGTGATTATCAGTTCGAGTTCGGGGCCCTTCAACAGCAATTCGATTTTCGGATTTTCTCTGGAATCCGTGATTATACCGCTAAAGTGGACCTCAATTGGTATCCGAATCTTCAGCACACGGTTCGGTTTGGGGCTGCTTATATATTCCACCGCTTTACCCCGACCAATGCGTATGCACGTTCGGGCGATGTGGTCTTCGACCTAGGGAAAGTGACCCGTTATTTCGCGCATGATGCGGCCGTGTATGTGAATGACGAATGGGATATCAGCAAGCGACTACGGGTAAATGCTGGACTTCGTTTTACGGGCTTTGCGCATGTAGGACCCTTTGATCGTTTTGTTGAAGATCCATTTCGTCCGGGTTTTCTGACCGATACCATTTCCTACGCCCGCAACGAGCCGGTTGCCCGGTATTTCAACACCGAGCCTCGTCTTTCCCTTCGTTATGAATTGAACGATGTCTCTTCGCTAAAAGCATCCTACACCCGCAATTACCAGTATATCCACATTGCATCGTTCGGCTCAGTCAGTCTGCCAACCGATGTGTGGGTGCCCTCAACTGACAAGGTGAAACCGCAGGATGGAACCCAGTACGCGCTGGGTTACTTCCGTAACCTAAAGAACAATGCCTGGGAAACCTCTGTGGAGGTTTATTACAAGGACATGGAAAATCAGATTGACTACCGGGAGGGCGCTACCCCTGATCAGGATGTACGCAACAATCCCGACAACAACTTTGTGTTTGGCCGAGGATGGAGTTATGGTGCTGAGTTCTTCATTAAAAAAGTGACCGGTAAACTAAATGGTTGGATTGGTTATACCATCAGCCGCACCATGCGCGAGTTCCCGGAATTAAACAGCGGGAATCCTTTCCCTGCCAAGTACGATCGCAGACACGATGTATCCCTGGTGCTGACCTATGAGAAATCCCGTAAATGGACCTATGGCCTGACTTGGGTCTACGCTACCGGTGACGCATTAACCCTGCCAACCCAGCGCTACCTGATGTCGGCTGGACCGCCGTTGGGTTCACAGCCAGACGGGACGACAGGTCTAAGCAACAATTTTTACATCCTGAGCGGATTCGAGCAGCGCAACGATTTTCGACAGAAACCTTATCACAGATTGGATCTCAGTGCGACGCTGCACACCCGACTTGATAAACGCTTCAAGGGGGAATGGGTGTTTGCTGTTTACAACACCTATGGCCGTCAAAATCCGTATTTCATTTATTTTGATGTGCAGGGCAACAGTGTAGACGGAAACCTGCGAGTCCAGGCCAAGCAGGTTTCCCTGTTCAGTATCATTCCTTCCATCACCTACAATTTTACCTTCTGATGCGCCGGCTGATTTCATTGGTTCTCCTCCTGCTCTTGGGCACATCCTGCGAAAAGGACATCACACTCGATCTTCCCCAAGATGAGGTGCGGCTTGTTGTTGACGGATACGTTGAAACCGGTTTGCCCCCCTACATTTTATTGAGCAGGAGTGAGGGGTATTTCAATCCGATTGGGATTTCATCCCTCAACAATCTCCCTGAGCGCGGAGCTCTGGTGTACATCAGCAATGGATCCGACACGGTGCAATTACTGGAAATCGACACCTTGATTAACGGCATACGCGTTTCCGGTTGCTACATTGCCATTGATCCGCTCAGTGGGACTTTTTCGATGACGGGCGTACCCGGAACCACCTATTCCCTTCATGTGATAACCACCAAAGGGGAAGAGTTGCGTTCGAAGTCAAAACTTCAGGTTCCTGTTTCCCTCGATAGCACCTGGTTTGCGGTTCAGGGTGAACTGGACAGTTTGGGCTGGGCTTTCGCACGCCTCACAGATCCCGATACCCTCGATAACTGTTATCGTTGGTTTGCCCGCCGACTGGGTAAGGACTCGGATTTCATTCCGCCCTTCGGCTCAGCCTTCGAAGACAAGTTCATCAATGGCCGCACCTTCGATTTTGCTGCGACGCGCGGCAGTATCCAAAACTCCACGGCTGTGGACGATAAAAATGCCGAAGCTGGTTATTTCAAAGTTGGGGACACCATTTTGGTGAAGTTCTGTACCATCGACCGAGCCACATTCAACTTCTGGCGTGATGCCGAAAACCAATTGAGCGGCAACGGAAGTCCCTTTGCAGTTCCTGCTAACATCGGATCAAATATCGAAGGTGGCTTGGGTTGTTTCGCCACGTATGCGCCCGTGTTCGATACCATCATTGCACGACGACCTTGAAACGCATTCTTCAGCTGATTGACCGGGGTGAAGGTGACATGCTTGATTTCAAAAAGGAAATCAGCAGTGTTCACCGCATTGCGCGCAGCATCGTTGCATTCGCCAATCACTACGGAGGCACCCTGTTGGTAGGTGTGAATGATGATGGCAGTATTAGTGGAGTACGGGCCGAGGAGGAGAAGTTCATGCTTGAGAAATCTGCTGCCGAATGTTGCCACCCTCCGGTGATACTCAGCATTCACGAATGGAATGTTAACGGGAAGGTTGTGTTGGAGGTTATTGTACCCGAGAGCCACAACAAGCCGGTTTATGCCCTTGACGAAGAAGGAAAGCGCTGGGTGGTGGTTCGCTCCGGAGATCAGAGCCTGTTGGCGAGTAAGCCAATGGTTGAAGTCCTGCGACACAAGCATTCATCACGCCCGGTGCTCATTCAGTACAGTGACATTGAAAAGTCCCTGCTTGATTACCTGAAGACACATCCGCGCATCACACTCAAGGAATTCTGCAAGCTCGTCAACATTGGCAAATTCCGTGGACAACGGATC
>JAJTFW010000089.1 GCA_021299095.1 Sphingobacteriales bacterium | reverse complement strand
CTGCATTCACCGAACGCATGTATAGCATGTCCTCCACACCGTTCACCTGCTGCTCGATGGGTGTCGAGACCGCTTGCTCCACGTTCACGGCATTTGCGCCGCTGTAAACGGCCGCGATCTGCACCATTGGAGGTGTTATGGGAGGGTATTGGGATACAGGGATGCCTGATAAGACAATCAGCCCCAGGACAACCATCAAAATAGAAATGACGATTGCCGATATCGGATTGCGTATAAAGAAGTCGCTCATGTCGCGTGTTTTCCCTTAGTAAACCAATGTGGAATCGTATGACCAAGGCATGGCAACCGGGATCACGGGTTTGCCAGGCTGGATGATCGCGTTACCCACCATGGCAACTTTTTCGCCCGCCTTGAGCCCTTCAGAAATCACCCAATTGCTACCGATGCGGATGCCCGGCTTGACGGGTCGCGGCTTTAACATGTTGTCTTTCCCAACAACCAGCACCTGGTATAAAGTCTGTAACTGACGGACCGCTTGCTGGGGCACCAGTACGGCATTGTCCAACTGAGCCGAAGCGGCTCTCACCTTTACGTACTGGCCGGGCCGAAGAAGACCGTCCTTATTGTCAATACGAGCCTGAACCAGCAAGCTTCCTGTAAGTGGATCAATGGAACGGTCGGCGAAATCAACAACCGCCTCCTGAGGTAGCCGTGTGCCGTCACTCAGCATCACAGCCAATTTAAGCGGGGATTTATCTTTGCGCTGCGCCATTTCCCGCTGATACTTGAGCAGGTCGTTTTCGGAAATCGTGAAACGGATACGCACTTCACCTGTAGAGGAGATGGTGTTCAGTGATTGCGAGCTCCTCGACACGAAATCGCCGATGGCAACTCGGGAAATGCCGATGACACCCGAAATAGGCGCGATGATGCTGGAATACGAGGCCTGAACTTGTGCATTGGTCAAGTTGGCCCCTGCGGCATCAACCACCGAGAGCTGGGCTTCGTAGGCAGCGCGGGCTGCATCCAGATCCCGTTTGCTTAGGGCGTTAATCTGCGCAAGGGGTTCTACCCGATCGTAATCGGATTTGGCTTTGGCCAACAGCACCTGCTGAGCCGAGAGCTGAGAGCGGGCAATCTGCAAGGCGTTTTGCGTCTGCGGATCATCAATGGTATACAGAAGTTGTCCGGCTTCGACACGCTGTCCCTCCTTGAAGTGGATACCTGTAATCGGACCGTCTGCTCTGGCAATGATGGCAATATCAGCTTGCCCAAAGGTTTCGCCTACGAATTCGGTATAAACAGGAAGAGAACGACTCGCCGCCTCCACTACTTTCACTTCGGGAATTAAATTCTGCTTCTGTTCGTCTTTCTTGCCACAAGATGCCAGTAAGGCGGTTATGGACAGGATGAGACATGCGTAGAGTCGGATTGAATACAATTGGTTCATGGCAATGGCGAAGTTGTGTGCCTGAGGATTATTGTCGGCTCCAGGACTTGCGTTGGGAAATGGTTGTTCGTGTTTCTATAGTTGAAGTTACCGGAGTATTGAAATCCTGGTTGGGCAAGATGATCGGCCTCGACAGGTTGGATGGTCTCTTAGTTGGTCCTGAAAAACCAAACAGGTTTAGATTGATCAGAAGCTGATGCCGAGCTTGATGCCGTAACGTAGGGAAGGTAGGGTGAAATCTGCTTTGATCTTGTCATCCTGATTCAACATGTCAGGCTTGAAGCCTTTCAGGACGAAAAACCGCTTGATTTCACCCGAGAGTTCGTCGAAATAACCATCCGGAACCTCCGATTGGGCCTCCGCGTTGAGTTCGCTTTTGGCAAGTCCTACCCCTGCAATTAAGAAGTCGGCATAAAACTTTTTGTGGACGAGTAACTTGTAGCCCATTTCAAGACCTACAGAGTTGGTACGGATATCGAGGTCAACATCAACATCGGTAGCGGATCCATTTTCCGGTGTATAGGTGGATGCAACGTCACAGGAATTTGTCTGGTACTTGTAGTATAAGCCAACGTAGAAGCCTGTTAAACCCTTTTCCGTTTTACTTAGGTACCACCTGAATTCCGGCACAATGCGTATTCCTTGGAACGAAAGATCATCGGTTTTCAACCGCTCCTTATCTATACCGGAAATTTCCAGAATGCCCGATGAGAACTTCTGCCCGAAACCGATCCCTAAACTCATACGCGGAAGGATTGCCCGCTCATAATTGACCGATACAGTACCGAATACAGGCAGGAAGGGGTCTGTTCCGATGAAGTTGTTCTGCGCAGCCACATGCTGAGTCAGCAACACGGACAACATGATCAGAAAGGATTTTTTCATGGTTATGTATTTTTTGGTGATGGACTGGTGATATGACATCCGGATTTAAAGAAACAAATTCAAATGACCTATCTCCCATTCCGGAATCATACTCTGACGGACACTGTTATCTGCGTCCCGGCATCGGTCTTGCACCACCCATGCCCCCTGGCCGCGAAAACCCTCCACCGCCTGATGGGGTCATCCGGTTTTGCTGATAGCCGTTGAAGCGTTCCGCACCTCTGGCACGGTCGATGGATTGGTTGTTGAGACCGCCAGCTTTAGATGCGGGCGAGGGATTGGCGTTCTCCCAGCGATCGCCTCCGCGGTTCTGCTGCCAGCCGTCGTTGTTTTGGCGGTATACATTTCCATCCCGGTCAGAAAAAACATTGTTTGTTCTGCCTGCCGCATTTCCTGCAACAGCGGAACGGTTGGGTACAGGTCGCGCTCCATTACCGATGTTCATGTTCTGAGCATCACGACCCGACATACCGGATCTAACCCCATTGTTGCCACCGGGCCTGTCGTATATATTCTGACGTGGGGCCGTATAGCCTGCAGGCACACGCCCACGGTTATATCCTCCAGAAACCGGAGTGTATCCGGGTCGTGGTCCATAATAACCGCGAGAGGGACCGTAGTAACGGGGAGGATAGTAGTAGTGTGGGTAATACATCGGGGGGCCGAACCAACCTCCTCCGTAAGCGTAGGCAGGGCCACCAAAACCGAAGCTCCAGGGCCCGGCGGTATATCCAACCGACATGCTCCAGCCTGTCCAGGGGGAGTAATGCATGCTGAATCCCCAAGTGCAAGGACGGGCATAATAGGTGGTGCCATACCAAGGATTGTAGTAATAGCCTGTACCATACACCACAGTCGGACCAACCACATACGCACCCATATAACCGGGTGTGTAGCCCACATACACCACATCGGGCGTATGATCGTAGATGTAGACGTAACGCGTGTTGTAGGCGGAGCTACTGGGTGGGATTTTGTCCACGTCGGCGGGACGTGAGGTACTGACCTCCCAGGGACCGTTGTAATTCTTACTCTCGAACCAAATACCGTTATCGACCAGGTAATACATGGAACCCGAGCGGAATACCGTTTTGGATGCGTTCACCGCAAGGAACAAGGAAGTGCCGTCCACCGGCTCAAATTTTGGTGCACCGTCGTAAGTGACCGTAGCGTTCTTACCTGCAGTCTTCCGGTCTACCGTAGCTGTTTGTGGAACCTGTGCATCCAGCACGGCATCTTTAGCCTGTGGGGTTCCAGGGACACTGGCCAGTACCGCATCCATGTCGGAACCTGGCGGGATTTTAGCGAAGTCAGCGGGAATGCTGTCCGATGGGATGTACTTCCAACCTCCATCAAGTCCTCCGCAGGAGTTCCGCCGGAACCGTGGAAACGACAATCTCCGGAACCACTCCATCGTCGTCGGTTTTCATGGCCGAGCTGGTGTCAGAGGGTTGAGCGCTCTTCTCCATCGCCTTTTTCACCGATGAGGGGACGTTCTTGGTGAGCGCCCAACCCGAGGTTAAGGAAGAAGATTTCATCCAGTGGTCGCCGCCATAGAGGTAATAAGAGCTGTCTTTTTCCGGTTTCATGATGATGAACGGCGTATTGATGATCCGCTTCACCGAAGAGCCATCCATCTGCTGGAGTTTCGGCTCACCGTCGATCAGCACCAGCACTGCGGGTTTATTGCGATACAGAATGACCGGAGCATCATTTTTGAACCCTGTGTGATCGGCCATTTTTCCGGCCTTCTCCACGGTTGTAATCAATTGATCGGTCGAGCCCGACAGGTTCCAGCCGGGAACTGACGATATGATAACAGACTTCAATTTTTCAAGGTCAATCGTGGAGTCCTGATCGGAAAAACGGACGTTGGTCACTGTGGCAGTACGTACGCTATACAGGTGATTGTCACGATCGAACTCCAAATCGGCTACGAAGAACAAGGCACCGAACAGGGGTTCTTTTTTACCAACCGGTAAAATCGAGAATGCAGCGGTTCCGCTCAGGTCGTTTCCATTGAGTTCCTGAGGTTGCGGTTGGTACAGGACGATGGTTCCTTGCGAAGTCGGTACCTCTTTGGGCCAGTTAGCCGGATGCTCTTGTGCCTGGCACATGGAACTTGCGAGGGTCAGTATAAAGGACAGGATAAGTGGCCTCAAACCAATGGAATTGCTTTTAGTCATGATCAAGTTGAAATCCGAAAGTTGTAATGGATACATAGCGGACTGGAACCCGCAGCGGAGTACGGGCCCGCAGACTGGGTTACAGGATTAGTTGTTCGAATCCTTTGCGATGTTCAAATAGATTCCTGCATTGAAACTGGCAGAGAGGATGACAGAGGATGAGGATAGACCTGCACTGGTGCCGTAATTCGGACTCCAGGTGACCGCTGCATCTGAAAAATAAAATGGCATCAACAGTTGCGTTTGAAGCCGGACACCCAGTTTATTGGTGATATCGGCCTTTACGCCGCCAACGAAGGATGCTGTGAAACGCCATTCGGTTGGTGTGAATTGAGGAACAAATACCGTGGCGCCGAGCAGTACACCACCAAAGGGCCTTATCCGGTCTCGGTCCATCTCCTTGATGGGTCCGACCAGGATGTTGTGCATTTCCAACTCACCCGCATCCCAGGTAATGCCGGTCGTGTAGTCAAAGTAGCTGAGCGAAGCGCTCTTGTAGTTGTATTGCATTTCAACCCACGAGTTCCTGAAAATGTCTTTACCGCCCGGACCCTGCCCGAAAGCGAGTGTGCCACCGTAGCTGGTGCCGTTCTGCGTGCGGTATTTACCGTAATAGAGGTCGAGTGATGCGGGTGTTTGATGCCCGATGTAAGCTCCGAACTGAAGGTTTTGTGCAACCAACGAAGAACTAAATAACACGCCGAGAAATAGAAGTCTTAATTTCATTTTGTTTTTTTGGATTTATCTGTGGTTTTCAGGTTTTCGCACTTGACTGCTAAGTATAAAATAAGATATTGATAATTGGAATTTTAACTAATCGTACTCTAACCAAGGTATCTGATACAATAGTAATCCAAAACCAACAATTTTGCGAATTACGCAACCATTCTTAATGAAGCATTGAGCCTTGAATAATAAACAGCAGGCAAAAAAAACGGGCACCGATTGAATTAACTCGGTGCCCGGCTCTTTAAACTTCAACATATCAGCCCGCCACCTGCGAGCGGATGATGTTCAAAGCACCTCCAGCCTTGAACCACTCGATCTGGTTCTCGTTGTAGGTGTGGTTGACGGTAATTTCTTCGCTGCTTCCATCGCTGTGGTGCAGGGCGAGTGTCAGCGCAACACCAGGTGTGAAGGTGGTTAAACCAAGAATATCGATTTGGTCGTCCTCGCGGATCTTGTCGTAATCGGCAGGATTTGCAAAGGTGAGTGCCAGCATACCCTGCTTCTTGAGGTTGGTTTCATGGATACGGGCAAAGGATTTCACCAGCACAGCACGTACACCGAGGAAACGGGGTTCCATGGCAGCATGCTCGCGGCTCGATCCCTCACCATAGTTTTCATCACCAATCACGATGGATCCTACACCAGCGGCCTTGTAGGCACGCTGAACGGCAGGAACCTCGCCGATCTCACCATTCAACTGATTCTTGACGGTATTGGCCTTTTCGTTGAAGAAATTGATGGCTCCAGTGAGCATGTTGTTGGAGATGTTGTCGAGGTGACCACGGTACTTCAGCCACTTTCCGGCTGGAGAGATGTGATCCGTGGTGCACTTGCCCTTGGCTTTGATCAGTAGCTTCAAACCCTTGAGGTCCGCTCCCTCCCAAGGGGCAAACGGATCGAGCAACTGAAGGCGATCGCTGGTGGGGCTGACCACCACCTGGACGCCACTGCCATCAACAGCGGGACCCTGATAGCCTGCATCTTCAACGGCAAAGCCGGTTTTTGGTAGTTCATCACCGGTAGGTGGATCAAGCTTTACAGCCTGACCCTCGCTATTCATTAGGGTATCAGTAAGGGGGTTGAATGTAAGATCACCAGCGAGGGCAAGAGCCGTAACCAATTCGGGGGAACCCACGAAAGCGTAGGTGTTGGGATTGCTGTCGTTGCGGGCCTTGAAGTTGCGGTTGAAGGAGTGAACAATCGTGTTCTTCTCCTGCTTTTCGGAGCCCATACGCGACCACATCCCAATGCAAGGTCCACAGGCGTTGGCAAACACTTTGCCTCCGATCTTATCGAACGTAGCGATAAAACCATCGCGATCAATGGTGTAGCGCACTTGCTCCGAACCCGGAGTAATCATGTACTCAGCCTTGGGCTTGAGTTTCTTACTGACAGCCTGCTCCGCAAGGGAAGCCGCACGGCTGATATCCTCGTATGAAGAGTTGGTGCAAGAACCGATCAGACCGACTTCCACCTTGGTGGGCCAGCCGTTAGCGGCGGCCGCTTCCTTCATTTTACTGATGGGCGTGGCCAGATCAGGAGAAAAAGGTCCGTTCAGGTGTGGTTCGAGATCGCTGAGGTTGATTTCGTACACCTCATCAAAGTATTTCTCTGGGTTGGCGTAAACTTCTGTATCGCCAGTCAGGTGTTCGCGCACAGCATTGGCCAGCTCGGCAACATCGGCGCGTCCGGTTGCACGCAGGTAACGCTCCATGCTTTCATCGTAACCGAATGTAGACGTAGTTGCTCCAATCTCAGCACCCATATTGCAGATGGTTCCTTTGCCGGTGCAGCTCATTGAAGTTGCTCCTTCGCCGAAATATTCCACAATGGCTCCGGTTCCTCCCTTCACGGTGAGAATTCCGGCCACTTTCAGGATCACGTCCTTGGCTGATGCCCAGCCACTCAGTTTACCGGTCAACTTGATACCGATGAGCTTGGGCCATTTCAATTCCCAATTGAGTCCGGCCATCACATCACAGGCATCGGCCCCTCCTACCCCAATGGCCAGCATACCCAAACCGCCTGCATTCACGGTATGACTATCCGTTCCGATCATCATTCCTCCGGGGAAGGCGTAGTTTTCCAGCACCACCTGGTGGATAATACCCGCACCGGGTTTCCAGAATCCGATTCCGTATTTGTTGGATACCGATGCCAGGAAATCGAATACCTCCTCGCTTTCCTTGAGTGCATTCGGCAAATCGTCTTTGCTTCCGGTCTTGGCTACAATAAGGTGATCGCAATGCACCGTGCTTGGCACTGCCACCTTGGGTCGACCAGCCTGCATGAACTGTAAAAGCGCCATTTGTGCGGTCGCGTCCTGCATGGCCACCCTGTCAGGATTGAAATCCACGTAGCTCTCGCCGCGCTGGAACGCCGAGGCTGGCAAGGCATCACTCAAGTGAGCATAGAGGATTTTTTCGGAAAGGGTGAGCGGGCTACCGGTCAGACGACGGGCGGCTTCCACTTTAGCAGGCAGCGCAGCATACATGCGCTTGATCATATCGAGGTCGAACACCATTGGAAAGTTTTGTTTTGACGTTGTATACCAGAGTCAGGAAATTCCTGAATTTTCGGCGCTGCAAAAGTACGAAAAAGGGCCCTTTCGGCTTAGGGCTTTTCGAGGATATTCCTACGCATGGGTTCCTGAAAATTCTGCTTCAGGAAACCGAGCGCATCTTGCCAGCTGGCTTCATCAATTTCTGTTAAAACCGACGAGGCAGCCACGGTACGGCCCGCAGGCGAAAACTCAGAAACCTTAAAAACTTTACCCGATTTGCTCATCTGAAGGGAAAATGCATCGCGACTAAGGCCCCGAAGCGATGAAGTGACCTTATTCCGGATTAAAAGCAGAGGCCCTTCCAGTTGGGGCATGAGGACGGTATCCGCAGCTGGTAGTCCATCAACCAGCACGGCT
>JAJTFW010000037.1 GCA_021299095.1 Sphingobacteriales bacterium | reverse complement strand
AATTTCGCCGCCAAGTTTCTTTACGATCTCATGGCAGATGTAGAGCCCCAGGCCACTACCCGGCGAACTGTTCGATGCCCGGTAGAACATCTCGAAGATACGAGGCAAACGCTCTTTTGGTATGCCCTGCCCATTGTCTTCGACTTCGAAGATGCCCTTTTCTGAGGTAACGGTCGACCGAAAGGTGACTTTGGCCGGCGTGCCGTCATCTCGGCGGTACTTGATGGCGTTGGTGATGATATTGGATAACACCGACTGAAGGCTAAAGTTATCCGACACGAACACATCTTCGTGCCTCATTTCAAACCCCAGCTCAACCGGATAGTTGGAATAGTATCTGGCCGAATCGAAAATGGTGTGGACCATCTTTTCGACATCGATATGTTCGGGGAGGATGAGGATACTTCGGTTCTTCGCATACGTTAGGATCTCGCGGATGATACCGTCGAGGCGGTTCGAAGTGTCCCTGATGATGCGTGAGTATTCGATGACTTCGGAATTGCCCGGACTTTTTTCCACGACCAAATCAATGAGGCCATTGATGGCTAGTAGGGGAGCACGCAGGTCGTGTGAGGTGCTGTACACGAATCGGTCGAGCTCCAGATTTGCATCCTGCAGTTCGACATTCTTTTCGGCAAGTTCAAGCCGATTGTTCTCAATCTGTTCGTTGAGTTTGAACAAGTCGGAATAACTCATCTGCTGCGCTTTGAGAACGTGCAGAAAATCCGCCACTGAATCGTGCAGTGCGAAGTCGTTGAGCTTTAAGCCGAGTGAGGTGAAGCGTTCCTCGCTGGTAATCCAGGGTGATCCGCAGAAGATGATACGATCGTTGGCTTCATCGTGAAGGAATTCACCCTTGAGCTGGAAATCCGTTCCGCCCGGACCAATGTTCCGAAGAATGAAGATCTGTTTTACGTAATCGAGAATGCTATCGAACGAATACCGGATACCAAGACCTGGCCGGATAAAACGGAACCGCGATTCGAAGAGTTCCTCTTCTGCACCAATCAGTTTTTCGAGGCTTTTGCCCCGTTGAAGGATGCGCATGCCGCGGTCGAGAACGAAGTAGAACGGAAACAGCCGTTCGAAGTGCTCCTGATCCAGCCGGACGTGATTGTTCATACAAGGGCAATCTCGAAAATATCGTGGTCGAGTCCGTCGGCACGTGAGCCTGTACAGCGGATTTGAGACTGTGCACCGTAGAGTTCAGACAAACCTTCCAGCAAGCCTTGCATAAAAGGCGTAAGTCCCGGTCGCGTAGAGTAATAATGCAGGAGATAGGCACCTTCTCCCGTTTCTTCTACCTTGAATTCCGGAGGTGTGATATCGGTATAAATCAACATCACCCGGCTGTGGAAGTTGGGCAAGTTTATTAGGAACTCGCCGAAAGTGGATCCGCCGGCCATCATCAGTGCGCCGTACTTTTCCTTGCCAACGCGCAGGACCCAATACTTTCCGAATCCGATCAGCACGTCGCTGAGCGATACGCCCAACTCCTCGGCTGCCGCTCCGGCCAGGCTATAGGTCACGCTGTCGTCGTAAATGGTATTGCTCAGGAATGCCTCTTCTTCTACACCAGCCCTGGCCTTGATGCGACCCCAGGCCTCTTCTCCGTGATTGTCTATTACCAATCCCTGGATGGCTTGATTGACGAGTCCGTACATTTTTTGGTTTGATTTGTAGGTTAAAGTAAAACAATTCTTATCGGATCCAGCGCAGGCGGGAAATTCCCGTTTCGCGTTGCAATTCAAGGATAAGGGCTTCTGACGATTCGGTGTCGGGAAGCACGATGCGGTTTTCGCCGGCCTGCAGATTCAATGCATCCCTGTGGAGGAGCTGGCCACCGAGAGAATAAAGCCTGAGTTCGGCACGCTCACCAGTTGATGATTTTACGAGCAGACTCGCACGCCTTCCCGGGTTTGGGAAAATGCGTATATACTCATCCGTTATCGTGTGTTCAATTCCTGTAAGCGCACCGTAGTTGCCGTTGATGTCGATGTTCTGCGCATAAACCCCGAGGTCAGAGCCGATGGCCAGCCGATCATCGCTCCACACGGCGACCACTTGGTTGTTGGAGAAGTTGCCGGCCGTCAGATCGTCCTTCCCGCTGGATGTTGCGCAGAACGTTGGGTCATATCCCCAAAGCGCATTTCCGGCCAAGTCGGTCTTCATGGCACGGAGTAGTTGTGATCCGAAACCACCACCTTCCTGGTAGAGTAGCATGAGGCTTCCCGCTGCAGGAACCAGTGCAAGTGGACGGTAATAGTTCGGACTGATGGGTTTTAACGACAAGGCGTTGACGCCCAGCAGCACGTTTCCGGAGGCATCGTTCCGCTGTATTGAAAATCCCGAGTTGGCCTGCGACACGTCCAGGATCTGAATCGCTGTGCACAAGGTATTGCTTCCACTATCGTAGCAGAACGCTCCTGTGAGTTTCACATCCGTAGTGGAATTTGCCAGTTGGGTTCCGGCGGCCGACCACAAAGCTCCTCCTGCTGATACATGTTGCGCATAGACATCGTTCAGCGCAGGGTTAACTGGATTCGAGGTGTTGAACACAGTGAATCCGCCACCCACACCGTCAGATATGATCTGCGGGAAGAAGAAAAAAGATGTAGTTTTACTTGACAACTGAACCGGAGTTGTCCAAACCCCGTTCCCTGATCCGTCGTACCGTCGCGCGAAAAGGGTGCTGGTTACTCCGGGAAAATTGCCTGTCTCTTTCACATATAACAGGATGAAGCCATCGCTGCCGCTGGCGATGAGGTCGGGTCGGGTGTATTTGTTGCTGTCCTGCACGCGCTTCGACCATACGATTGTTCCGCCGGATCCGATGCGTTGCATGGAAACCCAGCGAGCCGACCCGATACTTGCGTTCCAGGCGACAATAGCGTCCCCGTTATCGACGAAGGTGATGGTTGGGGCGATTCCGTCGGCCGTTGAATCGCTCAGGGCCACGCCATTATTACCCCAGAGGAAATTACCGGCGGAGTTGATTTTATAGGCAACTACCCTCAGGCTACCACTGCGTTCATCTTGGAAGGCGACTACAGCATTTCCGTTCGCATCGGCCGCCATATCATAACGGAACAATGCCGTACTCTGCGGGAAGGCGCTCACGATGATTCCCCCACTGCCCCACAGGCCGTTACCGTTGGCATCGAGCAATTGCATGCGCAACACATATTGTCCGCTGCTGTTATCAAACCAACTGATATAGGTTTGGCCGGCGGGAGTGCTTGCACAAATAGGCACCGATTGCTCCGAACCGGCGAGGTTCTGGATCAGGGTGTTTTGTAAAGTGTCCGATGTGAACTGTGCTTCAACACGAACGCTGAGCAGTAGTAACGCTGAAATCAACAGGAACAATATTCTCATCGGCCTTGGGATTTACGGGTGAAGTTGCGTGTATTTCACGGAATAGCACATGTTGTCGATCAGCCGTGGTCCCTCGGTAAGTACGGCGATGCAGCCCTGCACGACCGAATGGCCTTCCCAGTTTTCAACTTCCCGTAGTGTATGCGGATCTACAAGGCTGAAGTACTGAACCTGCAGGCGGGGGTCTTTTTCGATGAAGCGGATTACCAGCTCGCGAACGGCGGCGGGACTCAGGTGAGGGATTCTTTCCCCGGCCTGTCGTAGGGCTTCTGGAATCGCTGCTGCGGCTTTGCGCAACTCCGGGCTCATTAGGAGGTTTCGTGAACTCATGGCCAGGCCGTCGGCTTCCCGAAGGGTCGGGCAGCCTTCAATGTGTATGTTGAGGCCCAGGCTGCGCACCATGTGGCGAACGATGGCCAGTTGTTGAAAATCCTTCTCTCCGAAGTAAGCTATATCGGGCTCAACGATATCGAACAGGCGCTTCACCACAGTAGCCATCCCCTGAAAATGCCCTGGGCGGGAGGCCCCTTCCATCCCGGTGTCGAGGCCGGCGAAATCAAGATCGATTGGCGTATATCCGTTCGGATAGATTTCACTGACAGATGGAACGAAGGCCAGCTGACACCCTGCTTGCTGAAGTAGACGGAGATCCTGATCCTGCATCACCGGATAGTTGGCGAAATCAGCGGGATCGTTGAACTGCGATGGATTCACAAAAATGCTGCACACCACCACATCGCATTCGGACAAAGCACGTGCAGTCAGCGATAAGTGACCGGCGTGAAGTGCACCCATCGTCGGAACAAATCCGATGCGGCGGTTTTGCTCTCGGAATTGCTGCAACTGCTGGCGCAACTCCTCAACGGTTTGGCAAATGACTGTCAATGGGGAAATGGAAATAGGGGAAGGACTCACCGGTAATTCATTTGTTCCCGGTACCACTGGTTGAAAGTTTTTTCACCTGCTGTATCGAGGGGCATATCACGCAAGCCTGTGGCAGATCGGTACAGGCCGTTGAGGACCTTGTTGCGGGGATTCAACCGGGTCCAGCTGATCAGGTCGCGTTTCAACATGCTTTTTTTCCAAGCATAATAAAACCATTTTTCTCCTTTTGGTGTATCCCCGCGCTCTACAAAGAGTTTGCGGTTTTCGAGCAGCAGCGATGGAATATCGATTTTGACCGGACATACGTCCTTGCAGGAGCCGCACAAGGTGGAGTGCTGGCTCAGGTTGCGGTGATCAGATCCCTGCAGGGGCATAGTTACGGCTGCCACCGGTGAGGGAAATTCCGAAGCACCCACACTTCTATAGACTGGACATGCGGTTTGACAAGCTCCGCACCGTATACAACCCATGGCTTGACGTTGCTTTTCATGCGCAAGCACATCGCTTCGTCCGTTATCAATCAGAATCACATACAGTTCCTCGGGTCCGTCCTGCTCATCGGCCTGGCGCGGTCCGCTGATGATGGAATTGTACGCAGTAAGGCGCTGACCGGTGCCATAACTGCTCAGCAGGGGAAGGAATAAGCCCAGATCCTGCAGCGACGGCAACACCTTATCGATTCCCGCCAGTACGATGTGGCGCTTGGGTAGGGATGCGGTGAGTTGGGCATTGCCTTCGTTTTCCATGATGACCACCGCTCCAGGGTCTGCTACCAGGAAATTACAGCCGGTGATACCGGTTTCGGCCTTCAGGAACGCCTCGCGCAGTTCACTGCGGATCAACTTCACAAGCTCTTCGGGTCCGGCCGATTCGGGCCATCCCTTCTTTTCGGACAGCAGCTGTGCAATTTGCGCGGCATCGCGGTGCATGGCGGGCAGAATCATATGACTGGCTTGCTCGCCGCCGGTTTGTACAATGAAATCGCCGGCATCGGTTTCCTGAACCGGAACCCCTTCCGATTCGAGGTAGGAAACCAGCCCGATTTCCTGGGCCGTATTTGTTTTTGCCTTGATGACCGGTCCGCCTCCGTTTTGCTTTAGGATACCCAGCACGGCCTCCAAGGCATCGCTCATGTCCTGGGCCCACAAAACCTTCCCCCCCGATTTGATAAAATTCGCCTCAAACTCTATAAGGTAGGTGTCCAGGTTTTCGATGGCCTTCCAACGGATGAAAGCTGCCCGTTCGCGGGCCAGCTCTAAATTGGAGAACTGCCGGGTTCCTTCCTCCCGGCGGCTGCGTTCGCGTTCGCCGGCGGTTCTGGCGCGATGCGGCCATCCATTGCCTTGCATGTCAATGGTCTGGCCTACGGGGATTTCTTCCACACTCAACATCATAGTCTGTTTGCAAACCTAGTTGGAAGCCCCAAGCCGGAGCAAGGGAAATCGGCCATGTGAAGCCTATGTTATTTAGGGTCAATTGTTCATAACCATCTTCATACGGCGTTCATACTTCGCTTCGCAACTTTGTCCCGCAGTCAACTGCATAGGGTTACCAACAATAAGATTGGTTTGTTGATTGGTTAGGTTAGGTGAAAGGGGTCTTTGCAGGCCCCTTTCTTATTTTGTAATTTTCCGTGCTGTTTCGCTTCCCCGTTTTTCAGCTTGAGGTGATTTACCTACCTTTGCGACCTCAAATCCCCGTTTGAGGGCGTATCATGTTGAAAAACAAGCGATTAATCATACTTTCAATCAGCACCTTCCTGGTCTTCAGCCTGGTATTTTCGGTAAACCGTGCTGAGAACAATCCACAGGCTGTTCCGACCGCCGACCATACGGCTGTTGCCCCTGCGGCCGATGGCCACAGCATGGAGGCGCATGGCGGGCATGCCGAGGCGAATCATGGCAAGGAGAAACTCAATGCGGGTAAGGTCATTATGGAACACGTGGCCGATGCGCATGGATGGCATTTGTGGGGACACACAGAGCTTCCTCTTCCCGTAATCCTGTATCATTCCGAACGCGGACTCAGCGTGTTCAGCAGTGCGCGGTTCGATCACGGACACATGACCTGGAACGGATACATGTTGCACGAAGGCAAAGTGGTGGCTGTTGATCAAGCCGAACCGGTGGATGCCCACGTTGCTACTGTGAATGAAGCCCTAACGGCCGGCATTACCGATATCAGCATCACCAAAAACGTAGCAACCCTGTTTGTGGTGTTGATTTTACTGATGTTCATCTTCACCCGCGTTGCGAAAGCGTACACCCACACCCGCAAGGGCATGGCTCCCACTGGTCTGCAGAACGCCATCGAACCAATCATCATGTTCATGCGCGATGAAGTAATCAAGCCCAGCATCGGTCATAAATACGAGCGCTATCTGCCTTACCTGCTCACAGTATTCTTCTTCATCTGGATTGCGAACCTGCTCGGTCTTGTTCCGGTTTTTCCGGGTGGAGCCAACTTGACCGGCAACATCAGTATCTCCATGACGCTGGCTTTATTCACTTTTGCCGTTGTCACCTTCAGTGCCAACAAGAACTACTGGGAGCACGTATTTATGATGCCAGGGGTTCCCAAACCCATTCTGCTGCTGCTTACGCCCATCGAGATCCTCGGTGTATTCCTGCGCCCCTTCGTATTGATGATCCGATTGTTCGCCAACATCACGGCCGGTCACATCATTGCACTCTCCTTCTTCTGCCTCATCTTCATTTTCGGCGAGAACGGACTCGGAGTCGGACTTGCGGTATCACCGCTCTCCTTGCTCTTCACGGTCTTCATGACCACCCTCGAATTATTGGTCGCATTCCTGCAGGCATACGTATTCACCATGCTTAGCGCGGTGTACATCGGTGCCGCTGTGGAGGAACACCATCATTAATCGTCATACCATAACCAAGTTCATTATTCACCCTTAATATCAACACCATGTTAGCAAACATCATTCTCCAGGCCGCTGCCGAAAACATTGGCATGGGCTACGGTCTTGCCGCAGTAGGTGCTGGTCTTGCCGCAATCGGTGCCGGAATCGGCATTGGTCGCATCGGCGGATCTGCCCTCGAATCTATCGCACGTCAGCCTGAGGCTTCCGGCGATATCCGCGGAAACATGATCCTGGCAGCCGCTCTCGTGGAAGGTGCAGCCTTCTTCGCGATGGTAATCGGCCTGCTCGCTATCCTTACCAAGTAAGGCGCAGCAACATCCAAAACCGGCAGAGCGGCGCTTGGCCGAGTGCCGGTTTTATCAGAACACAACATTCAACCATAAGGGCAATAGCCCACGAAATTCCGAACACGCATGGAACTCGTAAAACCCGATTTCGGTCTCGTCTTTTGGATGACCGTTTCTTTCCTGATTGTCTTATTCCTCATGCGCAAATTCGCCTGGGGGCCGATTCTCACTTCTCTGAAGGAGCGTGAGACGTCCATCGAAGATGCGTTGAATGCCGCGCAGAAAGCGAAGGACGAGGTCGCCAACATGAAGGCCGAGAATGAGCGAATCCTGCTCGAGGCACGCAATGAGCGTGACCGCATCTTGAAGGAGGCGCGCGAGACCAAGGACATGATTGTCAACGAGGCGCGCAGTAAGGCGCAGGCCGAAGGTGACCGCATGATCACCATCGCTCGCGAGGCAATTCAGAATGAGAAGATGGCTGCTATCACCGAGTTGAAGAACCAGGTGGCGACGTTGTCGATTGAAATCGCCGAGAAGGTGATGCGTCAGCAGCTGAGCAGCGATGAAAAGCAGAAGGCCCTGGTCCAGGACCTCCTCAAAGACGTTAAAATGAACTGAGCCAACGGCTGATCCGGTAATACCACACGACAATGCTTGAGTCAAAAGTAGCCCGCCGATATGCCAAGTCCCTGCTCGGACTTGCGCAGGAACGCAACCTGACAGACCGTGTATTCAATGACATGGAACTCGTCAGCGCCTCCTGTGCTGCCAGCCGTGAGTTGAGTCTCCTGCTGCGTAACCCCATCGTTCAGGGCGATAAGAAGGAAGCCGTGGTGAAAGCGCTTTTTGGCAAGCAGATGGATGCGGTTAGCATGGCGTTCTTGGATATCATCATCCGCAAGGGTCGTGAAGGGCATCTGGAAGGTATTGCTGCCGAATACGTGAAGTTGTATAAGGCCATGAAAGGCATCGTGACCGCACACGTGGCCACTGCAGTGAAACTCGATGAAGCGACGCGGAACACCATTCTGAGCATGGTTCGCGCCTCGCGTGGCGATAAAGCCGAGCTGGTAGAGGAAGTAGATCCTTCCCTGATTGGCGGTTTCGTACTGCGGGTCGGTGATCAGCAATACGATACCAGCGTGAGTCGCAAACTGCGCCAGCTCCGCAACGAATTCGACGACAATCTCTACGTCAAAGAATACTAATCAAATTCATTCTGTGCAACCATATACAGGGTTGTTCTTTAATACAAAACAAAACATAAACACACAATACCCATGGTAGATGTAAGACCGGACGAAGTGTCCGCCATCCTCCGACAGCAACTGGCAGGTTTCAAATCCGCCACCGAATTGGAAGAGGTTGGAACCGTTCTCCAGGTGGGCGACGGTATCGCCCGTATTTACGGACTCACCAAAGTGCAGTCGGGTGAGCTCATCGAGTTCGAAAACGGACTCAAGGGCATCGTACTGAACCTCGAAGAGGACAACATCGGTGCGGTAACGCTTGGTTCATCCAACAACATCAAAGAAGGTGATACGGTAAAGCGTACTGGAAAGATCGCTTCGATCCGTGTTGGCGAAAGCATGCTGGGTCGCGTAGTGGATACCCTCGGCAATCCGATCGACGGGAAAGGCCCCCTTGGTGGCGAGTTGTTTGAAATGCCTCTGGAGCGCAAGGCTCCCGGAGTAATTTTCCGTCAGCCGGTAAACGAACCGCTCCAAACCGGTATCAAGGCAATCGATGCGATGATTCCAATCGGACGCGGACAGCGTGAATTGATTATTGGTGACCGCCAGACCGGTAAAACGGCCGTTGCAATCGATACCATCATTAATCAACGTGAATTTTACGATCGCGGTGAGCCCGTGTTTTGTATTTATGTTGCAGTAGGGCAGAAGGGGTCAACGATTGCCAACGTGGTGAAGACACTGGAAGAGCGTGGTGCCATGCCGTACACAGTGGTTGTTGCAGCAACGGCTTCCGAATCCGCTCCCATGCAGTTCTATGCGCCTATGGCTGGTGCTGCGATCGGCGAGTTTTTCCGCGATACAGGTCGTCCTGCTCTGGTTGTATACGATGATTTGTCAAAGCAGGCTGTCGCTTACCGCGAAGTATCCCTGCTCCTCCGTCGTCCTCCTGGCCGCGAAGCCTATCCCGGTGACGTATTCTACCTACACAGCCGTTTGCTCGAGCGTGCGGCTAAGGTGATTAAGTCCGACAGCATCGCTGCACAGATGAATGACCTCCCCGAGTCTTTGAAGAGCAAGGTGAAAGGTGGAGGATCGCTGACCGCACTTCCCATCATCGAGACACAGGCCGGTGACGTATCTGCATACATTCCAACCAACGTGATCTCCATCACCGACGGACAGATTTTCCTTGAGGCAAACCTCTTCAACTCAGGTGTTCGCCCTGCCATCAACGTAGGTATTTCGGTATCGCGCGTAGGTGGTAACGCACAAATCAAGTCGATGAAGAAAGTGGCTGGTACGCTCAAACTTGATCAGGCTCAGTACCGCGAACTCGAGGCGTTTGCCAAGTTCGGTTCTGATCTGGATGCCGCCACCAAAGCGGTTCTTGACAAGGGATCACGCAACGTGGAAATCCTGAAGCAGGGCCAGTATGCGCCGTTCCGCGTGGAGGAGCAGATTGCTATCATCTACTGCGGAACCAAGGGATTGCTGCAATCGGTTCCAGTTAGAAAGGTGAGGGATTTCGAGGCCGATTTCCTCAATATCCTGCGTGCCCAACACAAGAACGTACTGGATCAGCTTGCAAAAGGTATCATCAACGATGAAATCACCGCTGAGCTGGAGAAAGTAGCCAAAGACCTCTCCAAGAAGTTTGCTGCCTGAACGAACCTGAATCACTGATTCCCCATGCCAAATCTCAAGGAGGTCCGACTTCGCATCGCATCGGTCAATAGCACCCAGCAGATCACCAAGGCGATGAAGATGGTGAGTGCGGCCAAGCTGCGCCGTGCTCAGAATGCCATCCAGCAGTTGCGTCCTTATGCCAACAAGCTGCGCGATATTCTCGAGAACCTTTCTGCTACACTCGAGGAGAGTGATGGTGGACAGTTCGCGAAGGTGCGCCCGGTGAACAAGGTCTTGATCGTTGCAGTGAGTTCAAATCGCGGACTTGCAGGTGCTTTCAACTCCAACATCATCCGTACGGTGAATCGCCTGCTGAACGAGCAGTATGCCGCACAGGTGAAGACCGGAGGAGTGAAAGTGCTGTGTATCGGTAAAAAGGGTTCTGATTTCTACTCCAAGAACAAGAATGTGTATGGCGGTAACCACAACGCCATTTTCGCCGACCTCAGCTTCGACCGTGTATCGTCGATTGCCGAAGGTATCATGACGGATTTCTCCGAAGCGAAATACGATCAGGTTATTGTTGTGTACAATCAGTTCAAAAACGCTGCAGTACAGATTGTAACCACAGAGCAGTTGTTGCCCATTCAGCCTCCCGCGAAATCAGAGGGGAAGATGAAAAACGATTACATCTTCGAGCCTTCCAAGGAGGAAATCGTATTGGAATTGATTCCGAAATCGATCAAGACCCAGTTGTATAAGGCGGTACTTGATTCACATGCTTCCGAACACGGAGCGCGTATGACGGCGATGAACAAGGCCACCGATAATGCAGGTGAGTTGCTCAAGGGCTTGCGTCTTTCGTACAACAAAGCCCGTCAGGCTGCCATCACCAACGAAATCCTCGAGATCGTTGCCGGTGCGGAAGCTCTCAACGGATAAGGTCAAATGCATTGATAATTTCAAGGGGGCTTAGGCTCCCTTTTTTTATGAAAAACCCGGTCCCTAAGCGGAGCCGAAGGGCCGGGGCTTCGACCCAGTAGCAGAGGCTTCGCCACCGGATGTGTATACCGGTCCCTGAGCGGAGTCGAAGGGCCGGTGCTCAAAGGCTTCGCCACGCTACAGGGCTCAGCCACCGGTTCAAATTATGAAAAACCCGATCCCCGAGCGGAGCCGGGGCTTCGACTCCGCTCAGCCACCGGCTCAAATTATCAGGATTTGATGTTTAGCACGATGGTGTAGAAATCCCGCAAGGGCGCATTATCAAATCACCAACTAAAAAAGACATTATCACATCATCCAATTATCAAATCAACCCTCATTAAATCAATAAAAAAACCGGAGGAGTGATCTCCCCCGGTTTTTTATAATGATGCTGCATTAATTATGGCGCTGCACTACCAATGAAATTGAAGGCATTGTTGTCGCAGATTCCCTGGTCGAGGATATCCACTACGCCATCGCCATTGATATCGGTAGGCAGATACCCACCTGCGAAGTTGAAGCTGTCGTTGTCGATGTTACCCTGGTCAAGAATATCAACCACACCGTCCTGTGGACTAACATCGCCACTGAAGAAGGCGAAAATACCTGTAGAAATTTCGAACATGTTATCTCCGTAGGCTTGACTTGATGAAGTCGTGAAGTCGTAGGTCGTGTTCCCGTTGATACTGACCGGCAATGCACTCCAGGTTTGGATGGCATTGCGGTGGGTGACGACAATGTACTGAGAAGAACCCGCTGCAAGTGTTCCTGCTGGGATGACCAATTGTGCGGTTCCATCGGTTTGTGCAACAACTATTCCGGAGGCGACAGATGTGAAGGTGTTCAGTCCATCACGCAATTCAATGAGTACTGTGTCGGTTTCTGTCAGGCTGGTTCCAACTCCGGCATTTAGCAGGGAAGGTACCATTCCAGCCACGCCATCGTAAAAGCCTTCCAGTATAAACTTCACGGTCAGGGTGTCGTCGCTCGCGCAAGGTGTGATGGTGAGTTGCAGGAGTTCGGTCTGGCATCCTGTTACTACACTGTATGTGCCGCTTTGTGTGTACGTGGTGGCATTTACACTCCAGGTGTAGCTATCACAGGCACTCGCTGTTGTGGTGTTGCTACTTGAAGCCGTAATGGTGAGCTGTAGGATGTTGAGTGTACAAGCGCTCAGTGCAGCGTAGGTGCCCGATGCTGTATAGGTTTGGCCATTGAGCGACCAGGTGTAGCTATCGCATGCTGAAGCCGTTGTTGTTGTGGTATCAGATGGGATGTAATTTGCGTCGTTGCTATCAATCAGTCCATCGCAATCGTTGTCGATACCTCCATCACAGATTTCCTGTGCATTGGGGTTGATGGCTCCATTGGCATCGTTGCAGTCGGTGTTGTTGTTTACGTACCCTACCGGCTGGTTGCAGGTGCGGATGGTATCGTTTGCATCGCCGAATCCATCAGCATCTACATCGGAATACCACAGTGGTTCGCCGTTTACCACGCTGTCATCGCTGTCGATATCACCATCGCAATCATCGTCGATTCCGTTGCAGACTTCGGTACCATTCGGATTAACAGTAGCAATGTTGTCGTTACAATCCGAGTTGTCGAATACATATCCTGCGGGCTGTGTGCACGCACTCAAGGTGTCGTTGTTGTTACCAAAGGTGTCACCATCGAGGTCTCGGTACCAAACCGGGGGTGCAGTGAACAGGACGCTTACGGTGTTCGAGGATGCGGTACATCCGTTAGCGTCGGTCGCAATGAACGAGTAGTCTCCATTTACACCAGTCTGAATGGTTCGTGTCGTAGCTCCAGTAGACCAAAGGATTCCACTTGGAACACTGGCACTGAGGGTCACCGTTCCGCTGCCGCAAACCGTGGTTGGACCCGGAGTAACGACACTAACGGTATTGGTGCTGCCCGTAATTTTCACATCATCCAAACGGAAGCTGGTGGTGGCGTTTTTGCTGAACCGCAAGCGAAGGTTGCTTGTGGAGGGGATACTGCCACTTGCGGTTATCAGTTGCCAGGCATTGGATACGGTAGGTTGTGACACAGTAAGGGGACTGTAATTCACACCGTCGTCTGATACTTCAACGGTCATACCGTTGGTCAGGTCCGAACGCAGCAAGCCGTAAGTCATCACCAGGTTGCTGTAGCCAGTCGTATTGATTCCTGAAATGATTAGTTGTTTTGAGTTACCACCCGTAGTTCCAAAGAATACGTTACCGCCGCCGCTCGATCCGGTGTATGCCGTAGAAGCGGTGGTGGTGCGGACATCAGTACCGGTAGCGTTGTTACTGAAGCTTGCCACACCTGCATTCTGCCATCCGGTGTATGTATTCACACTTGTCGTTCCAGTGGGAACTCCTATGTTTTCGGAGAACAGGGTACCATTAAACGCATAAGTGCTTGCAGTTACGACAACGGGCAGTGCGGTAGCAGTACAACTGCCATCGGTGACAGTCACTACATACGAACCACTTGTACTGACGGTAATAGCTTGTGTGGTTTCACCTGTCGACCAGAGGTAGCTGTTTGCTGCTCCGGCAGAAAGGCTTACTGATCCTCCTGTACAGAATGTGGTGGGTCCGCTTGGGGTAATGGTGGCAGACGAAGGGGCTGCAACGGTTACGGTTGCTGATTGGGAACAGCCCGATGCATCTGTGGCCGTAACGGTGTAAACTCCGGCGGCCAGACCTACTGCCGTAGCAGTGGTTTGTACCGGGTTTGTATTCCAGCTATAGGTCACTGGAGCAGTTCCGGTTACGACTGTTGCAGTTGCAGTTCCATCCAGGGCACCTGTGCAGGATTCGGCAGTAGCTGAAGCCGTGATGGAGAGTGTTGTCAGTGTCGCATCGGCATTGGTCACGTTGGCGATACCGCGGTAGCCCAGTGTTGTCGTATTGGCTCCGCCGCTCCAGACTCCGTCGGCATCGTTAACCGCATTGAAAAGTGTGTTGTCAGCATTGCGGGCTTCAATACGGCGTACACCGTTGGAGTTGTTGGCTCCGGTGGGTACCAGTGCAACATAATCTCCGATGGCTGAAGTGCCGCCTTGGCTAAGCACATCGTTGATGCTGGCAGGAAGATCGCTCTGTGATGAATTCGTAGCAACCATTTGTCTGGCCTGGTAGCTGAACATCGGATCACCGCTGCCGGTTTCGTTGTCGTAAACAAGAATGTATTTTCCACCGAGGCAGATTCCGGAAGATCCGCGGAGGAAGGCTCCGTCATCACTGGTCGATGCCGACTGTGAATTCGAACCGATATCGAGTGCTTTCATCAACTTGCTTCCGACAAAACTCGGCTCAAGTGGCATTAGGCCTCCGGTCGGTGCGAAACCGATGCGCAAGTTGTGATTGAACCCTGCAGCAAAGCGGCTGTTGGTGCTGCTGGCTGTTGGCTGAATGTAAATCCAGAAGGGGCCTGAACTACCGTTGGCATCGGAGGTGAAGGCGTTGGCAATTGTACCTGATCCAAAGAAGGTTCCCAGCCATACGTTTCCTGAGCCATAAGTCGTATTTGCTGTGGTGTCGGTTCCGACTCCTGCACGGATATCGTAGGCCGTGTTGGGAACCAGATTGTCGAGTTGCAGACAGACCGCAAAAGGCATTCGGGCATTGTGGGCTGAGGCCGAGGTCTTTCCGGAGATGTATTTCGGAACAACTAGCTCGGTCAGTGAGGGTACAAGGGTGATGGTGATAGTCGTACTGAATGCGGAGGTCAGGCCAGCAGCACTAGCCTCCAGCTCGTAGGTGCCGGGCTGGCTGAAGCTGATTCCGCTGAAGGTGGCTGTTCCGGCTACCGCGTTTACAGTCAGCGTTCCGCTGAGTGTTCCCGGTCCGCTCAACTTGCTTACTGTGATTGCTCCGGTGTATAGTGGGTCAAGGGTGAAATCTCCACGGTATGCCTGGACTTGGAAGTTGGGGATAGTCTGGTTTACAATTCCGCTCGCAGGCAGTGAAACGAAGGCCAGTTGTGTAGCCACGCCCAGCACGTTGAATTGTGCGCTGGTGCCCGGGCTAAGTGTTTGTCCGGCGCTGGCCGTAGCGGTTAGTTCTACAAAGAAGTCCTCTGGCGAGTAGGTGACACCCGTGATGGTGACACTGCTGGCACCGATGGGAATGATACCTGATACTGTACCCCCTAGGGTACCCACGCCGCTTGCAACACTCAGGGTAACGGTTGTTGATGTTGAAACGGTTTGCGGATTGCCCAGCGCATCTTGTGATTGAATCACTACTGAGAAGGGAACACCATCGGAAGGATCGGCTCCGCCATTTATCGAGATAATGGCCAATTGGGTTGCTGAAGATGCAGCGACAGTTGCTTGCGATGCAGGATTATCGGTAGCTGTTGCCGTGTTATACACTGCCGATGCTCCGCTTCCGTTGTAAGCGAACACCCTGAAGGAATAGGTCGTTCCAGCGCTGAGACCATCTACATGCACCACGTTTCCATTGCCGTTGTACACGACTTGCTCTCCTGAACCCGAGTACACTGCGTTTGCCGTGTAATCCTGTCCGTCAACCGGATTGGTGAATGAGTTACTGGTGTTCATCTTCACGATGCGGTTGCTGCCGTCGCCGCTCAGCCAGTTCACATCGAGTCCGGTGGTTGTTACGTTGATGAAGCTGATGGCTGAATCCTGTTGTGTAGGAGCCACAGGTCCTGTAGCTGAGAAGCTCAGGTCGTCGATTGCCATGCCTTCATCATTACCGGAATCGTTCACATCGTTCCAGCGAATCACGAGGGTTTGACCCGGAAGCCAGTTGCTGTTGAGCTGGAAGGTTGATGTGACTGCCAGTTGGTTTGCAGGCAAGGTGCCATCCAAAGCTGCAGCTAGTCCGCCGCTGATGGGATTGTTGAAGTTCAGCGATGATTCGGTGGTGAATGTTCCGGTGGTGATATCAGCACCACCCACCTGGTATGAGAACAGCAGTTGGTTTGGCGTTCCGCTGCCTCCGTTTCTCCACTGTTGTCCTGTGTAATTCAAACTGACGGTGGTGAGGGGCCCGGCCGTGTTGTTCACCAATACAAGTCCGAATGCAGGAATGGCCGATCCTGTAGAAAGCGAACCTAGTGCACGGTTGCTTGAACCGGTTACTCCGTAGCTCTTGCTGCCGCCTGACGAGGATCCGCCGTTATCTACAGCAAAAACAAGGTCTGCGGATGTTCCGCCGAGATTAGCATGCTGCCATCCTGTGAGGTTGGTTCCATTCACAGTGGGTGTGCTGAGGTAATAGGGGCCCCATTTGAAGCCGGTCATACCATAGCTTCCGGTGGTAGAGGGCAGTCCGTTGAAATCCTGGGTATACAGTCCACCGTTATATCCAAGGTTGGATGGTGTGGTGAAGCTAAGGTTACCTGTTGTAGACGTACGATAATTGGTGCTGCTGCCGCTTCCATTGTATTCAAACGATCGCAGATAGTAGGTCGTTCCCGCACTCAAGCCTGTAAGGGTCAGCGGGGTTGCAATTGCTGTATTGAACACCAAGAGGTTGCCCGAACCGAGATCGGTAGCTGTACCAATCGCAGCGGAAGCACCTGAGTAGGTGGTTCCGTCTACAGGTACAAAGCTTACTGCTGAAGTGCTAAGAACGATTAGCCGTGATGCACCCGTGCCGCTGCTTAGCGCAGTTACCGCGGTATCTGTCTTGAGTCGGGTGAGTGTGATGGTGGCTGCGGTTCCGGGCTCTGCGGCCAGTGTGGTAGCATCGGCAGTACCTGCAGTCGTGTTGTAGTTACTCGTGTTACCACTGCCGTTATACTCGAATACGGCGAAATGATATGTGGTGAGTGCGTTGAGGCCAGTGACTGTCACGGTATTTCCAGTACCATCGTACACCACCTTGTTTCCTGAACCCTGATCGAGTGCTGTGGTGAAGCTGCTGTTCACCCCGCTTACGGCTGCCGCATCGGTTGGTGTGTAGGATACAGCACTTCCCTCGCGAATGACGATGATACGCGATGCGCCATTGCCTCCGCTTGTGTTTACCTCGATGCTGTTCCCGTTGATGGTACCAAAGGCGATGGTAGAGGCCAAGGAAGGTTCTGATTCGAGGGCAAAGCCGGTTACACTCAGCCACTCCGTTGTGGCACCCGTGCTGCTGTGCTGGACACTGTCAACAACAGCGCCACTACTGGCAGGATTGAACCGGATATCGATTGTTGTTGATGCTACGGAGCCAATTACGGGATCGATCACGGTGATGGATGAACCCATGCTTTGGTGGACATTGCACATATAGTACAATGAAGACGGGGTAGTTGCATCCGGTGTGAAAAAGGTCGAATCACCATATTGGGTGACTCCCGTGCTGATCACATCTCCGCTGTTGGCTCCTCCACCCACAGCACTGCTTGTGAAAATGAAGGGGTGTCCGAGTGTGGACGAGCAACAGGTGCCCTGTCCGTCGAAGTAGAATTTGTAAGTCGTACCCCGAACCAAAGTCAAAGCCGGGCCTTGTGCACCATTTAATAAGTAACCGGATGGGTATCCCGTTCCGAAGTTGGGGTGGCTGGCATCCTTCGAATCAACCGTGACGGTGAATTCGGTGGATGAACTGCTGCCTGCTCCGGCACTGAGAACCAGCGGAGAAGTTGAGAAGGCATTCGAACCGGTACGGATTTCAAATCCTGCCGGCGGAGTCACCGTGATATCGTCAGTGAGGTTGCTGCCCGATA
>JAJTFW010000036.1 GCA_021299095.1 Sphingobacteriales bacterium | reverse complement strand
CAGCCGACCCTGGCTTGTTATGAGACCGCTTCGTTCAATACCACGACGTGCTCTTGGGATGTGACCGGTACGCAGCCAGCTCAGCCGACCCTGGCTTGTTATGAGACCGCTTCGTTCAACACCACGACGTGTTCTTGGGATGTAACCGGTACACAGCCTGCGCAGCCGACACTGGCTTGCTACGAGTCTGCTTCATTCAACACCACGACTTGTTCTTGGGATGTAACCGGAACGCAACCAGCACAGCCGACATTGGCCTGCTATGAAACGGCTTCCTTCAATACCACGACTTGTTTGTGGGATGTAACCGGAACTCAGCCTGCACAGCCCACCCTGGCCTGCTATGAAACGGCTTCCTTCAATACCACGACTTGTTTGTGGGATGTAACCGGCACTCAGCCTGCGCAGCCTACGCTGGCTTGTTATGAGTCTGCTTCTTTCAACACCACGACTTGCTCTTGGGATGTAACAGGAACTCAGCCAGCGCAGCCTTCTATCGCTTGTTATGAGACAGCCACGTTTAACGGACAGACTTGCCAATGGGATGTGACCGGAACTCAGCCATCGCAGCCTTCCATCGCTTGCTACGAAACAGCCACGTTCAACGGGCAGACCTGCCAGTGGGATGTGACCGGATCACCTAACGCTCCGATTGTTACCTCGGCTACAGGATGCGATAGTTATACTTGGTCTCAGGATGGAAACAGCTACACGGCTTCGGGAACCTACACCAGCAGCTCCAACTGCCAGGATTACGTCCTCAACCTGAGCATTACCGCATCTACGGTTTACTATGTTGATAACGATGGTGACGGATATGGTTCCGTTTCTTTCACTACGAACTCCTGTAACGGAGCGCCATCGGGTCACGTTTCCATTTCCGGTGATTGTGATGATAGCAATGCATCCATTAATCCCGGCGTAACGGAGGTGTGTAATAGCATTGATGATAACTGCGACGGTAGCATCGACAATGGACTTGTTTCAAATGCGAGCCCAGGAACAATTGGCGGAACGCTTCAGTCCTGCCGAGCTGGCATTGCGGGAACGGCCACATTCACAGTATCAGGTATAACAAGCAACTCCGGTTTCGCATGGACTGTTCCCGCAGGGTTCAGTATCACCTCGGGTCAGGGAACTACTACGGTATCGGTAAGTTATACAGCCGCTGCAATACAGGCGGGAATTTCAGGACAGCTGTGTGCTATATCGACTGATGTGTGCGGCGCAACAGTTTCGTCTTGCGCTCAGGTCGATTATCAGGTTGCAACACCGGTTACGCCTCCCTCTATCTCTGGTCCTTCAAGGCTTTGTGTAGGCGATGTAGCCACCTATTCGATTGCTGCGGTGTACCGTGCAAGTACCTACACATGGAACTTACCCGCTGGTATCGTTGCGGTCAGCGGTATGGGAAGCAATGTCATCACGGTTTCCGTTTCGGCTTCATATGCCGGAGGAATTATTGGTGTCTCTGCTTCGAACGTTTGCGGAAGCAGTCCCTTAAGGACAAAGGCTGTTACGACCAATACTCCAAATGCAGCAGGAACCATTTCGGGGCCAAAGACTGGCTTGTGTAATGCAGGGAATGTGGTGTATTCCATTTCTGCCGTTTCCGGTGCCACTTCTTACCTCTGGTCGGTTTCGGGTGGTACGCTTGTGAGTGGACAAGGAAGTACTTCGATTTCGGTGAGTTTTGCAACATTCAGTTCCGGCACTGTGAACGTACAAGCGGTTAACGCCTGCGGAGCAAGCCTGGTTCGATCACTTGCCGTGTTTGGTGCACCTGCACGTCCGGGAGCTATTACAGGTCCTGTTTCTGTGTGCGTGGGTGATACCGCTAATTACAGTATCGCAACAGTGGATGGAACGGGTCCCGGAGGGTATAACTGGCTTGTTACTTCGGCCGGTAGCATTGTCAATGGTCAGGGAACAAAGAATATTCGGATCCGCTGGAATACCGTTGCTGCATCACAAACGATTGCGGTGGATGCATCCAACGCCTGCGGCACCAGTGCCAAAAATGCGCTTACAGGAATTACATCTTCAAGCTGCGCCAAAGTCGGGCAAGATGGAACTGTCCTTCACGTGGAGCTTTACCCCAATCCTGCTCAGAACCGTTCGCATTACCGTTTCACCAGCGAAAACGAACAATCAATCCAGGTTCGCGTGACAGAAATTTCAGGCAAGACCGTATTGGCTTTCGATGGAATGGCATTGCCTGGAATGAATGAAGGCGAGATTGATCTGGGCACCCTCCAAAGCGGGATGTATCTGATCCAGTTCCATGTTGGTCAACAGGTTTCAACGGAGCGACTGATTATCAGCCGCTGATAAATCATCCGGTTTCATTGAAAAGGCTGTCCGACAGGGCGGCCTTTTCTTTTATCCAGTTGAAAAGAGGACAGGGTAGGATTCTCCAAAAAAATCCCCCGATGACCGCTCATCGGGGGAGGAAAAAATGAGCGGCTAAATTGTACCGGCTGCCCATGCTTTCAAAAGTCGCACAGGAATGAGGGCTTGTCCAGGACAAACTAGGTGAAAAACGTAATCTTCACCTAGTTTTCGACTGTGATCCCGGGGTGGAAGGTGTAAACCACCATCCTTCGGTCGTCGCTTTGCCGTACCCGTTGAATGGCCTCTTCTTCAAATCCGAGGCTGCGAAAAACGGAATTGATGAGTTTAACCGATTCACTCCGGACCTTCTTTTGGTTGTCGAGCGAGCGATCTTCAATCCCCAGTAAAGCGTTCAGTTGCAAGGTGTCCATCACTGAATTTTGCAAATGCTTTTCAATCAGCGTATTGATAATCAAAAGACTTTGCTTATTGAGAAGCTCACCTAGAGGTTGGTGGTTGAAAATGAGGACGTTATCTGAACTCCGGAGGGTGAAATCCGGTGTCTTGGGCAAATCGAATTGAACTTGAAGATCAGAATCGGTTCTAACCGGAACCTGACCTCTAACATTTCGCCTTCTGCTGTACCACCAATACCCGATTGAGCCTGAACCGACCAAGATGGCCAATCCTGTCAGACCTGCCGGACTAAATCCGTCAAGGCCGGGTTTTTTGGATTCCAGCAGTGCAAATTCCATACTCGGCGATTGAAGAAGTTCTTTCCAGCTGAGGCTGTCGATGACCTGATACCCGGCCGTGTCAACCTTAAAAAGACCATCGTTGGTCGTCATAAAAAATGTGGAAGGGGTACGGCTAGTAAAAAACTTGAAAAAGGCCAGCTGTGCCGTATCACCGGGTAAAATGCACTTCATGGATTTAAAATCGACGAAAACGCTTTTGCCGATGATGTCGGCGTACATAAGCAGCCCCTTGGGCCATACGAAGGACCTGTGCCACAACTTGGTACTGAGTAGCGAATCGGCCATGTTGCTCATTTTACCGACTGCTGTCCAAGTTCTGTTTCGAATATCGAGGTTGTAAAGGGTATCGGTGAATTGGTACTCGTGCGTTAAGCCGGTATTCATCAGTATGGATCCCAGCATGTAAAGTTGACCGTTGTAATTGTCCAAATAGCAGTAATCACCATATCCCGGAATTTCACGGTTCAGTTGCGCAGCCTCCCACTCGCCCGTTTTCTGTACATAGAACAACATCAAGCCATTGGTCCTCCAATAACCGTATCCGCCAAATTTCATGAAACCAAATACGCCAGCATTGAAATTGTAGCCGCCGAAAAATGTGCGGTCTCTCCGTTGCCAGTTTCCGGCCGAGTCACGTTTCCAAACCTGGCCATTACCGTTACCAATCATAAACCATGAACCATCGCCCTCCCGGTGTAAGTGGTAACGAAAAAGGTTGGAATTGGTAAACTCATCCGATGGGTGCCCCTGAAACGGAATCGTTGCATTTAGCTTGTAGTCGTTCCAGAATGAAGGTGAGTGCCTTGGGGTATCAGCAATAGTTGGTGTTGGAGGGAAAAGGTGAATAACCCAGAAGTAGGGCAAACACAGTTTTCTGAGATGAGAGCGGAAAAATGGATTTAGGGCCACGCGCACACTACAAATGTAATTTTTTCCCCGAAGTTGTTTAATAGTTCATTTCATAGGCTATTGATGAGGTTTTGTCAATACCAACGGATTTCGGGTGTTTAGTACATTCGTATGTCAAACCTGTAACCATGAAATCATCCATTCAGCTTATCATTCTGCTGTTCATCTTTCTGTCTATATCCTGCTCAACTGAACGCAGCGCAAACAAACCGGTCTATCGGTATTCCGGTGAAGCTGCGGAGGAGAACCTGAGCGCCCGATTGCAATGGGAGCTGGACAGGCTTGCAGATCCGAAAACCGGCCGGATTCCTCCGGGTATCCGTGAAAAAGAGCTGGCCTTTGCTGCTACCATTCCGGGTGGATCCGGAACGAATCGCCTTGCTCAGCAGGTGGCCTGGCAGCAGCGCGGTCCATATAATCTGGGTGGACGTACCCGCGCACTGGCCATGGATGTAACCAATGAGAATGTTCTTTTTGCCGGCGGAATTTCGGGCGGACTCTGGCGTAGCGCCGATGGTGGAGATACGTGGAATCGGGTCACGTCGCTGACAGGTTATCAGGGTGTACTTGCCATCGCACAGGATACACGGCCCGGACATACAGATACATGGTACTACCTCACGGGTGAAGCCTACGGTACATCTGCCAGCGCAACCGGCGCATTTTATTTAGGCAATGGCGTGTATAAATCAACCGATGGTGGACTCACCTGGGCCTCACTTCCCTCGACGGTTTCCGGAACGCCCGCAAGTTTCGATAATGTATGGGATGTGGCCTGGAACATTGCAACCGATCCGGCCAACCTGACGCAGGATGTTGTGTATGCCGCTACTTACGGTGCCATTTGGAGAAGTACGAATGGAGGTTCGACCTGGACTGTAGCCAAAGGAGCAACCGGTAACGGTGCATATTTTACAGACGTGGCCGTTTCTCCTTCGGGCGTGGCATACGCAACCCTTAGCAGCGATGCAGCAGCAATTCACAGAGGTGTTTGGCGCTCGGTCGATGGAATCAACTGGACCAACATCACCCCGCCGACTTTCCCAACGGTTTACGACCGCATGGTCATTGAAATCGATCCCAACGATGAGAATCGGGTTTACCTCTTTGGCCCGACTCCCGGCTTCGGAAAATTCACCACCAGCTGGCAGGGTGATAGCTTGTACAACAGCCTTTGGAAATTTGAATACGATACGAGCGGTGGGCAGTGGACTGACCTATCGCAAAACATGCCCGGCAATATCGATGACTTCAATGGTCTCAATACGCAAGGTGGTTATGATCTGGTTGTGGAAGTGAAGCCCGGAGATCCCAATACCGTTTTTATCGGAGGTACCTGCATCTACCGTTCCACTTCGGCCTTTAACGATTCATTGAACAATTCCATGATCGGCGGCTACGATTTTGGCGCCCAGCTGCCGAGGGTGGAGGAGTATCCCGGCCATCACCCGGATCAACACAAGTTGCTTTTTCTGCCATCTAACCCCGATGTAATGCTGTCCGCCCATGATGGAGGTGTTTCTCGAACAGAAAACAACATGGCCGATACAGTAGCCTGGGTCGAAAAGAACAACGGCTACATTACCTCTCAGTTTTATACAGTAACCGTCGATATGAATACCGGAGGAAATCCGGCCGTTTTAATGGGCGGTCTACAGGATAACGGTACGTACTACACGAACTCTGCAACTGCAACTGATCCTTGGGTTCATTCCTTTGACGGTGATGGATCGTATTCGGCAATCGCCAACAATGGTGCCGATTACTATTTCTCCAAACAGCAAGGACGCGTTTATAAGACAGCAGTTGATGCCTTCGGGAATGTAACAGCATACCGTCGTATAGATCCGATTGGAGCGGGGAACTACAGATTCATCGCTCCATTTGTGATTGATCCGAACAATAACAACATCATGTACCTTGCTGCCGGAGAGTCGATTTGGCGAAATGACGACCTGAGCGTAATTCCCCTCACCAATCAATTCGATACCATCAGCACCAATTGGGTGCAATTTCCAGATACCCTCAACGGTATCGATGAAGTCATTACTGCCGTTTCGGTCAGTACAGTGCCCACGCATCGGCTTTATTACGGTACCAACAGGAGAAGTGTGTATCGCGTTGATAATGCGAATGTCGGATCTCCCGCGCGTGTGTACATCGGCACGACCGCCTTTCCGTCAACCGGAAACGTGAGTTGCATTGCTGTAAATCCTCAAAACGCCGACGAGTTGATTGTCGTATTTAGCAATTATAACGTGTATAGTTTGTTTCACTCATTGGATGCCGGCGTTACCTGGACGAAAGTCGGTGGTAATCTGGAGGCTAATACTCAGGGTACCGGCAATGGCCCCTCTTTGCGTTGGGCGGGAATTTTACCGCTTAACAATGGAGCTAAACTCTACTTTGTGGGTGGCAGCACCGGATTGTATGCCACGGCTCAATTGAATGGAACCTCAACTGCCTGGATCCAGCAAGGAGTTTCAACCATCGGTACCTCTATTGTAGATATGCTGGCGATTCGTCCAGCCGATGGATTGGTTGCTGTCGGAACCCATGGTAATGGCATGTTCAGTGCAACCATAACCGATCCAGCCGACATTACCGGTCTGGCCGACTATAAACCGGCGTCAAGTCTTGAGGTGTATCCGAATCCTGCACGACGTACTCTGAACATCCGCTTGCTTGAAGGATTTCTTTCTGCACCCCTTGTCTTGACAATACTGGACGAGTGCGGCCGTAAGGTTGGGGAGCCCATTAAAATGATGTACACCGCGGAAACTCCAATTGAGCTTCCCGTGGAGGATTTATCCGATGGACTGTATTTCCTGCAGGTTGTACAAGGGGACAATCGTACCACCACTTCCTTTGTGAAGCGCTGATTCTTGCCGGTGTACCCGGTGCGAATCCCGGTTTATTGAACCATTCCTTTTACCCTTTTCGGGCTTTCCCGGATTGAACGAGCCTGTCATTCGGTCTTAAAAAGTGGCCGTTCGCCTAAATATTGGCTTTTTCCAGGCTTTCATTTTGACCCAAGCCAGGTCGATTTTCACCAACTGACTGCAATCCTTAGCCACATCATCGTGGTATGGGTTATGGGTTTGGGGGCATTTTGTTCACGTAATCGGTCCCGGTACTCGTATTGGTTCAAATTAAAATAGCATTGAAAAAGGATTGTAGACGTTTCGAGTCGCTTATGAATCAGGTCAATGCCAATTCCAAAACAGATTGTAACTCCAACGGCACTGGCTCCGTACAACGCATGGTTAATCGAAAAGCACATTTAACGCACACTAGCATGGAAAACCGTAACTCCGCACGACTTTTAGGCCTGCTGGCCCTGATGGCGTTTATGGCCCTACCAGGGGCTATTCAGGCACAGGTCAGCACCTGCACGAGCAATTCAAGCATCGCCAACTTCGGCATCAACCGGACTATTTATGCAAATAGCCCCGCAGGTGTTGATGATTGGTTCTTTTCAGCTGGTTCGCCTGGATCAGGCATCGGAATCATCGGAACGAGTGCCGCCACGGCACGCCCGCCCTTACAAATAAGTGCGGCCGACTTCAGCACCTTGTTGCAGTCCGCCACATCGGTGAATGGAAGGAATATCAGCTACTCACAAGGCATGGCGGTTTCCTCTTTGACTGTCCAATCCAATATGTTGCTGCTTGATGCTGTTGCAGCCCGTGACAACATTGCCTCGGGTTCTGCTGTCGATTCGACCGTATTTACAGGAGGAGGTGACAAGAATGGCGACAGCCCATCCACTTGGTCAATCGGTGTCGGAGCAACACAGCAGAAGAGCGATATCGTTGATGTTGGTGGTCACTTACGCCGTGACCTAGGTAGCAATGACCTCTGGAGCATGGCCTATGCGAGTGTATTGTCGCCCGGCGGGGATGCATTCCTTGATTTCGAGTTCTTCCGTTCAATCCCTTCCATCAGTGGAGGAATATTGGCCAACTCCGGTCCAACTGCCAGTGGCGGTCACACACCCTTTTTGTTGAGCGCATCTGGAGCAATCCAATCGCCCGGTGATGTGTTGGTTGGTGTGAATAGTGGTACGACCAGCGGACAGGCTTCCGTACGTATCTGGATAAATCCGAGCAACGTGGATGGTGCAGGTAATAACCTTGCCTGGTACAATGGTCTTCCCAACCGATTCTTCACGTTTACTGGTGATGTGATTACAGGACTCAACTCAAATGGTTATGGTTATGCTGAAATCGTTTCATTGAATTCCTCTTCTTGCCTGGTATATTCTGCAGTCAATACAGCACCAACAACTGCTGGTCCATGGGGAACCTTGAGTGGGTCCGGTGCGCCTTTCGCCTCTGCATTCACTACAGCTCAACTTGTCGAAATCGCCATCAATTTCTCCGATTTCGGGCTTGACCTCAACTCGGTGAGCGGTGCTTGCTTCAACATCTTTGGTTCTATGATTGTGAAAACACGATCTTCTTCATCTTGGTCATCAGAATTGAAGGATTTGTCGGGCCCATTCACTTTCGGGAATTTCAGCGAGGTGCAGGCCTCTGCCGGCAGTGATCAAAGCATCAATTGCAGTCAATCAACTGTGACATTGAATGGATCTTCTTTGACTCCCGGTGCCGTTTACAACTGGAGTACATCCAATGGAAATATTCTTAGTGGAGCCAATACGTTCAATCCAGTAATCGATCAACCCGGAACCTACGTCCTGACTGTATCGAGCCCGAGTCTTGCATCCTGTGTGACTTCGGATACGGTAGTCGTTACACGCGATACTGTGCGTCCTACGGCGAACGCCGGCTCCGATTGGCAATACGTTTGTGGAAGCCCCAATACATTCACATTGAATGGGGTCGGGACTACTGCGGGCGTTGATATACAATGGACAGCGTTTAACGGAGGCTCAATATTGAGTGGCGCCAATACGCTTCAGCCCGAAGTTTCGGCAACCGGTTGTTTTGTATTGACCATTACCAATCCGCTTAGCACCTGCTTTGCTGCTGACACGGTTTGTGGAACATCATCAAACAATCCGCCGGTTGTTACAGCCTCATTGGTTTCTAATCCCTCATGCGATTCAGCCTGTAACGGGACTATTAACCTCGCTGTCAGTGGAACTGCTGGTCCGTATGATTACATTTGGTCAGATGGTGCTGTAGTTCGTGATAGAACCGGTTTGTGTGCAGGTAATTATACAGTCACAGTAACTGCACCCAATGCATGTAGCACTACCATTGGAGTTCAACTTGCTGCTCCGGCACCGCTTACACTAGCCTCTGCCACAGGAACCGTCAATGTTTCATGTGCTGGCGGTTCAGATGGTGTAGTCGTAGTTTCAGCAAGTGGAGGTACCGCTCCCTATTCTGGTGACGGAACATTCACTGGCTTGAACGCTGGCCAATATTCCTACACGGTAACTGATGCAAATGGATGCAGCAGTACCCTCTCGGTCACAATCGACCAGCCACTGCCAATCTCACTTACCACTACAAGCCAATTGAATGTGGCATGCTTCGGTGATTCATCCGGTCAAGTTGAGATAGCCGCTGCTGGTGGTACAGCCCCGTATTTCGGAGCTGGTACGGTTGGTGGTCTTTCTGCTGGAACTTATTCCTACATCGTGACTGATCTCAACGGTTGCAGTGAATCGATTTCGGTTACCATCAGTGAGCCAGCAGCACTCGTTGCTAGTTCTTCAGCTCAGGTTAACGCATCCTGTTTTGGAAACAACGATGGATCTGTGACTATTTCAGCAAGCGGCGGAGTGGCACCATATTCCGGAGAAGGAACATTCACCCAACTCAATGCTGGATCTTATACGTATGTTGTCAGTGATGCCAATGGGTGTACACGTGAGGTATCTGTTAGCATTACTGAACCTCAGGCTAGCCTTCAGATTGCGAGTACCCAGACGGACATACTTTGCTTCGGTGATTTGACCGGAATTGTGGACGTTTCTGTCAGTGGCGGCACCCAGCCTTTCACTTACACATGGAGTAACGGATCATCGCAGGAGGATTTGAGTGGTGTAGGAGCAGGTCAGTATGATCTTGTGATTACCGATGCCAATGGGTGTACACAGGGCATTTCGGCTACTCTAATTGGACCCTCAGCTACCTTGTCGGCCTCGGCCGGTGTTAGCCAAGTGTTGTGCAACGGCGGTACTGATGGATCCGTAAGCCTGGCTACTTCGGGCGGAACATCACCCTATTCGTACGCATGGAGCAATGGACAAACCACAGCAGATATAAACGGACTTCCTGCCGGATCTTATGATGTGTTGGTCACCGATGCGAATGGTTGCACAATCTCTCAATTCTATACTATTAATGAGCCCACCGCGCTGCAAGTATCGGTTTCATCCAGTTCGCAGGTGAACTGCAATGGAGGTGCCGATGGATCGGTAAGTATTGTAGCAAGCGGCGGTACCTCGCCCTATTCTGGCGATGGAACCTTTTCCGGATTGGCGGCCGGTACTTACTCTTACACGGTAACCGATGCCAACGGATGTACATCGTCTGTCACTGCTCAAATTACCGAGCCAGTAGTGGCACTGGGTTCTTCCGTGCTCACGACGAATGTAAGTTGTTATGGTGATGCCAGCGGATCGGCTGATGTGACAGTGGTCGGCGGAACACAACCCTTCGGTTATTCATGGAGCAACGGTAGTTCAAACGAAGATCTTTCGGGTGTGCCTGCCGGTCAGTATACACTTGTTATTACCGATGCGAACGGTTGTTCGGTATCACTTTCGGCATCAATTCAAGAGCCTGTTGCACCGCTCGCTGCATCTGCAATCCTCGCTAATGTGAGTTGCTTCGGTGATGCCAGTGGCGGAATCAGTCTCACCGCCTCTGGCGGCACAGCTCCATATACATATGCTTGGAGTAACGGACAGACCACATCCGATTTGACATCGGTGGTAGCAGGTAGTTATTCTGTCCTGGTTACCGATGCGAATGGGTGTACTTATGACGACAATTTCCAAATCACTGAACCCACCGGTGCTTTGAATGCCACGGCGGCATCTGCTGCTGTACTGTGCAACGGAGGCAACAATGGTTCGATCGACCTTACTGTGAGCGGTGGCACTTCACCTTACAGTTTCGCATGGAGTAACGCTGCCAGCACGGAAGACCTAAGTGGTTTGTCGGCCGGTTCGTATTCGGTTATTGTTACCGATGTGAACGGATGTACGGCAAGCTCATCAGTTACTGTTGCGCAGCCCGTATTGGCCATTTCGCTCAGTGCGAGTGCTACGGGAGCGAATTGTATAACCGGTCAGCTCGGAACCACAAGTGCCTCGGCAAACGGCGGCACATCTCCCTATGTTTTCGCTTGGAGTAATGGATCCTCATCTGCAGGTCTAAGTGGCTTGCAGCCTGGAACATTCACAGTAACAGTAACTGATGCTAATGGATGCTCCTCGCAGCAATCGTTGGTTGTCGATGATAATTCCATTCTTGACATCACAACAATCGGTGATACTGTAATCTGTGTGGGTGAATCGGTTGAAATTTCTGCCGATCCCGTGCCCAACGCTACGTACCAGTGGTTATACAACGGCAGTCCGCTTCAGGGAGCCACCACTTACACCTTTACGACCCTTGTAGGAGGAATCTACCAACTTCAGGCAACCACATCATGCGGAACCTATACATCCAATCCGATAGAAGTTGTGCTTAGCACACTAAGTGCTGTAACGGTCAGCAGCAACGTGGTTATTTGTAGTGATGAAACCACTCAGCTGCAAGCGAGCGGCGGTTTATTGTACACATGGTCTCCCGGATTGAGTCTTTCTGATTCCACGATTTCGGATCCGGTTGCGGCACCAAGGGTGACTACCGATTATGTTGTGACTGTAACCGATGAACTCGGTTGTACAGCAACAGGAACGGTGACAGTTACGATTGAGTGCGATCCGATCGAGGTTCCCAATGGGTTCTCTCCGAATAACGACGGAAAGAACGACACCTTCGTGATTGATGGCATCGATCGTTTCCCTGGAAATGCGCTCTACATCTACAACCGTTGGGGCAACTTGGTTTACAAGGAGAAGGATTATGCAAACCAGTGGGATGGTCGTTCCAATGTAGATGGTACTATCCTGGGACAGGAGCTGCCCAATGGCACCTACTTCTACATCCTCGATTTGAACACCGGCGATAAGCCACTCAATGGCTTCGTCATGATCCGCCGTTAAATCACAGCTTTATAATAACACAACACAGCTATATCTGACCACATGATACACGCATTCAAAAAGACGATTATCGCAGGAAATATCCTGGTTATGCTCGTCGCATTTTCTGAACGGGCACAGGCACAGCTCGAGCCCCAGTTCACGCAGTACATGTTCAACGAGATGTTCATCAATCCCGCTTATGCAGGTTCACGCGACTTCATGTCGATGAACCTTGTGTATCGCAACCAGTGGGTGGGAATCGACGGTGCTCCGACAACACAGAATTTCACGGCACATACACCCTTGCGCAATGAGCGCTTTGGCGTAGGACTCTCGGTCATGAACGAGGAAATCGGTGTTACACGAGATCTGTCTGTCTTCGGAAACTATGCTTACCGCATGCCCGTCAGCTTCGGTTTCGTGTCGCTTGGACTATCCGCCGGGATCATTCACCACACCGAGCGGCTGAACGACATCAACACGAACGAGGACAACGACAACTCCTTTGTTGGTACCCCCCAGTTCAATCTTCCCAACGCAGGTTTTGGTGCCTATGTGAACGGTGACCGCTTCTACGCTGGATTTTCCATACCACGACTTCTGGAAAACAACATCGATCCGTTGAAGAACAAGTCCACGAATGGCATCAACACGGACTATTGGCACTATTACATCACCGGTGGTTACGTAATTCCGGTGAATGAGAATGTGCGCATGAAAGCCACTACTATGATTAAGGCTGTGTCAGGCGCTCCACTCATTGTAGATATTGGTGCACATGCTCTGTTTCATGAGATGTTTTGGATCGGAGCCAACTACCGCACCGGTGATGCTGTAGCGGCTGTGGCTCAATTCCAGATCAACAATCAACTGCGCATGGGTTATTCCTATGATTTCACAACGACTGAGCTGAAAAACTACAGTTCCGGAACGCATGAAATTACCTTGGGTTATGACTTCTCCTTCGACAAAAAGCGTGTCGTAACACCGCGCTATTTCTAATCAACAACATTCATGAAGCGCCGGGCAGGAACATTTCTGTCCGGCGATTCACATTTCCGCAGGCTGTGGTTTTAACTTTGCGCCATGCAAGCGGAAGCATTGATACTCGATTTAGGTGGGGTTCTGATAGACATCGATTACGGAAAAACAATCGAGGCCATGAGCCGGATAGGCGGTGTCGATTTTCAGCCGCTTTTCAGTCAGGCCGAGCAGGTTGGCCTATTTAGTGATTACGAATGCGGTCGGATTCAAACACCGGAGTTCCGTGTTGGGCTCCGTAGGTACATGAGATTATCGCCCACCGACCAAGAATTGGACACGGCCTGGAATGCCATGGTAGGCCATTTTCCTGTAGGCCGTCTGGATACAGTCCGCAGGATGGCGGAGCGAATGCCCGTGTTCCTCCTCAGCAATATCAATACCCTTCATGAGAAGGCCATTCAGGAATTGCATGCTGGTCGCCCGGATGAGCAGGATTATGAGCGTTTATTCAATGGGGTCTATTTCTCTCATCGAATTGGTTTCCGGAAACCCGATCCAGCCGCATTCAAGCTAATTCTGGATGAACAGGGTCTGCAGGCTTCATCCACCATCTTCATCGACGATAGCATACAACATGTTCTTGCCGCCCAAAGTCTTGGCCTGAGGGCCTTTTGGTTGGATTTAGCATCCGGAAAAACCCTTGAAGGCTTTCTTTTTCAGTAGTAAAATCGGTGTGGATAGATTGGTCAATTCTGCAAACAATTAACTTGACTTGCGACATTTGAATGCGTACCTTGCTGAGGTATAGTGGATGTAACTATCCTGTAATCCAGAATACCGTATGAGAAAACAGCTACTCTTTATCACTAGTGCCGCTCTTCTCTCCGTAAACTCCATCGCAGCTACTTTCTACTCAAGAGCTTCAGGCGATTTTGCATTGGCTTCTACATGGTCTGCATCTGCCTGCGGCGGTGCGGCCTCTGCGGTTGTGCCCGGTGCTGCAGATTCGGTTGTAATCTGTAATGGTTTCAATATTTCCGTTGTTTCCAACTTATCTGTTCGTAGTGTCACGGTGCTTTCGGGCGGTACGCTCGACAATGGTCCAGCATCCGGAAACACTTCTAGGTCAATTACCATCACCGGCGCCTTGACCGTTCAAAATGGTGCAACATTGATTCAGCGAAGTTCTTCTTTGGCTTCATCCACACTTTTCGCTGGATCCGAGTCTTTCGGTTCAACCAGCACTCTGCAGATTCTGAATTGGTCTGGTGGGGCTGATCCCCTCATTGCCGGGGTGTCATCAAATTTTGGACGATTGATCTTGGCCTGGAACAGTGGTACCTTTTACTGGGATAACAACGGTTTGGGCACTGTGCGTACCATTCAATCTGATTTCATCATTCAGGGTGGTTGTGCAACCTTCCTGAACAATGTTGCGGGAAATATCACCATTCCGATTGGCGGCAAGTTCATCCTTGATGCCTCAACCCTGCGGTTAAAGTCGGGTGTTACGGGTGATGTGAATTTAACAGTTGCTGATTCTGCAATCATCCGGGGGGCAGGTCCCCTATGTTACGGGGTTTATCAGTCAAGTGGTAAATTCAGCATGAGCGCACCGGTGTTTAGAATGTCAGCCGGAACATTCTATGGGATTTACAACGGCGATGGTGATGCGACGTTTTCATTTGGAAACTACAATCAATCGGCTGGTGATTTCCGTGGTATACAAAACACAGCAACGTTCACTGCAGGTATAGCGAATTACCAACTTGGAAGTTTCAATTTTACCGGTGGAACCATGTTGGCTAACTATGGCTGCCATGTTGGTGGTAAAACGGTTCAATTCAATGTGACTGGCAGCATGAGTGTCAGCTATACTGCAGCAACTGATATTGTATCAATTGTTCGTTTAGCCACCCTGAGCACAACCACATGCAGTCATGCACTAAATATGACAGTTGGTGGGAATCTGAGCATTGGAGGTTCTGCCTTAGGCGAATTCAACGGAAACAATGGAAGCGGTGCAGAAACCATCACGGTTACTGGTAACATGCAGGTTTCAAACGGGAACAATTATTTCAATGTTGTTCCTGCGTTTGGAAGCAACGGGCACACCACTACACTTTCAGTCGGAGGTCTACTCTCTGTTTCTGGCGGAAATACCTTCCTTAGTTCTGAAGCTGGTACACTGTTGGCAACTGTAACCGGTGCAACCACTATCAGTGGTGGAACCCTTTCGGCCAAAGGGCAGTCGGGCACCGGAACAATCAATCTCAATAGTTCATTTACACAAAGCGCGGGTACGTACTTGTTCTACAACAACACGACGGTTGTTTCTGCCTCTCCGGTTACCACAACGGTTTTAGGAGACTTCACCCAAAGTGGAGGGGTAATTAACTTTAGTAATCTGGCAACTGCAACCGGTCTAAATACACTGGTTTGCAAGGGTGCTAATTACAGCATATCCGGTGCAGCACAAATGACACGCGCCGGAGCAGGGACGGCCACTGTTTACGGCGCACTTCAATTCAACAGGTCTGGTACCATTTCGTTTAGTCGATCCGGATCGCATAATATCCAGCAGGTGAAGCAAATCGTAATGCCTGCGTGCACAGTTGATGTGATCAGTGGAAATGTACAGGTTGCTTCGCATGCGACAGCGGCAGTTGATCAATTCACCGTAAGCGATGCCGCAGTTCTCGATTTGCGAGCATCTCAGATGTTTTCAAACGCACAAGCCCTGAACAGCGGAGTGCAGGTGCTTGACAATGGTAGAGTACGTACCGCCCACCCTAGCGGCTGGTATAACAACACTACTGTTGCTGCATTGAATAATGTTGGTGCGATGAATTTTAGTTTTGCGCCGCTTAGCGTGATGGAATATTACGCATCGGTAACCCAGATCATGACTGGAATTAATATTGGATTAGCCACTGCTGCGCAGCACAAGTATGGTATTGTCGAGGTGAATCAAACCGCTGCTGGGATTTGGGTTACCCCAACAAACCTGCCGGGGCCAGCGGGAAATGTTTTTGCCCGTACCGAGTTAAGACTGACGGCAGGGGTGTTGAATCTGGCCAATGCTGCTGCAACGGTCACTGTTGGTGGTAGGGATATCACCATTGAGAATCCTTCACCATCCGGTATAACCCGCACCAATGGTTTGATTATTTCCGAAACGGCTGATTATAGTGGTGCAGTCAATTGGATTATTGGCGGTAATACGAGCCCACACAATATTCCGTTTGCCTACACCACCCTTCAGCTCATTCCGTTCATCTACACCTTGACCGGTGGTACTGCAGGGTCAATGCGTTTTGCTACTTATCATACACCGGCAACCAATTTGCCCTGGCCCGTTCAGGTTACAAACCTCAACAGCCTTATTGGACTTACGCCAGACAACCGCGATGCAACGATTGACCGCTTTTGGCTTGTGCAAACCAATTCAGCTCCAATTGCAACACTCACATTCAACTACATTGCATCGGAGATTCCAATCGCGCCCTACAATGTCCCCAGTTCAATGCGAGCCCAGCATTATGACACCGGTGTCAATAAGTGGCAACCCTCGCTGCCAGGGCAAAGTGCAGGATCGTACGTGGTAACCGTCCCATCTACATCGACTCAACGCATTTGGACACTGTCAAATTCCGCTTCGCCCTTGCCGGTAGAATGGCTCTCATTCGACGTAAAGTTGATGGGTTCGGCCGCACAACTTACTTGGGCAACCGGTAGCGAGACCAACAACGATCATTTTGTCATCGAACGTAGTAAGGATATACTAACACATACTGAGGATATCGGATTGGTTACCGGATCAGGTAACTCTGTCCAGGTTCAACGATATGCATTCGCCGATACAAAGCCATATCCTGGGTTGTCTTACTACCGGGTACGTCAGGTTGATTTTGACGGTGAGGAGACGGTGACCGACTGGAAGGCAGTTGATTTTGGGCGGAAGGCAACGGTACGCTACTTTCCGAACCCGAGCAGTGGCGTCGTTTATTTGGTGAACGAGTCAGGTCTGGCAGGTGAGTTTACCCTGCTGGATGCAGCCGGTCGCATCGTGAATAAGCAAAAGATCGGCGAGGGGGTTTTTACTTCCGAATGTGATCTCGCTGCGTTTCCTAAGGGAATATATACCGCACTGTTCTCTGATGATACAGGAATCGATGTATGTCGGGAGCGAATCGTATTGCAGTAACTATTCCCGCTCCTGGCAAAGTTCAATCAGTACGCCGGTTGTATCCCTGGGGTGCACAAAACAGACCAATTTATTGTCGGCACCGAATTTTGGTTCCGTGTTAAGTAAGGTGAAGCCGGCCTCACGGAGCCTGGCCATCTCTGAACGGATATCTGTTACTGAAAATGCAATGTGGTGAATTCCCTCGCCCCGTTTTTCGATGAATTTTGCAATGGGACTATCGGGATTGCTCGCTTCAAGCAGTTCGATTTTATTCGGACCTGAACGGAAAAAGCTTGTTACGACACCCTCGCTTTCTACAGCTTCGGATTTGTAAGGCGCAATACCCATGAGTTTTTCATAAACGGAATTGGCCTGTTCCAGCGAGCGGACGGCGATACCGATGTGTTCGATTTTTTCCATGTGTTTCTTTAGACAAATCTAGAGCAGGTCATTTGTGTTCTCATTTTACTGCTTGTTCCCCCGAATCCTCCTTGTCGGTTTCCGAATCCTTTGTTTGGTTTGGTTTGAACACGTAGTGTATCGGTTGTGTTATTCCGGGAAAGGCCGTGTCGGATGGAATTAGACTTGAAGTGTTT
>JAJTFW010000035.1 GCA_021299095.1 Sphingobacteriales bacterium | reverse complement strand
TTCAGACCTGGACGATTCCTGCTTCAGTTGTAACATATCTGGGCAGCAACAACACCGTGGCCCATCTGTATCAACTTGCAAACAACGCCCTTGGACGTGTTTACATTCCTAGCGGTAACAACCCAAGCCTTACCGACATCAACAATGCTGTTGACATCATCAATAACGCATTTGATGGTTGTCGTCAACTAGTCAGCATTTCTAACACCTCGGGCAGCCGTTTGGCCTCCGAAAGTGCATCTCCGGGCTTGACCGGAAGCGTTACGGTATTTCCAAATCCATTCAGGGATCAGGTAGCGGTACGCATCGACTCAGAAAAAACAGGTCAATTGGAAATCGCCCTGTACAGCATCACCGGCGAGCGAGTCGCATTGGTTCAACAGGGTGAAATCACCACTGCAGGAATGAACGAGTTCCGCTTTGACAGTATAGGAATTCCATCAGGTATTTACCTCTGCAAAGTAATCCTGGGCAATGAAATGTCGATTCAGCGCGTCGTATTGAGCCGCGAATAATCCAGAGATTTTAACAATTAAAAAGGGGCTGTCTCAAAAGGACGGCCCCTTTTTATTGCAATCACGACAAACATAAGCCGCTGTCGAATGTTTGGGTTTTGTGTCACAAGTTGCCCTAGTCTATCCTCATCAGCTGTTTTCAGATCATCCTGCCATTGAACAAGGCAAGGAAGTGTTTCTCATTGAAGACGAGCTGTTTTTCAACCAGTACGCCTTCCATGTGCACAAACTGGTCTACCACAGGGCATCCATGGGAGCGTATGCATCAGCGCTGACGACCAAGGGTATTAAAAACACTGTAATCAGAGCCCATGATGCTGAGGCAAAGACAGAGCATCTCTTCCGCCGGCTTGCCAAATCGGGTGTTAAATCGGTGCACGTTTGTGATCCGGATGATTACCTGCTTGAGCGCAGACTAAAACGCTTTTCCCATCGTGAAGGCATCCAATTGCAGTTGCTGGAGTCGCCCTTGTTCCTATGCGACAGGGCCTACGGAAAAGCCTGGTTCAACGGAAAAAAGCGCCTACACCTGACCACTTTTTACATCGAACAACGGCAACGATTCAACGTCCTCTTGCAAGTAGACGGAAAACCGATCGGTGACAAATGGACATACGATACGGAAAACCGAAAAAGGCTCCCCAAAGGCACACGCATTCCCGGACTCCCTGCGATTACAGCCGACCACCATTGGAATGAAGCGCTGAAATCGGTCAAGGTTGATTTTCCGAACAACCCCGGAAATTGCCAAGACCCCATTTATCCATTCAAACACGAAGATGCATTGAATTGGCTGAATGACTTCATCCATCACAGGTTCGCATCTTACGGAGATTATCAGGACGCCATCGTATCGAATGAAACATTTTTGTTCCACAGTATACTAACGCCGATGCTCAATACGGGTCTGTTAACACCGGAAACCGTGGTGGATTGCGCCCTTCAGCAAGCGGAATTTGCAAAGGTTCCCCTGAATGCGTTGGAGGGCTTCATCCGCCAGGTCATCGGCTGGAGGGAGTTTGTGCGCTTCGTGTATCGTGAGCGCGGTGTAAAACAACGTAAAGGCAACTTTTTCGGGCACACACGAAACATACCGCACTCCTTCTACACAGGAACCACAGGCATACAACCCGTGGATGATGCCATCCGCAGAACGCTGGATACCGGATATACCCACCACATAGAACGACTAATGGTGCTTGGGAACTTCATGGTATTGTGTGAGTTCGAACCCGACGAAGTGTACCGCTGGTTCATGGAGTTGTATATTGATGCATACGATTGGGTGATGGTTCCGAACGTTTACGGGATGAGTCAGTTTGCAGATGGCGGATTAATGAGTACCAAGCCCTACATTTCCGGATCCAACTATCTGCTCAAAATGAGCGACTACAAGAAAGGCGACTGGTGTGAAATCTGGGATGCCTTGTATTGGCGCTTCATTCATAAGCACCGAGCTTTTTTTCTGCGAAACCCAAGAATGAGTATGATGGTGAGACAGGTCGAAAAAATGGAGCCGGCGCGTTTCGACCATCTGATGAAAACAGCAGAGGATTTCCTATTTCAACTCGATAAACAAGTTCATGCGAAAACCCTGGAACAGGCCTGAACTGCCGGTGTACAGCGTGGCTTCGGGCGGCGAGGATCACCCGAACATGAATATCTGCACCTATGTGTCGGCTGTATCCATGAAACCCAAGCGCTACATGGTGGCCTTCTACAAGGGCACCAAAACACTTGAACTGGTTCAAAAAGATCCGCGTTTCGTATTGCAGTTATTACATGAGGATCAATATGCATGCGTCAGGCTACTCGGCCAGCAGAGCGGCAAATCCGTTCAAAAGCTAAAGAGACTTCGGGAACCCGTATCACATTATGCAGGATTCAGCTGCATGAGTCGGGCTCTGGCTTGGATTGCCTGTGAAGTGATTGAATGGATGGACGCCGGCGATCATTGGATGGCGCTGTGCGATGTGGTTTCATTCAAAAACCTGACAGAAGGAAATGTGCTAACCACGGAAATCCTCAGACGAAAAGGCATCATACGGGCCTAAGACCCTTTTGTCAACAAAGCGTAAAAGCTGGCTGGATCATGTATTAACTTCTAACTGCTGGCTTATTCCTAAGTTTTTCGGCAAACAAATTTCGAGGATGTGTGTTTTTACTGGTATTCTATCCAAACCATACAACTCAATGAACAAAAACAAACTCTTTTCGTTCCTGGCTCTCTGGCTGGGAATCAGCGGAATCGGCCAGGCACAAACGGCCGATCTGCAGGTCATTCACAATTGCGCCGATCCGGCAGCAGCCACCGTTGACGTGTACGTAAACGGTAATCTGGCCCTGGACAACTTCGCATTCCGGACCGCAACACCCTTTCTGAATTTACCGGCCGGTGTCACGCTTGACCTGGGAATCGCTCCGGGAAGCAGCACGTCGGTTTCCGACACCCTGGTGAACATCCCAGTCGTGCTCGACTCAGGTGAACGCTACATTGCGGTAGCGAGCGGCGTCCTTGACCCTGCTGCCTTCGCACCCAATCCAGATGCTGTATCCACCGGATTCCAGTTACTCATCACCGGTGGTGTTCGTACAGCTTCCCTCAATGCGGGTGAAGTCGATTTCAAAGTACTTCATGGAGCAACCGACGCTCCAACAGTTGATGTAATTGCGCAAGGTGTTGCCACACTGGTCGACGATGCGCCCTACACAGCCATCACACCCTATATTTCCGTTCCTGCCGGATCCTATGTATTGAATGTGACCCCGGGTAACAACAATGCGGTGATAGTGGCCTCCTATGTTGCGGACTTGACATCGCTGGCCGATAGTGCTGCGTTCGTTTTCGCATCCGGATTCCTGGACCCTTCACTCAATAACAGTGGCGAAGCATTCGGTTTGTACGCTGCACTGCCCAGTGGTGCAGTGATTGCTCTTCCGCAGGTGGGCAATGCCCGTCTTCAAATCATCCACAACAGTGCCGACCCGGCTGCTGCTTTAGTGGATATCTATGTAAATGGTGCTTTGTTGCTTGATGACTTCGGATTCCGTGAGGCCACTCCTTTTGTCGATGTACCATCGGCTGTAACCCTGAACATCGGTATCGCGCCCGACACCAGCACATCAGCAGCAAGTTCAATTGCCACTATTCCTGTGGTACTTTCGGATAACGGCACATACGTAGCAGTAGCCAGCGGAGTACTCGATCCTGCCAGTTTTGCGACCAATCCCGATGCCATCCCTACAGGCTTCCAACTGTTGCTGTTTGATAGCATGCAGGAGTTATCGAGTAATCCTGCGAATGTCGAGTTCGCCGTGTTACATGGTAGTACAGATGCGCCCGCTGTAGATATTTATGCCCGCAACGTTGCACAACTTGTAAACGATGCCGCCTACACCGACGCCACTCCCTACATCAGCGTACCGGCTGCGAACTACCTGATTGACATCACACCTGCTGCGGGATCCCCTGTACTCAAGACCTATTTCGCTCCTGTAAGTCCGCTGGCCGGCGCAGCAGCGGTGATTTTCGCCTCCGGATTCTTCGATCCTGCAGCCAACCAAAACGGTGAATCGTTCACTGTACTTGCGGCTTTACCCAACGGCCTCGTTGTAGAGCTTCCCGACACGTCCATTGCACGCCTGCAGGTGATCCACAACTCAGCAGATCCTGCCGCCGCCAATGTTGACATTTATGCCAACGGTGCGCTTATTCTCGACGACTTCGCGTTCCGCACCGCCACCCCTTACCTGGATGTACCTGCAGATGTCACCATCAACATCGGTGTAGCTCCCGGAACAAGCACCTCTGCTGCTGATACACTGGTAAACGTACCGGTCGTTCTTGCCAACGGAGGCAGCTATGTGGCTGTGGCTTCGGGTGTACTTTCTCCTGCAAGCTTCGCTGTAAACCCCAATGGTATTTCAACGGGATTTCAGTTGCTCCTACAAGACAGTATGACCCAGACTGCTACAAATGCGAATGAGATCGATTTCCGCGTCGTGCATGGCTCTACCGATGCGCCTGCAGTTGATATCGATGCGCGTAACGTCGGCAATTTGGTATCAAACGCCGCTTACACCGATATCACCGGAATTCTTAGCGTTCCCTCCAACACCTATGTCCTCGACATCAAGCCAGCCGGCAGCAACACGATTGTTGCAAGTTTCGAAGCACCATTGAACACCATCGCAGGCCAGTCGGCTGTCGTATTTGCCTCCGGTTTCCTCGACCCTGCTGCTAACCAGAACGGAGAAGCATTTGGTGTATGTGCAGCACTTCCCAACGGAAACGTAGTTTGCTTCCAGCAAGTAAGCCTGGCACGCCTTCAGGTGGTACACAACTGTGCCGATCCTGCCGCCGACAGCGTGGACGTATACGTTGACGGTAACCTGTTACTCGACAACTTCGCATTCCGCACCGCTACCCCGTATATCGATGTACCCGGAACCCTGAATGTCGGTATCGCACCCAAGACATCCACTTCCGTAAACGACACACTCGTCAGCTACAACGTAACACTTGAAAACAACGGAACCTATGTAGCTGTAGCCAGCGGTGTACTTGCACCGGCAAACTTTGCTGTGAACCCTGATGGCCGCCCGACTGGATTCACCCTGCTTCTTCAGGACTCCATGCGCGAAGAATCAAACGATCCTGCTACCGTAAACCTGCGTGTTGTGCACGGAGCTACCGACGCACCGACTGTTGACGTTGTCGTTCCCGGATTCGGCCCGATCGTCAACGATATCGCCTACTCTGACTTTACAGGATATTCCAACACCTTCCCGGGCGTGTTCCCGCTGAACATCACACCAGCAAACAACAACACAGTAGTTGTAGCTTCCTTCCTGGCCGACATTAGCGGACTTGCAGGTAACGCAGCACTGCTTTTTGCTTCAGGTTTCCTTGATCCAGCTGCAAACCAAAATGGCCCTGCATTTGGACTGTGCGCTGCACTGCCAAATGGAACTGTTGTCTGCTTCCCGGCTGTCAGTACCGGAATTGAAGAGACAACTGCCGGACGCTTTAACGCCTATCCGAATCCTGCTTCGACCGCTGTGACAATCAACAGCATCGACAACCGCAGCATTACAGCTCTGAGCATTGTTGATCTTAGTGGTAAAGTTGTAATGGCTCCTCTTGTAAACCAGGGTAGCACAACAGCAATCATCGACATCAGCGGTCTCGCAAACGGGCTTTACACGATTCAAATCCAGACCGAAACAGGTAGCGGATTCACACGCCTCAGCGTGGTGAAGTAAACCAAACCGAGTCCACTTACAAAGAGGCTACCTCAAAAGGGTAGCCTCTTTTTTTGCGCCCAGCAATTCTGAACCTGCTTGAATTGCCTCTGTAAAAATCAGCAAACACCGGCGCTGCAGTCATTCAACCCCAGCTTGATTGAATCACTTTCACCCGATCAAACATCCGTTAAAATCGAATGCAAACACCATGGTTGAACAGCTTACTCCAAGTTTTGACCATACCTGTTTCTTTCAGGTTTATCGACACGCAAACCCTCTGTACACACGAACTCAGCTACCCCTTTTGCATCATTTACCAAAACCTCATACTTATGCTAAAAGACAAGCTTGGATAAAAAACAAAAGGCAGCTTTCGCTGCCTTTTGTCAATCGATTTCGACCTATTAACGAATGATTTTCATTTCATTGAGCAGATGACCCGCTCCACCGAATTTATCCATGATGAACAGGGTGTAACGAACATCGACACAGATGGTACGCTGGAATTGCGGCTCGAAGGCGAAGTCGCTGGCGATCGCTTCCCAGTTACCATCGAAAGCTGTACCGATCAACTCTCCATTACCATTGATAACCGGACTTCCTGAGTTTCCGCCTGTGATATCGTTGTCGGTGAGGAAACACACATGCAACTCTCCGTCCTTATCGGCATAGGCACCGAAGTCGCGCTTCTTCATCATATCGATCAAACGCACAGGCGCATCGAACTCAATATCGCCGGGGGTATACTTCTCAACAACACCACGCGATGTAGTGAACTCCTTATAGAACGTAGCGTCTTTCCCATTGTAGGGAAGGACCCGGCCGTAGGTCATACGCATGGTGCCGTTCGCGTCCGGGTTGAAGAGTTTGCCCTGATTGATTTCCATCATTCCAGCCTGAAACAACCGATTTGCTTTACCCAGCTGTGCGTTCAATGCCATCATCTCCGGCTGCATTTTGGCCGATACTTCGTTCATATAAGCTGAGCTGATCTGATAGATCGGATCCTTCTGCAGCGTCTTCAATGAAGGAGCTTTCAAAAAAGCGGCGAGCTTATCCTTGCTGACGAGTACAGATTTGGCCCACATCGCTTCGGCCATGGCCGTATAATCACGCTTGTACTTATCAGCCATGCTGATCAATACAGCTGGAAGGCGCTTATTGTCGAGGTCTTCGACCAAGTGCATCAACACAGAAGCCAACACCTTCTTTTCAATCGGCTCATAATACTCCTTGAAATCGGCATCAAGGTCCTTGGCCATTTCGGCTGCAGCCTTCATCGCATCTTCCTTCTTCGACTTATCCTTGAGCTGGGCTTCAAGCTGTGTAAGACCCATGGCAATCATCATGGGCTGGGAGTTGCTGATCCCATCCTGCATGTAGACGCTGTAAAGACCTATTTCGCTCACTTTGGCGTAAGCATCGTTATACATGCCAATCACACCAGCATATTGAGTTTTGTTGTTCGCTTTCACCCAAGCAGAAAACTTCTCTTCTTCGGCCTTGCGTCGCTCGTAGATGTTGAGCTTGTTGAGTGCGTCGGCCTCGCCCATGAACTTCTTCCAGTAGTTGCTGAGTCCAGCATACTTGTCGGCGTACATAAGCTTGATCTTCGGATCCTTGTGCATGTACTCCTCATAGATATCAAGAATATCGCGGCGGACTTTCACACGCTTTGGCCTCTCGTTATCAGAGTAATATTTGATACCGGCGCTGTAGGTGTAACGTTGGGTACGTCCAGGATAACCCAGAATCATAGCATAGCTGCTATCCTTCGGACCTTGGATGTTCACAGGGAAATAATGCTTGGGCGTGTACGGCTTGTTCTCCTTGCTGTATTTGGCTGGTTTGTTTGAAGTGCCGTCGGCATAAATCCGGAATACACTGATGTCGCACGTATGACGGGGCCACATCCAGTTATCGGTTTCGCCACCGAACTTGCCGATATTCTCGGGAGGTGTTCCAACAAGGCGGATATCCTGGAATACCTGGTAGTACATCGCCAGGAAACGGTTGCCAGCCCAAAACGGAACAATTTCAATCACAAACATATCCTTGTCATCGCCGAGTGCATCTTTCAACTTGGCTGTAGCCGCTTTGATGGCCGCATTGACAGCCTTGCTCCGAGCAGCTTCATCATCGCCCTTGGGTAGACTGTCCACGATCATGGATGTCACATCATCGACTTTAGCCAGGAGACCGATGTTGAAGTTGGCGGGACGTTCTTCGCCCTGGTTTTTGGCCCAGAATCCCTTTTGGAGGATATTATCCTCGTTGGAACTCAGTTCCTGAATGGCACCGTAACCGCAGTGATGATTGGTGAGGAACAGTCCTTGCTGCGAAACGATTTCGCCAGTGCAGAACATACGATTCTGCTTGCTCATAAGGCGCACCACGGCATCCTTCATGCTGGCCTTGTTGATGGCATAAATGTCCTCGGCTGTGAGCTTGAGTCCACGCGCCTGCATAGAGTCCTGCAACTGAGAAATGAGGAAGAGCGGCCACATGCCCTCATCGGCAATGGCGGGCCGGCCGATCCCGAGTCCCAGGATAGCCAGCAGTACGAAGATTTGTTTTTTCATGATGGATAGAGGCAAGTTTTCAGAAGCCGCAAAGTAAGGCAATCAGCATCAAACCACACCCTTCCGGGCAGGTCGTACAACGCTGAAAAAGGGGGTCAAACGATGATTCCCGCGAGGGTTGCCGAGAGGTATGAAGCCAGGGTCCCGCAGAACAACGCCTTGAGTCCCAACCGAGCCAGATCGGTCTTGCGTCCCGGAGCCAGTTCTCCGATTCCGCCAATCTGCATCCCGACACTGGCGAAGTTTGCAAATCCGCAAATCGCAATGGACACGATCAGCAGGCCTTTTTCGGTCAGGATGGGGACAGACTTGTTACTCAGGTTCTGGAACGCGACAAACTCATTAATGGTGAGTTTTTGACCAAGGAGTGTTGCTACTGAATTGACGTCGGCAGAGGGCACTCCCATGGCCCATGCCATCGGCGTGAAGAGTTTTCCGAAAATCCAGTTCAGCGAGAGGTCAAGTGAAGGATCGAATACGTGTGCAGTCCGAATGAGGATCCAGTCGATCATGGAGATGAGTGCGATAAATCCGATGAGCATTGCAATGACATTCATCGAGATCTTGAATCCATCACTGGCTCCATGCGATACGGCATCTACCACGTTCACGTAGGGGCTTTTCACCTCAAGCTTCACATCGCCCATTGTTTCACTCTGCTCTGTTTCCGGAAAGACGATCTTCGAAATGATCAATGCACCCGGTGCCGCCATCAGGCTTGCTGCAATCAACTTGGGCGCAAGATCGAAACCGGCAGCTGCACCCATGTTAACGTACACCACCAAAATCCCACCGGCAATACAAGCCAGACTACCACTCATGCTTGCAAGAATTTCACTGCGGGTCATTCCTGACAGATAAGGGCGAATCATGACCTGGGCTTCAATCTGGCCGACAAAGGCGCTGGCCACATTACTCAAAGCTTCCGCCCCACTCACGTGCATCACAAAATTCATGGCACGGGCTACAACGGAAATGACCTTTTGCATTAGACCGATGTGGTATAAAATGGCTACGAGCACACAGACCAATATGATGGTTGCAGTCACATTGAAGGCAAAGACAAAGCCAGAGGTGGCATAGTTAGCTACACTGCCATCGAACTGCGAGGCGGCAATACCACCATACACGAAAGCAGCACCGGTTCTGGCGAAGAGTTCAATTTTCTCCATCCCATGACCGATGATCTGAAAGAAAGATGTGACCGGAGGCACTTTCAGTACCAGCACTGCAATCAGTGCTTGCAGGAGGAGGCCGCTGATTACCAGACGAAGGTTGATGGCCTTCCGGTTATTGCTGGCCAAAACGGCGAGCCCGAGAATGAGCATCAAGCCAATAAGTCCGGTAAATCGTTCCATGTTGAAGTATTTGAAGATGAAAATAACCAAAATGCATACATCAGTCGAAAAAAAAGCGGGAAGGTGAAATGCCTTCCCGCCGACAAGTTTAATGCAAATATCAGGCGAGCGTACGCTTCACTGCTACTTGCTCATATCCCTCAATGATATCACCGATGTGAATATCGTTGTAGTTGTGGATACTAAGACCGCACTCCATACCAGCTTGAACATCCCTCGCATCGTCTTTGAAACGCTTGAGTGAGGAAAGCTCACCGCTGAACACCACGATACCATCGCGTACGAGACGGATTTTGGTATTTCGGCTGATCTTACCATCGGTCACCATGCAACCCGCAACCGTTCCGACTTTCGGAATCTTGAACGTCTCACGTACTTCGACATTGGCAACAATCTTCTCCTCGAATTCAGGCGCAAGCATGCCTTCCATGGCTGCCTTCACTTCATTGATAGCATCGTAGATGATCGAGTACAGGCGGATATCGATTTCCTCCTGCTCAGCGAGTTTACGCGCACCTCCACTGGGGCGAACCTGGAAGCCGATGATGATGGCATTGGAGGCACTAGCCAGCATAACATCCGATTCGGAAATCTGACCAACGCCTTTCAAAATGACATTAACCTGAATCTCTTGTGTTGAGAGCTTCAGCAACGAATCGGCGAGTGCTTCAACGGATCCATCCACGTCTCCTTTCACAATCACATTCAGCTCTTTGAAGTTTCCGATGGCCAGACGACGTCCGATTTCATCGAGTGTAATGTGTTTGTGCGTACGGATACCCTGCTCACGCTGAAGCTGCAAACGCTTATTAGCGATATCGCGTGCCTCGCGTTCGTCTTCCATTACATTGAACTGGTCACCGGCCTGAACTGCACCGGTCATACCCAAAATCATCGCAGGTGTTGCAGGGCCCGCTTCCTTGATGCGGTTACCACGCTCATTGAACATGGCTTTCACACGGCCGCTGTGGCATCCAGCCAGAACGACATCGCCCATGCGAAGTGTTCCGGTTTGCACGAGTACGGTTGTCACAAAACCCCTGCCCTTATCAAGGGAGGATTCGATCACCGTACCTTTTGCAAGCCGTTCGGGATTAGCTTTGAGATCGAGGAGCTCAGCTTCAAGGATAACCTTTTCGAGGAGCTTCTCTACATTCAATCCCTTCTTGGCAGAAATTTCCTGACTCTGGTATTTTCCACCCCAGTCCTCCACGAGGAAATTCATCGAAGCAAGTTGCTCTTTGATTTTCTCGGGATTGGCGTCGGGCTTATCAATTTTGTTGATGGCGAATACGATTGGAACACCGGCAGCCTGAGCGTGATTAATGGCCTCACGCGTCTGAGGCATGATGGCATCATCCGCTGCAATCACGATAATGGCCACGTCGGTCACCTTGGCACCACGGGCACGCATAGCCGTAAAGGCTTCGTGACCCGGCGTATCGAGGAAAGTGATTTTACGTCCACCTTCCAGGGTCACCTCGTAGGCACCGATGTGCTGCGTGATACCACCGGCCTCACCGGCGATCACATTGGCCTTGCGGATGTAGTCGAGCAAAGATGTTTTACCGTGATCGACGTGACCCATGACAGTGACGATGGGTGCTCTTGAGGCAAGTGTATCGGGATCTTCCACTTCATCCAGGATGGACTCCTGTACATCAGCCGAAACGAATTCAACCTTGTAACCGAATTCTTCCGCTACAACCGAAATGGTTTCCGCATCTAGTCGCTGGTTGATCGACACGAAAAGTCCGAGACTCATACAGGTGCTGATGATTTGATTCACCGGCACGTTCATCATTTTTGCCAATTCGTTTGCAGAAACGAACTCAGTTGCCTTTATGAGCTTTTCGCTTTGTTGTTCAGCAAGTGCTTCCTGGCGCTGCGCATGCAGGTCGCGTTTCTCGCGGCGTAATTTGGAAGCTCTTGATTTTCCACCACCACTCAGACGTGCAAGTGTGGCTTTGATCTGATCTTGGATTTCTTTGTCGGTCGGTTCGGCCTTGGGTGCAGGAGGACCACCTCCACGCTGACCGGGCCGTGTATCGCGACGACCGCCTGGCCCTTGTTGTCCGGGCCGAGCGCCTGGTGCTGGGCGACCACCTGCTGTGGCTGGTCCTCCACCGGTTGTACCGCTGTCTTTCCGTTTGCGTTTGCGCTTATCACCCTCAAAATCGGACGAAGATGCAACGGGCTTCTTGCGGGGCTGTTCGACCGGAAGTTCGATCTTGCCCAGGATGTTCAGTCCGCTAAGTTTATCAACTCTCACACTGATGTGCTCGGGAGCTGATGGTACTTCAGTGGCAGGTTTTTCCGGAGCCGGAGCTGGAGCAACCGGTGGAGTAACTTCTGCCTGTGGTGCTGCTACAGGTTGCTCGGCAACCGGCGGCTCCTCTGCTTTTGCAGCAGCGATTGGCTTATCAGTCGTTTTGGGTTCTGCCTCAGTCTTTTCGGCAGGGGGCTCAACGGCAGCCTTGGTTGTCTTCTTTTTACCCTTGGGCTCGAGTTCGATCTTGCCCAAAATCTTGGGTGATTCCACCTCGGCTTTCGCCTTGATGACTTCAGGCTCGGGCTCAGGTTCGGCTTTCTTGGTGCTGCGCTTTTTGGTGGCGGTGGCCGAAAGCTTAATTTCTTCGAGGCTCTTTTTCAGGTCGACATCGTTGTCGCCCTCGGTAGCGTTCGATTTCGTTTCACCAGCAGGCTTCTGCTCGATGGTAACAGTGTCACGCTTAAGTTTCTCACGCGTAACCTCTTCGGCATCGAGCCTAGCGAGGCGATCCGGCTGGTACTTTTCCTGGAGAAGCACATACATCTCCATGGAAATTTTGGCATTGGGACTGCTTTCCACCTTGACGCCCTTGGTCTCGAGGTATTCCACAACGTGCTGAATACCCACGTTGAATTCCTTGGCTACCTTGATGAGGCGCAGTGATTTTTCTTCAGTCATTGGTTTGGTTTCGGTTTTTTATTCTGTTGTGTAGTGTACGGATGCCGGTCGTCTCCACCCCACCGGGGTCGGTGGCTGCCGCATCGCACAGCACACCGTATTCAGGCCGCGTCCATCACTCGAACTCGGTGCGAAGGATGCGGACAACCTCGCGGATGGTCTCTTCCTCGAGATCCGTTCGCTTCACCAGGTCCTCCACAGGAATGGCCAGCACCGATTTCGCTGTGTCGCAACCGATGGTCTTGAACTCGTTGATGATCCATTCATCAATCTCGTCTGTAAACTCATCCAAGTCGACATCCTCCTCTTCGTCCTCAGTATCACGGTAAACATCGATTTCATAACCGGTCAAACGGCCGGCCAATTTGATGTTGTGTCCGCCCTTACCAATGGCCAGGGATACCTGATCAGGCTTCATGAACACAGAGGCACGGTGTGTCTCCTCGTCGATTTTCATCGAAGTGATTTTCGCCGGACTGAGTGCACGCGTGATGTAGAGTTGCAGGTTATTGGTGAAGTTGATTACATCGATGTTCTCGTTCCTCAACTCACGAACAATGCCGTGGATACGTGAACCCTTCATTCCCACACAAGCACCTACAGGATCGATGCGGTCATCGTAGCTTTCAACAGCCACCTTGGCGCGTTCACCGGGTTCGCGAACAATATTCTTAATGGTAATGAGTCCATCGAACACTTCCGGAACTTCCTGTTCGAACAAGCGCTCGAGGAACACCGGAGAAGTACGTGACAGGATGATCTTTGGTGTGGCATTCAACATCTCAACACGGAGTACAACCGCACGAACGGCATCACCTTTCTTGAAGAAATCAGCGGGAATGGTTTCGGGCTTAGGAAGAATCAATTCATTGCCTTCGTCATCGAGCAGTAGGATTTCTTTTTTCCAAATCTGGTACACTTCACCAGTCATGATTTCGCCCACACGGTCTTTGTATTTCCGGTAGATGGCATCCTTCTCAAGTTCCGAGATTCGAGAAACCAGATTCTGTCGGAGGGCAAGCACGGCACGGCGGCCGAAATCACCGAGTCTGACAGTTTCAGTCAGGTCTTCGCCAACTTCAAAATCGGGTTCGATCCGGATGGCGTCCGAATAAGCGATCTGGGTCGCATCATCTTCAACCATTCCGTCTTCCACGATGGTACGGTTGCGGTAAATCTCAAGATCACCCTTGTCGAGGTTGATGATGACATCGAAATTATCGGATGTCCCGTACCGCTTACGGAGGGTTGTCTTGATTACATCCTCGAGGATGCTCATCATCGTTGCTTTGTCGATGCTCTTGACTTCCTTGAATTCCGAGAAGGATTCAATCAATACCTGATGGTCCATTGGACTTATTTGAATTTATAGTTGATGATCAATTTGGCTTCACGGATTTGCGCGAATGGAATTTCATGCAGGTGTTCCGTGGTGATTTTTTTCTTGTTTTCTTTCCGCGTTTTGGTTTCGAGCAGTACGATGGCATCTGGGCGAACCTCCTTCAACACACCGGTCGTTTCGCGTGATTCAGCATCAAAGACGCGCAACTCACGTCCGATGCGGCGCAGGTATTGCTGAGGCACCATCAGTGCCGAATCCATGCCGGGACTCCCGACTTCGATTTCGTGGGTCTCGAGGAACCCGCTGTCCTCAAGCGTGTTGATGAGGAAACGGCTCAAGCCACTGCACTGGTCAATCGTGATTCCGGTTGGCGAATCCACCGCCACCACAAGCCTGGAGGGCGAAAGCTTTACTTCCACCAGAAAGCAGTTGCTTCCCTGGAAATGCTCCACCACCAGTGCTTTGATGTCGTCGGCTCCAACCATGGTCTTTCTATTACGAAAAGAGGGGACTGTTGTCCCCTCTCTCAAACGCTGGCGCAAATATAGTCAAAATGACCTATGAAACAGCAATAAATAGCCAACTAATTAGAAATCACTAACATTGCGCGAATGGAAAAGTCGATGCGAGCCAAGCAATGGCTCGACCGGGCGGTTTACCTGGCATCTGCAGGCTTGAGCGGGGCTATCCGGACCTTCCGTTCGGCCAATCCGGTAGAAATCCGTTCGATTGTCTGCTTCAAGGAAGACGAAATCGGTGATTTCATGTATTCCATACCGGTATATGAAATGCTCAGCCGTAGCCTACCTGAAGCCCACATCACTGTATTGTGCAAGGGATTTGGCGTTCAGCTACTGAAAGGGAATCCGTACGTACATCGCACAATCACTTCCTACAGTGAACTGGAGCCGCATTATGATCTGGTGGTTGATTTGAGGGGAACTCCGGCCAGCACCTGGTTTGCACTTACACATGTGCCACGTTTGCGACTTGACCGTGGAAGTGTCCGTATTCGCCAACGGCGCTCAGGACGCCATCCACACGAATCCGACACGGCCTGGGAGATCGTACGTCCGCTGGTTTCGGAGGATAAAAAAGTAACACAACCCCAGCTATATCTTGATGTGGCCGACCATGCAGAAGCGGAAAATTTCATCCGTCAGGAACAGCTAGATTCGTTTTTACTGATTCATACAGGAGCTCGCCGGAAACTGAAAAAATGGCCGCTTGAACGTGCTGCAAAATTGCTCAGCCTGCTGCATCAGCGATACGGGTTGGAACCCGTACTCGTAGGCGACCAATACGATGCAACAGACGCAGAAGAACTCATTCGCGCGGGCTGTCCTACGCTCCGTGTAGCAGCCGGAAAACTCTCACTCAGGGGATTTGCAGCCCTTTGCAGCCGCTCTCAACTATTTATAGGCAATGACTCGGGACCCTTGCACATCGCATCGGCTGTAGGAACCCGCTCAATTGGTTTGTTTGGGCCGGGCGACCCGATTTTTCATCCGGTGGGTGCACACACCCGGTATGTACATCATGTGCTGGAATGTAATCCCTGTGACCAGGTACATTGCAAATATGCCGGTAACCCATGCATCGAGCGGATTACGATTGGAGAAGTAGAAACTGCCGCAAAAAACCTACTCGGCAACGAAACCCGTCAAGGGTAACTCAGACTACCGCACTGGTTGTACTGTCTGACGCCTCTCCCTCGCTGCTTTTGGACGCATCCGGTGGCATCATTTTATGTTGAAAGAGTATCCAGAGAAATACACCACAACTGATGGAGGCGTCGGCAAGATTGAAAACGGGCCTGAAAAACTGAAAATACTCTCCGCCCCAAAACGGAAACCACTCCGGAAAAAAACCATCGAAAAGCGGGAAATAAAGCATGTCGACCACTTTGCCATGAAGAAGTGTCGCATAACCACCATTGGCAGGCAGAAGTTCAGCTACAAGACCGTATTCACTGGAGCTAAACAGAAAACCATACAAAACAGAATCGATGATGTTTCCAATGGCACCTGCGATAATCAAAGACAGCACGGTTACGAACAACATACTTGCCTGTTCCCGGACAGATTTCCGCAGGTACCAAATCATGCCTCCCACAAACACGATCCTGAAGAGGCTTAGAAATAGCTTTCCGTACGAACCCCCGAACTCCATTCCGAAGGCCATCCCGTTGTTTTCGGTAAAATGAATAAAAAACCAGGGTGTAATCTCAAACTCCTGCCCCAGATACATATGCGTCTTAACCCAGATTTTAAAAATCTGGTCGAGTGCCAATATGCCGATGATGATGGCGAGAGCGCGTTTCAATTGGTAGGTCTTAAACATCTGGAGCCTGTGCATTCACACAAGCTCCAGATCATGATTGTAGTAATGGCCGTGAATCAATCGCGGTACTGGTGCAGTTTGGCTTCCATACTTTGGGTCGTATGGGGAACCGCACGCAGTCGCTCCTTGGGAATGAGCTTACCTGTCACCCTGCAAATACCATAGGTTTTATTCTCGATACGCACCAAAGCGGCTTCGAGCTGCTCAATGAATTTCTTCTGACGGGCTGCAAGGTTCGCAGCTTCTTCCTTGGCTAAGGTTTCAGATCCGTCCTCGAGCATTTTAAAAGCGGCACCTGTGTCATCCGTACCGTTTTCGTTTACATTGACAATCTGTGCCTGCAGGTTGATCAACTCCTCACGCGCATCCTGAAGTTTGGTCTGAATCAGCGCCTTGAATTCTTTCAATTCCGCATCACTATAGCGCTCGGTGGTGAGTTGCTTGGGGGGCAATGGCGACACCTTAGGTCCGATGGGACGGGGGGGTGCGGGCATGGCTTGCACAACGGGAGTGACAACTTTTGGAGCAACGGGCTTAGCAACCTTGGCGGGCTTGGCTACTACCTTGGGCGCTGCCACTGCTTTGACTGGAGCCTTTGCAGGTTGTGACTTAGAGGGTGCTACGGTAGTTGGTGATGGCTTTACGGCTTTTTTGACTTCCGCTTTTTTGACAACCGGCTTGGATGCAGCCTTGGCTTTGGAAACGACCTTGACTGGCGCCTTTGCCACTGCAGATTTTTTGACAGGAGCTTTAGACGCAACTACCTTTTTAGCAGGAGCCTTAGGCGTTGGTGCTTTCTTGACCGCAGCCTTTTTAACCGGGGCTTTCGTCGCCGGTGCTTTCTTCACTGGCGCTTTTTTAGCCGGGGCTTTCTTCGCCGGAGCTTTCTTGGCAGGTGCTTTTTTAGCAGGCGCTTTCTTGGCAGGTGCCTTTTTAGCAGGTGCCTTCTTGGCGGGTGCTTTCTTAGCGGGAGCCTTCTTGGCAGGAGCTTTCTTTGACGGAGAGGCCTTCTTGGTTGACTTGGCTGATTTCTTAGTGGCCATGACTTGATTTATGAACGGTTAAAAGAATCGGTGTTTGTTCGTCGAGTTCGACTGAATGGGAAGAAACTGGATCCAGAGCCTCCTCAAAGCCGAGGGTCGTAGCTAAAATTTCGCTGCGAATATAGTCGAAATTACTGCGCACCACGGCTTGGATGTAGTCCGTGGCCTTGATTTTCACATCAATACGATCCGTCACCTCCAAACCAATATCCTTTCGGATGTTCTGAATGCGGTTAATCAGTTCGCGGGCAAAGCCTTTTTCACGGAGGGCTTCCGTGATAGTCGTATCGAGTGCAACGGTAAGGCGTCCCTGGCTGGCGACCTGCCACCCCGGAATATCGTCGTGCAGAATATCTACATCTTCGAGCGCCAAATCGAAAATCGCTTCTCCAAAACGCAATGGCAACAGGGCGTTTTGCTCAAGGAAGGCGATTTCATCTGCGGTGAGTCCATTGATGCGCTCTGCAAGCTGTTTCATGAGCCCTCCTGCTTTTGGACCAAGGGCCTTGAAATTGGGCCTAACCCGCTTCACCAGCAAAGTGCTACCCTCTTCCAGAAACGAGATCTCCTCGACGTTCACCGGATGTTGACTTTTTTACGGAGACTAAGCACCATAGAGGTGATATCCTGGGCAAGCTGCATGCGCTCCTCCAGTTCTTTATCGATGAGCGTAGTATCAGCTGATGGAAAATCAGCCAGATGAACGGACTCATTGTTGTCTTTTTTTGTCACTCCATTTAGATCGGAGTAGAGGCGCTCTGCGAAAAACGGAGCCACAGGAGCCATCAGTCGAGCGATGGTATCGAGACAGGTATACAAGGTTTGATAGGCCGCCTTTTTATCGTCGGTGTAATCTCCCTTCCAGAATCGCCTCCGGCTAAGACGAACGTACCAGTTACTGAGGTGCTCGGTGACGAAATCCTGGATCAGGCGAGCTGCCTTTGTGGGCTCATAATCACCATAGGCTTCATCGACCTCCCGTATGAGTGAGTTTAAGAGCGAAAGCACCCAACGATCAAGTTCGGTACGTTCCGATGCTGAAATGTCGGAATCCTCGTAACAGAATCCGTCAATGTTGGCATAGAGCGCGAAGAATCCGTAGGTGTTGTATAGTGTACCGAAAAACTTACGTTGTACTTCGGCAATACCATCCGTATTGAATTTAAGGTTGTCCCAAGGCTGAGCATTGCTGATCATGTACCAGCGCGTGGCATCCGGTCCGTACGTATCGAGCGTCACAAATGGATCAACAGCATTGCCTAGGCGCTTGGACATCTTGTTGCCATTCTTATCCAAGACCAATCCGTTGGAAACCACATTACGGAAAGCAACTGAATCGAACAGCATCACCGAAATGGCATGCAATGTAAAGAACCAGCCGCGTGTCTGGTCAACACCCTCAGCAATGAAATCGGCAGGATATACGCCGCTCAGGTCGGTAAGTGAGAAAGGATAATGCCACTGCGCGTAGGGCATGGCACCCGAATCGAACCAGACATCAATGAGGTCGGTTTCGCGCACCATGGGTTTGCCGGAAGAGGACACCAGTACAGCACGATCCACATAGGGACGATGAAGATCAAAAGCGGAAGACCCGGGATCAAGGTTATGCAGAACCGAGGCATCCATGAAGCCGGCAGCGACAGCTTTCTTGAGTTCAAGTGCGAGTTCCTCGGATGAGCCGATACACTTCTCCTCTCCATCCTCGCTCCGCCAAATCGGCAATGGAATTCCCCAATAACGGGAACGGCTAAGGTTCCAATCTACCAGATTTTCAAGCCAGTTACCGAACCGCCCGGTCCCGGTGCTTTCGGGCTTCCAATTGATGGTCTTATTCAACTCAATCATCCTATCCTTGCAGGCCGTTGTGCGAATAAACCACGAATCCAGGGGATAGTACAAAACGGGCTTGTCAGTCCGCCAGCAATGGGGATAACTATGCTCGTATTTCTCAACCTTGAAAGCCTTGTTTTCCTGCTTGAGCTTGATGGCAATCCGCTCATCGACGCCGAGGTATTTGTCCCGGCCCTGAGCAATTCGACGCTCTTCTTTTTCAGTCTCGTTGAGGTATTCCTCCTTGACAGCTTCACCAGCGAAGTCGATCACTTCAGACACAAAGCGGCCACGGCGGTCGACCAATGGAGCAGGACGGCCTTGTGCGTCATGGACCAAAACGGCAGGAATTCCGTGTTCGCGGGCCACCCGGAAGTCATCGCTGCCGAAAGTGGGGGCAAGATGTACGATTCCCGTACCATCTTCTGTACTGACAAAGTCACCGCACACCACACGGAAGGCATCGCCATCAGGCGTGACATAGGGCAATAACTGCCCATATCGAATGCCCTGCAAATCGGAACCCTTCCATTCCCCCAGCACCTTATAGGGAATCGCCTTGCTGCCCGGCTGGTATTCATCCAATAACAAGGTTTCGTGCTTGGGATTAAAATGCTTCGCCAGGAGATCCCGGGCCAAAACGACCGTAGCAGGCTCAAAGGTGTACGGATTGAAGGTTCTGACGGCACAATAGACAATATCTGCTCCGACGGCCAAGCCCGAATTGGAAGGGAGAGTCCAGGGAGTAGTGGTCCAAGCCAAGAGGTATACCGGAGCATCGCTCACTGAAAACAGAAATGTAGAGCGATCATCTTTGGTGACTGCAAACTGTGCAACCACCGTAGTGTCTTTTACCAACTTATAGGTTCCAGGCTGGTTAAGTTCGTGCGAACTCAAGCCGGTTCCGGCAGCAGGGGAAAATGGCTGTATCGTATATCCTTTGTACAGGAGACCCTTTTTGTGGAGTTCCTTGAGCAGGTACCAGCAGGTTTCAATGTATGCGTTTTCGAACGTGATGTAGGGATGCTCAAGATCGACCCAATAGCCCATTTTCCGGGTGAGGTCGTCCCATGCATTTTTGTACTTCATCACTTCGCGGCGGCATGCGGCGTTGTAATCTTCAATGCTGATCTTTTCTCCGATGTCCTCCTTGCTGATACCCAGGGTTTTTTCTACGCTGATTTCGATGGGCAGACCATGGGTATCCCAACCTCCCTTGCGGCTTACACGAAACCCTTTCTGCGTCTTGTACCGGCAAAAAATATCCTTGATGGTTCGCGCCATCACATGGTGGATTCCGGGAAGTCCGTTTGCGGAGGGCGGGCCTTCATAAAAAACAAAAGGCGGACGATCAGCACGTTCCTCAATGGAACGCTCAAAGATGCGCCGATCCTGCCAATGGTTCAGGACCTCCTCGGCCAGGTCGGGCAAACGCAGTGATTCGTATTCGGGATAGCCTGCCATAATGAAGGTGCGAAATTAGGTAAAATGTGGAGGGAAAAACGGGCTGCTCAAGCCTGACCCCGTGCTCTGACGCCCATCCAGACGCTAAAGAGCACACTTCCCAGAACGACAGCAATACCCAGAAAATCGGTTGTGGAAGGCCATTCGCCGAAAATCAACCAGCCGAACAGCAGGGCATATATCACGCCCAGATAATTCAACAAAGAAACCCGGGCAACCTGTTCCTGCTGCAAGGAACGCGTGAGATTGTCTTGTCCGAGTTGGGTAAAAACGCCCATCAAAATCAGTGGCAGCCAATCAGACCATGCGGGCGTTTCCCAGTCGAAAAAAAGGGCAAGTCCGCCTACTAGGGTTCCAAACAACTGAAAATGGAGCACAACAACCAGCGGGTGCTCTTTTTCGCGCAGAACCCGAATCGTATTGTAGGCCAACCCGGAGAAAAAAGCCGATGCGATTCCAACAGCCAAAAGGCTCCAGGTGATATCGGTGGAAAAGCCCTTGATCAGGAGTACTCCGGCGAATGCGAGGGCAAAACAGAGCCATTGAACAGGCTTCACCGTTTCACGGAGAATGAACATTCCTAAAATAGCCGTGAATACCGGCGAAAGGTATTGAATGGTCACAGCTGTTCCCATGGGCATCCGCTGAACCGTGTAAAAAAACGTGACCAGTCCGAGTGTGCCGAAAAGTCCGCGAAGAAACAGGAGACGTGGATTACTCCCCCGGGGACTCACATGTTGAGTACGTAAAGCAATCAATCCAAGTACAGTTGCCACCCCGCAGCGAAAAAACACCAGCTCGAAGGTTGGAAGGTGCGCCAAGGATTTCACCATCACATACATCAGGGAAAACCAGAAGGTGGCAAGCAGCATGTGTCGGATGCCGGAACTGATCCGGATTCCACTCAGTAAACCCGGCTTAATACGCGGGCTCGTCGCGGACATAGCGAACCGAAAAGGCGTTTGCACGCCTGTAA
>JAJTFW010000034.1 GCA_021299095.1 Sphingobacteriales bacterium | reverse complement strand
GGTTTATCAAAAAGAAGTCCACGCCGGTTGCCGGGATAAGTTGAAGCCTTGCTTGTGAACTGACTTATTGTATTCTCAGCAATGAATCGCTTGCCACCATAGCTACCTTTTTGTAGTAACATCTGCATCAAAACGGCTATTGAGCGAGCGTCCGAAAAAAGTCCAGCATGACCAGGAGTTCCGCCCAGCATGACCGCGCAGGGGTCGTGAACAATGCCCTGAATCGTATCTCGACGGAACACGGTATCAACCTCAGTCGGCACACTGTTTTCTGAACGGACAGTCTGAGAAGGTAAATAATCGATGTTCCATAAACCCATCGGTTTGTAAAATGCATCCTGAACAACCTGACCCAATTCTTTGCCACTCACCTTCTCAATCACTTTCTGAAGAATAATCAAACCGATATCAGAGTAAACAAGTTTACCGGGTGTCTCGATTGGAGAGACTAGAATATCAGACCAAATCTGTGTCGCGTAATCATCCCGCAGAAACAAACTGTCGGTAATCTTGTGCGTATAGCCCTGTTGGGGAGTAGTGCGGTAGTAGGCAGAATCGGGCTTGCCATCGCGAAAAGTCTCCTTCCAAAAGGGAATCCACGCTTTAAGTCCGGCTTCGTGCAGCATCAACTGCCTTATGGTGATGTTTTTCTTATCGGTGTGTCGTAAAGCGTGCAGATACTTTGATGCTTTTGCTTCCAAATCAAGTTTATGTCGATCGACCAACCACATACAGGCCAAGGCTGTAGACGCAATCTTCGTGACCGAAGCAATGTCGTAAACATCTTGGATTCGAACCTGGCGCAGGGAATCGTAGGTATGATATCCGAAGGCCTTTTCGTACACAACTGTTCCGTTCTTAGCCAGAAGAACCTGACAGCCGGGCATGACCGAATCACGGATTGCAGTATTGACAAGACTATCGATGCGCCCCAACGCAGTCGAATTCCAACCAACAGACTCGGCCGGACCAAATCGAAGCACCCGCCTAGTCCGTGTGAGCAGACCTTGACCCGATCGGATATCATCGTTCACCGTTACAGGCATTTTACCCGAAAACACATCAGCCCCGAACAGCTTTTGTGCAACCTGCCGTTGGAGAAAAGGAACATCTTCGTAAGCCTGAACAACCACATCAAAGCCATCAAGTTTATCCAACCTGCCTAAGATGTATGGATTTCCAAACAGGACAAACACGCGTCCCTTATGAGCGGAAGCTCTTCTCACAAATTCAATCACTTGATCAGTAAGTCCGAAATTCCTTGAGGCATTCGTTGTGGTATTGTGCAGACTTACCACCACGCGATCGTATTGCTTCAGGACATGCTCCAACGAGTCAAGCACAGCTGGCGATGCATCTCTCTTGAGCGAAAAATAATCGACAGGCGAGAAGGCGGAAAGTTGACGTTGAAACTGATTTTCGGCAACATCGTTTATCACCACTGAGGCCATGCAAAATCGCGATGAAGCAGACATCGGAACCACCGCATGTTTGTTACGGAGCAGGACCGGCGCTTTTTCATACATGTTATAAACCATGTAGTCGGCGGAGGCTGACTGCAGATCACGCATGAGTCCGTCCATTTGCACCAGGCCGGAATCCCGGTTTAAACCCACCCAGTATTTGACCTGAAGTATCTTGCGAACACTTGAATCAATCCGCTCCTTAGAAATCAATCCGGAAGCAAGAGCGGAGTCGATGATGCGTATGGCTTCCGGAATATTCTCAGAGTACAACAGGACATCATTTCCGGCTAGAAGCGCCTTCAACTCCAACTCTCCAGGCTTGAAATAGGCTGCGACGCCTTTCATGTTGAGGGCATCAGTAAAGATTAGTCCTTCAAACGCCATGGAATCCTGCAGTAAATTCCGCACAACTATCGGAGAAAGCGTGCTGGCCAAATTCGCAGCTGTATCAAGGGCCGGGACACTGAGGTGTGCAACCATCACTGAGCCCACACCATTCTTGAACAACTCCGCAAAGGGTCGAAGCTCCAGTGTATCGAGGCGAGGCCTATCGGCATTAACGACGGGCAAGGCATGATGTGAATCAGCATCCGTATCGCCATGGCCCGGGAAGTGTTTTGCGCAAGCCAATACCTGACCCGACTGCAATCCGCTCATGTATGCAGAGCCAAGCTTTGCAACACGTGCTGGACTCTCACCAAACGATCGGCTATTGATAATCGGATTTGCAGGATTATTGTTCACATCCACATCCGGAGCAAAATTCACATGCACCCCTACCCTTCTACACTGACGCGCAATTTCACGACCCATATCCGCCACCTGTTGACTATCCGAACCCGAACTCAAGGTCATCTGCCTCGGAAAACGCAGTGTACTGTCCAAGCGCATGTTCAAGCCCCACTCCCCATCAATACCAATCAACAAAGGAACGCGTGATTCACGCTGATACCGATTCGTCAGTAAGGCTTGTCGAACTGGGCCGCCCTGAAAAAAAATGAGACCTCCAATGCCATGATTCAATACCAAGGAATCGATTTCGCGAATGTGCAGGGAGTCCTTGTTCGAAAATGCATCGACCATAAACAATTGGGCAATGCGTCCTCTTTGATCGAGGGCGGCCAAAACACTATCAGCCCATTGCCTCGACTCATCAGTTAAGAAGGGCGGCCTTCTATGCCCAGATTGGGCCTGAGCCAAATTGAAGAGAAAAAGTAAAATAAGCGATAGGAATCCCGTCAACCGTCCAATCCGATTCCGGTGGTTCCTATTGACTTGCATCTGCCCAACCAATCAAGATTCCTGAGCCTGCTGCCGTGATTTCATAGAGCGATACTCTTCGCGGCATGATCGGCAGTAAAACCAATCAGAAGTGAAGGTGGTCAACTCTTCTTTGCCGCAACTGTCGCAAGTACGCAGCGACTCGGACCGATGGTATTGCAGCCGGTCCAAATGTTCATCCAAAAAGACAGGTGGAAAATCGAATAGATTCGAATCTTCGAGCATTCGGGGGTGGGTCGGATAAAACCCATTGTCGCCTTTCACCGCAACCAACTGGGTCCGTTTGCCCAATGCACGAATCTGGCGAAGCATGGGTTGATAATCGTTATCCCCAGCCAGAATGCAGGCCACATCGAAGGTGCCCGGTTGCATGGCATGAAGCATGGCCATAGAGGTAAGTCCTACTTCTAGGCAATTCTCACGTCGTCCATTTTCGCGGCTACGGAAATCAAATTCGTACACCTCGGTGTGATATTGGCAGCGCTTATTGAGCATTTCATAGAACTGACGCTCCCTGACATTATCGTGTCCGGGCTTGTTAACAGCGGTCATCCCGAAATAATAGGTACGAACCAAATCCACAGGACCTTCCGTCTGCTGCATCAAATGACCCTTCACAAGCAAAGGCAGTGCTTTGTAATCCAATTCGAATTCAGGTCTGCCATCAAGATTCATCAAAAACGGTCTGACGTGGTAAAGCCAGCTACCGTCAATAAAGAGCATTGCTTTTAACATGCTGCGAAATTAAGGGCTAGGGGCTTTTCTCCGGCTACAATTGATTGCCATTGCGCAGGATTTTAAAGCTATGTCCTCCTTCCGACGGACTTTTCTACAGCAGCTGAAAACGCGTTAGAGTTCGCAGCAAACTATGCACGAAGGAGCAATTGTACGGTATTGTTGTTCCATGTGTCCTCGCTTTACTTGGGCGGCTTGCGGGAGCAGGACGAAATACTAAGTGCGATAGAATTGGAACAGATTGAAGAGGAGCAACTTGCCTCTTGGAAAATCAAGGCAAAACACCTGTACCCGGATGTTCCGTTTGAGGTACGCACTTCAACAGGCTTTCCAGTTGAATTGATACGTGAGAACGCAGGCTCACATGGAGTACGATTGGTTGTTATGGGAACGAAAGGGGCTCACGGTATCGGAGATACGCTGTTGGGTAGTCACACCGCAAACCTGATCAATAGATGCTCTTGTCCGGTGTTGGCGGTTCCTCAGCAGGCCCGATACACCGGATTCGAATCAATTGTTTTTGCCACAGACTTATCGACAGAAGACCATCAGGCCATTGAACAACTTGCAGCATTGTTCAATTCGGGTTCCGCATCCTTAACACTCCTGCATATCGAAGACCGATTCGGAGTAGATGCAGAAGCGGATATGGATGCCTGGTTTCATCCGGTATCAGGAACCTTGCCTGCCAACATGATAATCAGCAAGCTGATTATCCGTAACGATGACGTTTTGCATGGTCTTCACTCATTCCTCGAAGCAAACAAAACGGATCTTTTAGTCACATCAGCGCGCAGGCGCAATTTCTTTGAACGCATTTTCGACAAAAGCGTAACCCGACAACTAGCCCAGCGAGAAAACACGCCCATACTCGCATTGCACGCCGGGCATCACATTAAATCGCAGGTATTCTTTTAACGAAAGAATCAGACAGCCACACTAAAGTCCCTCAAGGCGTCATTCAGTGAGGTCTTGGTATCGGTGCTGGCTTTTCGCTGACCGATAATGAGGGCACATGGCACTTGATATTCACCAGCGGGAAAGCGCTTAGGCAGTGAGCCCGGAATGACCACCGAGCGTGGCGGAACCCAACCGCGGTGCTCAACAGGAGTATCGCCACTCACATCGATGATTCGCGTTGATTGCGTCAGCACCACGTTGGCTCCAAGTACCGCTTCACGACCAACGCGCACCCCCTCTACCACAATACAACGAGAACCAACAAAAACGTGGTCTTCGATTACGACGGGTGCTGCCTGTACGGGCTCCAACACTCCACCTATCCCTACGCCCCCACTCAGATGTACATGCTTTCCGATTTGCGCACACGAGCCCACGGTAGCCCAGGTGTCAACCATGGTACCCTCGTCCACATAGGCTCCGATGTTTACGTACGAGGGCATCAGAATCACTCCGCGAGCTAAAAACGCACCGAAGCGCGCAAGTCCATGAGGGACTACCCGAACCCCAAGATTTTTGAAACCTTTCTTCAAAGGGATTTTGTCGTAAAACTCGAATGGGCCCACCTCAATCGTGTTCATACCCATTATCGGAAAATACAGAATGACGGCTTTCTTAACCCATTCATTCACTTTCCAGGAATCGGCCAGCGGTTCCGCAACGCGCAATTCACCTTTATCAAGCTGTTCAATGACAGCTGCAATTGCCTGTTGAACTTCAGGAGATTGAAGAAGTGCCCTGTCTTCCCAGGCTTTTTCGATTATGTCTTTCATGCACTGCGAAAATAATGCAAAGACAGGCGGTGTAACTACCTTTGCTTCATGGGACGGATTCTAGCCATCGACTACGGCACCAAACGGTGCGGATTGGCCGTTACCGACCCTACCCGTACGATTGCAACCGCTTTAGAAACGGTGCCCACCCACCGTTTATTCGACTACCTCAACAGCTATTTCGCCAAAGAAACCGTTGATACCATTGTTATCGGCGAACCCAAGCGACTAAACAACACCTCGTCTGAAAGCACGAAGAATAGTCAGCTTTTCGCAGACCGGGTACGAAAATCTTATCCAGACGTGCCCGTCCATATGTATGACGAGCGTTTCACTTCAAAACTGGCGCTTCAAAGCCTGATACAAAGCGGACAATCCAGGCAGACGAGAAAAGACAAGGCTGTGCTGGATCGCGTAAGTGCGACTATCCTACTTCAAGATTACATGCAATCATTGAGTTTGAAACCATGATTTACCCCATCGTAGCCTACGGCGATCCCGTCCTTCGAAAAAAATGCGACGCAATCGCGGCCGACTATCCACAACTGCCACAGCTGATTGAGGATATGTTCAAGACCATGTATCACTGCGAAGGCTGCGGACTCGCAGCGCCGCAAGTCGGCCTGGATATCCGCCTGTTTGTGGTAGATGCGGATCCGTTTAAGGAAGATGACCCCGGATCGGAGGGGTTTAAAAAGGCGTTCATCAACGCAGAAATCATCAGTCGGAGCAAGGAGAAATGGCGCCGTAGCGAAGGCTGCCTAAGTATCCCGGGGATTTATGGTGAAATTGAACGGCCGAATAGTATTGTCATCCGGTACCACGACTTGAACTTTGTCCAACACACCGAAGAATACACCGGCATCAAAGCCCGAATCATTCAGCATGAATACGATCACATCGAAGGTGTTTTGACCGTCGATCATTTTACCCCACTAAAGAAATCCATGCTGAAGGGGAAACTGAACGAACTGATGAAAGGACGGGCGGACGCTCACTACAGAATGAAGTTCAGTACAACTCGCTGATGGTATTAACCAAGCCGATTTTTCTGATTGGATTCATGGGAAGTGGTAAATCAACCGTGGGCCGAAGCCTTGGAGCACTTACCGGAACGCCCTTCACCGATTTGGATGAAGAAATTGCAATGCTGCATCCTCAGGGAATTACCGGGATTTTTCAGGAGTCTGGAGAAGCACGATTTCGGGAACTGGAGACAATCCAATTGAGGAGTATTACGACAAGTGCTGTTGGAATCGTTGCTACTGGCGGAGGTTGTCCGGTTCACTCCAACAACCTAGAATGGATGAATGAAACCGGAACAACAATTTACCTGAAATGTAGACCTGGCATTTTGTTTCACAGACTCGCCAAAGAAAAAAACGGCAGACCTTTACTCAAGGATTTAAGCGATTTGGAACTGATGGAAACAATCAACTCCCTACTTAAAAGTCGCCATGTGGTCTATGAAAAAGCGTCAATTCATGTGGACGGACACAAAACAGCAGACGAAATCTGTAAATCGATACTGCAGCAAATGAATGCGATCACCAGTTCTTAACCGGCCGATCGTCACCAGCGGGGAATCGCTTCGCCTTTTCCTTTTGCAGATTTTTTTCATCGTTCCGCATCGATTTCAAAATACGCTCAGCCTCCTCCTTGCTCAGTTTTGGCTGCTGGGCTGATTTGTTTTTCTGATTTTCCTGGTCGGATTTATCTTTCTGCTCTGACTGATTGTTTTTCGATTTATTCTCTTTATCCTGTTTGTCTTGCTGTTGCTGCTGCTGCTTTTGCTGCTGATCCTTGTTGTCCTTTTGTTTATCCTTGTTTTTATCCTGTTGCTGTTGCCTTCGGAGTTTTTGCAAGGCATAACTTAGATTGTATCGTGCATCCTGATCGGAAGGGTTGGTTCTGAGTGCTTGCTTATATGCCTCTACAGCTTCCTCATATTTTTCAGCCTTCATCAAACTGTTTCCCAGATTGTAAAAAGAGGATGACTTTACCGGCTCCTTGCTACTTCGCGATGCATCAACATAAGAATTGGAGGCTTCTTCATATTTACCTTGACGGTATAAAGCGTTTCCAAGGTTGTGTTTAGCCTCATCCAAGGCTGGATCCTTTCGCATGGCCTCACGATACGCAGATTCAGCGTTCCTAAAACGCTTTTTTTCGTATTCACTGTAGCCATCGGACATATCTGAGCGCTGCGCAATACTTGCAGTAGAGCAAGCCAGCAGCAGCACAGCTACTTTAAAGGAATTCCAAAGTTGATGCGATTTCATTTGGAGGGACCTTTTTGTACGGCAAATAAATTCAAACGTGCAAGCAGCGAACTTTTCCTGTCACCCATAAGAAACTCAATGACAAGCAACACCAAGGCCATGGCAATAAATGGCTGAAAACGGTTTTCGTACTCGGTATACATTTTAGCCTTAAACTCTTTACGGTCGAGCGCAGCCATCTCTTTCAATACAAGGTCTATTCCATCATCTGAAGCCGTGGCGCGAATGAACTTACCATTACCTGCATCTGCAATTTCAGACAACATTACAGGATTAAGTTTGGTGATTACGGTGTGTCCGGCATTGTCTTGCCTGAAACCAGCCACGGCACCGTTTACCAATTGAGGAATTGGCGCACCCTCCGGCGACCCCATCCCAATGGTATACACCTTGACTCCGGCAGCGGCAGCCTCAGCAGCAGCACCGACCGCATCATCCTCATGATTTTCACCATCGGTCATCACAAGAATTGCACTGTGTTTTCGTGTGCTGTCAGAAAAAGACTCGCGTGCAAGTGCTATCGCCTCTCCGATAGCGGTCCCCTGCCGCGGAACCATGTCGGCATTGATGGTCGTCAAAAACAACTTAGCTGCATTGTAATCGGTTGTAATGGGGAGCTGTACATAAGCATCGCCAGCAAATACGATTAATCCAATCCGATCTCCTTCCAGCCGATCGATAAGACGGTTCAAGGCGAGCTTTGCTCTTTCCAATCTACTCGGACGTAAATCTTGTGCCAGCATGCTGTTGGATACATCCAGCGCAATCATCAGATCAGCACCCTTCCTTTTCACTTCTTCTAGCCTCGACCCTATCAATGGCCCACTTAATCCGATGATAAGAAAGGCAAGCGCGGTGATGCACAACGCAAAACGAACCCAAGGTCGAGAAAGGGACGCATCAGGGCTCAGTTTACGAACGAGATTCACCTCTCCGAAACGGGCAATCGACTTGCGCTTTGCAAGACGAACCATCCAGAAAAGGACTGCAACAGCCGGCACGGATAGCAATAGCCAGATGAAGGCAGGATATTCGAACTTAAACACTTCCATCAGGGTATCGTCTTGAACCATGTGTAACGAAGCACCAATTCCAACAGGAAGAACAGCAATGCCGCTAGTGCAAAAGGCATGTAGCGTTCTGTATATCGCTTGAATTCCGTGACTTCGATCTTGGATTTTTCCAATTTATCTATCTCTTCAAATATGGATTCGAGCTTGCGGTTATTGACGGCCCGGAAATATCGTCCATCGGTTGACTCCGCAATGGTTGTAAGAAGATTCTCGTCAATCTCAACTTCCAGGTTCTGGTATTGAATGCCAAATAGGGTTTTAACCGGATAAGGTGCAGTTCCCCTTGTACCAACGCCAACTGAATAAACGCGCACCCCGAATGTTTTTGCTATTTCGCCAGCAGTCATGGGAGGAATGGCTCCAGCATTGCTCACCCCATCTGTAATAATCACGACAACCTTGCTCTTTGTCGGAGCATCCTTTACACGGTTGATGGCAGTCGCCAAGCCATCACCGATTGCGGTACCGTCTTTTAGCCAACCTGACTTCACATCCTTCAGTAAATTGAGTAACACTGAATGATCGGTAGTAACCGGACATTGCGTAAAACCCTCGCCGCTAAACACCACAAGCCCGACCAGGTCGTTCGGTCGACCTTCAATGAATTCCCGTGCAACTTTTTTTGCGGCCTCAATGCGATTAGGGCGAAAATCTTCTGCCAACATACTTGCCGAAATATCGAGCGCCAGCACAATGGAAATCCCCTCCGTTCTGACATTTGAAGCTGAGCTTGAAGATTGCGGCCTGGCCAGGGCAATGATTAAAAAGACGATGGCGATTCCCCGGAGCCACACAGGCAACTCAGCCAAGCGTACACGAATGCCAGGTCTTCGCTGCGAGAATGAATGTGTAGAGCTAATGGTCATATGAGGCCTGCGAGGAACCTTGACCCTAAAATGATAGAACCACAGGATGGGAACGATCAATAAACCCCAAAGTAGCTCCGGGGACTTGAAATGCAAGGAGGCGAAATCAGGCAACAGGTTCATCTCCATTTTTAATTTCAATCCGTGGACTGACTTCCGGCGGTGTGGAATACACTGCGGTGGATTTTACAAATTGAATCGCTTCCTGCATACTCCATCGATTTTCATCTGCGACCGGCATATACTTGGCGAATTTGACCAGGTCGGCAAGCCGAATGATTCGCTCAAACCCCTCGCGAAGTTTAAGATCCCATCCGAGCGTTGAAGATTGTTGCAGTAATTCATCAGTCGTCGACTCCATAGCAGTAAGCTGCCAGCGATCTTCGAGGTATTTTCGCAGTATATCGGTGAGGCGCGAGTGGTAGGATTTCACCTGACCTGATTGCCACAGGCCCTCGGATTCGAGTGCTTCAAGTGCTGCGATTGCCAGAACATGGGCAGGGATTACAGACTTTATTTCCTGTACATGTTTTACAGGCCGATTTTTATATCGGCGCCAAAGCAGCCATGCCAACAAGGCCAGAACAAACAAGGTACCGATTATGTAAAACAAGAGCGTATAATCAGGAGGTAATTCGATCAATGGCTTTATGTCGCGAATCGCCTGAGTGGTATCAACTGCTAATGATTGCACAGTAATTGATAGACGATCGGTAGCCACTGAATCCAGTTTTCCTGATGGAGTATTGAACAGGAAAAAGACAGGTGGTATGTCAAAGCGACCGGAATCGAACGAAATCACACGTACACGCTGAGCCCTTAGAATCAAATCAGGATCATCCGTCGCGAGTGTATCCTGCACGCCGGGATCAAGAACTTCAATTCCACTGATTGAATCAAGCCACCCTGGCCATTGCACATTCAGCCCCGCCGGATGTGCAGCTTTCAGCTCGAGGGTAAACGCCTCACCGAGGGTAACACGGTTGGTGTCGGCCTTCAAGGTCGGTACCACATTCTGGGCAGCAGTATTCAGCCAGATTACCGAAAACAAAATCACCTTAAAAATTCTCCAGATCCTCATGCCCTTTGCTCACGTTTTCTGAACAAGTTCAGCAATTCCCGTACATAAGGCTGGCCAGTCATCACCGAAGCGTGATCAACGCCGGCACGCCCAAATGTATCCAGTGCACGCGCGATGGATTGCTTCCACCATGCTGAATAGTCACGCCTAACGTTACGATCTCCAGTATCCAGCAATACCCGTTCACCGGTCTCCGCATCAGCAAAACGCACCAAGCCGATGTCTGGCAATTCCGCCTCTCGCAAATCATTAATCCGTATCGCGGCGAGGTCATGCCTCTTGGAAACAACCTTTAAAGCGTCTTCATACCCTGCATCCATGAAATCGGAAATCAAAAACACGATGCTCCGCTTTTTTACCATGTTGTTCAAGTACCGAAGCGCCGCATTGATATCGGTTCCCTTTCCCTCCGGCTCAGTTGTTAGCAGTTCACGGATGATGCGCAAAATATGTGTCTTGCCTTTTTTGGGTGGAATGAACCGCTCAATACGGTCGGAAAACAGAATGACACCCGCTTTATCGTTGTTGTGGATGGCAGAAAACGCAAGTACGGCAGAAAGCTCCGTTACCAAATCCCGCTTGAACCCGTCACGTGACCCGAACATGCCGGATGCACTGATATCAACCAACAGCATGACATTGAGTTCGCGCTCTTCTTCAAAAACTTTCACGTACGGGTGACCGAATCGGGCAGTCACATTCCAATCGATATTTCGCACATCATCGCCGTGTACATACTCGCGAACCTCCGAAAAAGCCATACCCCTCCCTTTAAAGGCGGAATGGTATTCACCGGAGAAAATCTGAGCAGATAATCCCCTGGTCTTGATCTCTATTTTTCGGACGCGCTTGAGAAGTTCGGAAGGTTCCATGTCAACTGACCCTTAGGGCACCTCAACGGCATTTAACACTTCGTTTATAATGTCATCCGTGTTCATGTTTTCGGCTTCCGCCTCGTAACTCAAACCGATGCGGTGTCGCAACACATCATGACAAATTGCACGAACATCTTCAGGAATGACATATCCTCGCCGCTTGATAAACGCATAGGCTTTTGATGCCAATGCCAGATTGATGCTTGCCCTCGGCGAGCCACCATAGCTGATCATCCCTTGCAACTTGGCAAGGTTGTTTTCTTTAGGGAAACGTGTTGCAAAGACGATATCAAGAATGTATTTCTCGATCTTCTCGTCCATGTAAACGCTTCTAACGGCCTTGCGGGCATTCAGAATTACGTCAGCAGACAGGACTGGCTTGATTACCGGCGTATTCTGAGCAAGATTCTGACGCATAATCATACGTTCATCCTCTTTACTGGGATAGCCAATAACGACCTTTAACATAAAGCGATCCAATTGGGCTTCCGGTAGGGGGTAAGTCCCCTCCTGCTCTACCGGATTCTGAGTAGCAAGAACCAAAAAGGGTTCATCGAGCGGGAAGGTTTGATCACCGATGGTCACCTGTCTTTCCTGCATTGCCTCAAGCAGTGCGCTCTGCACTTTTGCTGGAGCCCTGTTGATCTCATCAGCAAGAATGAAATTGGCGAAAATCGGCCCTTTACGTACCGTGAATTCCTCCAACTTCTGGTTGTAGATCAGTGTGCCAATCAAATCGGCTGGCAGGAGATCCGGCGTGAATTGCAGGCGAGCAAAGCGAGCATGAATCGATGAGGAAAGACTTTTGATTGCGAGCGTCTTGGCAAGTCCGGGGACTCCCTCAAGCAGGATGTGACCGTTTGAAAGCAAGCCGATCAACAAACGATCGAGCATATACTTCTGTCCGACGATCACCTTACCCAACTCCATGTTGAGCAATTCAATGAACGCAGATTCCTGTTGTATTTTTTCGTTGATTTCGCGTATATCAACCATAGCGTTGACGATTCGTTTGGTTTGTCCTGCAAGTATAGGTCAATCCTGAAACGGTTAAACAAGTGGAAAGGCCTGTTTTTGGTTAAACTCTTGTTAATAACCCGGCCTCGATTTCACTCCATTTTAACACGCGGATCGAGACGGGCGTAAAGCATATCAACCGCCATGTTTATGAGGACAAAAAACACGGAAACCATCAATACCGATCCCATAACCACAGGGAAATCATACATCTCAAGTGCATCGACAGTCAGTTTGCCTACGCCCTTCCACCCAAAAACATACTCAATGAAAACCGCACCCGCGAGGAGCGAGCCGAACCAACCGGAAATAGCCGTTAATACCGGATTAAGTGCATTTTGAAGGGCATGACCAAAAATCACCGCCCACTCACTCAGCCCTTTGGCCCTTGCTGTTCGGATATAATCCTGTGCCATTACTTCAAGCAATGAGGAGCGTGTGAGCTGAACGATAACGGAAAGTGGACGAATACCGAGGGTGAGAGTGGGCAAAATCAGGTTGGACCATTTGTATCGGGAGCCATCAAAAGGATCGATTTCCGTCAAACTTCCAGTCATTTCAAGTCCAGTCCAGTCGTTCATTACATAACCGAAAAGCCAGGCAACCAAAATGCCGGCAAAAAATGAAGGGACGGACATTCCCGTCACAGACAGAAACAAGATGAAACGATCGGCCACCTTTCCTTTGTAAAGAGCCGACAAAATGCCCAAGCCGATACCGAATATTGCAGCGAATAGCAGGGCACTCACCGAAAGCACAATGGTTCCCGGCAATGCATCCATCAACATCGCCCCAACGTTCTCGCGAGTCTGATATGAGCGACGCAGGAAAGGGTATTTAAGCACCACTGCATGCTCACCAATGTAAGTCACGGTAAGCCATGAACCATATTTACCGGAATCGGCATACACCCTGGATGTAGAATCAACCACATTCAGTACAGAGACTGGCGACAGGTCGTTGACGTAGAGGACAAATTGGCTGGCCAAGGGTAAATCCCTTCCCAATTCGCGATTGATAACCTCCACAGAAGCAAGGTCGGCACGCTGACCCAACACCATCCGGGCAGGATCACCAGGCAATACATTGAACAACAGGAACACAACCACCACAACTCCCGCAACAACCAGGAGCCCAGAAACAAGGCGGCTGAAAAAAAATCGGATCACTTACCGGACTCGATAGCTTTCTTTAGCAATTCGGGCTTGAAGGCTTTATCCTCTGTACCCACGTAGTAGTTTCGGATATTCCCATTCCACAAATAAAAGACTCCAGGTGTTGACCCATCGGGCCCGATCAACGTCCAGAAGGTGGGAATATCGAGCACCGTGTAAGGGAATTCACGACCTGCAAATTCGAAAAACTCGGGAATCTTGAAGGTTTCTTCGTCCATGAAATATACGTAAACCGGAGGCAAGCCCCCCTTTTCACGCATCTTTCTCAGTTCGCGCGCTGCCTCACGACAATGATCGCAGCCAGCTGCAAAAAAACAGACGATGCGCTTTCCGTTATCAAGGTTAATCCGTTTACCACTGAATGTGTTTGCATTGCTAAATCTGGACTTCACCGGCGAAGGTCCCGGATCAATTTGCACAGCAGATGACAATGAATCTTTCCCTGAAACCAAGGAGTCATTTGAAGGAAGAACAGGAGAGGTCAGATTTGAATCAGCAGCTGCTGTAAGGCTATCAGCAACCGAATCCACCACGTCCATTTCTTCCGGAAAAACGGCAACAGGCGCAACCTTTTCCTTGCCGCAGGGGCAAAATGGAAATGCTACATACATAAACAAAGTACCACCTAGCAGTAAAATGAGCAATACGGAAAACCGATTCTGCCCGGCGGGTCTGTCAGAGACATTTCTGTATAAAAAGACCAACAACAGGATTGTCAAGATATTCTTAATGGTTGCCTCCAGGGGAGTCATGGGAATCAACTGGCCAAAGCAGCCGCAGTTACCATTCATTGCACCATGCTTTACCATTTCAATACCCAAGTGAATACAAAATGCGGCCAACAAAGCGATGGTCACCGGGATGACAATACGCTTGAGAAAATGTGGTTGCATGATTGCAAACCCGATGGCCAACTCCAATCCGATGATGGCCCGAGCAGCATAGGGTGCAAGACACCAACTGAAGAGGCCCAGATCGACAAGTTGCTTCTCAAATGCCCACAAGGGGAACATTTTAGCCACAGCTGACAAAATAAACAGTCCGAAGACCAGTAATCGAAGTGCGACGACGAGCGTTTTCTTATTCATGGAATAAGTGTGTTAACTGATGAGAGTGATCAGGGTTTTGACTCGCGCAATTTTATAAGAGCGAAAACCGCGTAATTGATGATGTCGGCGTAATTGGCATCGACGCCCTCACTGATCAGGGTGCTACCTTGGTTGTCTTCAATCTGCTTAATGCGCAACAACTTCATGAGGATGAGGTCTGTTAATGAGCTGATCCGCATTTCCCGCCAGGCCTCACCATAGTCGTGGTTCTTATCCATCATCAGTGCCTTGACCCGGGCCACATGCTCTTCAAAATACTTCAAGGAATCGGATGGGGAAAGTTCCAAGGGGGCGTCGGAATGCAAGCCGATTTGAATCAAAGCCATAACAGCATAATTCACAATCCCTACAAACTCCCCATCAATGCCATCCTGGACTCGTTGCGCACCTTTCTCTTCGATACTCCTAATCCGCTGGGCCTTGATAAAAATCTGATCGGTAAGGGACGAAGGCCTGAGGATACGCCATGCACTCCCGTAATCCTTCATCTTCTTGAGGTAGATATCTTTGCAAGTACCAATCGCCTCGTCGTACTGCAATGAAGTTTTCGAAGACATGTGCAAGTATACTTGTAATTCCATGAACTCTGCATGAGTATACCGCCTGTTTTTCCACAGTACAGAGGCCAGAAAATCCCCTTCAGCATCAATTGCAGAGGCCGGCTGCTGAGCCTAACGAGCCCGGTGGTAATGGGCATATTGAACCTGAGCCCGGAATCATTTTATGATGGCGGCAGAATAAGTAATCGTGACGCCCTCCTGAAACGAGCTGAGCAATTACTTCAGGGCGGAGCGGACATTTTGGACATCGGTGGTGCCTCCTCCAAACCCGGGGCCGAATTCATTGAGGCGGAAATAGAACTGGAGCGGACGGCAACAGCAGTTCGGCATGTTCGGGCCGAATTTCCGGATACATTCATATCGGTAGATACTTGGAGATCAGGCATTGCAGAAGCAGCGGTTCGCGAAGGGGCAGACATCATCAACGACATTTCGGGCGGAGAACTTGATCCATATATTGTGGATATCGCCATTTCAAACAACACACCCTACGTGCTGATGCATATGCGCGGAACTCCGAAAACGATGCAGGATCAACCCGCATACTCGGATGTGACCCGTGAAGTAATCGGCTCAATTCAAAGCCGTGTAGCCGCCTACCGCCAGCGCGGACTTACTGATATCATTGTCGACCCCGGATTCGGATTCGGAAAATCCCTTTCCGATAACTACCGGCTACTTGCCGACCTTGGCAGAATGGGTCAAATCGGTTGTCCATTGCTCGTTGGGGTTTCAAGAAAATCGATGATCAACAAGGTGCTTGGCACCAGCCCTGAGAACGCCTTGAACGGCACTACAGCCTTGAACACCATTGCACTACTCAACGGAGCATCCATCCTCAGGGTACATGATGCAGCTGAGGCAAGACAGTGCATAGCGCTTGTTGGTGAACTACGAAAAAGCAAAACCAAAGACGCCGCGATAGGATGAACCAAACACTGATTTTTCCGGTTCGTGCCTTGATTTCCTACTTTATCCTGTTCAATTTTTTTCGACTGATTTTCGTTGCTGCTGCAATTAGCAGACAACCGGAGTTGGATTTACTGCTTGCACTGGAGTCTTTTGTGCACGGAATTAGCCTCGACCTAAGTGCCTCATCCTATTTCACCGCTATTCCAACTTTGATGTGGACTGCATCCCTTTTTTGGAAAAGGCAATCCCTCTTTAGAATCGCATCCGCAATCCATGGCTTTCTCACCGGGTTGTGCGTTATCATACTTTGTGGCAACCTGGCCATTTATGCTGCATGGGGGACCATGCTGGACTACAGAGCCGTGTCCTTCGTCACGGAGCCAAAAGGGATTATCGCATCCCTCAGTAATGTTCAGCTCATCCTTATTGCGACACTGCTCCCTGTACTTGTTTTCACAAGTGCCAAACTGAGTAGAAAATATGTAAGCCGACATACCGAGCCCCCAAAGACCTATCGCTACGTAAGCATACCCCTCATATTGTTCGGTTTATTTGTGCTCATACGCGGAGGGCTGCAGACAGTCCCCATCAACAACAGCAGAGCTTGGTATTGCACCGTGCAGGCACTGAACGATGCCGCTGCGAATCCGGCATGGTACCTGTTCGACAATGTCAACCGAAACCTTTTCCAGTCATCGGAGCGATATAAATTCATGGATGCGGAAGCTGCCAAGAAACGATTCTCTGAACTGAACGCCACTTCGTCGAAGGCAGGCGACTCAAAATTCAAGCTACCTAAACCGAATATCGTATTGATCGTACTGGAAAGCTGGTCATCAGATCTTTCAGCACAACTTACCCATGAGGAAGGCTCGGTACGGACATTTGACTCCCTGTGCACTACGGGGCTTTTGTTCGATTCAATTTATTCCAGCGGGCGGAGGACGGACCACATGTTCCCCTCGATATTATGTGGAATCCCCTCCATTCCGGAGCGTAGCCTGGTTCGCTACAACGATAAGTGTGCAAGGCTTCCCATGCTTTCGGATTTTCTGAAAAAAAACGGGTATTCCACCACATTCCATTACGGTGGTGATCTGGGATTTTCAAATATGAACAGCTTCTTACGCAGGGCTGGATTCGAACAACTCATTGGAGAACCGGATTTCGAGCAAGGACTGCACCGCGGAAAATGGGGGGTTGCAGATGGGGATGTGTTCGCAAGATTGCAGGAAGATCTTGGCGGGATACCGCAACCGTTTTTCAGCATGACATTGACCTTGAGTAGCCATGAGCCGTTTGATGTGCCGGCTCCCTACGACCAAGGAAAAGGTGAAGCCGAGCGATTCCGGAATGCTGCCAAATACACTGATCACGAACTTGGCAGATTTCTACAGGCAGCCTCCAAAAAGACCTGGTTTGACAATACCATCTTTATTTTCATCGCAGACCATGGACATATCCTCCCTAAACGCCGGGGCTACTACGAACAGGCTTGCCACCGTATTCCCATGCTGTGGTGGGGGCCGGCCCTACCCGACTCCCTCAGGGGGATAAGATCACACATTGCTGGGGGGCAACATGATCTTGCGGTTACCTTATTAAACAGGTTTGAGGTTCCATTTACCGAAACCCCCTTTCCATTTTCAGGTGATTTATTGAACGCTTCGTCCAATCCGCGTCCGGTTTACCTGAATTATGAGACTGGATTTGGATGGAGGGAATCGCGAGGGTCATTCGTTTATTTATTTTCGCAGGAACGCTACCTGAACGAATACACATCATCGTCAGCTCCCGACAGCTCGATGTTTGTGAATGGCAAAGCATACCTTCAAACTCTGGAAGCCTACTTCAATTCTCTTTAAGTGCCGTGATGACCAATCCAAACGATTTGAATTTCAAAGAGGCTCTGGCCCATGTCCGTTGTTTTGTTTTCGATATTGACGGGGTATTGACGGATGGCAAACTCCTGGTACAACCTGATGGAAGCATGTTGCGCACGATGAACATCAAAGATGGTTACGCGCTCAGACTTGCTGTCCAGAAACATTACTCGGTTTTTATCATCAGCGGCAGTTCACAGCCCGGATCAGCCATCCGCCTCAATCGATTGGGTATTGAAGAAGTGCATCACGGTGTAGAAAACAAAATGCCCATTCTCGAAAACCTGCTCCTGAAAACCCAAACGGGTTTCGACCATGTGCTGTACATGGGTGACGACATGCCCGACTTGGAGGTGATGAAGAAGTGCGGAATCAGAACCTGCCCGTCTGACGCGGTGCGCCAAATCAAATCGATTTGCCAATACGTCTCCCCTTTCGCGGGTGGAGCCGGATGTGTGCGTGATGTGATTGAACAGGTACTGACACTAAACGGCGACTGGGAATGATTTCAGCTGCCCTACGTCTGATTCGCTGGCCTAATCTGCTCCTACTGGCCATCCTGCAGCTTTCAATTCGCTATGCACTGGCGGCCCCATTCCTTGAAGAGGCCCATCAAGACTTTCTACTCTCCGACTTCGAATTTGGCATCCTTGTCCTATCGTGTATTCTGATTGCAGCCGGCGGAAACATCATCAATGACATTGAAGACATTCGTGCCGACCGGATCAATAAACCAGATACCAAATCTGCAGTAGAACTTATCGGTAAGGAACAGGCTTTCAACCTCTACCTCGCGCTGAGTTTTTCAGGAGTAACGGGGGGCCTTTACCTCGAGTATATCTGCGGCTACACTTACATCGGCGTACTGCAACTAATCTGCGCGGGACTTCTTTATTTCTACTCCACCTCGTACCAGTGTATTCCTTTATTAGGAAACGCCATTGTCGCGTTACTTGGCGCGCTCTCTGCGCTGATTGTGATTTTGCCGGAACCCTTCGTCAAAACGAATGCGGGAATCATGTTATTCATGGAAGTGCTTTTGGTGTTCATTTTTTTTGGTTCACTGGCGCGCGAACTAGTGAAGGACTGCGAAGACGAGGCGGGCGACAAATCAGTAGACTGCGGAACATTAGCCGTACGGGCAGGAACAACCATTACTGCATGGTGTGCCGCTTCAATCCTGATGTTGATGCTGGCCGGCCTGGCCTGGATTCAGATTCTAACATACCAATGGGAAAGTGTACTTCCGTTCAGTTATATCCTGCTATTTATTGAAATGCCGATGGTGTACACCGTTTATCTATTGGTGTACTCAAGCCGAAGCCAGTTGGATTTCAGGAAAGCGAGCCGGTTTCTCAAATTCGTTATGTTTGCCGCCACACTTTCCCTGGTCGTTTTTCGAATCGGTATCGCCTAAACACAATGAATCCCAACCCGCTGGCTGAAAAACTCAATTCTACTCGGATCATTCTGGGCAGTAATTCTCCGCGCAGACAAGAATTGATGCGCTCGATGGGAATAGCGTTCGAGGTAGATGTGCGGCCTGTGGAAGAAACGTTTCCCGAGCAGTTCAGAAAAGAAGATGCTGCCATGTTTCTGGCACGAAAAAAGGCCCTTGCCTTCAAGCCTGATCTGGTTGAAGGTACGCTTGTGATTACTGCCGACACACTAGTCACCCTAGACGATCTTGTTCTTGGAAAACCGACGGATGAAGCCGATGCCGAACGCATGCTCAAGTTGTTATCCGGACGCAAACATTCGGTTGTCACAGGTGTATGCATTTTAAGCACCCGGAAATCGGAATCATTTTTTGCCAGGACCGAAGTTTCATTCAAAACCCTGCGTATTGAAGAAATACGGCATTACATCGCATCTGGAAACCCGATGGACAAAGCCGGTGCCTACGGCATACAGGATTGGATTGGAATGACCGGTATCGAATACATCCTAGGCTCGTACTATAACGTAGTCGGTTTACCGACAAAGGAGCTTTACGAGCAACTCATGCGTTTTTGATGGAGCGAAGGGCCTACCTCTACATGCACATTGCAATCGTGCTGTGGGGCTTTACCGCAATTTTCGGAAAACTGATTTCACTTGACGAGGGACTGCTTGTATGGTACCGGATGCTAATCAGCTCCATTACAACCGGGGTCTATCTGTATTTCAGCAGAGGATTTCAGTTTCCAACAAGAAATCAGCTGATTCACTTAAGCGGAATTGGCACCCTGATCACACTGCATTGGATCACCTTTTACGGGGCGATTAAAGCATCGAATGTATCCGTTGCCATCTCTTGCTTTTCCACCGTTGCTGTGTTTACCGCACTTCTCGAACCCATGCTCAGCGGCAAGCTACCTCGTTGGAGGGAATTGCTTTTGGGAATAACCGTTGCGCTTGGCGTTTACGTAATTTTCTCCGGGTCGGAAATTCACGGAAAAGGCATTGTACTATCACTGGCGAGTGCACTCCTGGCCTCACTGTTTACCATATTCAACAAGCGAATCAGCCGAACTCATTCGCCGGGTATGATCTCGTTTATTGAGTTGGGAACAGGCTTTATTTTCCTAAGCCTTTGTCTTCCGATATGGTTTTCAATTAACAATAGCGGGTTCGCCATCCCCGATTCAAATGATTTCATTTACCTGTTCCTTCTATCGGCTATCTGCACCACATTGGCATTCACCCTATCCCTAAAGGCACTTCAGCATGTCAATGCATTCACCATGAATTTGAGTGTGAATCTCGAACCGCTTTACAGCATTGTACTAGCAATGATCCTGTTTCAGGAACATGAACTTCTGGGATTACGATTTTATGTTGGTAGTGCAATCATTCTGGCAGCTGTCGTATTCCACGGCATAATAACCCTGAGAGCCATTAGGGCGAAAGCGGATTAAACCATACTACAACTTCTTCCCCTTCGCAACGTTGTCGTTCACACGCAACTTTCGAACGCTTTTCATCTTGAACAACAAAATTGCCTGCTCACTTCCACGGCCTGCAATCCACGATTGCCCTGCATAATTTATTTTCACTCGACCATTATCAGCGGGCAAACCTTGAAGTCCATAATATCCGTTTCTGGAACGGGCACTGCCAAACACCATGTATTTCTCGGCTCCATCCTCGAATGAAATCTTTATTGTGCTTGCATCCACAACTCCGTCAACAAGACCTGGCGTATTGGCTTTAAATGTCAATTGATCGAGAGAGCTTCCGCTTTCGATGACCAATTTGCCTTCCTCGGTTTTCTTTTCACGTTCGCTTTGTTCCATCCTTCGAAGTACAACAGGGTCGGACAGGTAAAACTGAATTCCCCGCATCTCGTCGGGGCTAAGTTTATATTGTTCACGAATCTGCTGTGTAAATGGAACCTTTGGAGAGCATGCAAAGAGTAGCGTCAGGCATGCAAAGGTGATGGAGGACAAGATGATGCGGTTCATATTGAATTGGTATTGGGCAGGGGGACCTTCAAATCCCGTTCCAAAGTTCGCATCCAAATCCCGAAAAAGAAAAAGGGGAGCCGATAGCCCCCCTTTTTTTATGACTCAATGATCAATGTTTATTGAACAAGCATTCGCTG
>JAJTFW010000088.1 GCA_021299095.1 Sphingobacteriales bacterium | reverse complement strand
CATCAGATTATCAATGAGTTACAAGGGTCTGAAATAAAAAAGGAGGTCATTTCTGACCTCCAGTCTAAGAACGCTCCCCCTCCTGGGCTCGAACCAGGGACCCCATGATTAACAGTCATGTGCTCTAACCAGCTGAGCTAAGGAGGAATAATCCTCTTTCTGGAGTTCAGAAAGAGGACCAGTGTCCGGGCTCAAGCCATCATGAAGTGAAGCGAAGCGCGTACTTCATGACTAATGCACTTGGTGGGGAATTTAGGGTAAGAACGTTCCCGCTTAACGGAATTTCGTGCGCGGGGTTGCAAAAATAGGCAGCAAACGGGAGTTTTCCAAGTGTCCGGCAAGGGGATTTTAGTGGGGCGGCTGGTTATAGGATGTATAAATAGTGGTCGTATACGGTTCATTACCAACTTTTTCTGCCGATACGTGTTATAAAAGCATGTCTTTCCCAACAGATATCACCAATATTCAGAATCAACTCAATCGGATTGATCCAAAGGCTTACGCAGCCAGTCGCAATTACCTGAATGGAGCCGTCACCCGCTTGTCGCCCTACCTGAGCCGTGGGGTCATCTCCACCCGCCAGATCCTGCAATCCCTAGCCAATCGGGGGTTCGACTTAGGGCAGGTGGAAGTGTTGGTGCGCGAACTGGCCTGGCGTGAGTTCTACCAACGGGTGTGGCAAAGCAGGAACCCCGATGATGATCTGCGCCACACACAAAGCCCCTGCATCGGACCCGGCTTGTGCCATTCGATCGTACACGCCTCAACGGGCATTGATGCGATTGACGCATCCATACGCACACTTTCGGAAACCGGGTACATGCACAACCATTGCCGGATGTATACGGCTGCACTGCACTGTAATTTGGGACAACGGGCCTGGATAGACGGCGCACAGTGGATGTATTACCACCTCCTCGATGGTGACTGGGCCAGCAATGCCTGCAGCTGGCAATGGGTGGCCGGCAGCTTCTCATCGAAGAAATACTATGCGAACCAAGAAAACATCAACCGCTATACCGGATCAACCCAAACCGATACGTTCTTGGATGTACCCTACGAATCATTTCCCGAAATGCCTGTTCCTGCTGTGCTGGCGGATAGTACAGGCATCGAATTGTCGACAACCCTACCTGCAAGTGACCCTATTCCGGAAAAATTCCGTGGTAAAGTGTTTCTATACAACTACTACAACATGGATTCAACCTGGTGCGCTCCGGAAGAAGGCCTTCGCATCCTGTTGCTTGAACCGGAACACTTCCGGCGTTATCCGGTTTCGGAGCAGTGCATCCGCTTTCTGCTCGATCTGGCTGGTAACATCCCCGGAGTAATCGTCCGTTGCGAATCCTTCGCATCACTTCAACAGCAGCTACCGGATGTGGAATTTCAATTCCGAGAGCACCCAATCACACGCCATTACACCGGGGTAATGCATCACCGTGAGTGGATGTGTGATGAGGTGACTGGGTATTTCCCCTCGTTCTTTGCCTACTGGAAACGGGCAGAAAAGCACCTGAGGCGATATTTCGGATGATGGAGGGAGATTTATTTGACGGCGGGGTGATTTGATAATTTTTCCGGTGGCTGAGCGTAGTCGAAGCCCCGGTGGCTGAGCGTGCTTCGGCTAAGCTCAGGAACCATAGTCGAAGGGTGTTGAGCCACTTGGGAGCCTCTGCGTTCTCTGTGAAAATAGTCCGTGTTCTCCGTGGTTTAAAAAACCCATTTTTTGTCAACGCAATTGCCACTAACCACAAGGCATTTCATAAAAACGCCATGAGCTAACCAAGGCTCAACTTGTACGTTTGTACGCATCGTGCAAGCCATCACCTGCTAGAATCTGATTCCGGAATTTTTTGATCCGTGCCATGCGTGTAACGGCTTGTTTTGCCCCCGAAAAATGTATCACATAGCCCCGTTGACGCCCCGGAGTGAGGGATAAAAACGCCTGCTTGTAGATTGCATCGTGTTCGAACACTTCATGCAATTCCTCAGGCCAGGATGGTTTTTTTTCACTACGCTGCACTTTATCTCCCCGCTCTTCAATTTCGATAGCTTGACGGATGAAGCGCAACAGGGATTTGCGGTGCTTTTTGACATCGGGCAAGGCTGTGGCCCGTAAAGCGCGCGTTGAATTTGAGTTCGGACCCGTACTGACCAGGACTCCCGACGGATCATTTATCAAAGCACCTTTGAAGAAACCGACAGACACATAGTTTTTGAACGCGGCAAGTATCAGGATGTTCTTTCCATTGTGCGTATAACATGGCGCACCCCACTTGCGTTCTTCGGTCAGTCCGGAGGATAATACAATTGATCGTAAATCCTCTAACACCGAGTTCCAGCGATGCACCTTACACGCCGGCGTGGCGCCCATAGGACAGCGCATACAACCATCGAGCAAGTACGCATCAACGCTGGGATTTCGGGTATTGGATGGGGTTGTGTTGGCCATCGATACGGACTGTCGATTGAGTTTGAGTTGCTGAGCTGATAGCTGAGGTAAGCAGTGCTGTCTGATACCTTTGAAGCCCTCCTTTGAGCCCTGCTTCGGCCATTTCGCAGACCACTTTCGCTGGGGGCCGCCACTCCTCCTCCCCAGGCACAAAAATATCGGTTCAACACCAAGTATTCGGTAAATAAACGCTTAAGTACACTACCTACGCATAAACCGTTCGCACTTCTACACTCGCGCTTATTCCCAGCTCACGCAAGGCAACTGCACGAAACAACTCATCAATCGCCACTCCATCACGGTCACACACTTAAAAATCTGTTCTATCCTCAAGCAACTGATCCATAAAGCAACGCATCACTGGTAAACCAGGGACCAAAAAACAGCAGGCCTCTCCGGTGTGGAAAGGCCTGCTGTACTAATTCGTGTACTGCGTTTGCTTATTGCTCAGAAGAAGCCAGGCGCACGTTTACGGCATTGATGCCACGGCGTCCCTGTTCGGTTTCGAATACAACGGTGTCGTTTTCACGGATATTCTCACGAAGTCCGCTAACGTGTACGAAGATCTCTTCGCGGTTCTCATCAACGATGAATCCGAATCCTTTGGTTTCGTTGAAGAATTTTACTGTTCCTTTTTTCATTTTGTTTGGGTGTTATGCCGGAAAGGGTCCGGCGATTTGAATATGATGTGTACAGGGGGAATTGAACATCCGGTGATCTTTACGATCAGGATTGAGGGGGGTGTTTAAACGTACGGAGTGCAAGCGTTGATTAAGGAGTGGTGTTGAATCAGGTAAAGCTCCTTCACGCGTGGACGAGAGTCCGGAAATGGCTTGCTGTGTTCAATTGATGGACAAATATACGGCTTAAACCTGATAAAAGCGTACTATTGAGGAAAATAAACCCAAAAGTGGACATTTCGCTCAAAAAACAGCTCAAATTCACCGGAGCAGACCAAAAGGAGTTCTACGCGGAACTGCGCTCGCGCATCGACCAATATTTCAATGAACGTGGCATTTCCAAACATGCCAACCTGGAAATGATCCTGAAAACGATCGTAATGGTGGGCGGTTACCTGGGTATTTATTTGAGCTTGCTCTTGATTGCCCCCGGTGGAATTCTGCCCTGGATACTCTTCGTAGTGATGGGTGTGGCATTGGCCGGAATCGGCATGAGTGTAATGCACGATGCAAACCACGGAGCCTACTCATCGCTGCCTTGGGTGAACCGCCTGGTCGGTTATTCTCTGAATCTGGTGGGTGGTAGTGTATTCAACTGGAAGCTTCAGCACAACATGTTGCACCATACCTACACGAACATCATCCACTATGACGATGACATTGCTGACAAACTGGTGCTGCGGATGTCGCCGCATACGCGCGTGAAAGGCCTTCACCGCTTTCAGGTGGTGTATGCCTTTCTGTTCTATGGTATCCTGACCCTGTATTGGGCCTTGTTGAAGGACTTCATTCAGTTCGCACGCTACAAGCGGATCGGTGTGAATGGCCAGACGGCCGCTGAAAACCGGATAACGCTGGCACGTATTGTCGGAGCGAAGTTGTTTTATTTCGGATACTCGCTGTTCATCCCATTGTTGGTTGCTCAACTTAGCGCAGGCATGTGGATCACTGGGTTTCTGCTGATGCATTTTGTGGCAGGCATGATTCTAACCGTTATTTTCCAGCTTGCACATACCGTGGAAGGGACTACCCATCCGCTGCCATCCGAGCAGGGAACGATGGAAAACAGCTGGGCCGTGCACCAGTTGCACACCACGGTTGATTTTTCCCGCAACAACAAGTTAATATCGTATTACGTTGGCGGATTGAATTTTCAGATTGAGCACCACCTCTTTCCGCGAATCTGCCACGTGCACTACCCGGCTATTGCACCGATTGTGGAACAGACGGCCAGGGAGTATGGCCTGCCCTACATGGAAAACAAGGGTGTTTTCGAAGCTTTGCAGTCACATGTCCGTACGCTTCAGCGTTTCGGGCGGGCCGAAGTGGAGTTCGGGTAAGTTTGGGGGATTGAAGGATATCCTCAACGCATCGTTGCCTGTATGATGATGTAATATACAGGCATACCAATGGTAATGTTGAACGGAAAGGTGACACCAAGCGCCATCGGAACATAAAGCCCCGGATCTGCTTTGGGTGCAGCCATGCGCATAGCGGCCGGCACAGCT
>JAJTFW010000033.1 GCA_021299095.1 Sphingobacteriales bacterium | reverse complement strand
AGGGCCCAACTCTACAAAGGTGCGGCTGACTGGACCCTTATCGGGAAAGTGAAAAATAATCCACGGATCCACATCCCTATTTTTGGGAATGGGGATGTGGATTCACCGGAAAAAGCGCTCGAAATGAGGGCGCGCTATGGGGTGGATGGCGTAATGATTGGTCGCGCCAGCATCGGTTACCCCTGGATTTTTAACGAGATCAAACATTTTCGAGAACACGGCACTCACCTGCCTCCTCCCAATATCGATCAGCGGGTAGACACCTGCAAAGCGCACCTCGATTATTCCATGCGCTGGAAAGGTGACTTTGTTGGCATTGTGGAGATGCGACGGCATTACACCAACTACTTCAAAGGCTTCGATCACTTCAAGGATTTCCGCATGCGCTTGGTCACAAGCCCTACGTATGGAGGGGTTCTGGAGGTGCTGGAAGAAGTCCGTGAACGGTACCGAAAAACGGAATCCTGACCCCGGCGAACGCATCCGGGATAGCCTCTGTTCAAGCTTTCGGGAAAAATCTGCCTAAAGCTTGTATTTTTCTCCATAAAACAATTATATTTGCCCACGTTTTTCTGTAATTCACCCAACTTATTGATTGTCATGTTTGAACAACTCAAAAACAAAGGCGTCATCACCCGTCCGGCAGATTCCGGTGGCAACGGGGTTATCAACATCATAGGTGCCGGAACCATCATTGAAGGCGAAATCCGATCGAACGGCGACGTCCGGATTGATGGAAAAATCCGCGGATCGGTTACTTCACGTGCCAAGGTAGTCATCGGCTCAACAGGTGAGGTAGATGGTGATGTGGTGTGCCAGAGCGCAGACATCTCCGGCTCCATCAAAGGAAAGACAACGGTTACCGAAATGCTATTTCTAAAATCGACCGCCAAAGTCAACGGTGATATCTCAACCGGTAAACTGGTGGTTGAAATCGGTGCCAGTTTCACCGGAAACTGCAGCATGGGATCGGTGATCAAGGACATTAAGCATGTCGAGCGAAACACCGAAAAGCTCGTCGAAAAGACCGCTTGATTCGTACCTCCGGTACTCGGCCATCGGTTTGCAGATGGCCCTTACAATTCTATTCATGACATGGGCCGGTACCTGGCTTGACGAAAAGTTCTCACCAGGTTTCCCCGCTTTTACATTGTTTCTCGCGATCCTGTCGGTAGCCGGCTCCCTGATTTATCTCGTACGCACCCTGACAAAACCCTGAAGTTTTGCGCACAACCCTGCTCCGACTCTCACTTCTCTTACTTCTGGGCTCGTTGGCTTACGTCGCAATTGAACCGCTTTTGCCTGCAAAGTGGTTTTACTCCGGATTCGTGTGGATTCCCATGCTTACAGGTAGCATCACCTTGTTCATCCTGAACGGACTCCATACCCGCATCCGGGAAGCGAAATCGTATGTGCGTTTTTTCATGGGTGCAACCACCGCCAAATTGTTCCTGTATACACTCATCATTACCATTGTGGGGTTTGTAAAACCTGCGGAAGTGATTGGCGTGGCACTTTGCTTTTTGTTGTTTTACATGATCACTACGGCCTATGAAACAGCATCTGCGTTTTCGGCCGTTACTGCCAAGGCATCATCAACTGAGCCAAAGCCGTAGATACTCCTGAAGTTTCGAAAGCCTGCGTGAAATCGGGGGCATCAATCCGGGCATATACCCCTCGTCCAGAAATTGTCTGACTTCTTCAACCTGCATGGCCGTCGTACGTAAGGGTTTCACTCCTGCCAGCCTGTACATGGAACGGATTGCCGGAACTGCTATCAATCCGCCCGCGAGCATACCGAGCAATGCGGATCCCTGGTGCACCATGCTGTAACCGGCTCCGATTAAGGGGAAGCTCCAAGCTAGTATGGATCCGATTCGGTGGTACCAAGAAGCAAGAACACCCCTTGGGATTAGCACGGTTCGGTCATAAACGCGTGTCTTTCGCAATGTTCCAGAGCGGATTTCGCGGATGCGGTGCAGATGGATGCGTACGGGATTCGTTCCGGCAAGATCGCCTGGACGGAACACACAATCCGCCGGATCAACCTGTATTTGAACCGGTGTTGAATAGCAGAGCTTGCCGCGAATCATCACCCTGCATGCAGGAATGTTCAGAAAACCACTTTGGAGGGGTGCGAGCGTATAGTGCAATCGCGTTTCCCGGTTAGAAGCACCAGCAGATCGGGAATACCAGCGTTGCTCCACCGTTGGGCCTGCTGTCACCAACCATCCCGGCATCCGGGGTTTCTGGAAGGCCCTCCCTTCGGCCGGAAAAGAAAAAACCACCTCCAGTCCTGCATTTTGACTGACCCGGATCCGATCGACCTCACAGACCAGGTAGACTGCAGCAGTGCTGTCCGGAACGTCTGCATCGTAGGCTGCCCGGAGTTCCGGATCTGATAAGACACGATAGGCTTCGGCAAGACGACGGAAGCGCTCAGCGGCGGAAGCATCGCCCGGATTGGTGTCGGGATGATGCCGGAGCGCCAGCCGATGGTAGGCTTTTCGGATCTCGGCCGCAGTTGCGGACGGGCCCAGACCGAGGACTACATAATGACCGGCGGAATCCATAGGCTGCAACGAAGATACGGTCCAGTCGGCTGCGGCGTGAAAACCTTAGCTACCTTCGTTTTGTTCAACGACTCATGAAACGCATTGCCATTCTCGGATCAACCGGCTCCATCGGAACCCAAGCACTTGATGTCGTACGTGCCAACCCCACCCGTTTCCAGGTCGAACTCCTCAGTGCCAACAGCAATGCCGATTTGCTCATTGCACAAGCAAGGCTATTCACACCGAATGTGGTGGTGATTTGTGACACCTCCAAAACCAGCCTGGTAAAAGAAGCGCTTTCGGACACAGACATAAAAGTTTACGGCGGTATCGAGTCCCTGACCCAACTCATGGGCATGGATAGCATCGACCTCGTGCTGACGGCGCTGGTGGGTTTTGCGGGTCTTGAGCCCACCTTATCGGCTATTCGTCACCGAAAACCCATCGCCTTGGCCAACAAGGAAACCCTGGTTGTGGCAGGGGATCTGGTGACCCGCTTGGCGCTCGAACAACGGGTGCCAATTTACCCGGTGGACAGTGAACACTCGGCCATCTTCCAATGCCTTGCCGGAGAGATGCACAACCCGATCGAAAAAATCATCCTGACCGCATCGGGTGGACCCTTCCGTGGCCGGAAACGTCACGATTTGGAATCCATCACGCGGGAGCAGGCACTTCGACATCCGAACTGGAGCATGGGCGCTAAAATCACCATCGACTCCAGTACCCTCATGAACAAGGGACTTGAGATGATTGAAGCGAAATGGCTCTTCGAACTCGATCCTTCGCAAATCGAAGTGGTGGTTCATCCCCAGTCGATCATCCACAGCATCGTGCAGTTCCGCGACGGAAGCATGAAGGCACAAATGGGTCTTCCCGACATGAAACTGCCCATCCAGTATGCCATCGCTTATCCCGACCGCATCGATTCTGATTTTCCCCGCTTCGATTTTTCGCGGTACCCCAGCCTCACCTTTGAAGCTCCGGACGAGGAAACCTTCCGCTGCCTTCCGCTAGCCCGCAGGGCCATGGAGCAGGGTGGAAATGTGCCTTGTGTGATGAACGCCGCCAACGAAGTTGCAGTGGCTGCATTTCTGGCTGACCGCATCGGCTATCTGCAGATTGGCGAATTGATTGAGCGCGTGATGGATCAGGTGGACTTCGACGGACGCGCCGAACTGGAGGTGTACCTCGAGAGTGACCGCATGGCCCGACGAATCGCCGAAGGACTGTTGCCCGTTGCAGATGCCCGAGTATAATTGGGCTTGAACTCCCCCTACTCAATTTCATACCTTTGTCGAGAACCGTCAATCGACTGGGCGGTTATTTGAGCGTATGCAAGCACTGATCATGGCCGCCCAACTTATCCTGGGCCTCTCTATACTCGTTACCCTTCATGAACTCGGTCACTTTCTGGCCGCACGTGCCTTCGGCATCAAGGTGGAGAAATTTTATCTCTTCTTCGATGCCTGGGGAGTAAAACTCTTCAGTTTCAAACGTGGAGAAACCGAATACGGTATTGGATGGCTTCCACTCGGTGGCTACGTTAAAATCGCCGGGATGATCGATGAGAGCCTTGATACTGCCCAAATGGCGACCGAGCCACAGTCCTGGGAATTCCGTGCAAAGCCGGCCTGGCAGCGTCTCATCGTCATGATTGCCGGCGTTACCATGAACGCTATTCTGGGTGTCGCCATTTACACCTTCACTCTGCTCCAGTTCAAGGAAGAATACCTTCCCATCGATAACGTAAACCAAGGCAAAGGCATTTACGCCTATAGCCTTGGCCGCGATATCGGACTGCAAAACGGCGACCGCATAACAGCCGTTAATGGAAAAGAAGTAGAGCGATTCGAAGACCTTTTATCCACCCGTGTATTGTTCGGTGCCCGTTTATCGGTCCTGCGCAATGAACAAACCCTGGAGGTTGAAGTTCCAGACAACTTCTATCGCAAGGCTGCAACTGCGGGACGCTGGAGCTTCATCGGCTATGGCCCCCTACATTATACCGTTGGTAAGGTGACCGAAGGAAAACCCGCCGCTCAAGCCGGATTGCGTGCAGGCGATATCATCACCGGCATTGAAGGGCGGGACCTGTTATCGAGCGACGACCTGCCCACTACAGTCAGCAGCCTGAAAGGCAAGGACGTTTCGCTCAGCCTCGAGCGGGACGGAAATCCCCTGGAAATGAAGGTTCGTGTCTCGGAGGAAGGCAGCATCGGCATCGCCTACGATGCCCAACCCGTTAACCGCGAGCAATACACTATGCAGCCTTACACCTTTGCTTCGGCTCTTGCATTCGGCAGCTCCGATGCAATGGAAGCCCTGGTATCAAATGTGAAAGGCTTGCGCAAAATTTTCACCGGGGAAGAAAAGGCCAGCGATTCCGTTCAGGGACCCATCGGCATTGCAACCATTTATGGAGGTGTTTGGGATTGGGGGCGGTTCTGGGCAATTACAGGATTGCTTTCTATGGTACTCGCATTCATGAATATGCTTCCCATTCCTGCGCTTGATGGCGGTCATGTGATTTTTCTGTTGATCGAAAGTGTGATCGGCGTTAAGTTCAGCGACAAGGTCATGGAGCGAGCACAGGTTGTCGGCATGGTGATTTTACTTTCACTGATGGTGTTCGCTGTCGGCAACGACATCTGGAAGCACGTACTTAACTAGGCCCTAGGATGCGCATTTTTTCAACCAGAAATTGTTTTATTGCGCTACTGATCCTCTTGGGTTCGATTGGAGCTGATGCCCAGTCGGACAGTCTACCACGTACTTCAATCGTGCTGATTCCCTATCCGCCCGAATATTACCTGAGTGATGCCGACCGCGACATTTGCGCTGCTTCCTCGCTTGAACAGGTACAATTACAACAAATCATTCGGCTGGCCCTAGATAGAAAACTATCTGCGGCGCTCGAGACCTTGGGCTCTTGTGCAGCGGTTTGCACCGATAGCAGCAGTACCGGCCGGCGACTCATCGGAAAATTCTACGACCGCACGGCCTACACTTACCGCAGCGCCGTTGGCCGACGAGTATTGAGCAAACAAAAAGCCAGGGGAGAAAACAATCGGAAAACAGATAAGAGCAATGCTGCACGCACCGAATTGGAATTCGATGCGACTCAGGCCCTGGCCAACCGTGGCGATGGCAAGTACATGTCGGCCGAACCCCGCGACACTACCCTGCTTCCAGACCTAAGAAAAACCTACGGCGGCGATTGGGTAGTGAGCATCAACCAGCTTGACATCCGTACAAATTATAATTCCTGCCTCGATATCGTGAACGGCGTGTACACCCGTGAGGTTATGGTGCACTATTCTGTATTTGATCCGCGCGGCAAAGAAGTGCGTGGAGACTACGCCCTGGCAACCTTTCCCAGCAACGACAACCGCTTGGGGGTGATTACGGAGGGCTGTTTTTTGCACATCGCTGAAGAAATCCGCAGCAACGTAGCCCTGGTCTTGCGATAAAAAATCGAACTGACTTGGCCTCCACCACAAGTCTGTGTATACTTGCATCTTCCTTAGAAACACATTCCAAAAACCATGAAAAAGTACACCCTCATTCTCGCCCTGGCCTCGGCTCTTTTTGTAGTCTCCTGCAGCAAGGACGATGACAACAACACCGGCGGTGGAACACCCGCAGTAACCAACACCTCCAAATTGTGCAACAAGGACTGGAAAGTCGAAGCTGTACGGATCGGTGGATTCGATGTTACCACGCAGTTTTTGCAGCCCTGTCAGCTCGACAACCTGACCCGCTTTCTGACGGATGGTACCGTCAACAACGACGAAGGTGCAACCAAGTGCGATCCGGCTGACCCGCAGTCCAGCTCCGGAACGTGGGCCTTTGCCGACAACGAAACCAAGCTTGTGCTTGACGGCGACACGGCCAACTTGCTGGTGAACAGCGGTAGTGTGTTGAAAATCGGCATCAGCGATCCGACCATCGGCAACATTGAAGTCGAATTCGGACTGTGATTCGGAACGTGACTATACGAAAGAGAGAGGCCGAGCAACATCGGCCTTTTTCTTTAAGCGCTTGGCTTATTTCTGCGGCCTCTCTCGCCTGCATCCTTTCCTGTGCGCCCGTCAGCTGCCTGGCCGGAGAACCCCCTGTTGAACGCTTGACCCTACATCCCGGCATTTCCTATGCCGCTGTACCCGGAAACCAGGCCTCGGTTTTTGCGGCCGGCGAGTTAAAACTGGGCATCAAAGCAGGACCACACCTTCGCTTCGGCCCAGTTGCTGTTGTGGCATTTACCGACAGAAATGACGAACCCCGCGAACTGTCGGCGGGCGCAGGCTTATTTCTTCGCGTAGGCGAGAACCGCATGTTTGCGGAGACATCCGGGGCCTATCTGGGTTCTTGGGAGGGAACTACGGCCAAGCGGCTGATTGCACGGTGTTCTTTTGGAACAACGCGCCGTCTGACACATAAACTCCAGCTCGAGCCTCAGGTCTTTATCCAGTTCGAGTCCGCTTCTGGCGCGGGTGGTGATCTTAAAATCGTACGCCCAGGAATCCAAATCAGCCTCAGAAAGGGCATTCTTTAAGCCCAGCCCTGAGACCAAATGGCCCTTTTTGAGGCTTTTTTGGCTAAAAAACAGGCAAAAACAAAAAAAATGACACAGCTTAACCCCTTAATAAACAATTGATTGTTCATTAAATGAGCCTTATCAGGGGGGGGCGAATTGCAAAGCGAATACATTTGTGACCGAACCAAATCAAAAAAAAATGAAAAAACTCTTCATTCTGGCCGCTGCTGCGGTATGTGTAGGTTCTGCTGCTTATGCACAGAAGCCCACCAAAGGCAATGTAACAACGGAAGTTAACCTGAACCTGACTTCAGGTAACACCACCGACCTGTACGGTGGCGGTCTCGCTTTCCGTTATTTCCTGGGCGATGACGCTGCGCTCTCCCTGGGCTTCGTAATCGCTACTGACAAGACTGAGAACAATTTCTCTGAAAACGGCGACGGAACTGGTGCTACCGGAACTCAGACCCTGTCTTCTTCAACAATCGTTTTCCGTCCTGGTTACCAGAAGCATTTCGGTGGAAGCGACAAGGTATCTCCTTGGGTTGGTGTAGAACTGCCCATCACCCTGAACTCTGCTAAAGAAGAGTGGGACAACGTTGGACCTGACGCTGACGGAGAACTCAACTATGCTGACGGAGTAACTGCTGAAGTAACTGGCGGTTCTACCTCTTTCGGTCTGACCCTGAACGGTGGTGCTGATTGGTGGTTCACCGATGGCATGTACCTGGGTGTACAGGTTGGTTGGGGCTACAACAGCACAACTGTGAAGGACACTGAAGTTTCCCTCACTGCTGGTGGAACAACAACTGATTTCAGCCTGCTTGGTGGCAAATCTGGTGGCTTCGCTGCTCAGACCACTGGCGGTCTCCGCTTCGGTTTCAAGTTCTAATTTCCAGAACGAATCCATACGAAAAGGCTCCGGTAACGGGGCCTTTTCTTTTTTATACCCAAAGCCAAAAACGGTATTTTTACCGGATACAGGATATCCTGTTGATTTGCCCCACCTATCCCCCGTGTCAGAAAGTTTCGAAATCCGCCTGCCCCAGTTCGAAGGACCCTTCGACCTCTTGTTGTTCTTCATTGAGCGCGATGAGCTCGATATTCACGATATCCCGATTGCGCGGATCACAAATGATTTTTTCGAGTACATGCACCAGATGCAGCAGATGAACATCGAACTGGCCAGCGAATTCATTCTGGTGGCCGCCACGCTGATGCGCATCAAGGCCAAACTGCTCCTGCCCCGCTACGAAAAAGACGAAGAAGGCAATGAGATAGACCCACGCCAGGATTTGGTGCGACAGCTGCTCGACTACAAGCAGTTCAAGGCGGCGGCAGAAGAACTCCGCGTAATGGAGGACGAGCGTATGCAACGCTTCCAGCGGGGTAATATCCAGCATGAATTGTCGCGGCTTGCCACCGCTAGCGAAACGGGATATGCGGGCGAACTGAACCAGCTGACCCTCTACCGCCTCATCGCCACCTTCGAAAAGGTGATGATGCGTTTTGAAGATGTGCAGAACCGTGTGGTGCACACGATTGTGACCCCACCCTACACCATCGAAAACCAAAAGGATTACATCCGCACCAAACTGCTGAGCAAACCGCAAGTCAATTTCGCCGACATCTTTGAGGAGTGCACCAGCAAACTGCATGCGGTCTTTACCTTCCTGGCTTTACTTGAGTTGCTCCAAAACAAAACTCTGCTGATTTTCATGGGCGAGGGTTATAACAGCTTCGTGATCGCCACGCCCGAGTCGGCGCCCGAACATTCCGAAGGTCCTACCGAGGATGCACCTTGACGGGAAACAGATTCTACGGCACGTTTCTCCGAAACGGATCGTTTGGCCGGTACTCATCGGCCTGCTGGTGACCGCATGGCTCTTCCTGCGCGATTTTGACGCGAAAGCATTCTCCGCCGTTGAATGGACCGGTACCTCCACCCTCTGGATCCTGTTGGCTGTGGTTTCGGTAGTTGTGCGCGACTGGGCCTATATGGTGCGTATCCGTGTTCTCACCGATCAACACCTTGATTGGCGACGGGCTTTTGTAGTCATTATGTTATGGGAGTTCAGCTCGGCACTTGCACCCGGCATGCTGGGCGGCGGATTCCTGTTCGCGATTTTCATCCTCAACCGCGAAGGCATCAACATGGGTCGCAGCATTACCGCCATCATGAATTCGTCTTTCCTCGACGGAATTTTCCTGGCTGTGATGGCCCCACTGCTATACTACACTGCAGGCAAATCGGCTTTGTTTTCAGGAGTGCAGCTGCACACCACCGTGGGGAATAGCATCTTCATTACGTTTTGGACCGTTTACTTCCTGATTCTGGCTTATAAACTCTTTGTGGCCTATGCGCTTTTTGTCAATCCACACGTGGTACGCAAACTCCTTCTGGCCCTGTTTTCTGTTCCTCTGTTAAAACGCTGGAAACACCATGCCATCGAAACCGGCGAACAACTTGTCATCGCCTCCCAGGGATTGAAGGGACAGAATAAATCCTACTGGTTGTGGTCTATTGGAACAACCTTTGCCTCCTGGACAGCGCGCTACTCAATCGTCAATTGTATTCTACATGCCTTCGATACCACTACACCAATCAATGATTATGTGGTGTATGGTAAACAGGTCATCATGGGCATCATCATCCTGCTGAGTCCGACACCCGGAGGGAGCGGACTAGCGGAAATCATGTTCGGTAGTTTCCTCGGCGAATTCATCACCCAGGGATTGTCCTCTACCTTAAGTATGCTGTGGAGGATATTGAGCTATTATCCGTATTTATTCATCGGAGCAATTTTACTGCCCAGGTGGATACGGAAATACATCAAGGCGGAACGGTTGAAGCTTTGATGAATACCAAGACTTAAACGCAGCGAACGCCAAGAAAAGCCACGAACGCAACGGCGTGAAGGCGAGTTCATCCAGAAATTAAAAACAGGGGCAATCCTTTGAAATCGTTTCTCTGCGGCCGCTGCAAAACGTTGCGACCCCTGCGTTTAAATTTTGAATCTGGAAAATGAGATCACAACTAAAATTAGAAGACGTAATTAAGTCCTTGGACAAGCTTGCTCTATACGAAAGCTATTGTTACAATAATTATCGAGATTCGCTGAACGCAAGCAAGGGGCAGTAATTTAAAACTGAAAACCCAATAATGACTACGCCGCAGGCTTAGGCGGTTCCATTATTGATCCGCATTCCTTGCAGGTACGCAATTCTTCAGAAGCATAAAAGCGATTCATCACATCGGGAAGTTGTTTCTCGATGTCCTTGAGCGCAAAATACTCCTCGAAAAGTTTGTGGTTGCACGTTTCGCAAAACCACATACAGGCATCTTTTTCATTCTCGTCGCGGTACCGCTCAATGACAAGCCCAATGGTATTGGGTCCGCGGCGGGGTGAATGCGGTACACAGCGCGGAAGCAGAAACATTTCACCTTCGCGAATATGAATGTCACGGGGTTTGCCATCTTCCTGAATGGTGACGGTGATGTCTCCCTCAAGCTGATAAAACAACTCCTCGGCCTCTTCCCAGTGGAAATCCTTGCGTGAATTTGGACCACCGACCACCATCACGATGAAATCGTCGTTCAGCTTATATACTTGCTGATTCATGACGGGTGGCTTCAGCAGGTGACGATTTTCGTCAATCCACTGTTTCAGGTTGAACGGCGCGGCGATAGACATGATAAAATCCTGTTAATGATTCGCTAAGGTACACAATGCCTGCATCCGGCTCAAGCTGCGACTCCAGGTTTCGGGTTATCTTCGTCCATTAATTATCCCATGGAAATCCGCCTCGACCATAAAACCGCCCTGGTATGCGGTAGCACGCAGGGAATCGGTCTCGCAGCCGCCCGTGAACTGGCTTTGAACGGCGCCACCATAATTCTGCTCGCGCGCAATGAAGGCAAACTGCAGGAGGTGTTAGCCAGTCTTGATCAAAGTGCTGGACAACAGCACCGCTACGTGGTGGCCGATCACAGCGATCCCGCAGGGCTTCGCAGCTGTCTCGAAGACCTGGTCCGCACTACGCGCATCGACGTTTTGGTCAACAACACGGGTGGTCCTCCCGGTGGACCCATTACGAAAGCAGCGACGGAAGAATTCACACAGGCTTTTTCCAATCACCTCTTGTGTAATCACATCCTGGCACAGGCTGTCCTACCGGGCATGAAAGCCTTGGGATATGGACGGATTATCAATGTGATCAGTACATCCGTGAAGCAGCCCTTGCATGGACTTGGCGTATCCAACACCATACGTGCTGCAGTTGCCAACTGGTCAAAGACGCTGGCCAGCGAAGTAGCGGCCGACGGAATCACGGTAAACAATGTGTTGCCCGGCGCGACCGGAACCCAGCGGCTGTATTCCATCATCAGCAATAAATCAAAATCAGCAGGTAGCACCGAAACTGCAGTGACACAGGAAATGATGCATGAGATTCCGATGCGGCGTTTTGCAGAACCGGAAGAAATCGCGAATGCCATCGCATTTCTAGCAAGTCCTGCAGCCGCCTACATAACGGGGATTAATCTTCCCGTTGATGGTGGAAGGACAGGTTGTCTTTAAAGAATCAAGGGGCCGAGAGGCTAAAAATGTTACCGGCGGACTGGATTAGGACCGGCTGTTTGCTCCAAGTTTGTACCCAACCGAGACCCCTCATCCGAATGTAGCAGACTTGCCCCGTATAAGCCGCAGGGATCTCAGCAATCAGCAATCCGTTCGTTTTCAAAATGCCCTGCACGGTGCAGAGTGTTTGGTAGGGTGCATTGGGCTGAATCAGATCCACCGATACGGAATCACAAAGGTCGGTTCGAAGTGTCTTTCCTGCATAAAGCAATCGTGGTACCAGGTTCTGGTTACCCGCGTACATTCCTTCGACCAAAACAGAAAGCTGCAATGCTGTTCCGGCGCAAGGCTGTAGGGTAAGGGGCTGAGATGAAATACAACCAACCGTGACCGTATACGTTCCTGCTGTTGTAACGTCTACGGATGATGATGAAGCACCAGTATTCCACAGGTAGTTGTCGCCCTGAGAGCATTCAAGGGTTACTGCATTCCCGTTACAGAGTGTTGTGCCGGTCATAGGCCTCACCCGTGGACGTTTTACGCCCTTCATAATCAAATCGTCTATGCGGTATTGGCTGACAGAACCTGTATTGGTAAACCGAAGCAGTAATCGTGGTACTGCAGGTAATTCTGTTGGCGATGTACGTTGATACCATGTGGCACCCGTACCTAGTGCGGGGAACGCCATGGTTACCCAGGTATTTCCATCGGTACTGTATTGAACTGATAAATCTGAGCCCGTTGTACCTGTGGTGTTTTTGAACGCCGAAAACGTGAGTTCAAGATTGGTGTAGTGATACGTATCAATGCTGTCGACCTGAAACTGTCTCCCCGCACTATTTGTCAGGAAGATGTTGGCCCCGGCACTTGCCCCCACATAACCGGCTGAAGCTGATGTGCTACGGATATCACCTGTTCCACTGAAAAACAACTGATCGTTTTCAAACCCATCGCCGTTTTGATGGGTAGAAATGTTTGTCGTAGAACCGACCAGTCCCATGTTCTCGAAATACAAAGTATCTGCCATTGGCAATTGAACAAAATTCAGGGTAACAGGTGTAGAAACAGCAGTACATCCGTTAGCATCGGTAACCGTTACCGTATAGGTTTCTGAAAGTGAAGATGTCAATGTGTTGGAAGTCGAACCGGTGTTCCAGAGATATGAATTACCACCGGAAGCGGTGAGTGTCACCGTGCCCCCCTGACAAGCTGTAATCGTGCCCGATGGGCTAATTGTTGCAAGTGGAGGAGCTGCAATTACAAGAGGGGCTGAATTCAAGGTATCATTGCCCGGGTTTACATCAGGACCCGAGGTCAGCGATGTCCAGGCCTTGAGCGAATAGGTACCAATCTGGGACAAATTGGCCGATCCCAAAAGATTGATTAATGTATCAGAACCAGGAGACAGTGTACCCGAAGAAATGGTCCGTGAGAGCAGACTGATTGTACCCCCAGGAGAAGTCACCCGAAGCGTTGCATTAAGAGCAGCAGAACTGAAATCGAGCAAAGCGGTACCGCTGTTTCGCACAAGAAGCTGGAAGGTTGCTGCCTGCTGTGTGCACAGGCTGGCAGGTGGCACAACGGCTTGAGGGGAAACATCGGCAAGTGCAACAAACGGCAGCTGAACCTCGAAATCCATTTGCACCGGCAAATGGTCGGAGGCATTGTGAATGGCATTGGCTACCGCAGCACCCACGGCGTTGTTGGGCAGCCGGTTGATAGAATCATTGTAATGCAAACCATCATTCCCGAAGGCTTTCAGTGAGGAAGGAATCGCTTTCATTCCACCTGCTTGTTGTAGGGCCGTGGAGTAGAGAATCAGATCGAAGCGGTCGTCCATTCCGCCGGTTGCACCACCAGCGAAACTGCGCACTCGGGGCGACTGCGTGTGGTGTATGGCATAACTGGAATTGTTCCAGGTTCCGCTAAGTGAAAGTGCATCGTGCACATGACCCGAATTGCCTGCCTGAACCTGCAACAAACGCTGATAAGCGGGCTCGAAAGCTCCATAGAGATTGAAGTCACCGCAGACGATAAAATTACTTCCGGCGTGCAACTGATTGGTGACCTTACGCAGACTGTCGACCTCCGCCAGTCGTGTTTGCTCGTTGGTACTTCCGGAGCTGGCCTTTAGGTGCACAGCGAATATGCGTAAGGTATCGCCAGAGCCGATGTGACGCAGCACGAACTGATTGATGTCGCGCAAAGCGGTCTTAATCGCAATATTGCTGATGAACTGAAACGAAGCGGTTTTGTAATACAGCCCACGCTCTGTATCATTGCTATTCACATACGTTGCCGCACTATACTGAGCACCATTCGCATTCATCACATGCTGTAAAAATCCGTTATAGCCTGTCTGTGAATTGAGCTCACTAACGACAAGGATATCGGGCATAGCTGCATGAATAACCGTTCGATAGAACGGATTTCGAAGGGCCGTATCCGCTGCGGCGGAGGGACTACTGCTGGGATCGGGGTATGCGAGAAGATTATAAGCAATCACGCGGATCGTATCCGACCCCTGCGCAAATACAGAAGAAGGAACAACCGCCAACAGGATCCAAAGCAGGATCCGCAGGACAGACGGGGACCGTAACATGATGCGGAAAGCCTAAATCAGGGGGAGGCCAACCATGGTAACGAAGCTACGAAATACCCCCGGTTCCTGCAAGCACTGTCGATGCACCTCCCTGATGTACCTTTGCGCCTTAAACACCCATGCAAACGCTGCTCAATTACATCAACGGAAATTTAACGGAGCCCGCATCAGGGACTTACATCGACAATGTAGAGCCCGCCACGGGGCAAGTGTACGGCCGCATTCCGGATAGCGATGCATCCGACGTGGAGCGCGCCGTTGAAGCGGCTCGCAACGCTTTTCCTACCTGGAGTGCCATGCGCACAGAGGACCGTTCCGAGCTCATGATGAAGCTAAGCACGCTGATTGAGCAAAGGATGGAGCCCTTCGCCCAGGCCGAATCGCGCGATAATGGCAAGCCGGTCTGGCTGGCGCGCACGGTGGACATCCCACGGGCTGTGAGTAATTTCCGCTTTTATGCCACTGCGGCCTTACATCAATCCACAGCTGCACACAGCATGGGGAGTACAGCCATCAATTACACCTTGCGCCAGCCCATCGGAATCGTAGGCTGTATTTCGCCGTGGAATCTTCCGCTATACCTGTTCAGCTGGAAAATCGCTCCTGCGCTGGCATCAGGCAATTGTGTTATTGCAAAACCATCGGAAATCACACCTGCAACCGCCTTCATGCTTTCAGAACTGGCAATCGAAGCCGGTTTCCCTCCCGGAGTGCTCAACATCATCCACGGATATGGGCATAAAGTCGGAAAAGCCATTGTGGAACATCCGGAAATCAAGGCGGTATCTTTCACCGGAGGTACTCGAACAGGGGAAGAGATTGCGCGTACTGCTGCACCGATGTTTAAAAAACTATCGCTGGAGTTGGGCGGAAAGAATCCCAACATCATCTTCGCCGACTGCGACTTCGAGAAAGCTGTTAAGACCAGTGTACTCTCGTCCTTTTCCAATCAAGGTGAAATTTGCCTTTGTGGCTCACGCATGTTTATCGAACGACCGATTTATGAGCGCTTCAAAGAGGCTTTCGTAGAGGAAGTCAGAAAGCTGAAAACCGGGGATCCGAACGAAGAGCACAACAGGATGGGTGCGTTGGTATCCGAAACGCACATGGAAAAAGTACTTTCATACATCGAACTGGCTAAAACAGAAGGTGGAACTGTACTGTGTGGCGGAGAACGAATCAGGCCAGAGGGACGATGCAAGGACGGATTTTTCGTTACGCCAACAGTTATTGAGGGGCTGGGACAGGATTGCCGCACCAACCAAGAGGAGATTTTCGGACCTGTGGTTACCTTGCAACCGTTCGACAACGAAGAAGAAGTTGTAGCTTATGCCAATAGCACCCGTTATGGTCTTGCAGCCACCGTTTGGACTCAGCACCTAACCCGGGCACACCGGGTAGCAGCGGCGCTGCACAGCGGAATCGTGTGGGTGAATTGTTGGCTACTCAGAGACCTGCGGACTCCCTTCGGAGGCATGAAGGATTCGGGTGTAGGTCGTGAAGGCGGTTTTGAAGCACTGGAGTTCTTCACTGAGGAGAAGAATGTCTGCATTAAACTTTAGTCGAAAAAAAGCCTAACGGATAAGGGTTACCCGTCCGCGGAATTGTTCCGCTCCGCTACGCACATCCTCCGTTTCCACCTCATACAGGTATATCCCTTCCTGAACCGGCTCATCGCGGGTAGTACCATCCCAGGACGAACCGATGCCACTGCCAGTGGCAATCAATTCACCCCAGCGGTTGTAAATGCGCCAACGCAAACCGACCAGGTAATCGCCTTTTACAGCAAACACATCATTCCGGCCATCGTTGTTCGGACTGAAAGCAGATGGGATCCATACGGATGGCACCGGACGGATATCGACAACCTGTTGTGATGAATCAACACATCCTTCCAGTGTTCGAACTATTTGCAGTACCTCATACAATCCCGTGTCGGTGTATTGATGTATCGGCATACTGAACTGTGCGGTATTTCCATCGCCGAAAGACCACTCCCAGCTATCGGCAAATACTGACTCATCCTGAAACGCAATCCGCGAAAGAAAGACATCCGGCTCCTCCGGGAAATAACGAAAGCCCGCGATAGGCTCACGGTACACCTCGATATAATCTGACCGCAGCGTGTCTGCACAACATCCCTGGTCGGAACAAACGGTGAGCTCCACCGAATAAGAACCAGGATCTTCATAGCGGTGCGTGAACTGATCAACTTGTGACGTAGAATTTCCATCTCCTAAAACCCAGTCAATTGAATTAATCACCGCCCCGCGTGTGTCAATGGTCCCGTTAAAGCTGACCTCAAGCGGTGAGCAACCCGACAGAGGCTGCGCGATGAACGAAGCCACAGGAGTGGGATACGTCTGAATGTATGCAGGTAGCAGGGTATCTGAGCAGCAGCCCTCAATCGTGCAGATGCTGTAGGATACGTCGAAAGATCCGGTATCGGTATATGTATGCAAAAACGAGAATCCACTCTCCTCCACTCCATCGCCATAGGCCAAATCGGCCGAGGCTAAACGCACCCCGAATGAATCGACTTGCGCAGAAAACGTAGCAGTGTGTGGAACGCAGCCTGTTGGTGGAACACCGGTGAGTGAAAACCGCGGCACTGCGAAGGCATTTACATAATTGTCCAGCAATGTGTCAGAACAGCAGCCCTGATCGGAACATAAGCTCAAACCCACTGCATACGAACCGGGTGTTGTATATTCATGTTGTGCTGATACACCATTCGCGTTCGTTCCGTTTCCGAAGGTCCAATTAGCGGATGCAATCGTGATACCTGCATTGGATGCGGAGGTCTGTACTTGCAGACTTACCGGCAAACAGGATGAAACAGGTCCACCGGTGAAGGCTGCAATGGGTAAGGGATTTACCCGGATACTATCGCTGAACATATCAGAGCAAATACCCTGCTGTACCATCAGATTCACAGGAAATAGTCCGGATTGTGACCATGATAAATCCATACTACCTACACCTAGCTGAGTACTAGGATTTCCACCGAACACCCAATTTATTTGTGCATTGGGTATAGAAGAAATCGCATAGGTCAGCGATACCGTATCGAACTGACACACGGCATCCGGTAATACAAACGATGCAAGGGGTTGGGGCGTTACCGTTATGAGCACAGAGTCGGTGAGCACACAAGATCCATTGCTGGCGTTGACAACATACATAGTACTATTTTCAGATGAACCCGTGTTTTGTGCGTTGAGTATTGGAATGGCGCTTGTAGCTGAACTGAGACCCGTAGCCGGAGTCCAGGCGTAGGTCCAACCGGCGGCTGGTGAAGTGCCCAACTGAACCTGTGCTCCCGAACAAACAGAAGTATCATTGCCTGCAAGAACAACCGGTGTCGAAACCATGCTTCCAGCTTCCAGGAATACACCGGAATCGTAGAATCCATCGCCGGCATCCGCAATTACAATCTTCAGGTGATACGTTTCACAGGGAATAACGGGAGCCACTGCCTGCATAACCGCAGTATATCCATCGTACTGCAACACCTGCCCGCCCAGGTTATCGACATACAATCCGACATTGAACGTATCGCAGGGCGCAGATACCGTAACGCTGGAGCCCATTGAACCTCCATTGATTGAATTGATGGCCCACACGAACTCGGGATACTCCTCGCTGGCGAACACGTAGCGGAATCGGACTGTATCACTTTGCGGCACAAAATCGAATTCCAGAACCGAGGCATCAAACAAGGGCGCAGCAGTAAAACCTGCAAGCAGTGAATCTCCTGCGCGATTGAAATATGCGCCGGCATTGTTCGCCGAGTTGGGTCCGATGGCAATTCCGACAGGACCCGTGCTGAGCAGAATCCCGGAATTAAGTCCAGGGGCAGTCCCTGCCGAGGAAAAAGAACCGATGGAGAGACTATCTCCCAGATGCGTCACATTAAATACCGATACGCCGGGGCCTGCGAGTGTGGAGGCCAACTGAACCGCCGGAACCGCGGGGGTGACCTGTAATTGGGCCCTCACCTCATGTGACACAAAGCATGCTGGTGCACTAATGCACAACATCATGATGCAAAACCGGGTCAACAAACGGTGGTGTTTAATAGGCATCGAGGGCCAAAAATAATCGAATCCCATGCCCCAAAGCCTTGATTTTCAATCGATGCAGAAGAGGATTTAAACATGGACAATTGAACAACTGAGACACTGATCGAGATCAGATTTTTCGCCAAACTTTAAGCGGTTTTAGCCAAAATGAAATTGGTTCGCCTTCGAGCGCTGCCGGATAATACATAGCATTAATGCCTGATTTTGTGCGGATTAAAGAAACGGCGCTCAAAAGACACATAAATAAACACGCAAGCGGATTGCGTACCTTTGCAGCCTTCAAAATCAGCTATGGGAACAACAAACCTGCAAAACGATCATGGGGTGGCCGACATGCTACGCCAACTAGGCATAAGCGATATCAACCCCGGAGCCTCTACCGGAACCGGTTGGATGGACACCAAAGGTGAAGTACTAGACTCTTTTTCTCCGGCCGACGGAAAACGGATTGCTGGAGTGCAACAAGCTACGACTGCCGATTACGAACACATCGTACAGACTGCACAGCAGGCATTCGTCACCTGGCGGATGATGCCGGCTCCTAAGCGCGGCGAAATTGTCCGGCAGATGGGGGATGAATTGCGTAAGTATAAGGAGCCACTGGGACGCCTTGTTTCCTACGAAATGGGAAAAATCTACCAGGAAGGTCTGGGTGAAGTGCAGGAAATGATTGACATCTGCGATTTTGCAGTCGGTCTGTCGAGGCAGTTATACGGACTGACCATGCACAGTGAACGCTCACGCCACCGCATGTACGAACAATACCACCCCCTTGGAATTGTAGGTGTCGTTTCTGCATTCAATTTCCCGGTTGCTGTTTGGAGTTGGAACGCTATGCTTGCCCTGGTTTGCGGCGACGTGGTGATTTGGAAACCCTCGTCCAAGACACCACTTTGTGCATTGGCAACACACCGCATTATGCAACAGGTTCTTGCCGACAACCAGGTACCCGAAGGCGTATTGAACCTGGTGGTCGCTTCCTCTAAGCACGTTGGCGACAACTTCCTTGCCGACAAGCGCGTGCCGCTCATTTCCGTCACGGGTTCGACCCGCGTGGGACGTCGTGCCGGACAAATTGTCGGAGAACGTCTGGGACGCTCCCTGCTCGAATTAGGAGGTAACAATGCCATCATCATTTCCGACAAGGCAGACCTTGACATGGCTTTGCGTGCAGTACTTTTCGGAGCTGTTGGAACAGCCGGACAGCGTTGTACAAGCACACGACGACTCTTCATCCACGAGGCCGTATATGACACCTTTGTGGGACAATTAAAGTCAGCTTACGCACACATCCGCATCGGACATCCGCTGGATTCAACCACACTTGTCGGACCGCTCATCGACCAGTCGGCCGTACAAGACTTCATGAAAGCCATTGCGGCTGCCAAGGCCGAAGGAGGTAAGGTCATTGCCGGCGGAGACGTCCTCTCCGGCGATGCATTTACATCAGGTACATACGTCACACCCTGTCTTATCGAAGCCGAAAACCGCTACCACATCGTTCAGGAAGAAACCTTCGCTCCTATCCTGTATCTGATGCGTTACACAAAACTCGATGAGGCCATTGCGATGCAAAACGACGTGCCTCAGGGTCTCTCTTCTTCAATCTTCACGCTCGACATGCGTGAAGCCGAAGCATTCCTTTCACACGAGGGATCAGACTGCGGAATCGCCAACGTCAACATTGGAACTTCCGGTGCAGAAATCGGGGGAGCATTCGGCGGAGAAAAAGATACTGGCGGTGGCCGTGAATCGGGATCCGATTCCTGGAAGATCTATATGCGTCGACAAACCAACACCATCAACTACTCCAGTGAGCTTCCGCTCGCCCAGGGAATCCGCTTCGACGTTTAAGATAAACCGTCAACACTCATCGCTGCGGAACACCGCCCTATGCTGACCATCGATATCCATACACATATCATTCCGGAGCACCTACCGGATTTCAAGGCCAAATACGGCTACGGAGGATTCATTTCCTTGGATCACCACAAGCCTTGTTGTGCACGGATGATGATCGATGACCGCTTTTTCCGTGAGGTCCAGGACAACTGCTGGGATCCTGGAGTACGTATGCACCAGTGTGACAAGCACCAAGTGGATGTACAAGTTCTTAGCACCATTCCCGTCATGTTCAGCTATTGGGCCAAGGCTTCCGATGCCCTTGACCTCAGCATGTTCCTAAATGACCACATCGCTGGAATTGTGCACGCGTATCCCAAGCGATTTGTCGGGTTGGGTACCGTTCCGCTGCAGGATCCGACACTGGCGATCCGCGAACTGGAACGTTGCATGCAGATCGGGCTGCGTGGTATTCAAATCGGTTCACATGTGAACGAGTGGAATCTGAACGCACCGGAACTCTTCCCTGTTTTTGAAGCAGCACGTGACTTGGGAGCTTCGGTATTTGTGCACCCCTGGGACATGATGGGTAAGGAAAAAATGGCGAAGTACTGGCTGCCGTGGCTGGTCGGGATGCCGGCAGAAACCTCCCTGGCCATTTGCTCCATGATTTTCGGCGGTGTGTTCGAACGCCTACCTGGCCTCAAGGTCGCATTCGCTCACGGCGGTGGATCATTTCCTTCCTCGATCGGACGCATCGAACACGGATTCAATGTGCGACCAGACTTGGTTGCTGTGGATAATCCCGTCAACCCTCGACACTACCTGGATCGATTCTACCTCGATACCTTGGTCCATGACCCCCACATGCTCGACTTTTTGGTCAAACTCATGGGGCCGGAGCGCCTTGCACTTGGAACGGACTACCCCTTCCCTCTGGGTGAACTTGAGCCCGGAAAACTCATTCAATCAATGTCATATACAGATTCGGTGAAAGAGCGCCTGCTTGCCGGAACCGCACTGGAATGGCTGGGATTGGATTCACAAACCTTCACGGCCTAAACGGTACAGGAGGCGGGGCTAATGCCTACCTTTGTGCCTTAGAAGAATTGCATGAGCGATATGCTTACCCACGAGTGCGGAATCGCCCTCGTTCGCCTGCTGAAGCCACTGGATTTTTACCTGGAAAAATACGGTACGGCATTGTATGGTCTCAACAAGTTGTCGCTCCTAATGGAGAAACAACACAACCGAGGCCAGGATGGTGCCGGAGTTGCCTGCATCAAGTTCGACATGGAACCAGGAGAGCGCTACATCAACCGGCAGCGCTCTGTCGAGAAAAATGCCATTGGGGCCATTTTCGGAACCATTCACCGCCCATTCAATGAACTTGCAAAGCAGGATCCGGCTAAGCTGCAGGATGCTGCGTATTTAAAGAAACATTGCGACTTCACAGGCGAACTGTTACTTGGCCATCTGAGATACGGGACCTTCGGAGGGAACAGTATCGACAGTTGTCATCCCTTTTTACGGATGAACAACTGGATGACCCGAAATATCGTAGTTGCCGGAAATTTCAACCTCACCAATGTCGAGGAATTGTTTCAGGATCTTGTAGGCATTGGTCAGCATCCCCGTGAAAAAGCCGATACTGTGACCGTGATGGAGAATATCGGTCACTGGCTGGATGAGGAGAACGACCTGATCTACATGCGTTACAAGCAGGAAGGCTACACCAAGCAACAAATCAGCCCATTCATCGCGGCCGAACTGAATATCGCGAACATTCTACGTCGCTCTTCCAAGTATTGGGATGGAGGATATGTCATGGCCGGACTCATCGGGCACGGTGATGCCTTTGTGTTGCGTGACCCCTCGGGCATCCGTCCGGCCTGGTACTATGCCGACGATGAAGTCGTTATTGTCACGTCAGAGCGTCCGCAAATTCAGACTGCATTCAACGTACCCGCAAATACGATCCGTGAAATCACACCAGGTCATGCCCTGATCATCCGCAAGGACGGAAGTGTGCACGAAGAAAAAGTCCGTGAAAGCCTGCCAAAAAAATCCTGCTCCTTCGAACGTATTTACTTCTCTCGCGGAAGTGACCAGGATATTTATCGCGAACGCATCCGACTCGGTCGCCTTTTATGTCCTTCCATTCTTGACACAATTGATAAGGATCTACGAAACACGGTTTTTTCCTACATCCCCAACACCGCTGAAGTAGCCTTTTACGGTATGATGAAGGGCATGGAGGATTTCCTCGACGGAGTAAAGCAGGAGAAAATCCTTGCGTTGGGAAATCCCTTGCCAGCCGAGGCCTTACGTGATATTCTCAGCATGCGACCGCGTGCCGAGAAAATCGCCATTAAAGACGCGAAGTTGCGGACCTTCATCACCAACGATTCTGATCGGGGCGATATGGTGGCGCATATATACGACATCACCTATGGTACCGTACGCGCAGGCATCGACAACCTGGTTGTGATCGACGACTCCATCGTACGCGGCACAACGCTACGAAACAGCATCATTCGCATGCTGGATAGACTTCAGCCGCGAAAAATCGTTATTGTTTCTTCTGCACCGCAGATCCGTTATCCCGACTGCTACGGAATCGACATGGCCCGGATCGGTGATCTGATTGCCTTCAGGGCTGCCATCAGCCTCATCGAAGAGCGGAATATGGAAGAGCTACTTGATGAAGTGCTATCGGCCTGCCATACCGAACTCGCCAAAGGGAATGATGCACTCAACGTGGTCAAGCGTATTTACGAACCCTTCAGCAATGAGGAGCTCTCTGCGCGGATTGCACGGCTGGTCACACCCGAAGGCTGCGAAGCTGAAGTCAGTGTCATTTTCCAGCAGATTGAAAGCCTGCACGAAGCCTGCCCGGGGCATACCGGCGACTGGTACTTCAGCGGCGACTATCCCACACCCGGTGGAAACCGCGTTTCCTGCCGGGCATTCATCAACTACATGTCAGGGCTGAACGAACGGGCCTACTGATAACCGATTGTTTTAAAAAGACACCGGATGCCAGGTAGTCTTGATTTCCTGAGCTTGCAGAATTGCATAAGGCGAAAGCAGTTCTCCACCGTTGAAATCAATCATGCGCTTTACGTTACCGGCAGCCTGCAATTCAAGGGCTTTACGCTGATCGGCAGAAAGGTCTACGTGAGCAATTGCATTGATATCCATGTGTGAACCTGCGGTAGCAAGCAAATCGTCACGCTTACCGGTAAGCACATTGATCACTCCGGCGGGAACATCCGATGCGGCAAGTGCTTCAGCAAAATCGATGGCCGTAAGTGGAAAGTGTTCCGATGTGAGTACGGTACAGGTATTTCCGCCGGCCACAAGAGGTGCTGTGAGGGCGACCAATCCCAAGAGACCGGGTGCATGCGGAGCAATCACGACGGCAATACCGACTGGTTCCGGAAAAGAAAAATTAAAATGAGCGCTCTCGACCGGATTGACCGAACTGAACACCTGAATGTATTTATCCGTCCATCCTGCATAATAGACCAGGAGATCAATCGCTGCCGACACCTCGGAGATGGCTGAAGCCTGCGCGAGGCCCTGATTCACCAGTTGCTGTTCAAACTGGGCACGGCGGCTCTCCAATGTTTCCGCAATCCGGTATAAAATCTGGCCCTTGTTATAGGCCGAACGAGCGGCCCAAGCTTCCTGCGCTTTGCGATTTGACACAACGGAGTCTCTCAGGTCTTTTTTAGATGCCTTGCATACATTGGCAAGAATCTCGCCCTTCTTGTTCCTGACCGGCATGAGTCGTCCTGATTCCGTTCGGGGAAATTTCCCGTCGATGTACAACTTATAGGTCTTGCGCACATCAATGCGGGATTCCGTTCGTGGTGCAGCTGTTGATTTTCGCGTTGCCATTGGGATGATATCAGGAAAGATTTACATAGGGATAGAGACCATGAAGTCCGCCTTCGCGGCCGACTCCGCTTTCTTTGTAACCGCCAAAGGGACTTGCCGGATCGAATTTATTGTAGGTGTTGGCCCACATGACTCCTGCGCGTATGCGGGATGTCATCTTAAAGATTTTAGAACCCTTATCGGTCCAGACTCCGCCGCTGAGTCCGTATGGGGTGTTGTTCGCTTTCTCAACCGCTTCTTCGGGAGTCCGGAACGTTTGAACAGCCAGCACAGGTCCGAATATCTCTTCTTGAACGATACGGTGCGATTGAGCCACACCGGTGAACAGGGTAGGTTTGAACCAGAATCCTTTCGAGGGAATCTCGCATTCGCTTTGCCAGCATTCACCCCCTTCACGGATTCCGGCATTGACCAGGGTTTTTATTTTTTGGAGTTGCGCCTTTGAATTGATGGCTCCGATATCGGTGTTCTTATCCAGCGGATCACCAACGATTAAAGTGGAAATACGATCCTTAAGTTTCCGCAACACATCCTTCGCAATCCCCTCCTGTACCAGTAGTCGTGAACCGGCACAACAAACGTGGCCCTGATTGAAGAAAATGCCGTTGATAATCCCTTCTACAGCCTGATCGACCGCGCAATCCTCGAACAGGATATTGGCTGCCTTCCCCCCCAATTCGAGTGTATATTTCTTGCCACTTCCGGCAATGCTGCGCATAATGTGTTTGCCCACTTCCGTTGATCCGGTAAAGGCCACTTTGTCTACTCCGGGATGTGACACCAATGCTGCTCCAGTAGCGCCCGCACCGGTCACGATGTTGACAACGCCGGGCGGCAAGTCGGCCTCTTGAAGGATTTCAGCCAGTTTTAGTGCAGTAAGCGACGTTGTTTCGGCCGGCTTGAGCACCACCGTATTCCCACAGGCAAGAGCCGGAGCTATTTTCCATGCGGCCATCAGCAGCGGAAAATTCCAGGGTATGACCTGTGCAGCCACACCTATCGGAGAAGCGCTACGGCCCGGGAATGCAAATTGCAGTTTATCGGCCCAGCCTGCGTAATAAAAAAAGTGTGCCGCAACGAGGGGGATATCGATGTCGCGGCTTTCCCGAATCGGTTTTCCACCATCCATACTTTCGATGATGGCGAGTTCGCGTGCGTTTTCTTGAATGAGCCGTGCAATGCGGAAAAGGTACTTCCCCCGCTCTGAGGGAGACAGCTTCGACCAAACCTTCTCGTAAGCCGTGCGTGCGGCACGAACAGCCTTATCGACATCCGACGACCCGGCCTCGGCAACGCGGGCGATTTCCTTCTCGGTGGCCGGGTTGATGCTGGCGAAATAACGGCTGGTGGAGGGCGCCTGAAAACGCCCGTTGATGAACAGGCCGTAGCGCTCGTTAAACTGGATGTGTGCTGAACTCTCCGGAGCCGGAGCATATGTCCAGTCCGTACCGAATTGCAGGGAACGTGAAGAGGCTTTCTTCATGATTCAAATTTTGACGAAGGTAATCAAGCCGGCTCAAGCCATGAGTTCGGCAAGCACTCCGTGTGATCGAATACTGAAGCCCTGAGTATGATGCAACTCGTAATACAAGATGATAGCATCGAGCAGGGACTTACGCTCGGACGACACCATTCGCATCGCCTCCGCATCTTCCAAGTCAACCTGCAGCAGGGCATAAAATCGCGCCGAAAGTTCAGGGTCGAGCACATAGGGGTGCGGCGGGCGGTGGCTCGTGAACAAACCCTCCCGCAGATCGAAATACGGAGCATGCGGGCCGTGACTTCCGCCGGGAAAAAAGCCCAAATAGCGGGTCAGTTGCAGAGAAAAAGCCAAGTGAAAACGTGAGGCGGTGTGTGGATGCAAATCCAGAATCTGTACGGCATGGTCTATAAACCCGAACAATTCCGGATTGCGTTCTTCCTCCCGAACCGAGCGATAGATGAGCTCAGCCAAAAACAATGCGACGGTGGTTTTGACAGTATCGTATGGTATGTGTACCAGGGGAGGCGATAAATCCACTTCCGAGACCCGGTGCAGCCCCCCTTGCTTGCGCATATAAGCCACCAGTTCGAGTAAAGTCAGCGGCTGAAAGAGATTGGATGGAAAACGCGCCTTTTGTTTGCGCACTCCATTTACGAGAAAACTTTGCAAACCGTGCTCGGCCGTATATGCTTTAAGAATGATGCTGGCCTCGGAATACGGTGTCACATCAAGAACCACTGCTCGTGTTTTGATCAGCATACTATTCCGTATTTCCTCATTCCGTAGAATGATTAACGGACATCAGGTCGCGGCCAATGTCGCGTCTGTAATAGGCATAATCGAAATCGATGGCCTTCGCGGCTGCATACGACTGCTCAAGCGCCTCGGCAATCCCTACGCCGAAACCGGTAAGCGCAAGCACGCGGCCACCATTGGTCACCACTGAACCATCCTGCATAGTCGTACCTGCATGGAACACGATTGCGTCACCGGCCTGATCAAGTTTACGGATACCAAATCCCTTGTCGTAATTGCCCGGATATCCGCCCGATACCATCATTACGGTAGTAGCTGTCCGCGGATCAACATCAAGTTCCATGCGATCAAGGCGCTGCTCAGCAACCGCCTCCAACAAAGGTAACACCACTTCTGTTTCGGGATCACCCATCCGGCAGTTGTATTCAATAACAAAAGGATCGCCGTTTACGTTCATCAGCCCGATGAAAATGAATCCACGGTAGGGAATCTCTTCCTGATCGAGGCCGATTACAGTAGGCTTTACGATGCACTCCTCCACTTTATGCATGAAGTCGGAATCTGCGAAGGGTACCGGACTGACAGCACCCATGCCTCCGGTGTTGGGTCCCGTATCGCCTTCACCGATACGTTTGTAGTCCTTAGCTTCTGGCAGGATGATGTAATTGCGGCCGTCGGTGAGCACAAAAACGGAAAGTTCGATCCCGGGCAAGAATTCTTCAATCACTACGCGGTCGCCGGCCTGCCCAAAGCGACCGGATTCAAGCATTTCCCGCACCCCCTCTTCCGCTACCTGCAGCGTATCGGGAATCAGTACGCCTTTACCAGCAGCCAGACCATCGGCCTTAATCACATAGGGGGGAGACAATGTAGACAGGAAATCTAGAGCCTCTTTCACCTCACCCTTACCGAAACTTTTGTATGCTGCAGTGGGAATGCCATGTCGCTGCATGAACCCCTTAGAAAACTCCTTGCTGCCTTCGAGGCGGGCACCCGATCGTGTTGGACCGATGACCGGGATATGACGGAGTTCGGAATCCTCACGGAAATAATCAACGACACCCTGAACCAGCGGATCTTCCGGACCGATTACGACCAATTGGATATCCTCGCGGAGAACCAGATCTCGAATGGCGGGGAAGTCGGTTGGACTGATACTGACATTGCTGCCATGCGCGGCTGTTCCGGCATTGCCCGGTGCGATAAACAGGTGTTTGCAACGGGGACTCGCAGACAAACTGCGGGCGAAGGCATGTTCGCGTCCCCCTGAGCCCAGAAGAAGGATATTGTATGGAACGGATTGAAACACGGGTTTGGACAACTTTTATGTGTGCCGGAATGACACATTCATGTAGGATTCGTACATTCGTTCTGTCCCACGAAGATACCGAAACGATTCGCGTGGTTCCTTCCAAATCCCTTCCAACACCAGCTTCTATGCCATTTGATAGCACGTCCGGAACACCGGATCGCATGATGCGGCTCTTGCTCAAACGCAAGAGTGAACAAATCCACCTGGCGCTGTTGGCAACGGTTGCTGCCTTTGCCTGTGTTTACACCCTGGCAAATTACTATACCGGAAATACAAACCATATGCTGGCGACCATGTCGGTACTCCCGTCAGCAGGCGTCGCATTTTTCCTGCACCGGATCGGCTATAGAATCACCAGCAAGGTTTGGAATGTAGTCCACTCGCTTTTTTACATCGCACTATTACAACTAATGGCGCCACGGGAAACACTTATCGTGGTCTTTTTCCTGCCGCTGTTTATCGGAACCCTGATTATTTTTCAGGGCAGACAGCGAAAAATCGGATACGGTTTGCTGCTCTTAAGTCTGGCCGTATTTGCCACGCTCATCACCACTGAATACAGCATCGGAGAACTACCGGCTCTCAGTTCCGAAGCACTTAAACTGGAATGGATGCTAAATATCGGCGGTGCCTCGTTAATCTGCATCCTCGAAATCTTTTTCATCGTGCGCATCAACGATTTGTTCCAACGCAGATTGGTAGAACAAACACAGGAAATGCAGGAATCGAATCGAACCTTGCGTGCTACGCTCGACACCCGAGACAAGCTGTTGTCGGTCATATCACATGACCTACGGTCTCCGATTTCGGTCCTGAGTCTGGCGCTTGATGCCTTAGCTGATTCCTCCACTTCAGAATCACAACGCGAGATCATTCTCAACGACATACGCAAAAGAACTTCCTCAACACTTGGTTTGATTGACAACCTCCTACTGTGGGCCAGGGCACAGAAAGGTGTTTTATCCTACGAAGAACACAGAATGGCCCTGACCGAGCTAGGCGAAATGGCCGATCGACACATTAGTCTATTGCCATCAGAGAAGAAAATCGAATTCATCCGTGACCCTGCGCCCACCTGCAATGTAAACGCTGACAGGAACATGATTGATGCCATCATCCGAAATCTGATCAGCAACGCCTTCAAATTCACTCCACCGGGTGGAACGGTACGCATCCGCTTCGCTCCGAACGGGAACGCCTGCCGTGTCGTAGTCAGTGATACCGGGAAAGGACTTGACCCATACGAAATCGAACGCATTCGATCGGGACATGCCTTCACCACAAAGGGGACAAGCAAGGAGAGCGGACACGGACTTGGACTACAACTGGTTCGAGGTTTTTTACATGCACACAACACTGAACTGCTAATTCAATCCAAACCGGGTACCGGATCGGAATTCGCTTTCGAACTCCAGAGAATCAACCCGAACTGAGGACATCTGTATTGGTGCACGCATTGCTTTTCTTAAACGTGGGATGTGTATCTTGCACGTATGTATCGAATTCTTGCACTTTTGATACTGTGCTCCACACACATTGCACAGTCACAATCGTTCAGCTGCAGTAACGGCAGCATCCCCGACAATGGTGTATTGACTGCATTTCCCGTTGCGGTGAGCGGACTTCCTGTGCAGGCGGACTCTACCTTCGGACTGAAATCGGTTTGCATCAACGTCACGCACCCCTATGTGAGTGACCTTGAAATCTACCTTGAATGTCCTGACGGAACCAAAATCGAGCTGAGTACCCGTAATGGAGGCTCGGGAGACAACTATTGGTCGACGTGTTTTTATGATACCGTTGCCGGACGTATCAACAATGGCAATGCCCCTTTCACCGGTTCGTATCGACCAGAAGGATGGCTTTTTACGGCGAACAACCGGCAGAATTCCAACGGCACCTGGAACCTGCTAGTGCGTGATGCAAAGCCCGGTGTAGATGCAGGATTCATGAATGGTGCGTACCTCACGTTTGCGCCTATGCCCTTCTCGGGCCTGGCCTTACAATCGTCCAATCTACCCATCGTACGAATCAACACCTATGGTGCCGGCATACCCGATGATCCGAAAATTCCAGCCTATATTGACCTGATTGATAACGGTCCGGGCCAACGCAATTACATCGGTGACAAGGGTAACATCTTTGCTGGTCCTATTGGCATTGAAACACGCGGATCCTTTTCCCAAACACTTCCCAAAAAATCCTACGGCTTTGATATCCGTGATTCACTGGGCAACGAAACAGATACACCGCTGGTAGGCATGCCCTCGGAAAGCGACTGGATCTTCAACGCAAGTTATTCAGACAAGACCTTTCTTCGGAACTGCCTCAGCTATCATATCGCACAACAACTCGGAAACTATGCCTCCCGTTTCAGGCACTGCGAAATCGTCATCAACGGACAGTATCAGGGGATTTTCATCCTGTTGGAAAAAATTAAACGTGGACCGGGGCGTGTCGATATTGCAAACCTGACTCCTGCCGATATCAGTGGAGATAGCCTAACCGGAGGATACATCCTGAAAGTCGACAAGCAGACTGGGAGTGTCACTGGGGGCTTCCCCAGCCAATATCCTCCCTACAACGGAGGCCCTACTCCCGATATTCTGTACGAATACCCCGATGGGAATACGCTTGTACCCCAGCAGATTCAATACATCCAGCAGTATTGCGACAGCTTCGAAAACGCCCTGCGCGGAATTCAATTCACCGACCAGTTCTTAGGGTACAGACCATTCATCGAGGTCGACTCGTGGATCGACTACCTGATCATCAATGAGTTCGCCAAGAACATTGATGGATTCCGGATTAGCAGCTATTTCCACAAACGCAAGGTTAACGATGGTGGTCAGCTTGTCATGGGTCCGGTATGGGATTTCGACATTGCTTGGGGCAACGCGAACTATGATGGTGGTGATGTGATTAGCGGCTACAGTCACTTGTACAGTAACACAAGCGCACCCAATCAGGTACCATTTTGGTGGGTGAGGCTGCAGCAGGATCCCTATTTCAGCAATAGGGCACGCTGCCGATGGGAGTCACTGCGTGCGGGAGTTTTGAGTAATACAGCTTTGTTTGCCTGGATTGATAGTATGGCTTTGGTGCTGGACGAAGCACAGGCTCGCAATTTTGTGCGCTGGCCCATACTGGGTGTGTATGTATGGCCCAACCCTGCACCTTACCCCAGTACCTATGGCGGCGTTATCCAAGAATTGAAAAACTGGGTTACCAACCGCTCAACCTGGCTCGACGCCAACCTACCGGGAGTGTGTATTCCACAATCGTTGGACGAAGGCCGCTCGGTTGAACTTCGCGTACTTGCCTATCCAAACCCTGCAAGGGAACACATCTGGCTCGTGGGCACATTCGGCGAAGGTTCACAAGTACACATCCGGATTCGGAATTCACTTGGACAAGTGTTGTTTTCCGAAACACAACCTGCCAGCGAAGGGAGGATTTTGATTCAACCCGGCAAGTACGCCAGTGGCATGTTGCTCATTGAAGTGGAAAATGGTGACCAGCGAGCCACCGCACGCGTTTTCAGAAACTGATTAGCGCTTACGCAAGCGGTGATCGAGGCTATATTGGCCAGCACCTGACAACATCACACAAAGGAAAACAAGGGCATACATCAAGGCATGCTCCTTATCGGAAAATGGATCTCCGGCATGAACCATAAATGCCGCCACTGCCATCGTAATGAAAGCAGGTGCTGCAGCGATACGTGTAAATAAGCCCAACAGGATAAAAGCGGGAGCTATGACTTCGCCTAAGACTGTAAGAACAAGGGTAGGCGTTTCGCCGATGCCCATGAAATCATAAAACTCAATTTTACCGCCGGCAAGCAGTTTCTCGAATTTGCGCCAACCGTGCTGCGTGATCATCAATGCAGACATACTGACACGCAAAACGAGCAGAGAGATATCGTTGAGATTTTTCATAAGTTAAAGGTAAGTTACCGGTTGGATACGCTTAGTCGAGCTTGAGAACCGCCAGAAATGCCTGTTGGGGAATTTCAACCGATCCTACCTGACGCATGCGCTTCTTTCCTTCCTTCTGCTTTTCGAGAAGTTTTCGCTTACGGGAAATATCACCGCCGTAACACTTGGCCGTTACATCCTTTCGAAGCGCCTTTACTGTTTCACGGGCGATGATTTTCGCGCCGATGGCGGCTTGGATCACGATTTCAAACTGCTGTCGGGTGATAAGTTCCTTCAGCTTTTCGCAAATTTTCTTGCCGAAGGTGTAGGCATGATCGCGGTGAATCAATGCGGAAAGCGCATCGACCGGCTCACTGTTCAATCGGATATCGAGCCTAACCAAATCAGATGCGCGGTATCCGATCTGGTGATAATCGAATGAAGCATACCCCTTCGAAATCGATTTCAACTTGTCATAAAAATCGAATACGATCTCGGCCAGTGGCATGTTGAAGATCAATTCGACACGATCGGTTGTCAAATAGCTTTGATTCACGATTTCACCGCGCTTACCGATACACAGCCCCATCACGGATCCTACGAACTCGGCTTTGGTGATGATAGTCGCTTTGATATATGGTTCTTCAATGCGATCGAGCTTGCTCGGGTCCGGGAAATCGCTCGGGTTATTCACCACGAAACTCTCACCATTGGTGAGGTAGGCAAAATAGGACACGTTCGGAACGGTGGTAATCACCGTCATGTCAAACTCACGCTCGAGACGCTCCTGGATAATCTCCATATGGAGCATGCCCAGGAAGCCACAACGGAATCCGAATCCGAGTGCTGCCGAAGATTCCGGCTCGAACACCAGGGATGCATCGTTGAGCTGAAGCTTCTCGATGGAAGTACGCAACTCCTCATATTCATCGGTATCGACCGGATAAATTCCGGCAAAAACCATGGGTTTCACATCTTCGAATCCGGCCACCGCATTCAGACAAGGACGGCCTACTTGTGTAATGGTATCACCCACCTTCACTTCTCGGGCGTTCTTGATTCCGGAAATGATGTAACCCACATCGCCCGTCTTCACCACATCGCGCGGGCTCTTGTCGAGACGAAGGATACCAATTTCATCGGCATGATAATCCGCACCCGTAGCCACGAACTTCACATGATCGCCCTTGCGGATTTCGCCTTCCAGCACTTTGTAATAGGCAATGATCCCGCGGAATGAATTGAATACCGAATCGAAAATGAGCGCCTTGAGTGGAGCTTCGGCATCGCCTTGTGGGTGGGGAATCCGATCTATAATGGCCCGCAGGATATCGAACACACCCATACCGGTTTTGCCTGAGGCGGGAATGATGTCTTCGCGCTTGCAGCCCAAGAGATCAACAATCTGATCCTTGACCAATTCGGGTTCGGCGCTGGGTAAATCGATTTTATTCAGGATCGGAATGATTTCAAGATCATTCTCGAGGGCCAGATACAAATTGGAAATAGTTTGGGCCTGAATGCCCTGTGCTGCGTCAACAATCAACAGTGCACCCTCGCATGCCGCAATTGAACGCGATACTTCATAACTAAAGTCAACGTGGCCAGGCGTATCAATCAGGTTAAGCACATACCGCTTCCCATCCAGTTCATAGTCCATCTGGATTGCATGGCTCTTGATGGTAATACCACGCTCGCGCTCCAGATCCATGTCGTCGAGCACCTGGGCCTGCAAGTCCCTTTTGGAAACCGTGTTGGTGTACTCCAGCAGACGATCGGCCAGAGTCGATTTACCGTGGTCGATGTGCGCGATGATGCAGAAATTCCGGATGTGCTCCATAAGGGGCTGCAAAGGTAAGAAACAGAAGGCCCCGAATAACGGCGGAGCAAAGTTTGACCCGATTCAAATTGGGCGGATCGAGCGGTGTGCGTTTCAAATTTTAGAATTGATAATCAACGATTTGCAGGAAAGCCTATTTTCACATGCAACGCAATCGCCTCGCAACCCATCATGTCTAATGAGAATCCGATGAAAATGGGTGATGCGCAGCTGGTAGAAGCCGTATTACGAGGCAATACCGGTGCGCAGCGCGAGTTCTTTGAGCGTTTCTCCCGCAAGATGTTCGGCGTGTGTTTACGCTATGCAGCATCCCGCGAGGAGGCGGAAGATTTGCTTCAGGAGGGATTCCTGAAGGCCTTCCGGACCTTACAGGGTTACCGGGGAGAGGGGGCACTGGAAGCTTGGTTGCGTAAAGTGGTTGTGAACACGGCGCTGGAGCAATTGCGCAAACAGCGGCTCCACTGGACAGAACTCGACACAAGCGAGGAACCCACGGCGCCACCCGAAATTCTGGAGCGCTTGGCTGCAACGGACCTCCTCGAACACATCCGGTCGCTTCCGGAAGGCTACAGGGCAGTATTCAATCTGTACGCTGTTGAAGGGTACACCCACCAGGAAATTGCCCTACTCCTGAACATCAGCGAGGGCACGAGTAAATCACAGTACGCACGCGCCAGGGCCTCATTGGTCAGGGCGATTGAACAACATAAACCATGAACAGCGAAGGCGGAAACTTCGAGCAGCGTATCCGGGAGCATCTGGAGGGATTCAGTCCTGAGGTGCCTCAAGGCATGTGGGAGCAAGTTTCCGCGCACCTGCCCGTGTCAACCCCTACCGCACCCACGGTCCAGCCCGAAACGGTTTCGGTGGGTACCAGCCTGATTAAAAAAATCATTGTTGCCGCTCTGTTGGGGGGAAGCCTGGTTGGCGGATGGGTACTGCTGAATTCGGAGCCGACTCAAGCTCCTGTTTCGGAGCAGCAGATTCCGGATCAAACCAAGCCGAAGGACGAATCTGAAGTAGAGACTGCCGGTGCACTGACCGAAACGCAACATGGAGACCTGCTAGTTCAGACGGGGTCATCTCCAAATGCTCTGCAGGCTGAGACCTCAATGCCGGCAAACAAAGAGGTACTTCCTTCCGCTGCTCAGAGCCCTTCACTACAAGTGCCCGAGCACAAGCAAGATGGAGCAACCGGGTCAACTCCAACAGGCCAGGCCAGTGCTTCGGTCTCCGGTACGAACAAAAGCGCTTCGCCTTCAGGTGCAACAAGTCAATCCGTGGAAAAACTTGCTTCGGCAACTCCCTTAAAACTGATTCTCTCTTCGCGTGCGGGGTTTGCGCCGTTGCGTGTAACGGCGATGAGCAACCAGCAGGGGCGCCCGGTTGAGTTCATCCTGCCTGACGGTACCAAAACACGCTCGGGTGCGGGTGTCAGTTTCGGCTGCAGTGAACCCGGCACCTACAGCATTTGCTGTGAATCGACAGGCCAGCAGATCTGCGAAAACATCACCGTCCTTGGCCGCATTTCCAACGCCTTCAGTCCAAATGGCGACGGTGTCAACGAACGCTTCGCTGTTGAAGGTGCCGACTCCATCGATGGAGAGCTGCGTATTTACACCCGGGACGGCCGCCTGCAATTCCGGACCCGGAGCCTCTCCCAGGGCTGGGATGGACGACTCTCTACAGGGGAGTTCGCCCCGGAAGGCACCTACATTTTTGATATATTCGTCGGCTCATCAGAAGCCGGCCCTATCCAACAAAAAGGAACCCTTCAACTCTTCCGATGAACATCCATTCAATTGAAAACCAACCAACAGCTATGAAAAAGCTAATTACCCTGATTGCATTGGTCCTTGCCGGATTGATGCTGGCACCGCAAAGTTCGCAAGCCTCACACATGGCCGGTGTCGACCTTACTTACACCTACACCGGTACGCCAAACCAGTACCTCGTGCGCCTCAAGTTCTACCGGGATTGTGTCGGTATTGATGCGCCAACTCAGGTCACCTTTTGCTACTACTCGGCAAGCACAGGACAAAGTGGTACGGTAACCGCGCCCCAAGCAGGATTTACTCCCGTACCCAACACGCCCTGCGTAACGGCAAACCCGGTATGTCCAGGAGGTGTAGGAGACATCGAAGAATACGTTTACGAGGCCATCATCAACCTTCCGGTTGCCGCATCCGACTGGGAATTCACCTGGGCCGACTGCTGCCGCAACAACGCAATCACTACCCTGCAGCCGAACGGCATGTATGTAAGTGCACGCCTTGACAACATCACTGCGCCAACCAACTCTTCACCAACCTTCTCGAACCTGGCATACACCCGCTTCTGCGTAGGCAATCAGTTCTTCTACGATCAGGGAGCAACTGATATCGACGGAGACTCCCTGGTGTTTTCACTGGTGACTGCTGAAGACGGCCAGTTCGGCGCATGCCCCAACAACCCGATTCCCAACACCTACATCGCGCCCTATTCACCCACCAACTTTTGCGCTTCCTCAATTCCAATCACGATCAACTCTGCAGCCGGTGTAATCAATTTCATTCCATCACAGGTCCAAGTAGCGGTAATGTGCGTATTGGTACGTGAGTACCGCAATGGAGTGGTCATCGGTTCCGTGAAGCGCGACATTCAAATCAACATTGTGCAGCAGTGCAACCAGATCTTCCCCTCGTTCAGTAATGGTATCCTGACCGGAGCAAATGGTCAATTGGTAGCCGCTTGTAATGACCGCCAGGTGGTCATCCCCTTCGACACCACCTTCCAGTGCGGGTCTGCTGCTCCTACCGATTTCCGTGTTCTGAGCCCGCAAGGCATTCCCAATCCGGTCATCAACGTACAGCCGATTAACTGCAGTAACGGTGAGACGGATTCCCTGCTGGTGACCTTCCTCAACCCCCTTACTGTAGGCAGCACCTATGTTTGGATCAAGCGCGGTCTCGACGGAAACACCCTGCTCTCGGAGTGCGGTTCTGAAATTCCCGAATTCCAGGACACGGTGAACATTGTTGTAACCGACAACAGCGTGTGGGGTCCTATAACCGATTCACTGGAGTGTCTTTTCGATAGCTTCACCGTCACACTGTCCGATAGCGTTTACTGTTACTCCATTGCAAACGATGGTACCGACGTACAACTTGTTGATGGAGCCGGTAATACCTATCCGATCGACAACGTATGGGGATACTGCAGCCCGAACGGCCTCAAGACGAACCAGATTCTTGTTGAGATGGCCGGATTCCAAAGTGCTCCGGGAACACTTTACCTGATTGTACAAAACGCAGGAGGTTCCGATGGCAATACCATTGCGAATGACTGCGGACGTTTCCTGAGCGGAACCGATACGTTAGCCGTTCTGCTGATTGATAATACCACCAGCGCCGACATCGTTACTGACACGACGGTATGTGATGGCAACGTA
>JAJTFW010000032.1 GCA_021299095.1 Sphingobacteriales bacterium | reverse complement strand
TATTAATCTGACCACATCCCATACATTCTCGAAGAAACGGAAACCATCTCCCGAAAGACCAACCTGTGCGAATTGCCGCTCCACTTGCTCCTTGTCAGCTAAAGTACCGCATACAGGTCAGCAGGGATTATGATGGCGGTCATTCAAGAGCACATATAGCCTACAGACTTTTGACATGACCAAAACAACCTAACCATGAAAACAACGGTATTCGCACTAATTGTTCCTCTTCTGTTGTTGTCACAAAGTAGCAGCGCTCAATTTCGAAAAAGCTATATCGGACTCACAAGCTCCTTTGGGGGAGGATTCAATTCATTTGACACGGGCTTGCGTACTGAAACAAACGAAGTCATTGAGGTTAGTTCTGGAGGAGGAACATCCATTGGCATCACCGGAGCCTATGCCTTTTCGGGCAACTGGCTTGCCGGCGGAGAATTGAATTACCAGTTCACGATGATGTCGCCACCAGTTGATAATGCCGATGGCAGCTTCAAACACATGAATATCATGGCCAGCATACAACGGCTGTTTCCCGTCGGCAAGCGTGACAATGCATTTCTCATTTCGGCCGGACCCGTGTTCAGTGTTTCGAACACATTCGATTTTGATGCCAGCCAAATTCCCGGCGGAGCGCACAATTCCTACCACTACAAGCCAGCCGGCGGAGGACAAATTTCGACCGAGTTCATTCTCCAAAAAGGGGATGGGGGCTTTGCGTTTGTATTCGGCTTAAGAACCAATTTCATCCAGTACAAGCTCGATCGGGTCAATTCCAACGGGACGGAGTTTGATGCAGGAAACACGACACTCGACTTCCTTCCGAGTGATGTAACAAAACCTAACGGAACCGGAATGGACTTGACCATCCGTGGAATTTACCGATTCGCCGACAAACATCAGGCAACCGGAAACAACAGACCTCGCTACAAACGGTAGAACATGGTTGATTTGCTGGTATAATCCGTTATTATTCAGATGGAACAGCGGTCGAAAGGGGCATTCCTTGATGTATATTTGCCCCTCGCTGAATTCCATGCAAATCAAAATCACACTACCCGACCAATCAGTTCGGGAATTTCCAAAGGGTTCCACTGCCCTCGACGTTGCGAAATCCATTTCTGAGGGACTCGCCCGTAATGTGCTAGCAGCACGCATCAACGGAGAGGTCCGAGATCTCACCCTGCCCATCGATGAAGATGCCCAGCTCACCTTGCTGACTTGGAACGACGCAGAGGGCAAGAGCACCATGTGGCATTCCTCGGCACACTTGATGGCCGAGGCCCTGGAACACTTCTATCCAGGAGTGAAATTCTGGGTAGGTCCTGCTGTTCAGAACGGCTTTTATTACGACGTTGATTTCGGAGGACAGGCGTTCTCTGCGGATGATCTCAAAAAGATCGAGGACAAAATGGCCGAATTGGCCAAGCAGGCCAATCCCTACGAGCGAAAACTGATGTCCAAGGACGAGGCCATCCGTTACTTCACTGAAAAAGGCGACCAGTACAAGCTCGATCTCCTCGGAAACCTGCAGGATGGGTCTATCACCTTCTACACCCAGGGCAGCTTCACCGATTTATGCCGCGGACCTCACATCCCGCACACGGGCTACATCAAAGCCATTAAACTCACCAATGTTGCGGGAGCTTATTGGAAAAACGATGCAAGCAATCCGATGCTTACCCGGATTTACGGTATCACTTTTCCCAAGAAATCGGAGTTGGATGAATACCTCGCCATGCTGGAGGAAGCACGCAAACGCGACCACCGCAAGATTGGTAAGGAGATGGAAATTTTCACGTTCGATGACGATGTTGGTCCGGGTCTGCCGCTTTGGCTTCCCAATGGGGGCGTTTTGATTGAAGAACTTGAACGCTTGGCCAAGAAAACAGAGGCCGTAGCGGGCTACAAACGGGTGCGTACCCCTCACTTGGCCAAAGAGAGCATGTACCTGACCAGTGGTCACTTGCCCTACTACGAAGACAGCATGTATCCGGCCATGGAGTTTGATGGGGAGAAGTACTACCTCAAGGCCATGAATTGCCCGCACCACCACAAGATTTTCAAGGAGCTGAACCCGAGCTACAGGGATCTTCCCATTCGCCTTGCGGAGTATGGAACCTGTTACCGCTACGAGCAAAGCGGTGAGTTGTTTGGGCTGATGCGCGTTCGCTCCCTGCAAATGAACGATGCCCACATCTACTGCACACGTGAGCAGTTCGCCGAAGAGTTCAATGCGGTGAACGATATGTACCTCAAGTACTTCCGGATTTTCGGCATCGAAAAATATGTCATGCGCTTCTCCACCCACGAGCCCTCCAAGCTTGGACAGAAGTACGTGAACAATCCGGAATTGTGGAAGCAGACCGAGGATATGGTTCGCCAGGTCCTGATCGACAGCAAGATCCCCTACGTGGAGGTACCGGACGAAGGTGCCTTTTACGGTCCTAAAATCGATGTACAGGTGTGGAGTGCCATCGGACGTGAATTCACCCTGGCCACTAATCAGGTCGATTTTGCTGTACCGGCCAGGTTCGGCCTGAGCTTCCGGAATGCCAAAAACGAGATGGAAACCCCGATTTGCATCCACCGTGCTCCATTGGGCACACACGAGCGCTTCATCGGCTTCCTGATTGAGCACTTTGCGGGCAACTTCCCCCTCTGGCTTGCTCCCGAGCAGGTGGCGGTGCTGCCCATCTCTGATAAATTCAATGGGTACGCGAAAAAAGTTTTACGGCAACTGATAAATTCCGATATTCGCGGGCTCGTTGACGACCGGGACGAAAAAATCGGCAAAAAAATCCGTGATGCCGAAGTGAAAAAGATTCCCTACATGCTCATTGTGGGGGAAAAAGAAGAACAGGAATCCTGTGTTTCGGTCCGTCAGCATGGAAAAGGAGACCAAGGCAGTTTATCCATCCAAGCGTTCTGCGACAAGCTGAACAAAGAGGTGGATGAGCTGTTATCAGTTTGATAGTAAATAAGTTAAATTAAAACCAAAGGAGGCAACATAGCAACGTTTCCAAACCGTCCTGGCTTTCGTGGCCGGGGCCCAATCAAAAAGGAACCCGAACACCGCATCAACGACAAGATCAGGGCATTACAAGTCCGACTTGTGATGGAGGGGCAAGAGCCCCGGGTGATGTCGACACAGGAAGCCATCAAGCTGGCCGAGCAGGCTGGACTCGACTTGGTGGAGATTGCTGCACAGGCAGATCCGCCGGTGTGTAAAATCGTTGACTATCAGAAATTCCTTTACGAGCGGAAGAAAAAGGAGAAGGAAACCAAAGCCAAAGCAAGCAAGCAGGTTCTAAAGGAGATCCGTTTCGGTCCCAATACGGATGAACATGACTTCAACTTCAAGGTGAAGCATGCCATTCACTTCCTGGAAGAAGGCGCAAAGGTGAAAGCCTATGTACACTTCCGGGGCCGAGCAATCGCCTACAAATCGCGCGGAGAAATCATCCTCCTGAAGTTTGCCCAGGCACTCGAAGAATACGGCAAAGTGGAAATGCTCCCAAAGCTGGAAGGTAACCGGATGTTCCTCCACCTCGCCCCTCTACCCAACAAGAAACCCAAACCGGTGGTGAAGCCCGCAGAAGAGAAGGCTGCGGAGAAAGCTGAAAAACCGGATACTACTAACGAAGCATAATACCGCCATGCCGAAAATGAAATCGAACTCCAGTGCCAAGAAACGCTTCAAAGCGACTGGCACCGGAAAAATGAAGCGGAAGCACGCCTTCAAGCGTCACATCCTGACCAAAAAGACTACCAAGGCCAAGCGCGCTCTAACAGCGAGCGGTCTTGTTCACGAGTCCGACGAGTACAGGGTGAAGCGCATGCTGGCCTCTGCCTGATTCCGCCCACCAAGAACCCATTCACTACCCCGGTACTTAGCCCCAAAGAGCCCGCTGTGCGGGACGCTAACGCCAAAAACAACTCACTATGCCACGTTCAGTCAATCACGTCGCTTCGAAGGCCAAGAGGAAAAAAATACTCAAGCTGGCCAAGGGTAATTTCGGTTCCCGTAAAAATGTATGGACCGTTGCCAAAAACACGGTCGAAAAAGGTCTCCAGTATGCTTACCGGGACCGTAAAAACAAAAAGCGTAGCTTCCGTGCCTTGTGGATTCAGCGTATTAACGCTGCAGCCCGTCTCCACGGAATGTCTTACTCCCAGTTCATGGGTAAAATTCATGCCTCCAATGTCGACCTGAACCGCAAGGTTCTCGCCGAACTGGCCATGAACAACCCGACGGCTTTCGAAGCCATCTTGAATTCGGTCAAGTAAGCGCAGCCTTACCCTTCTCACAAAACGGGATTCCATTCGGGATCCCGTTTTTGTTTCTGGTTAATTGTAACAGACCCTCAACGGCTGACCCGTGCTTTTCCGTCGCGTGCGGCCGAATACTCGGGATAGATCTCCAAAGCCTTACTGTAGTCGTTGCCGGCTGCCGAAATGTTACCCTGTGCTTCAAAACACAAACCACGGTTGTAATAAGCCTCCGCCCAGCCCGGCTGAATCTTGATGGCGTCGTTGTAGTGGCGAATGGCCTGATCGTACACCTTCAAATTTTGGTAATGCAGGAATCCCAGTGCGAAATGGGCAAGGGCAAACCCGGGATCAATCGTCACAGCAGACGTATAATCCTGAATGGCCTGGTCGTTGTTTCCTTCCACATCCTGGTACCACAGTCCACGGTTATACAACGCATCCTTTCCTTTGGGATTCATGCGCAGAGCCGCGTTGTAGTACTGCAGAGCAAGCGGATTTTTTTGAGCATGAAACAGGATAGCCAATTGCAGTTCGGCCTCGTAATAGTCGGGCTTTTGCTCTACTGCGGTTTGAAAACTGGAGATCGCCCGGCTCGTATCACCCATATCGCGGAAGCACATGCCCTTCATGAAATACGCTTTGGGATTCGTGATATCAAGCTTGAGTACCTCATCGAGGTTGGCGATTGACTCTTTGTATTGCTGAGCTATAAAGTACAACTCGGCTAGTTTTTCGTAGGCAAGTTTGTTCTTAGGATCGAGGGAGAGGCACTTTTCCAAGGCCGCGCGTGAACGACCGGGTTTTGTCGCAGCAAGATGGACGTCGGCCAACGTGAGGAAATACGCTGGCACTGTGGTATCACGCTTCATCACCTGCTCCATATCGAGCATGGCATTGGCGACATCGTTCCGTTGCAAATTCAGCTGGGCACGCTCATGAAAAAGAGCCGCATTTTCGGGGTCATCAGCAATGCGAAGGGACAAATCGGCGATTTTCCGGCCGACTTCTGTGGTGTCGCGCACCGCGCCTGAACCATCCGTACCTTTTTTACCAGTACATGAAAAAATGTGGAAAGACAGCACACAGATGATAAATGCGAGGCCTTTTGTTTTCTGAATCATCAAACCAAACATAATTAACACGAAAATACGCTTTCGTCTACTGCATCAGTATGCATATCCCTAATTGGATCAGAATTGTACTTTCGTGACGCAATCCAAAACACGAATGAAAAACAAACTCCAGATCACCATTTGCTTCCTGCTTTGCCTGGTCGTCTCACACCAGGTATCTCGCGCACAGTGCACCTTTCAGACCTTGAATTCGGATGGATTCGAATACACTACCCCGATTCCAGATCTGCAGCCGGGCGTCAGCGTACACAGTTCGCCCATGGCGACCGGGTTTGCAAGTGGATACGTGGCTTATGCGGGTACCTACGCCATGTACCTCAACTTCATTGATTGCAACGGAGGTCTGGGAACATGTGCCGGAGCGAAAGTGTATGAACGAAGCTATACCGTCTGTCCCGGAATGCCGGTAAGAATACGGGCCTGGATGACCACCATGTTCTCGGGTGCAAATTACCTTCAGTCCGACCTCAAGCTGGTGATCCGTGATGCAAACGGATTGCTTCTTGATTCGGTCCCCAGCCTGGTTTGCCCCTTCCGTAGTGCAGGTGGCTGGATCGAGTACATATCAGACACCGTAGTCTCGAACACCTCAAACATTGTGTTTTCCATGTACACAAACGTAGATGGTGGGCAAGGAAACGACCTGACCGTTGATAACCTTCGCCTGGAAGGCTGTGTTCGTAACGGATCGACTCAGGTCACGGCCATTTGTCCGAACCAAAACACGCTCAACCTGTATACCAAACTTCCCCTGAACTCCGTTTCGACCGGCACCTGGACCGGACCCAGCCAACTTGGCGGAGGCTATCAGGGCACATACACTCTTGGGACCAATACGGCGGGCAATTACTACTACACCAGCTTCCCCTACAGCACCAATGCAGGTTGTCCACAACGTGTGGACACGGTTATCGCTTTGAACGGCACCTCCCCTTCCCTCAGCCTCAATACCGCCGACACCAGTATTTGCACCTGGCAAACGCTCAATATCACCGCATCGGCAACAGGAGGTTCACTCTACCAGTGGAACACCGGCGCAACCGCCTCTGCCATTACCGCTTCCACGACAGGGTCAACGCCCACCAGCAACACCTACGTTGTGACTGTTACCAATTCAACCGGTTGTACCGCAACAGATAGCGTCACTGTCAGCTTTATCCTATGCAGTGGGTTGAGTGAGCAGACAGATGGGATTTCATTTGAACTGATGCCCAATCCGGCGAAAGATGTATTGACCGTAAAGCTCAACGATCAACTAACAGGGGAACTCGAATTCCAGCTGATTGATGCCACGGGAAGGCTACTCAAACGTCAAGCCCTGATTGCCGGCACCAACACCGTTTCACTTCAGCATCTGAGCTCAGGCCGATACCAGGCCATCTTACTCGTAGATGGTAAGCCGGTTGGTCGTCAAGGATTGGTCATACGCTAAATAAAAAGGGCGGCACCGAAGCACCACCCTTTACCCGTTCAAAACAAACCTTTTGGGGAAATGTCCCCGAATATGTTAGCCTGCTGCTTTGGCAGAAATGGCTTCGCGAATCTTTGTTTCCACTTCCTCACAAAGCTCAGGATTATCGGCCATGGTCTGCTTCACCGCATCACGACCCTGCCCGATCTTGGTGTCGCCGTAGCTAAACCAGGAACCGGATTTCTTCAGGACATTGTACTCCACACCCAAATCGACAATCTCGCCGAGCTTGGAGATACCCTCGCCGTACATGATGTCGAATTCGGCAAGGCGGAAGGGAGGCGCGACCTTGTTCTTAACGATTTTCACCTTGGTGCGGTTTCCAACAACAGCATCCCCATCCTTGATCTGACCGATGCGGCGGATATCCAGACGGAGTGATGCATAGAACTTGAGTGCATTACCACCCGTTGTTGTCTCAGGGTTACCGAACATGACACCGATTTTCTCACGCAGCTGGTTGATGAAAACGCAGCAGCAGCCTGTGCGGTTGATGGTAGCAGTGAGCTTGCGCAAGGCCTGCGACATGAGTCGTGCCTGCAGACCCATTTTGCTCTCGCCCATTTCACCTTCGATTTCGCTCTTTGGCGTGAGTGCAGCAACGGAGTCAATGACAATGATGTCGATAGCACCTGAACGGATGAGGTTATCCGCAATCTCCAGCGCCTGCTCTCCGTTATCGGGTTGTGAAATAAGAAGATTCTCGATGTCAACACCGAGTTTTTGTGCGTAGAAACGATCGAACGCGTGTTCCGCATCGATGAATGCGGCGATACCACCAGCCTTCTGTACATTGGCAATAGCATGAATGGCGAGTGTGGTCTTACCGGAGGATTCAGGTCCGTAAATCTCGACGATACGTCCCTTTGGATATCCACCGATACCGAGTGCTACATCCAATGTAATGGAACCGGTTGGGATGGACTCCACTGCCTCAATGGCATCATCGCCCATACGCATAATGGTTCCCTTTCCGTAGGTCTTCTCAATCTTGTCGATTGCAAGTTGTAATACTTTCAATTTCTCTTTTGCTTCTGTTGCTTCTGTAGCCATGGTTACGTTTTATTTGATTGTTTTATGATTAGTCCGAATGATTGTAATGCGATCAAAATGTGCACTGACAAATAAACACTTTTTTTTAGGAAAAAATCAAATTTATCCGACTACAAACGGATAATCCAAGGGCCTAAATAGGGCAAAAAGAAAGCCGCTCTGGAGGGAGCGGCTCACCTTAACAATCTAACAATCAATTATTTTGAAGCAGGCTTTTTGGCCTTTTCGTAGCGTGTACGGAACTTATCAACACGACCCGCAGTATCGACAAGTTTCATCTTGCCGGTGTAAAAAGGATGGCTCATGTGAGAGATGTCGAGTTTAACCAATGGGTAGTCGTTCCCATCTTCCCACTTGATGGTTTCTTTGCTCTCAACAGTTGACTTGCTGAGAAACGCATAATCATTGGAAATGTCCTTGAACACGACAAAACGGTAGTTCTTGGGATGAAGGTCTTTTTTCATGGATGCAATCAGAATGGGACGGCAAAGATAAAAAAAGTTTGCCTGCGAACAAGTTCCCGACATGCTTTCGCGTTGCATAAGCATCCCCCTCCTATCTTTGCTGCCGATCGGCATGAAAAAGACCTCAAAACTCCTGTTTTTCAGTGCTTTAATATGCACCCTTTGGTCTGCATGCCAGCGAGAGGATTTACTGGATGATCCGGGAGCCAGGCTGAATTTTTCAGACGACACCCTGCTGTTCGACACCGTATTTGCCAGTATCGGCTCTGCCACGAAGAATCTTCGGGTATACAATCCCTATGACCAACCCCTAAAAATCGCTTCCATCCGGCTGGCCGGCGGGGCCTCGTCCACATTCCGTCTGAACGTGAACGGAAGTCCGGGGAAGTCCTTCAGCGACATTGAACTCAGGGCCGGCGATAGCCTTTGGATTTTTGTTGAAGTAACCATCAACCCTGGCAGTCAGGCACTTCCCTTTGTAGTGCAAGATTCCATCGTATTTGAAACGAATGGCAATATCCAAGACATCGATCTGGTGGCCTGGGGGCAGAATGCCCGCTTTTATGTGGCCCGCAAGCAACAAGCCAACCTTCCGGCCTATGTGTTAATCGATACGGCCCTGAATGCCCAAGTAACCTGGGACAATACCTTGCCGATTGTGGTGTATGGCGGCTACGCAGTCATTGACTCCACACAAACGCTCAGCATTACAGCCGGCACCCAAATCCACTTCAGTAACAATGCCGGACTTTGGGCATACAAGGGCAGCACACTTGAGGTTCAGGGAACGAAAGAGGATCCGGTCGTCTTCCAGGGACTTAGGCGCGAATATTATTTACAGGAGGAACCCGGACAATGGGACCGCATTTGGCTCAACGACGGAGGCAGCCACCGTATTGATTATGCCGTAATCAAGAACGGCTTCATTGGCCTGCAATGCGAAGCGCTGTTCTCTCCCGCACTACCTACCGACCTCAAGCTGACCAATACCCGCATCCGAAACATGAGCGGACTTGGCATTCTGTCGCGCAAATACACCATCCAATGCTGGAACACCACCGTGGCCAATTGCGGTTATTACGGTGCAGCACTGACCGAAGGAGGTGATTATCGGTTTACACACTGCACGTTTGGGAATTACTGGCGATCCGGTCAGCGAAGCACTCCTGCACTATACCTGAACAACTATGGTGTTGATGCCGCTGGCAGCGCAGTTCCGAAGGACCTGGACCGTGCCGATTTCAGAAACTGCATAGTGTTCGGAAACAACGATAACGAACTGGAGCTCGACTTCCGCGCCGGGGCACTGGCCGAACACAGTTTCAAATACTGCATCCTAAAGGCTGACAACAACACCCCGACCTCCGATCCAGCTCATTTCGACAACATCTTCCGGAACAACGACCCACAATTCAAGGATGTGTTTACACACGATTTGCACCTTGATACCCTTTCATTTTCACGCAACAAAGGGAATTTGCTGTTTGTTGATGTCTCCGCCCTCCCTCCGATGACCATCGACCTGGATGGAAATCCACGGCCGACCGGAGGCAGTAACCCCGACCTGGGAGCCTACGAACGCGATTGAAATTAAAGCGGCTTAGCCTTTTTGCGCAGGATTGCCGAGACCCGTCAAAAAGGCCAGCGTATCCACACCATCTGCATAGTCAGCAGGACCGGGACTTTGTGAAGTGCCAAATGGAAGATGTCCTACACCGACAACACATTGAATCCGATCACGATCGCGTTTCAATCTTGAAGTAGCATCGGCAGAATCCGTGTATCGCTCCACGTGCAGAACCGATACGGGAGTCGCAAGGGATTCATGCTCACGAACAATCAAAAAATTATTGGTCAGGAACGGCTCCTGGTTGAGGAGATAAAGCGCCTTGTGGTAATCGTAATTGTTCATGTACTTGTTGTGCCGAATAACCCCTCCATACGATTCCATCGCCATAAAAAAATCATCCATGGCGTACCCCATGGGTACGAGCAGCTTTGATACATTCCGGCAGCCCAGTCCGTAAAAGGAAAAAATATCACTGCCGAGTGCCTGCAAATCCTCTATACGCTCACGGCCATCGAGCACGGCAACAGAGTTCCGATTACGGCGAATGATGTGTGGGTATTTACCAAAGTAATAATCGAAGTAGCGGGCCGAATTATCGCTTCCGGTCGCAATCACAGCACCCGGATCTGAAATCCGATCGACAAACCGGATATCGGAGGCCATAGATGGAGCTATTTCAGCAAGTACATCAAGTAAAAATGGCAGCAGGATTGGATCATCGGAGGACCGTTTCACCTGCGCTGTATGACCCGAAACAAGAACGCAGAGGATATCGTGAAACCCAACCGCTGGAATATTACCGGCCAGCACAAGACCAATATCAAGCCTTTTCTGCGGGAATTTCCCAAGCTCAGGATAGGCAGCCAACCAGGAGCGAAGGGCTTGTTCATCCAGCATGTGGGCAATCCCGTTCAGCGCATACAGGATCTGCTCCTCGGTAAACCAGGGATTAATCCCTCGGGCGCGGGCCAATGCCATGCCGAATGGGTGATCAGTTTGGAGGGCTCCTTCCCGATATCCGGAGCGTAAAGCCTCCACGGCTTTTCCCCATTTGACCAGGTTTTCCAGGCGTTCGGTCGTGTTCATCGTCAATTTCGCCCGGAATTAAACCGGATTGAAACTTTTGTCGTTATTTTTGTGTTGAACTGATCGCAAAAATACTGTAACACGACATCATCTATGGCAATCAAGATTACTGACGAATGCATCAACTGCGGAGCCTGCGAGCCCGAGTGCCCCAATAACGCCATTTACGAAGGCGGAGCCGAGTGGCGCTTTTCTGATGGAACTTCCGTAAAAGGCATGTTCACCAAAATGGATGGTTCTTCCATTGACGCGGATGCCCCACAGGCACCCAAGTCGACTGATATCTACTACATCGTTACCGACAAGTGTACGGAGTGTGTGGGCTTCCACGATGAGCCGCAGTGTGCTGCCGTATGTCCGGTTGACTGCTGCGTAGATGACCCCGATTTCCGCGAGTCAAAAGATGATCTGCTGGGGAAAAAAGACCGCATGCACGCTTAATTTGCATATCCGACCAAAACGAAAGCCCGTCCTCACCGACGGGCTTTTGATTTTTTACCATGTACTTTTGCCGAACGACCATGCCTCGTTCTACCTGCTTTCTTGTGTTGCTCCTATTGCATGCTTTTTTTGCACAGGCAAACCAAAGCGACACGACTGCGCTGAATCCCGCTGTAAACCGGCTGTGTACCCTCGGTGATTCATTGCTTCGTGGGCGTTCGACTGAAACACGATCTTCTGCTCAACAGGCCTTTGCCTTGTTGATGGACAGCATTTTATCGACACAAACCGGAGCACTGCTCAGTTTCCATCAGGTGAAGGCACTTTCCGTTGCAGAGAGTCCCGATAGAAAAATCCGCATCCTGAGTTGGATGCTACGAGCAGGAGCGGAGACCGATCCCCGCTTTCGCTATTTCGGATACATCCTGTACCGCGAGGATCCGAAAACGACTTGGAACGTGCGCATCCTACAGGATTCCGGAATTCGCGACCGCGACTCACTGGCATTTCTTCGCAATGGCCCCGAGGAATGGACAGGCGGAATTTGTTACGGTATAGCCCAAAGCCGACACAAAGCCACAACTACCTACTTGCTACTGTATTGGTGTCCGCAGTCGAAAACCATCAGCAGAAAAATTGCAGAGACCTTTCAATTGAGAAACGGCTTGCCCGTATTCGGGGTGCAGGCTATCAAAGCAGGAGGTAAAATGCGTAGCCGACTGGTGTTCGATTTCAATGCGCAGGCCAGCATGACCTTGCGTTTTGATGAACGCATGAACAAGGTCATCATGGATCACCTTTCGCCTTCAGACCCAAGACCGGAAGCCAAAGATCAATACCAATTATACGGACCTGACTTGAGCTACGATGCGCTCAGCCCGGATAAGGGAGTCTGGTTGCTGATTCGTAACATTGATGTGCGTAACCGATAGGTGGCCAGATGCAAAACAGCAGGGCCGTTCGCTTGCCATTCTGACAAAATCGAACTTACTTTGTCTTGGCTAAGGCCTTCATTTAAACAATTAATTATCAACTATTTAAATGACAAGAAAACACAATTTCGGCGCAGGCCCCGGTATTCTTCCTGAATCCGCACTGAAGCAGGCCGCTCAGGCGGTTCTCGATTTCAACGGATCTGGCATGTCAATTCTTGAGATTTCACACCGCAGCAAGGATTTTGATGCTGTAATGGATAAAACCAAATCCCTGGTGCGCGAATTACTCGGAGTTCCCGAAGGCTATTCAATCCTGTTCCTGCAGGGTGGTGCCAGCACACAATTCGCGATGGTCCCGATGAATTGTCTACATACCAAAGCGGCCTATGTCGACTCCGGTGTATGGGCCAATAAGGCCATTAAAGAAGCAAAACTCTTCGGGCCAGTCGACGTGATCGCCTCGTCGAAAGACCAGAACTATTCCCACGTTCCCAAAGGGTACAGCATACCGAACGACTGCGACTACCTGCACATCACCTCAAACAACACCATATACGGAACGCAGATTAAGGAATTCCCAAACAGTCCGATACCTGTTGTATGCGACATGTCGAGTGATATTTTCAGTCGCCCCGTGGATGTTTCCAAATTTGACCTCATCTACGCCGGCGCTCAGAAAAACATGGGTCCTGCAGGCGTTACACTCGTGATTGTTCGTGATGGTTTTTTGAAGGAACAATCCCGTGTTGTTCCGACCATGCTGAACTACAAGACCCACATCGAAGGCGATTCCCTGTACAATACTCCACCGGTCTTCGCCATCTATGTTTGCATGCTCACCCTTGAGTGGCTAAAATCGATTGGCGGGCTTAAGGCCATTGAAGCAATGAATCGTGCCAAAGCGGATTTGTTCTACGGTGAAGTGGATAGTAACCCACTCTTCACGGGAACTTGTGCCACTGAGGACCGCTCGTCCATGAATGCATGCTTCCTCCTGAAGGACTCCTCTCAGGATGAAGCCTTTCTACGCATGGCCAAAGAAGCCGGAATCATCGGTATCAAGGGGCATCGTTCAGTTGGAGGATTCAGGGCATCGATGTACAACGCCCTTCCCATTGAAAGTGTACAGTCACTGACCGGATTGATGAAAGAATTTGCACTGAAAACCGCATGAGCATACGCATTCTTGCCAACGATGGAATTGACGCTGCTGGAAAATCCATCCTGCAGGCTTCCGGCATCGAAGTAGTAACCGATAAACATCCCCAAGAGGCACTGCCAGTTATCCTGCAGGACTTCGATGGCATTTTGGTTCGCAGCGCAACCACCGTGCGTCGGGAACTGATTGATGCCTGTCCGCGACTTCAGCTGATTGGAAGAGCCGGCGTGGGTATGGACAACATTGATGTGAGCTATGCCCGAGAAAAAGGGATCCGTGTCATTAACACGCCGGAAGCCTCCTCCCAAAGCGTAGCTGAATTGGTCATGGCTCACCTGTTCACACTTGCACGTGGACTCCACGACTCCAACCGAAACATGCCCGATTGCGCAAGTAAAGAGCAATTCAACACCTTTAAGAAAGCATATTCAAGCGGATTCGAGTTGAAGGGTAAGACACTGGGTATTGTCGGTTTCGGAAATATCGGACAGGCCGTAGCCCGAATGGGACTGGGTTTAGGAATGAATATCATGCCGTTTAAATTGAAAGCAAGGGATGTCAAAATCGAAATCGATTTTTTCAAGACCATGTCCAATGCGAACCTGGTCCTCACCATGCAATGTGTGCCGTTTGAACGCTTGTTGGCTGAAAGCGACTTCATCACGCTGCACGTCCCGTTCCCGAAAGGCGCCCCTCCTATCCTGGCACGCCGAGAATTTTCACAGATGAAGAAAGGAGTTGTCATCGTCAACACCGCTCGCGGCGGAGCCGTTAACGAGGTCGATTTGCTTGAGGCGTTGTACAATGGTACAGTTTCAGGAGCCGGGCTGGACGTGTTCGATGGTGAACCTCAGATCCGTGAGGAGTTACGAAGACACCCAAACGTATCGCTCACCCCACACATTGGAGGATCGACCCTCGAAGCGCAGGAGCGCATCGGAATTGAAATCGCACACAAGATTGTCAGTTTTTTCGAGGAGCGTGAAGCGGTCACAGCCTGATCCACTTCACTGATAGCTAATCGGGCTGCACACAAAAAACCAACAAAAAATCATGGCCAAACTCAAACCCTTCAAAGGCATACGTCCAACTGCAGAATTTGTAATCCGTGTAGCTTGTCGCCCGTATGATGTACTGGATGAAAAAGAAGCCCGTATCGAGGCGAAAGGCGACCAATACTCCTTCTACCGCGTCATCAAACCTGAAATCGATTTTCCGGATGGCCATAACGTGTATGCAGATGAGATTTACGAAAAGGGACGGGATAATTTCAACGACATGGTGAAGGCCGGTGTTTTCCACCAGGATGAAACCGAATGCCTGTACATCTACAGCCAAACCATGGACGGCCGAAAACAGTACGGCATTGTCGGATGTGCTTCGGTAGACGACTACCTGAATGATGTGATTCGCAAACACGAGTTGACGCGCCCCGACAAAGAAGAAGACCGGAAAAAACACGTCCGGGTCGGAAACATGAATGCAGAACCTGTCTTTTTTGCGTATCCGCACGTCAACGAACTCGACACAATCGTATCTGGAATCACCGAACACACGCCCGAGTACGATTTCACCACTGAAGACGGCATCGGACACACATTTTGGGTGGTGAACGACAGTACCATCATTGCCCGCATCGTTGAACTTTTTGGAAATATACCCTACACCTATGTGGCTGACGGTCACCACCGCACCGCTGCAGCAGCTTTGGTTGGAAAAGAGCGGCGCGACGCCAATCCGTCCCATACCGGCAACGAGGAATACAACTTTTTCCTGGCAGTTCACTTCCCGGACAACCAATTGAAGATCATGGACTACAACCGTGTAGTCAAAGACCTGAACGGAATGCAGCCTGCCGATCTGATTGCGCGTCTGCAGGACAGTTTTGAGCTTGAACCCAAAGGAACTGATCCTTACAGACCTGCACAGCTGCATGAATTGAGCATGTATCTGGATGGACAATGGTACTCCCTCCAGGCAAAACCCGGAACCTTTGATGACTCCGATCCGATTGGTGTGCTGGATGTGACTATTTTATCAGAACGTGTGCTTGCGCCTCTGTTCAACATCACAGACCTGCGTAAAGACAAACGCATTGAATTCGTGGGAGGACTTCGCGGACTGGGTGAACTTAGCCGTCGTGTCGACAGCGGAGAAATGAAAGTCGCCTTTGCGTTGTATCCGGTCACCATGAAACAGCTGATTGATATTGCTGACAGCGGACAGATCATGCCTCCCAAGACCACCTGGTTCGAGCCCAAGCTGCGCAGCGGATTGGTCATCCACAGCCTCGACTGAGCATGTTCAACGCCAAGGCATACCAGGGGCTGATCAAGGAGTTAGAGCCCTACAAGGCCACGCTCGTCGCCGTCAGCAAGAAGAAGCCGGCGGACGACGTCACCGAAGCCATGGTGGAAGGCCAGATGGATTTCGGCGAAAACTATGTGCAGGAGCTTGTCGAGAAAAAAGACCTGGTAAGCCGTATGGCTAGATGGCATTTCATCGGTCATTTGCAAAGCAACAAGGTGAAGATGATTGCCTCGTGCGTTCACCTCATCCAGGGAGTGGACAGTGTCAAGCTTCTGAGCGAGATCAACAAGGAGGGCAAGAAAAACGGCCGCATAATCGATTGCCTTTTGCAGGTCCATATCGCAAGTGAAGAGACAAAATTCGGCTTCAGTGAAGCAGAGGCTGAATCCCTCCTGTTATTTCCGGAATTGGCCGAGATGACACACGTACGTATTCGTGGCCTCATGGGTATGGCCAGTCTTACCGAGGATACGGTTCAAGTACGCAAGGAATTCCATGGTCTGCATAGCCTCTACCTGAATTGCAAAATGATGAGTATGGACCCTGAAGCGTTCAACGTCCTTTCCATGGGCATGAGCGGAGATTATCGCATTGCCCTGGATTGCGGAAGCAATATGATCCGCATCGGGAGTATGTTGTTTGGGGTTCGGAGTTGATTTTTTTTAAACACAACCGCACCCGGTCGCCACGCCCTTGGCTTCTCTTAGACCACTTTGGCTAAAAAACGGAGAATAAACGTTAGGTTAAGGATTCGCCTTACGGTCCTTGCCAAATCATCCTGCAGTTGCAACTGTTTCGCTCACCGAGCAACAATTTATCCGCTTTGATAATACGGAGCGCAGAAGTTCAACGACGGATCTAACTTCACCCGCTTCCTATTGAATTCAATTCCAGCGGATTTCGAACCTGTAGCGTGGCGAGGCCTATGATACAGGTTCGAAGCGCACGGATTTATGACTTTATTATTGGTTAAATTTTTTAATTTTTATTCATTTATTGCACAACTACTTTCGTTCTGATCACTTCTTCGCCCGCCACCAATCGCACCTGATAAAGCCCGGCGGCAGGTCGTTGGAGATCGATGGAAGTATTCGTGGTATTGGCCGGAATAGTTTCTTGATACACCAGTCGACCGTCCACTGAATAGATTTCTACGCGTTTATCGACAGAAGTCGATGATGTACGCAACGTAAAAACACCGCTGTTTGGGTTAGGATAGATGTCGATTGATGTGGCTAATGATTCACCCGATGCCATTTCTCGGGCAGCTGCTGATACCCTGATGACCTTGGTTGCATGTGCTCCATTGCCCTGGCAATTGGATGCCGTCACACTCAAGATGAAAGTGCCGATGAATCCTGGCTGCAATTGCAACTGGACACTCGTGGTGCCTTGTCCGCCGACAATGCTGACAGCAGAGTTATTGACACTCCATGTGTAGGTAGTTGCTCCGGCTATCGCATTCACCGAATAGGCTCCCGATACGGCAGGAGCCGCAGGACCTGTAATGGTCAATCGTCCTGCAGGCACCAACGTGGTCAACGCTAAATTCAGTGTGCGTGCAGAACCGTCACCGCACTGGTTGACCGGTACTACGGAGAGCTGCCCACCGCGGAAGCGATTGGAGAAATTGACCGTGATTGTATTGGTGGTCGAGGTGCCGTTAGCACCTGAAGGTAAGGTCCATTGATACGATGTAGCACCAGCTACAGCAGGGATACTGTAAGTGCCTGTGCTGTTTCGGCAGGGCCTTTGTAGACCTGAAATACCACTGGTAGCTACCGGCGTTCCGACAACCAGATGAATGTTGAAATCTATGCAGTTGATCTTGATCCGGTAAGTGCCGGAAGTATCGAAGGTATGACCGCTTACCGGCCAGGTGTACGGGTTGCATATCACCACCGTGGTATCTATCACCAATTGCTCGTTACAACTCTTCAATGGTGGTCTGCTACTACCGTACCACCAAGTATAAACATTCAAGGCATGCATCGTGCAAGAAGTGGTGTCGTAGATGACTACGGATGTATCTTGACAATAGGTAGTTCCATTGTATGACCAGGTATAGCAACCTGAAACAGGGGTTGGGTCAGTGCTGGAATTCACTTGGATCCCAACAGTATCTCTGATAATAGCACAACCGCAAAGGGTGTCAAGTGTTAAGAATGGATTTAAAGGACAGGCATCGCAGGCATCCGCTATGGTATCCCCATCTGTGTCGGCCTGATCGGGATTGAAGGCGAAAGGACAATTGTCATACTGGTCAAACCATGCATCGTTGTCTG
>JAJTFW010000087.1 GCA_021299095.1 Sphingobacteriales bacterium | reverse complement strand
TTGATAAAAAACGGCATTTATATTTGCACCAGCATTCCGAACTCATAAAGTGATTCTCACTTTGTGATGCCAACCGAGCGGTCGATGCCACGGTGGACAAACAATGCGGGCCAGGGGTCAAAAAAGCGGTTTTCTGCTTATTCCCTGTTCCGGTTTGCGGTATGCCTTGTAACGATAACAACACGCATACGCTATGCAAACACCCCGGGAATTTTCATCAGACCATTCGCCCTATGAGCAGGAACTGGCTTACTGGAAAAAGAACTTTCGTGCGCTTACGGACGAGGAGCTGATCAGGACCTTTAACAGCAGTACGCGCATACGCGCCTGGAACCGGTCAAGAGCCGCCCAATGCAATGCGTTAATCCATGAATTCGAAAGGCGTGGTTGGGATTATTCCGTCCTCGGTGACCGGTACCGCTTTTCCTTAAAAACCTGTGTCGTGCTGCGGAACACATCGCTTTTCCGTTTCACACAACTGCCCCTGGACGAAGCATTTGCCTTGCTCGTCAAACACCTTGCCGATGTCTGCCAAGCCCATCCAGCTATCCACCTAATCGAATATAATGACGAGCGGATTGCCTATCGCCTTGATGTAAGCGATCCTGTTTGCATTGTCAGCCTGAAAGACCTCCTGCTGAACCGGTAGTGTCATAACCCACATAGTTGATAAAAAACGGCATTTATATTTGCACCAGCATTCCGAACTCATAAAGTGATTCTCACTTTGTGATGCCAACCGAGCGGTCGATGCCACGGTGGACAAACAATGCGGGCCAGAGGTCAAAAAAGCGGTTTTCGCCCTTTCCTCTACCACATCGTTGTTTTGAGTGCACGTTACGTTCTTCCATGTGCGTATGCACGTGTTTGTGATTCGTATTGCATCAGGAATCCCTGTTGAGGGTACCAACCGAGAGCACAGCTCCGCGGTGGTGAGTGGATGTGGGCCGTCAGGTCAAAATAAAATTCCGCCTCAAGCATGTTTCCTGGTGTTGTTGAATGTCCTTGAAAACAACACTTATGAAAACAGGATCGATTATTATTTGCGTAGACGACAACTTCAACAAATTTGCCGTAAAGAAATTTACTGCACTACCTGTGCGCAACCGCTGTTATGTGGTGCGGGAGTTGATTCCAAACATCGAATATGCGAACGGTCCGCCCGGTATTGCACTGGAAGAAATACAGGGCAATTACGAAAAGCGTATATCCTATACCGGGGCTATCATCAACCTTGAAATCAGCTTTAAAATGAAGCGGTTTAGGGAAGTCCTGCCTCCCATGCAGCTGGAAGATGTAATCGAGGCAGTGCACACTGCGGAGGAGCTGGTGCCGGCGTAGCACGTGCTGGTTTTGAGCACCAACTGAACAACTTGTCCTAAATAGAAACGCATACCAACCAACCAATCAATCCCTTCACGCCTATACGGTAAAACACAATCAACTTTCATCGCATTCCGAACTCATCAAGCGATACCCATACGCTTCATGATGCCAACCGAGCGGTCGATGCCACGGTGGACAAACAATGCGGACCTACAGGTCAAAAAAGCGGTTTTCGGTTTTTTGGCCGGTGCTGTCCGGCGGAGGCGATGCGATGATCACACCACGTCTCCATGATCCATCCCCTTCCATCCCATCGTCCCATCCGGGCTCCGTGCTGCAGGCACAAAGCATTGCGTGAAATCGCACACACTCATCCTTCTTTCAACTTCACCTTATATCCCATTACACATGATAACTTCCCTTGCATCGCTGTTCTCCAGCGAGTCCGTTTCGGCCGGACATCCCGATAAAATTGCCGACCAGATTTCTGATGCGATCCTAGATGCCTACCTGGCACAGGACCCTCAGGCCAAAGTGGCCTGCGAATGCCTGATCACCACCGGCTGTTTCGTACTGGCCGGCGAAATTTCCTCCACCGCTACGGTGGATGCCGAAGCCATCGCACGAAAAGTAATTTCCGAAATCGGCTACACGGACGAGTCCATCGGCTTCAATGCCGAGCGGGCACGTTGCATAAACCTGCTGCACACGCAGAGCCCCGAAATCAACCGCAGTGTCGCATCCGGTGGCGCTGGTGATCAGGGACTGATGTTCGGCTATGCCTGCCGTGAGACGCCCGAATTGATGCCTTTGCCCATTCTGCTTTCACATCGGCTCATGGAGAAACACCATCAATTGCGTAAATCCGGGGTGTTGCCCTGGTTGCTTCCCGATGCCAAGGCACAGGTCACGGTGGCCTATTTGGGCAGTAACAAGGTGGTTGGTATCAGCAAGGTTGTGCTATCGACCCAACACCAGCCCGGAATCGCACAGGATGAATTGCGACACGCTATCATCGAGCAGCTGATTCGTCCGGTGCTGGCGCCCTGGATCGATGAACACGAACATGAACCCGAGTACATCATAAACCCGTCGGGTAGTTTCACCATTGGCGGTCCACACGGCGATACAGGACTGACCGGTCGGAAAATCATTGTGGATACCTACGGCCATTGGTAAAGCGGAGCCTCTCAGCGTATATGTGGATACCTACGGTACGGCACGGGCGAAGACGGGATACCTGTCGGAACAGGACATGGCTGAAATCGTCCGCACGCAATTCGACCTGACACCGGATGGGATCATTGCCACTCTTGACCTGCGCCGGCCTCAGTACCGTGCTACGGCAGCGTATGGCCACCTGGGACAGGCTGATTTCAGCTGGGAACAGACAAACCCCGAACTGGTCCGACGACTGCAAGAAGCGATACTGATCCGAAACGAAGAAATAAAACGCAACCGGGAAGAAAAACTGGAACTCCGCAAACGTGCATTTTCGGCAATGAGCAACTCAGAACTCATCGAGGCCTTCAACAAAGGCGAAGGTTCGGGTGCCTGGATACCGTTACGCATGCAGGCAACACGCCTGCTGATGGAAGAACTGCAGCGAAGGCATCTCGACCTGAGCGAAATCTGCGATGTGGACCCGCTGAGCGGCCTTATCCTCAGACTATTATTAGAAACCGAATAAAAATAACATCAGTCATATAATGAAAAACAACCCGTTTAGACTTCCGAAAAAAGAGGGTTTCCAAAAACGCTATAAGTACTTGGACTACATTCCAAAGCCTATACATCTAGATCCGATGATATACGACCTTGTCGGTGATAAAGAATTTTGCCAGCGAGATGGCCGTATTCCATTGCTATTAATTACAGAATATGGCGTATTCCCTGCGATTGGTAAAAACAACCACAAAAACTACGCGCAGCTACACGGACTTGAGAATCGATGGGTGGGATACTTAGGTCGGATCTATTTAACAAACCGGGAAAAGTATACCATCTTGCTGGCTGAAACGAATAGGGCTTTGCTAGAGCAAGTCTGGTCGGGCACGCAAGATCTAAACTTGACTTTGTGGCCCACACTCTGCTTCAGTGATAATTAAGCCCTGACTTTCCGAAAAACCGTCAAGCAGCGTGCTGAAGGTTCCCATTCGGATTCCCAGTGTGGCATATCGTCTGCGTATGTTGATTTTTCGTGTTCATCGCTCAGGTCGTCCATGTGCATCAACATGGCATGAAACATCCGTTCACCCGCCTTGATCCGTGAATCCCCTGCAACTTTTGGAGTCCAACACGCAATGGCAAAAAAAGGATAGCTGGGACCGCTATAACTCGGATCCAATTGTGCGCAGGCAATCATGATATAGTACTTTTCATCGCCAGCATTCACGTACAACTTCACCTTTCCGGGCACATCGGGCATACCGATCATCATGTACGGGTGGATGAACTCTCCCCACTTCATACGCTGCTTTAAACTCGGCCGTTCCAGTTCATACGGATTATAGCCGATGTGGTAAACCGGAATGGAATCGACAACGAAGGCCGGTTCCTCCTGTTCTTTGTGTGGCATCAATCCGACTCCGAATTGCACAACCAGTCCGAGCACGGCTTGCCCGGCTGCGACGGCGTTACGGTTCATTCCGTTTTCTTTGATTTCTTCTAAGGTCATCGGTGAATGGGTTTCTAACCTGTTATCGCTGCTTATGGGGGAACTTGATGAACATCCCGAAATTTATCAGGACCTCTTCTTCCGCTTTGGTTTCCTTTTGAATCGCTCGGGGTACAAATAGGCATAAGGTCGGCGTTTGGCCAAATACCGCATGTCATCTTCGTGGTTAAAACACTCGCGTTCAAAGCGGACTTTCCGGTAAGCCTCGTACGAATCGAAGGTCAGGATGAGATAATATATGTATTCAAGAAGATACCAGATGTAAAACGGGATGATGAGCAACTCGATTTGCTGCGCATGGTGAATGCGCTCATGATTGACAGTGGTATTGAAACGCTTTTTATACCGTACAATCCGGGGATTGATGTATATCATCGGGTAGCACGCACTGCCCATGATCCGTGGATTATCGAACTCGTTTAGGACAATGAACTCCAGGTTCCAGAAGAACAGGTAAATGCGGTAGAAGAAGAATCTGATCATGTTTACGTTTATTTACCGGCTTCAGGATATTCAATTGCAATATAACACTTGTTGACTTTATGTACAATGTATTTCCGGAGCTTTTGCTTCACCGGGCATTAAAAAGGCGGATCGCTTGGGACCCAGTTTTCAGGTTCATTCGGGAATTTTCCCAGTCCGGGGGAATCGAATCGATAACTCTTCATGTGCGACGGGGGGAAATCGCCGGGTTCTACGTCGCGGACCCACTCCTGGCTTGCATCCTGATAGAGGAAGAATTGCTCAAACCGCACTTCGCGTGGATGTTTCAAAATTTTCAGTTGACGCAAGGGGTCGAACCAGGGCCTGTCTTGTCGTGGACTCAGTTGCAGAACCACATCCACATCCTCTACGGGATAACTGCGGCGTTCCAATTCAAACAAGCCATTTGTCGATTGTGCACTGGGGAGGAAATCGGTGGGGTCGGTGCGGCGGGCCATCACAATGCAGACCCCCAGCGTGCGGCATAGCTCCTGCAGGTTTTCATAAAGCCAGCGCCGGCGATAGCCCATGACATGCGGAGGTGAATCGGGAAAAATCTCCTCCGGATCGTCAATGAACACAAAGCGGATTTCAAGTTCGCGGTGGCAGCGGCGGATCTGATCGACCAGGGCACCCACACTCCGGGCGTTGAATTCCTGGAGATAGACCTTGTAGCTTTGAAGCAAGGGATGATACTCGTCAAACCCGTTGAACTCGTCTCGCTCATAGCGCACCGCTTCATCCGGATGCCGTGCCTTGATGGCCTTCAGCATGCGATGGGCCAGAGCCATGGGATCGGTACGCAAGCTGAATATCATCACCCGCTGCCGGGCGAAATTATAGAGCCTTGCGTGAGCTCGCGTGTATAGGGATCCCGAAATCGCTCACTCATATCCGACAACAATACCGGATCGTGATTCCGATAGAAGCGCGTGGCCTCGTGCTCATCCACTAAATCACGCAGGGCATAAAAAAGGCTTCCCTCATAACCGCCGTGTTCGTGTATCAGTTGCAGTGCGCGTTCAGTGAAGGTGATGTAGCTCATGGTTGTGTCGGGAGTGGCATACCGAAATTATAGCCGTCCGTGTTCCACGCCAACGCCAAAAGGCCGGTCAGTTCATAAGTCACCTGTGTTTTTATTCACAGACCTCCCCTAATTGATTATTGGTCCATTGTTGAAAAACGTATAGCGAACGGAACATCAATGTATTATGCTTAAAGCAATTCGGTTTTGACAATTTCTGTCAAATAGGGTAATGATCGTCGCCAATGAATACGTAGGTTAGTTACAAAAGCCAAAGAAATAATCGATTTATACTTTTAGGGCAAATGATGCGCCTTATGAAATCCTCTGGTATTCTTGTTGTGGTCATGCTCGGTCTGCTCTGGCTACATTATTGCGGACAACCGGCATCCGATAACGCGCATTCCTTCCAGTTTAATTCCGAATTCGGTTTCACTATATACTGCCGCTATGATTCGGCACCGGATATGGAGCAGGAATTAATGAAGGTGAACAATGCCTTGCTTAAAGTAATCCAACTCCAGGACGACAAGGATATTCGCCCGACGATGTCCGTTGCCTGCTTCACGCAGGAGCGTGCGATTAGCCTGGACAGTGCCTTTTTCGGGCAGACTGCGAAGCATCGACCCGACATCGCAAACCTCGATATCGTACACGAAATCAAGGAAGCCGCAAAATACACACACGAGTACAAGTCCTTCTACAGAAAAACGACACTGTTGAACGGCGAACAATTTTCAGTCATGATGTATTTCATGGAAAACGACTCCAGCACGCGCTTGTATGAACTGAAGCTGGTATGCGACGTTGGGGATTCGGCCGCGATAAAAAACATGCTTCAGGGTATTGCGCATACGGTGGAGTTTACGCATTAATTAAATCAAAAATAATGGGGGTTGTTAATAAATTACACTTATACTATTATTTGTGGTTTAAGAATTTCGGATTTTTAACTTCAATAATCCAAGCGCATGTGACAAATCCGAACTACTCCCCTTCTGCTATTGCTGTGTTTGCTCCATAGCTCCTGCTCGACCTACTATTATCAGGTTTTTGAAACCCGATCAGAAGATTCCTTGGATGCAAAAACGCTGGTTTTCGAAAATGAAGACTTACGCCTTCAATATGACTTTTGGTCAAAAGGAGGTCAGTTGTATTATACTGTATACAACAAAGGAAATAATCCCATACACCTTGACCTTTCAAAGTGTACTTTTATTCAGAATGGTTTAGCGCGAGAATGGTATACTGATGGTGAAACCACCCATACGTTAATGCGAGACGAATCGTTCATAAATACCGGTGTACTGAAAAAATCCGGATCAAGCCGTTCCATTACTACACGATCTGCCAAATTTGTATACATACCGCCGAAGAGCACGGTGGTCTTGAGCCAATTCACGTTTATGGAATCTGGCTACAGTACCTGCGAATTCAATTGCAAGACCAAGAAAAAGGGTCTAGCATCCAGCCTTAATTTCTCGAAGGAAACCACACCGCTGTCATTTCGCAATTACCTTGTGTATTCAACTAGCGAAAATGCGTCAAACACAAAACGCCTTGATCATTCTTTCTATATTGAAACCGTAAGGATACTTACGCGCAAAGAGTATTTCGGGCCATCGAGCCCCGTTCTATCATGCAACGAGAAGGGAGTAGAGACCACGACGCTTATTTTCGAACGACCCTACAAACGACCTGGGAGCTTTTATCTGAAATTGAAGTATTGACTCGCACAAACGTGCAAAAAGTATATGATTGACCTGCGTTGGCAGGTTTCGATAAGGGGTTTTTCGTTCTAAGTCCACTTGGGGATAATACTCATTGCACCATGCCTGCTTGGTGTAATTGACCGCAGATCACGCTTGCGTACTTGGCGAACTGGTGCCGGATTCTACGAAATAGACTGAGTAATTTTACTTAACGTATTGCGTGTTTTCATAATTTACTATATGTCAATACGGCATCTCTATACCTAATATCGCGCCTTCCGCAGTGTCCGTTTCAATTGCACAGGTTATTTAAGACTTCACCTCAACCTGCCGCTGTATGGACTTGAGCAGGGTTAACATGAGTCCGGTTTCAAAAGTTCCGACCAATACGCCGGGGCAGTGGCGATCGTTTCGTACGACCGCTGTGATGAGCTTGCACTTCGTCAGGAGATCCACCGTATCGAAGTCGAAGTCGGGATCGTTGGCCATGGTGCGCCCCTCATCCCACTTACCCCAATCGAATCCGATGAGTATTGGTATTTGGTAGACCAGCTCCCGAAAACGTATTACCACGGCGTCCTCCTCCGGACTGTACAATTCGATAACACCATCTTGCAGGGCGTCTGAACAGGTGGAATGGTCAAATACGATTTTATGTTCAATCTCCGAGACGAGGTTGAAAAGTGGTTGCCACTTATGCCGAGGGTATGCGGCGAGAATGCCTGAGGCTTCCTCTTCATTCAAACAAAACATCCAAAGCTGGTTTTATACAGTATGTAACCCATTGAATCTCTACCGAAGCGTTTTGGTAAACCGGTGTGAACTGAAGGTGGTCTTGAATCTTAATCAAAACACAACCAATACCAAATGCATTGCGGTTATACAATAGACTCAGCAAAGGTATCCGCTCCCCTGGCTTTCAGATCGGAAATCGCCACATTTCGGTATTTTTTTGTTGCTTAGTATCAACTATATACAACTTGTTCCTACTAATTCTGACAGATTATGTCAAAGGCGAAGCGGAAAAGTAGCGCCTACCTGACGCAGCGTGGTTGATCACCGTATAGATTCGTTTGTTTTACAATGGCTTTATGTATTATCGATGACAGATTTTCACGTAATCATGTCGATTTTTAATGTTAAGTCATTTACCTGGTTGTTTGTTAGAAACCAATCAACCGTGCTACGGTCAATGGTAGGCTTCAACTGATGTGGATGGGATTCTTGTCGTTTCGTACCTTGGCAGCACCGCAATCCATCGTATGAAAGCCTATTCCATTCTGGCCATCGTCGGCCTCTCACTGCTCATCTCTTGTTCCGGAAACAAAACCGAACCCAAACAGTCCAATGCCGACTTCCTGGCTGCAAACATTGATACCGGTATCGCACCCGGAACGGATTTCTTCCTGTACGCAAACAACGGCTGGTTCAAAAAGAACCCCATACCGGGCAGCGAAGGCAGCAACGGCTTGTGGCAATTGATCCAGGATACGATCAACGCGCAGGTGCGCGATATCTGCGAGCGTTCATCGCAAGATAAGCAGTCGGGGAAGGGCAGCGCCAAGCAGAAAATCGGCGACCTCTATTTCAGTGGTATGGATAGCACAGGCATCAATACTGCCGGACTTACGCCCATCCGAACGGAATTGGATCAGTTGGGATCGGTGAATGATCCAACCTCGCTTGCAGCAGGAGTAGCCCTGGTGCACATGAACTCGGGAGCGCCACTCTTCGATTTCTATGTGGGACAAGATGATAAGATCAGCAGCAAGCACGCTGTGTTCCTGCGCCAAGGTGGTCTGGGTTTGCCCGACCGCAGTTTTTACCTGGAATCGGACGAACGCAGTAAGTCGATCCGCAGTGATTATGTGCGCTACCTGCAGGATATGCTGTCGGTGATCGGTTATGACTCGCTGCGCTCTAAAGGTCTGGCAGCCGATATCCTGGCGCTGGAAACAAAGCTGGCCAAGGCTTCGCGCAGCATCGAAGACACGCGCGATCCACAGCGCAATTACAACAAGATGCCTCTTGCGCGCTTCGAAAAAGAGGTGTCAGCCTTCAACTGGAACACTTTTCTGTCGGGCATCGGTTTACGGCAACCCGATACCGTTATTATCGGGCAGCCCGAATTCTTCAGCGCCTGTAATAAACTGATCCGGGAAACAGCCATGCCGGTATGGGGTGCTTACCTGCAGGTGCATTTCATCCGCGGACTGGCTCCCTACCTCGACGATAACACCTATTCGCGTCACTTCCGTTTCTACAGCACTACCATGCGGGGGATAACCGAAATGAAGCCGCGCTGGAAACGGGTTGTCGATCAAACCAACGGTTCGCTCGGCGAATTGATCGGTCAGGTGTATGTGACCGAGTACCTGCCCAAGGGCACCAAGGAAAAACTGCTGCAGATCGGCGAGGCGGCCAACCGCTGGAGCATGTCCTATATGATCGGGAAGTTCGGAAAGCCGGTCGATCGTACGGAATGGGACATGTATCCCCAAACCTACAACGCCTATTACAACCCGTCAAACAACGAAATCGTGGTGCCGGGCTGCAACATCATCGTACCCGGGTATGAACGCGTAATGGCTGACGATGCCATCCTGTATTCAATCATCGGCGGATCCACCTTCGGACACGAAATCACCCACGGCTTCGACGACCAGGGAGCACAATACGATGCGAATGGAAACCTTTCGAACTGGTGGACCCGTGAGGACAGCATCCGGTTCGCGGCACGTACACAACGGGTTGTTGAACAGTATAACCAATACCGCGTAGTCGACAGCCTGCACATCAACGGCGAAATGACCCTGGGTGAGAACATCGCCGATATCGGCGGAATCCTGATGGGATACGAAGCCTTCCGGAAAACCGAGCAGTACACAAGCGGAAAGTCCATCGCCGGGCTCAGTCCCGACAAACGCTTCTTCCTCGGCTATGCTTTAGCCTGGATGATCAATACACGCGAAGAATTACTGGTAGAACGGGTACGCAGCGACGTGCACTCACCGCCTCAATTCCGTGTGAACGGTCCCTTGGCGAACATGAAGGCTTTTCACCAAACATTCGGCATAAAGCCGGGCGATGCGATGTTCCGACCGGATAGTCTGTTGGTGGAGATCTGGTGAGGCTGGTTATACGGTTGCTTGATATCCGGAACTGCACCGGATTGCAGGCTCGTTTGTCCTCATCACGTCAAGCCTTACGGCCATAGGAAACCCCAAATCACTTGAGGTAATCACATGGCAATTGTCTGAATCACTAAGGCCTCATTGTAACGATTCGACTTAGTCGTTGATTAGGCTGTCGGTTAACTCCCCAGATTCAGCCGATTTCTTGAATTACAAGAGCGAATTCAGCAGGCTTTTGGCGTCGAGTCTGGGCAAGCATTCGATCCATTCGCTTTTGATGCTTTCAATTTTCATTACAACAACTATAACTTGAACTTGATGCCTTTTCAAATCAATTTGAAGGTTTACAGGAAATCGCTATTTGATCTGAATCAAACTCTTACCACCTATTCGACACAACCGCATTACCTGCCTGCATGTGGGTTTGGTCGATTTTTTTTCTTCCTCACTACTTCGATACCTGCAGCCTTACACCAGCGTATAGTGCGTGCTCCTTCCTCCTGAATCCTGTTGTTGTAAAATGCCCTTATCCATCAAGTCTTTGATATCCCTCAACGCTGTATCGGTCGAGCATTTGGCGATGCGTGCCCACTTTGATGTTTTTAGATATCCCTCAAATCCATCCAGTAGCCTATTCAACAAAAGACGCTGACGCTCATTTAACGGTGTATGTTCGTGTTGGCTCCAAAAGTCAGCTTTCCGCAGAGCTCCTTGTAGTTGCTGATCTGCCTCGATCAATGCATTCTTCAAACATTCGAGGAACCACACAAGCCAGGAGGTAATATCACCTTCACTGTGCTGCACGCGTTGTAAAACAGCATAATACTGCTTGCGCTCCACCATGATACGGCTCGACATGCTGTAATAACGCTCCGGACTTCCATCGGCCCTGGCCAGCAGCATGTCGGTGAGTGCCCGGGCCATTCTGCCATTGCCGTCATCGAAAGGATGGATGATGATGAACCGGAAATGAGCAATCGCCGCCTTCAGGATAGGATCGAGCGGAGAATTCTCTTCGTTTATCCAACGGAGGAACAGATCCATCTCCGCTTTCACGACAGAAGGCGGTGGCGCCTGATAATGCACCCGCTCATAACCCATTCCACCGCTTACAATTTGCATCTCCCGGTTTCGGTATTGCCCAACCGTTATGGAATACAATCCGCTTCTGCCGGTGGGGAATAAAGCGGCATGCCAGGCGAAAAGCCGATCATCCGTAAGCGGTATTCTATAGTGTTGTACCGCATCAAGTGTCATATCCACCACGCCATCCACATGCCTGTCGCTGGGTACAAGACCTGCGTGTTCCATCCCCAAGCGGCGCGCAATGGATGACCGAACCTGATCTGTATTCAGGCGCTCTCCTTCAATTTCGGAGGAACGGAGTACATCTTCAGTAAGCGTACTGAGCTGGGTCTGCTCCTTCATCCGAAAACCCAATACCCCCATTTGCCCGGTCAACTTACCCCGCAAGCGATGAACCTCGGCCAATAACGCCATAAGGGTCGACTCCTTCCAGGTGAAGGCTGTCCAGTTTTCATTCTGATAGATGTAATGCATGATCCCTTGCGGTAAATATACGGCTTATTCACCGCATAAATGCGGTGAATAAGCAATTTATTCGCCGCATGAGTCGGAGCTGGGTGCACGAAAACAGAGGTTATGCTTCGCGTAAGAAGCTGTTTTTTAGTCAATAACGGGGGCGAGGCGGGAAAAAACAACGAAGTTTTCTTCCGATTCATACCATTCACGAATTATAGACCAAACAGGGGCGGCCAATAACCTGACCGCCCCCGTTCATCCGTGTATCGTTTGTTTATTCCTTGATAAACCGGCGGGTGATCACCTCGCTGCCAACCGTGAACCGAAGCAGATAAACTCCGCGCTGCAGTGCCGAAACATCGATGCGATCGGTTGAGTGGCTTTTCAGGAGCATACGGCCATTCAGATCCACAACATCCAACTCGAATTGCTCGGGAATCGATTGGGCCGCGATGAACAATTCATCCCGTACCGGATTCGGATACACCTCGAATCTCCATGAGGCTGGTTCCAGCGATTGCCCCGTGGACCCCGCACCCGGAGTGGCGATGATCTGTACCGTATAATCCTCCACCTCGCCACTGGCGAACACTTCGCAGGATGTGGGGTTTGAATTGTACTTCATGGATACCCGCATGCGAGTGGTTCCCGTCACTGCCGTTGTTGGTACAGTGAAGCTGCCGCTGATCGGCGTGGCTGTTGTCTTGTTTCGGCTGAATACCTGCTCGCCTGCATCCGCAAAATCACCGTCGGCGTTGTAATCGATCCACACCCTGTAGGCCTCACTGCGGGCGGTGCTGGTCCAGCCCGGTACGATGGTGATGCTTTGGCTGGTGCCTCGGGTCATGCTGGTGCTGAGTGCGGTGAAATTGCCATAGCCGCCGTTGTTCCCGGAGGTGTTGTTGATGGATCCCACTTGAACACGGTTGATGAACTCGCGGCTCGTGCTGTTTCCGCGGGATGTGCAATACGTCGGCACGAAGGGAAGTGTGGTGACATCCACCTGGTTGCTTGCTGCGGAGTTGTTGCCCGCCGCATCATTCGCTGTCACGTAAAAGGAATAGAGTGTGCTTGGACTTAGCCCGGTAACCGCCAGGGTGGTTGATGTGGTATTTGCGAGCAGGGTGCCGTTTCTGTAGACCTTGTAGCCGGTGACCAACACATTGTCGGTCGAAGCGGTCCAGGTGAGGGTAAGGCTGTTGTGCGTAACGGACGATGCAGCCAGTTGGGTGGGTGCAGTGGGTGCGTCCACATCCACGATCGGATCCAAAAGGTTGAGCGTGTAATCCTCCACTTCACCTGCAAATCCGGTTTCACAGCTGGTGGGTACCGCGTTGTTTTTCATGGATACGCGCATGCGCACCGGACCTGTCAGCACTGAAAGTGGAATAGCAATGGTTCCGGTGACCGGATTCGCCGTGGTAGCTGCCTGCGTGAACACCTGTTCACCGGCATCGCCGAAACTACCGTTCACGTTGTAGTCGATCCACACACTGTATCCTTCGCTGCGTGCAGTTCCGCTCCAGGCGGGCTGTATACTGAGGGGATAGGTTTGGCCTTTGTAGAGGTTGAGGGGTGTGGAAGTGAAATTCCCATAGCCTCCGCTGTTGCCCGAACTATTACCGCTCTGGCCGATTTGGATCGATTGGATCCACTCCTGTGCGCTGTTACCGGATGAATTGCAATACACCAGCACGAATTGAGGGGTGGTGAATTGAATGGTGTTGCTCCAGGCTGATGTTGAACCATCGGAACAGCGACTCTGTACTTCGAATTCGTAAGTAGTGAGTTCTGAAAGTCCGGTCAGTGTTGCTGTGGTCGAGGTGGTATTGATTGTGTTCCATGCAGTGTCGCCCAGCACACGGTAGCGATAGGTGTAGGAGGTCAGTTGCACAGGAGACCAGCTCAGTGTGGCGCTGTTGTACGTGACATTTCCGATACTCACCGAACCCGGCGTGTTGGCGATGCATGCCTGAGGTGTGATTCCCGTAATGATCAAGCTGAAGCGTTGGCTTCCCGAACTGAGGGTTCCCTTATGCGTCACCGTTATGGTGTAGGTTCCGGATGCTCCGCTTACTTCGGCGCGTTCAAACGGATCACGGATGTTGTCGCCCAGGGCATTGGTGTTCACACCGGTCAGCAACCAAGGTAAATAGCTACTGCCATTTTGTGAAATGCGGATGTCCAGATCATTGACCAGTACAGGTGTGGTGTTGTTCAGTGCAGTTGACGCCGTACCTGCAGGGTCGGTCCAGGAGATGGAGGCCATCAATTTGTTGATGCCATCGCTGTTCACCTGAAGCGTATAGGTTTGGCCTTGTGCCAGCACAAGTTCGCTGACCTGGGCTGTGGTTCCATTGGCAGAAATCGTACGGGCAGCACGCAAGCCATTCATCAGCCCCCAGCCCCAAATGGCATCCGGTCCGGTCATACCTGCATCGTCGGCGGTATGAAGCACCAAGCCTTTGAGTGTGGCGGCACGCATATACGCACCGCTCGTCTGGAAAGCATGCTGTTGCAACAGCAGAAGGGTTCCTGTGGCGTTGGGTGAA
>JAJTFW010000031.1 GCA_021299095.1 Sphingobacteriales bacterium | reverse complement strand
TTCTGTACGCTCTTCGCGGTCAATTCCTATCTTCGTTACCGTACTGAAAACCTGTACTGAGTACCACCATGGCGAAACAACCCACCCTGAATAAGAAAAACCCGGCTGTCAAGGAAACCATCAGCGATCCCTCCGCCTTCGCTTTCGGACGTGAGAACTTCATTTTGCTGTTTGTTGCTCTTGGACTCCTACTGATCGGCTACGTGCTGATGTCGGGGGGCAAAGCCGAATCGCCGGATGTGTACAACCCGGAAGTTTTCAGTTTCCGCAGAATCACATTGGCACCACTGATTGTCATGGCGGGCTATGCCGTTGGCATCTGGGCCATCCTGAAGAAATCCAAATAAGGTCCGATGACCCGGCTGGAGGCTGTGATTCTCGCGGTGGTGGAAGGGATCACCGAATTCCTGCCTGTTTCCTCTACCGGTCACATGATCATCGCCTCCTCCCTGATGGGGATTGCGGATGACCCCTTTACCAAAACCTTCACCGTTTCCATCCAATTCGGAGCCATCCTTTCGGTGGTTGCATTGTATTACAAACGCTTTTTACAGGGGCTTGATTTCTACTGGAAACTTGCAGCAGGTTTCATCCCTGCGGCCGTATTCGGCTTTATGCTGGACGACTTTATCGACTCGCTTTTATCCAATGTTTTCATTGTAGGCATTACGCTGGTATTGGGCGGTATCATACTGCTGTTCATCGACCGCTGGTTCAAGTCATCCGGGTCAGAATCGCTCGACAATTTGACCTATCCTCTCGCTTTCCGCATCGGCATGTTCCAGTGTCTGGCCATGATACCGGGTGTTTCACGCTCCGCGGCAACCATCATTGGTGGACTCGCTTCGGGGCTAAATCGAAAAGCGGCTGCGGAATTCAGTTTTTTTCTTGCAGTGCCCACCATGTTCGCAGCTACATTATACAAGACCTACAAATTTGCCAGGCAGGGCGTTGGCGTAGCACCCGACCAGGTAGAAATGCTGTTGATTGGAAATCTGGTAGCGCTGGCCGTTGCCGCACTGGCCATTCGATCTTTCATTGGATTCCTGACCAAGCATGGATTCAGGGTCTTCGGCTGGTATAGGATTGTGGTCGGTTTACTCATCATTGCATTGGTATTGGGAGGGTATAACCTCGAAGTGCCCGACTGATTATGCAGGAGCAAAGACCCGATGGCACAATATACCTGATGGACAAGCCGCTCGGCTGGTCTTCCTTCCAGGTTGTAAAAAAGGTCAAATGGACGACCAAAGCCAAACGTGTTGGCCATGCCGGAACATTGGATCCGCTCGCGACCGGACTGTTGGTTATCTGCACCGAGAAACAGACCAAGATCATCTCAACGATACAGGATGCGGAGAAAGAATACACAGGAACGATTCACCTTGGTGCGGTAACCGATTCATACGATGCCGAAACAGAACCACGGGATTTCAGGGAAACAGGTCATGTCACTCCAGAATTGTTGAATGAAGCCGTGAGGCAATTCACAGGACTGATTAGCCAGATTCCACCTATGCACTCGGCCATCAAACTCAACGGACAAAGAGCCTACAAGGCAGCCCGCAGGGGAGAACAGCTGGAGTTGAAAGCCCGGCAGATTGAAATCAGGGAGTTCGAAATCACCCGGTTCGCGCTTCCCGAGCTCGATTTTCGCGTGGTGTGCAGCAAAGGAACGTATATCCGTTCCCTTGCGCACGATTTAGGGCAAGTCCTCAATACCGGTGCCTACTTGACCGCATTGCGCCGTACCCGAATCGGATCTCATCGGATCGAAAACGCCTGGACCATTGGCGACTTAGAACAGCATTTCCCCCGTCCCATCCCACCCCTCAAGCCTGCAGAGCCCGGTGAAAACAGCTAAAAAGCGGGGCAAAACACCCATTTTCATGTGTGAAATTCGAAGTAATTGCCTTAATTTTCATTTAATGAATTGATAACCAATTGATTGCTTTTCTGAAAGTTTTAATGCATTGAAAGTGAGACGTATAATAGTCCGAAACTGGCGCTTGCCCGTCAAATAGACGTATCTTCGCAGCCCGCTCTTATAATTCAATCATAACCAACCCCCTGTTGGCCCTTCAAACAGGCTAAACAGATAACACACGCCCGTAAGCGATGAAGTTATCCAAATTCAAGTTTACCCTTAGCGAAAAACTGACCGCCATGCACCCGACCCCTAACCGGGACGAGTCGAGAATGATGGTAGTTCACCGCAAATCCGGAAAAATCGAGCACCACAACTTCAAGGACATCATCAACTACTTTGACGATGGTGATGTGCTTGTGCTCAACAATACCAAGGTCTTCCCTGCCCGACTTTACGGGAACAAGGAAAAAACCGGAGCCAAAATCGAAGTGTTTTTATTGCGTGAGCTGAACCCCGAGAGCAAACTTTGGGATGTGCTTGTAGACCCGGCCCGCAAGATCCGGATAGGCAACAAATTGTATTTCGGCGATGACGACATGTTGGTTGCGGAAGTGATCGACAACACGACTTCGCGCGGACGCACACTACGCTTTCTATTCGACGGAAACTCCGCCGAATTCCGTGATGTAATTGAACAACTCGGGCACACTCCCCTCCCCAAGTACATCAAACGCAAGGCTGAGCCGGCCGATAAAGACCGTTACCAGACCGTTTTTGCCCGTCACGAAGGTGCGGTAGCAGCACCCACAGCGGGTCTGCATTTCAGCCGGGAACTTCTCAAGCGTATGGAACTTAAAGGCGTGAACCTGGCTGAAGTGACATTGCACGTTGGTCTGGGCACCTTCCGTACCGTGGAAGTCGAAGACCTCACCAAGCACAAAATGGAATCCGAGCAGTTCAAGGTTGAGCAGGAAGCGGTCAACATCGTGAACAAAGCCAAGGCCGGCAAGAAGAACATCTGTGCTGTCGGAACCACTGCCATGCGTGCCATGGAATCCTCCGTGAGTTCAATGGGCGAACTGAAAACGAACGAGGGCTGGACCAACAAGTTCATCTTCCCTCCCTACGACTTCAGCATTGCCAACATGATGATTACCAATTTTCACATGCCGGAGTCTACCCTGCTGATGATGGCAACAGCCTTTGGCGGGTATGACCTGATCATGGAAGCTTATCGTGTGGCACAGAAGGAGAAATACCGCTTCTTCAGTTACGGCGATGCGATGCTGATCCTTGACTGATGAACAGGTACGCCCTCATCGTGGCCGGTGGAACCGGAACCCGGATGGGAGCAGATCTTCCCAAGCAGTTTTTATCCCTGGCAGGAGAACCGGTACTTGCCCACACCCTGCGTCGTTTCAACGGCCTGGTTGAGCGACTTGTGCTGGTAATCCACCCCGATTGGATTTCGTATTGGGAAAACCTGCGGATCAACCTAAAGGGGATTCCAGAACATGAAATTGTAGCCGGAGGAGAGAGCAGAACCGCCTCGGTGCGCAATGGCCTCAATGCGCTTTTAAACACGGAGGGCCTGGTTGCGGTTCACGACGCTGCTAGACCCCTGATTTCTCCGGATCTGATCCGGCACCTGTTTGATGAGGCGCTGCATCGGGGTAATGCGATACCGGCAATTCCCTCTAGAGATTCACTGCGCGAACTGACTGAAGCCGGAAGCCGTGCAGTACCGCGCGAACGGTATATGGCTGTTCAGACGCCTCAGGTGTTTGGCTCGAAGTCACTACGTAGTGCATTCGAGGAACAAAGTGGCCGTGAATTCAGCGACGAAGCCGGACTGATGGAAGTATCCGGACACATCATTCACCTTGTGAATGGAGCCGAATCGAACTTGAAAATCACGGTTGCCTCGGATCTTGCATTGGCTGAAGCCCTGCTTGCAGGCCTGACCTAAGCACCGAAAATCGGTCCTCAATGCCTATCTTCACGATTGGTGTAACGCTGGCCGTTCGGTTGCGTAAAACACAATAGAACTAACAATTTCCTGTTTATTGTCCGAAGCCCTAAGCCTTCTGACCATAAGCCCGACATCGTATACTTGTAACCGCATGAACCTAAACCGGAAAACCCCTTTCGCAGCGCTCCTTACGGCAGCTGTGTTGGCCTTTACACCGGCACGGACATCTGCTGCAGGAAACGACACCAGTAAAGTTGAAATGGCATCTGTGTTTGGTCATGATGCTGTTAGCGGTCTGGTTGGTGAAAGCCGTGAAATCAGGGCAGGACTGTTGTACGACGTTGATCGCAACACCATTGTATGGGAGAAGGATATGGACTATGCCTATCCGATCGCCTCGCTGACAAAAATGATGGTTGGCTTGCTGGCTATTGAGGATATCCATGCCGGACGTGTTCGCTGGGACGATTGCATCACAGTATCGCGAAGTTATCGGAAGCGGATTCGCAGAGGACGGTACACGACCATCACGCGTGAAGAGCATTATACGTTTGAAGATGTAGTGAAGATGGCAATGATCGCCTCCCACAACGAAAGCACCGTATGGATAGCTCGGCATTGCTCGGGCGACCTTCAGTTGTTTGTTGAACGGATGAATCGCCGCGCCCAGGAACTGGGAATGACCAAGACACTGTATTCGAATCCATCTGGTTTACCGGCCATCATTGATGAACTGGACAACAGTAGTTCACCCCGTGATCAGCTGGTTCTCGCATTGGAGATCCTGAAACACCCAAAGCTTGTCGAAATCACATCCATACCCTATCTGACGGTTCATAACGGCAAGGGACATGTGAATTACCGTAACCACAACGGACTCGTGATCAATTACGGGATGGAGGTTGACGGAATCAAAACGGGCTACACCAAAGCTGCAGGATTCTGCCTGGTCGGAACCGCACGTCGTGGCGGACAACGGCTTATCAGCGTGATTTACGGTTGTAGTTCACCTTGGGTACGCAATGGCATCGTAGCCAACATGATGAACCGCTATTACGAATCCATCAAATTGGGTCGTTTGGGAGAAACGCTGCCCGACCTTACGGCTTCGCGTCTGTTTGTAGATAGTGTTTCACGCGGACTAGCAAGCATCACAGTCGCTCAGGAGGAGAAAGCCCAACTACCGGAAGGTGAGGATGCGAATACCTACGCCTACAAGACCATCCGAGAAAAAGTCCGGAAATCCATTACTGTGAAGCGCGGTGACAACCTCGGATCAATCGCCCAGCGATACAATGTAACGGTGTCGGATCTCCGAAAATGGAATCGCCTGAAAGGCTCTACCATACACCCCGGACAAAAGCTTGCGGTGTATACAACTGTCAAGAAAACAATCCCGATCAAAGTGGTGGCGGACGCCGATGAATCGATTGCCGACCTAGCGCCATCCATCGACACCTGCAGTATCAATGCCGATGATTGTCCTGAAGAAACGCTAGCCGATTCACAGCAGCCTTTCCAAAATGGCACAGTCGCAGATAGTGGCAAATCGACCTCCAAGCCTGCAACCCTTTCCAAGCCAGCCAACCAGGAACCGCAGCGATTCATCTACCATGTAGTGCAGCGCGGCGACACCTTATGGAATATCGCTCAGCGTTACCGTCTCAGTCCAAATCAAATCAAGGAACTGAACAACATCGGTAACAGCAATCTGCTTCGCAAGGGCGAGCGTCTGAAGATTCCCAAGAAAGGCTGATTTTATCCCAGCCTTACGGCCGTGGTTTCTGCAATAAACACCGGTTCATCCACATTGATTCCGGTCAAAAGCACGAGTCCCGGCTTCTTACCCGGCTCCACCCTGCCAATATCCTGCTGACGGCTTAAAAGGCAGGCTCCGTTCCAGGTTGCCCAGTCAATCAGTTCATGAAAGGGGATTTCGGGAAACGCTTTTTGAATCAAATACAATTCCTGTACAACCGAGAGCTTCCGGTTAGAGGCCAGGCTGTCTGTACCGATGGTGATACGCGCGCCTTGCCGACGGAATGCAGGTATATCGGGCAGACGACCGGAGATGAACAAATTCGCCGATGGACACATGCACCAATAGGATTGAGGAATATTGGCCATCGCCTCTTTCAAACCGTCCTCAGAAACATAAACATTGTGGACGAATTGAATCGGACGAGTTGAGTTCCAATGCCTGATAAACTCCTGTAACGGAGTCTGGTTGGCGTGAGGTACAGCGGCAGACACTTTAAGGCCCGCCGATTCGAATACAGTTCTAAGCGGCCCTTCGGTCGTACCGAAGAATCGAAGCTCGTCTTCTGATTCCATGAGATGGTAGCTGCTACACAACTGTGTAGAGGCCTCATCAAGTACAGCCTGCAACAACGCCTCCGACATTGAATACGGCGCATGAGGTGCCATAGAAGCGCTTGCACCATCAAGTGCAGAGAATTCGCCTACGAGTTTTCTGGCACCTTGTATCAACGTATCCACACGGGACGAGTCCAATCCGAGTACTTCAACAAACGTGTGGTAAATCAAGTCGGACTCACGTTTTACAGGCAGTGATTCATTTGTGTTGCTGATATCACCAACAGCAACTACACCTTCCGCATGTAAAACAGCATCAGCCTGTCGCATTGCATTTTCGCGTTCTGCAAAATCAACGACATTGCGCTGACGAAGCATACCTTGAAGGAAAGAAGCCATGCCCATAGCTTCTCCTGGAAATGCATCCTGTAGATGGGATAACTCCAGATGGCAGTGGGTATTGACCCAGCCGGGTACGACCACGCCGTTACAGATCTGATCGCCAGGTTCCGGCGCAGATTGATTCAGTGAAAGCACACGTCCCTCCTCGTCGAGACTGATGCGCACATTCCGCAACGGACCCTGATTCGTACCCATGAGCAGGGGCGCAAAAAACGTCTGTACCATTCCAGCAAAGTAACTTAAAATACAGCCTGTGGCGGTTTTCTTCCGAAAAGCAAAAAAAGATAACGCGTTGAACGCAACAAGCGATACGAAACCGCATCCAGCACACGCAAGTACATTCCACTTATACCATCCTGGGAACGCGTATTCACCATTACTGATTCATCCCGAATCACATTCATAATCGCCGTTCGGCAGCCAGTAGCGAATTCACTATCGAGTACTTCAAGATTCAATTCCACACTGAAAAATTCACTCAAGTGATTCAGGTTGTAGGAGCCGAGGTTAAGCCAACGTCCGTCAACGATACACACCTTCGCGTGCAGGATACTGGTTCTGTATTCCGCTATCCGAACCCCGGATTTCAATAAACGACGGTATAGATGACGTGTAGCAGCACGAACAAGCGGCACATCGCTAACTGCACCCACCAACACAGTTACAGCACAACCACGTTTAGCTGCATTCCGAATGGAACGTAACAACCTGTAAGATGGCAGGAAGTAACTGTTGACGATGATCAGTTCGCGCTGGGCCGAACGGAACATCCGTTTGTACGAGGCCGATATCTCGCGTCTGCCACGCGGCAGATCGTTGGTGGAGAATCGGACGCGAATACCGGAATGTACCTCACCACTACCGGAATCGGAATCCGGAATACCCGATAAGGCCAGTTTACCGAATCGTCTTGCACAATCACGTTCGAGTGCAGCGCACACCGGACCTTCTGCATACAATGCATAATCGAGCCAGGGTGGTACATGATCGGAACCGCGGTATTTGTCAGAAATATTGATTCCTCCCACCATCATGCGCTCTCCATCCACTACACAAACCTTCACATGCAGGCGTCGCGCAGGTTGTCGCAGTGTTTCCACCGGTAGCCGAGCAAAATACCGGAATCGAATTCCCGCTTCCGACAACCTGTTTCCGATGGCTCGCCTGAAACCATACGACCCGAACCCATCGACCAGAAGATTGACCTCGACACCGCGAGCGGCAGCATTTTCAAGTGCATCCAACACAAGTTCGCCGGTCGGGTCGGACTCAAAGATGTACATCTGAAGTTGAACCCTGAGACGGGCTGTTCCAATGAGTTCAACCAAGCGGTCGAAATACGCTACGCCGCCGCACAAAAAATCAACACGGTGGCCATCATGAAAAGGACGCTTACCGGTGTCCATGCGCAGACTATTCGTGGAAATAGACGCGCTTCACGCGCTCTGAAATACCCGTGAGCACCTCGTAAGGAATCGTTTCGAGCTGCCGCGATAAATGTAAGATATCGGGCTCCTGACCAAACACCACCACTTCAGAACCCTCGCGGGCTTGAATACCGGTTACGTCGATCATGGTCATGTCCATGCATACACTACCGACAATGGGTGCCAATTTTCCAGCAACGAACATACTGCCAACACCATTTCCAAATTTCCGGCTGAGGCCATCGGCATATCCGATACCTACCGTTGCGATGGTCATCTCTCGTTCGGCAGTTCCCCTTCGGCCATACCCTACAGTCTCACCCGGATGAACGTGCTTGATTTGGGAAATAGTCGTCTTGAGGGTTGCAACAGGTTGCAACTGACGTTGCTCGTGCTCTGTCCCGGCCACGCCGTGCAGACCGATCCCGAGCCTAACCATATCAAACTGTGCCTCAGGAAAACGCAGAATACCGGATGAGTTGAGGATGTGCCGGAGGATGGGATATTGAAAATGACTACAAAGCGTGTCGCTCATCTCACGAAACAACGTGATTTGTGCGCGCGTGAAGGCATCGTGCTCGCGGTCCTCACTGGCCACCAGATGCGAAAAGACGGAGGCAACCTTCAGGTGCTTGTTATTTTTCAAACGGATGATAAGTTCGTTGAGTTCATCCGGCTCAAACCCCAGGCGACGCATACCGGTATCGAACTCGATGTGAATTGGAAAGCGCCCCTGCGAAGTCTCACTCTCACGGCGACGTAAGGCCTCGGTAAAATGGGACAGGATGCGGAACGAATACACTTCAGGCTCGAGACGATAGCTAATCATGGCGTCGAAGCTTTGCTCCTCCGGATTCATGACCATGATGGGCAGGGTGATCCCAGCCTTGCGCAATTCCACACCCTCATCAGCATAGGCTACAGCAAGATAATCGGTGCGGTGAAACTGGAGGACGTTCGCGATTTCGAAACTTCCACTACCATACGAAAAGGCCTTAACCATAACCATCATCTTGGTTTCAGGTTTCAGCCTTGACTTGAACAAGTTGAGATTATGCACTACTGCATTGAGGTTGATCTCGAGTACCGTTTCATGGGCCTTTTGTTGCAGTGCAGTAGAGATGCGTTCAAATCCGAAAGAACGTGCACCCTTGATCAGGACCGTTTCGTCGGTAAAGGCTGCATAATTCAATTCACGCAGGAAGGATTCGGTATCGCTAAAAAAAGAGCCTTCCATCGAAAACAACTCCTGTTGCCTGATCAGCGCCGGACCAATTCCGATGAAGCGATTCACCCCCTTTTGGCGCATCAGCGCAGCAACATCTGCGTATAACCTGCGTTCATCCTGTCCACTTTCCAGAATATCACTCAGAATCACGGTACGGCGGCGATGCTGCTTCTGCTGATTCATGAAATCGAGCGCGATGGTGAGTGAACCCAGGTCGCTGTTGTAGGAGTCGTTGATGACGGAGCAGTTGTTAACGCCTTCCTTCATTTCGAGTCGCATAGCAACGGGGCTCAGCAGATGCATGCGGGCGGCAATAACCTCCTGCTTGTATCCCATCATGAGCATCATTGCCCAGCAATGAATGGCATTTTCAATGGAGGCCTCATCGGTGAATGGAATCCGTATCGTCAGAAAGTCGTTGCGGAAAATCCCCTGGATCTCCGTTTCATGCTCCATGCGGTTGATGCGGCCGACCTGTAAATCGGCACGCGATTTCTTCGACCAGGTGAAAGGCTTCAACTGCCCTGCAGGCAAAGAGGAAACCGCATCGTGTATGAGGGTGTAATCGCGGCAATATACAAGTTCGCGGGTCGAGGTGAAAAGCGCGAGCTTCTCGACTACCTTGGATTGCTGGTCGGGAAAATTTTCATCGTGAGCAGATCCGATGTTAGTGAACACGCCAATATCGGGTCGAATGACCTGCTCGAGCCGGACCATTTCACCGGGCTGGGAAATTCCGGCTTCAAAGACGGCAAGTCGGGTGTCCTGATCCAATTGCCACACACTGAGCGGCACTCCGATCTGCGAGTTGTAACTTTTGGGACTACGCACAATCTGTCCGTCTTCTCGGAGTAGCTGATAAAGCCATTCCTTCACAATAGTCTTTCCATTACTTCCTGTGATACCGATCACGGGTACAGTATAACGGTTGCGGTGTGCCGAAACAAGTTGCTGAAGCGCCAACAGACTATCGGCGACTACGAAATAATTTGCTGCGAGGTTTTCGGGGATTTTTGTGGGTTCGGTGATTACGAAATTCCGGACTCCACATTCCCAGAGGTAATGCAAGTAATCGTGTCCGTCGTGCCGGTCTCCGAGGATGGAGAAAAACAAGGATTGCGCAGGATCGATCAGTTTTCGGCTGTCGGTCAGGAGTTCGCGAATACCAGGATGCTCAGGGCATGAAATGCGTGCATCTCCCCCGGTGATTGCGGCGATTTCGGCAACGGAGTACAGCGGATGAGGCATGAATCAGTCGGCCTGTTCCTTCCGGATTGGGATTTCGGCATGCTGCCTGGCATAGCAGGCTCTGCAGAGGGGAATGTAACTATCCTTCTCACCCAGGAGGATCAGGGAATCATCGACCGCATGGCGAAAGGAATGGGTGGCCAGGTCGCCACAATGCATACAAATCGCATGTACCTTGGTGATATAATCGGCGATGGCCAATAGGTGGGGCATGGGGCCGAAGGGCTTACCCAGGTAATCCATGTCAAGCCCTGCAATGATGACGCGGGTACCCTGCGCTGCGAGGGTTTCGCACACGTAAGGCAATTGATCATCGAAAAACTGGGCCTCATCGATACCGATCACGTCGGCTTGGTGGCTAAGCAGAAGGATATTGGGTGAAGAGGGCACCGGAGTGCTCAGAATAGCATTCGAATCGTGGGAAACGATGTTGTTCTCGTCGTAACGCTGCTCGAGGGAAGGTTTGAAAATCTCGACACGCAGACGCGCAATTTTTGCCCGCTTGAGACGACGGATGAGCTCTTCAGTCTTGCCGGAAAACATGCATCCTGCAATCACTTCGATGCATCCTTTGGCCGGGCGCGGATCCTTGCGGTTTTGTTCGAGGAACATGGAAATCTTGGGCGCTTAAAGGTAGTTAAAATCCGGCGTGGTATGTTGGCATACACGAGACGGGTACTGCAGGATCTGAAATCGCAGCACGTGAATTCCTATCCGCAGGAGTCCGAAGGATCGGAATAGATCTAGAAAGGTGCTCTCTTCGGAAGAGGCGATTAGCGAACGATGAGGCGCGACACGGAGGCTCCAGCACGGACCAGGTAGAGCCCGGAAGTCAGGCCACTGATGTCGATGTCGAGGGTTTGCAAACCGCTAGCGAGCGGAAATTGGCCGAAATCGATGCTGCGACCGGAGATGTCGGTCAGGATGATGTTCAAGACTTCGGACGTTTGCAGTTCCATGACTATACGAACCGATTCGCGGGCCGGATTGGGATAAAGCCCAAGTGTTCGCACGGTCGACACTTCATCCAAGCCGGTAGCTGCCACAGGCGATTTGCTGAAATAAAAATTACCGGAAGCCGACCCTCCGAATCCGGTAAACACGAGTTTCCAGGTATCACCTTGTCTGTCCTGAACAAAATACACCGTGCTGTCGGCAATGGTCCAGGTAGCGGTTGTGTTATCGTAACTTTTCCAGTCGTAACCGATGGCATTGATTTCAGGACGGAACGTCCACGAAATGGGACTTGCCGTGTTCACATCAACAGGGTAAGCCTTTGCTACGAAAACGGAATCGTTGCTGAGGACGCCAGAAACCTTGTAGGTAGCAGGTCCGCCGGCAAGCGTTGTGAGATACTGACTAAACACAAGATCCCAGGAATTGTATGCAGGCTCACGATCGAGAGAGGAATCGCTCACAATGGAGTAATAGGCAAAGAATTTACTCGGAAAATCAGCCTTTGCAATGGTCCGGACCACTTCATTACTTCCATCGAGGTTTGCAACGCGGAAGTTGTAGGTATAGGTGAGTCCGTTGAGCGATTCGATCAGTAATTTGCGCACATCGGTGGTTCCAACACGGATGAAGAACACCGAATCACCGGTCACTACGTGCGTGGCAAAATCGTAGACACCCCAGCCTAGGTCGAAGGCATTGGTCGTGTTGTTGGTCCGGTTTAGCGCACCAAAATCCCAGCTTGTATCGCTGTTGAACAACTCATAAGCCGGATTATTGACCACTCCTGTAGTGTCACTTGTTGTCATGCCCGTCCATTGTGCCGCAGCCTTGTTAGCCTTCCACACGCGGACATTGTTTTTTGAGTTGATCAGAATGGAGCCGGCAAACCCACGCAATTGAAACGCGAGATCCCAGTCGGTATTGATGTGTGCATCCACGTCACCATTCGATAAACTGTACCATACTTGATGCGTGTAGCCGGGTTGAATGCTCACCGTGTCCTGAATGGTTTGTCCGAAGGATACGGCAACGCATGTCAAACTGATTAAACAGGCAATGAACGTGGAACGGATGGAAGTAAGCATAAACTGATGTGTATTTAGGATGGTTTATATGCGTTTGTACTGAAAGGTCACTGTGCCTTTTTCGCCGTTGGGTCCATAAAAATCAAGCATGCGAAACTTGTAGTAATACCCGTCGGGAGTAAGCATGAGGTAATACAGATCGGGTGTGATGAAATAGCGGCCCACACCGAAGTCGTAATATTTCCAATCGTACCCAACCACATTGGCATCGGCACTAAAGTTCACATTCGGGACCTGCGAAACCGTAAAATCATCGAACGGAATATACCAAGGGACAGAATCGAGTTCGAGCATCACGGCTTTATTGCCTTTCCAGATGTTTTGGAGGACTCCATTTACAGGATAAAAACGGTAGGGACTGGTGAGTGGCTCATCGAAATAGACATGGGTGTATCGGGTAAACACAAAATCCCATTCGTCTCGCGGAGGAGCGACATTCAGTTGTACACCACCTGAACTGAAACTGAAATACATCAAGGCATAGACCGGATCTTTCTGAATGGTGCAGACGGAATCGGCGCTGCCGTCAAGGCGTGCATGCCGGACGGTGTATGCTGTTGGCGAATGGGAAATCACCTGCATTTTACGGTATCGATCACTACCGCTGAAGTCGATACGACCACGGTCAATGATGAATACTTCGCTCATGCCGTTGCTTGAAAGCACCAAGGGCTCCCACCACTTACCTAAAGCCAGGCTATCGGTTTGCAGGTGTTCTGCATCGATTTTCCAGTTGACACCGGTCGAATCGGCTAAATTGAAATCATAGCAACCGCTGCGACCTGCAAACATAAGTTTGGCACTGTTCAAGTAAATACGGTATCCGGCTGGATCCGCCTCAAATGTGAGGTCGTGGCTTCGGGAAGGCGCCGACGTTATAGCACCCGACGATAAGGAAACAAACACCTGGCGATCGTAATCACTGCCCATAACAGCGACCGCCTGACTCAGATCGCCCGAAGGTGGAAGCTGTATAGCCGTGTCTTCCTTCTCGCAGGAGAAAAGTGCCGGTATCAACAACACAAAAAGTAATTGCAGGAATCGCTTCACAGGGTCAGGCTAAGTTGAGTGAAGAAACTGGCGCCAGTTGCTACTGTGGATGTAGTACCGGAAGTTGCACCGGTATGGAATCCTCCTGTAGTGATGGCGTTGATGGTAGTGACGTCGAGTAGATTGCGACCGCCGATAGTCAATCGCAGCCTTTGTTTCCAAAGCGGTTGGGTAATGCTCAGATCCAGAAGTGTAAAGGACTGGTTATCGAAGCGGCTCAGGGAACCATCATTCAATACGGTGAAAACTGGCTGACTGCCATTGAATTTTAAAAATGCGGACAGTGTTGTGCCATGCTTCAACCAGCGGTATTCAGCCGTTGCGGTGTGCTCGAACCACGTTGCCTCTGGAACAGAAACCCCGTTCAATGGAGCATCAACGCCTGAAAAAGAGACACCATACGACAAACTGAATTGATCGTGTGACCAACGGCTGCGCAGTTCCGCTCCGCGGGCTGTGAACTGATCCAGATTCAGATATGTGTACAAGGTACTGTTGGGTGCACTTTGTACCAAAACGATGCGGTCACTAATGGCGTTGCGGTAAACACCGGGTTCAATGCTGAACACAGAACGCCTGAAGGTCAAACGCCAGTCGGCTCCAGCCTGCATCTGCAAGGAGTGTTCTGCATTGAGATTCGCATTGCCGCGGATGTTGTGCAAACCATTGTCAACAAAAAAGAGATATTGTTCCTTCAGGGCTGGTGCGCGATACCCGCTGCTGACCGAAGCACGAAAGACAAGGCGTGGACTTGCTGTAAACTTGAAGTGTACCCCCGGTACAACCGGAGCACTGAACAAGCTATTGTAAATGAATCGCACCGAAGGTCGCACGAGCACCGTGGAGCCGAGCTGCAGATCTGCGCTGGCGAAGAGTCCGGCCTCGGTCATGGCGCGACTTCCTCCATCGATTCGACGTCCTTCTCCCGACTCGTGGTTCATATCGGTACCCAACAGAAGCGTCCTGCGCTTATCATCCGAAGACAATGTCCAAGTGCCACGAAAAAACTCTGCAGCGAATGCTGTGGTATCGTCATCGTCCACATCGGAAGTGAGTTGCTCTTGCAAAAGGACCAAATCTTTCCGATAGGTATTCCGGATATACCGGTAACGGGTAGCCGAAACTACGGCCTGAATCTGGGAGTTCGGACTGAACTGCTTTTCGGTTCCAAGCTGCAAACTTGCACGCTGTGTCCGATACACCTGATCGGTAGCATAAGCCGTGTATGGTGTCACCAATGGCTCGGCGCGTTCGAATACCTGCTCCGAAAACCCCGCAAACTGCAAGTGGGTTCGAAATCCGTTAATCGTGCGGGCAAGGCGCAGGTTGGCATTGTACTGCTCACGAGGGTTCCACAAAAAGGACCGTTGTGCGGAAGTACCCGGAGGATTCCATCCATCGAAGAAATTACGCCCAAACTGCAGCATGGCATCGCTGCGGACCGAACTCCACGATGCGCGTGCATCGGCGTTGTAATTACCAATGCTTTCGTAGAACAATGTGCCGCCTGCGCTCCGGGTGCCGGCTTCCGGCTTACGCGTAATCAGATTGACGACTCCACCTAGTGCGTCGGTACCGTACAAGACTGACTGTGGACCACGCACCACTTCCATGCGCTCGATGGCATTGAGGTTGAGTTGACTCAAGTCGATGTTCCCGTTCATGCGGCCCACCACCGGAACTCCGTCGAGCATGATTTTAACGTGCTCGCCACCGGTGCCCTGCAGACTCAAACTGGTTCCCAGTGCAGGATCAAAACCCACACGCATGTTCAGCTCGCGCGACAACACATCATTCACACTGATGGCTCCGCGTCGGGCGAAGGATTCGGCGCGGATCACGTCCACTTTTACAACGGCATCGCGCTGCAAACTTGGCAAGAGGTTGGCCGTAACCGCCACATCATCGAGTTGACGAACCCGGGAATTCAACGTTATTGCATGCTGTTCACCCGGCTGGCGTAGGGTATCAACCGCTTCATCGAACGAAACGTGCGAAACGGTAGCCACCACGGGGAGTGTAAGTCCGGCCGGGGCAATTGCCTGACCGCTTTTATCGCTCAGAACCCAACCCTGTTTGACCGAGCCTGGAGACCTGAAGGTCACCACTGCAGCTTCCACCGGCCGGCCCTCTGTGTTGAACAGACGCAACGACTGCGCTTTGGCAGCGAAGCCGGTCAGGATTAAAAGGTATGGCAACAGACGTAATTTCATGTGCTCGGGCGGCAAAAATACCGGGGCACAAAGGGCCTGTGCTGAAGTGTATGCCTGAGGATGGTCATCATCATTGCATTCTGACAGAGTACTGACAGAGATTGCACACATACCCATGCACAGGAGCAACACCGAAGAGTTTTTCGCCTCCACCTGTTGATTTCCCGTGCGTGCGACGCCAAAAGGCTTGCAATAAATCGCGCAACTTCGTGTTTGTACTTTATCTGCGCCAACGATATGCCCTCACTTCCCGGTTACCAGGACCTCATTCACGCCACCAAGGCTCTTCAGGAACGGTTACACGCCTGCGCTGATTCGGGGAATTACCCTTCCCTGCTCGAGCGCGACCTCATGCGCGAACAGTTGAGACACCTGTACCTGCTGCTGGATGAATTGCCCGTCACCAGGCACAACGAACCCATGCTTCAAGTTCAGACGGAAGCGACCCGACCAGATGTGTTTGAATCGATGGTAGCTACACGGGAACCGGCTACAACTCTCCGCATGGAATCGTCAGACCATACGCCATCGGTGGTTCAGGGGGAAATCCAGGAGGTTGAAATCCTCATTGAACAGATGACACCCGCACCGGAGGCTTTCGACGATGAGCCGGAGCTTTCGGCGAGCGATCCGATGCCGGGCCTACGGGCTATTACGATGGAACAGGCCGGCGAAAACCCGACTGAGGAACATTCACTTTCGACCTGGGCCGATCGCTTTCACGCTGAGGAATCGCTTGGCGAAAAAATACTGAAAGAGCATCCTGCACGCACTTTGTCCGACAGCCTGCGCGAGCGAACCCTTTCGGACCTGCATCAGTCGATTGGTGTGAATGAACGCTTCAGTTTCATCAACGGATTATTCAAAGGCGATCAACTCAAGTACTTCAGTGCGATTGATGAGCTGAACGCCTGCACCTCCGTGGAAGCGGCCATGCAGTTCATTCAGCAGGATATGCGTACGGCAATGGGTTGGAAAAAAGATCCACCCGTACTCGCTGATTTCATCGACCTGGTTCGCCGTCGATTTCACGATTAACGTGTCAGGGCGGCTGATCCTCCTTTTTCTGTTATTGTCCTGCCAAAACGTCTTGGCGCAGGATAGCGTGCGTGTCCGTTCCACACTGGATGAGCTTTGCTCCGACCGCCTGGCGGGCAGGGGTTATGTGGCGGGTGGCGACAGGAAAGCAGCCCGGTTTTTGCGTAAAGCCTTTCAGACGGCTGGACTCAGCACCCTGCCCGGCAATACCTGGTTTCAGGCCTTCTATTTTTCGGTGAATAGCTTTCCGGGTCCCGTTTCCTTGAAGATTGATGGAAAATCGCTTGTACCGGGCCGCGACTTCCTTGTTTCTCCACAATCACCCTCCATTAAGGGAACATACACCTTGCGGAATGGCCTGGAGAAAACAGAAAGCTGCAATGCCAGTAATACGCCAAAACCCTGGATGCTTTTTGACACTACCGGAACTGGGATTTCTTTCTCACGGAAACAAGCAGATTCATTGCGCAATTGCATGCATGCAGCCGGGAACCTCTGGACTACTGGCACAAAACTAACCTGGAGTGTGAGTCAAAAACAGGACCGTATTCCCGAAATTGTTGTTGTGGATTCGGTTTTTCCGCACAACCCTTCTCGAATGGAGGTCCGGATCCGAAGCCAATTCAAAAAACAACACAAGGCCCGGAACGTGATCGGCTATTTACCAGGGACCGGCAACTGCGATTCGGCCTTGTTCATCACGGCGCACTACGACCACCTGGGCCGGATGGGTCGCGAAGCTGTATTTCGGGGTGCCAACGACAATGCCAGCGGTGTGAGTATGTTGCTGGAACTGGCGCACTGGTTCAGCGAACCTGAAAATCGCCCCCGGCACGACCTCGTGTTTGTGGCGTTTGCCGGAGAAGAGGCCGGACTCATTGGATCGAAGCACTTCGTCGAATCGGATTGGTACCCCCTGCAGCGCATCCGTTTTTTGCTGAACCTCGACCTGCTGGGCGGTGGTGAGGAAGGCCTAATGGTGGTGAACGCCACTCAACATCCCACTGAATTTCAGAAACTTAAGCAGATAAACGACTCACTTCATCTGCTTCCTGACCTGCGGCAACGGGGACCGGCCGCCAACAGCGACCACCATTGGTTTGCCCAGTCCGGTGTCCCGGCTTTTTTCACCTACACCTTGGGAGGCTGCAAGGCCTATCATGACATTTACGACAATCCCAATCAATTGAGCCTTAAGGCTTTCAATAATTGTCATCGCCTTTTCAGGCTCTTTTTGACCGGCCTTTAAGCCGAATCCGTTGTACTTTAATGTGTGACCCGCTAAAAAAACCTGCTCACAGGCCATAAGGGTATTCCCTTATTTCCCCCTCGGAAGCAACCTCCGGTTTACCCGAACGTATACGTTGTGCTTTTTCGCCCTCAGATTCAGGTAATTAGACATCGGCATGTGTACATTTGACCAAATTTTATTTGACATTCGCCAATGTCTTGTGTTAATTCGCCCTGTTGAGGTGGAGTCCGACTTCATCCTCTTTTTGATACACCCCGTACTTGCCCATGAATCCGACACACTCCAACACCATGCATAAGCACTTTACTCGCTCTCTGTACACCGTACAGCCTTTTTGCTTTTTGATGCTCCTGACGAGCCTGTTCCTGACATCGCTCGGAGCCTGGGCTCAATCCGGCACCCAAACCTTCACCAGCAACAGCACCTTCACGGTGCCTCCCGGTGTGACCTCCATTACCGTGGAATGCTGGGGTGGTGGCGGAAAAGGCGGGTCAACTCCCAACACCAATGGCTCATTTGCCGGTGGTGGTGGTGGTGGTGCCTACGTTAAGAAAAACAGCTACCCCGTAACGCCGGGCGTTACCTACACCATTACAG
>JAJTFW010000086.1 GCA_021299095.1 Sphingobacteriales bacterium | reverse complement strand
GTGGGGTTGAGGATCGACGTTCACAGGTCTGGAGTCGGACAGCCTTAAACACTGGCCGAGGCGCTGCCAAAAGTACGGAATGGAGTGCCTGACACCGCGAACGAAAAAACCTTGAACTCGCTATCTTTGAGCGTGGACCAGACCCTTGTAGAACGCCCTTCAATCTCTTTCGACAACCTCGAAAACACGTTTGGATCGAGGTCACTGGCGGAAATCCGCAGGGCCTACCTGCTGTTCAAAACACTGGGGAATCCCCTGGTCGTGAAACTGGGCAGCACCTTGGCCGGATTCGCGCTCAACAGCGGACTACCTATCAAAGGACTCATCCGAAAGACCATTTTCAGTCAGTTTTGTGGCGGCGAGGACATTGCAGATTGCAACCAGACCGTAAGCCGTCTCGCGCAATCGGGTATCGGCTCCATACTCGACTACTCGGTAGAAGGCAAGGGTTCTGAAGCAGAATTTGAAGCCAGTTGCCGGGAAATCATTGCTACGGTACAGCGAGCAGCCGGCGATTCCCATATTCCCTTCAGCGTATTCAAAGTGACCGGACTTGCACGATTCGAGCTGCTCGAAAAGCTTAGCGACGGAGAAGCCCTTTCAGCAGATGAAGACCGGGAATTCCATCGTATCCGAGAGCGTGTCAACCGCATTTGTGAGGCCGCATTCAAGGCCCGCGTACGGATTTTTATCGACGCTGAAGAGTCCTGGATCCAACCGGCCATTGACTCCCTTGCGACCGAGATGATGGAGCAGTACAACCGGACCGACTTCGTCGTTTACAATACAATACAACTTTATAGGCACGACCGACTAACGTATTTCAAAGACTCAGCAAACGAAGCAGCGCAAAAGGGCTATTTGCTTGGAGTTAAACTGGTGCGGGGTGCCTATATGGAAAAGGAACGTTCCCGCGCAGAAAAACAGGATAAGCCCTCGCCTATTCAGCCAGACAAATCGGCCTCCGACCGTGACTACAACCAGGCCCTTCGCTTCGCGCTCGATCACATCGACCGCATTGCCATTTGCGCCGGTACGCACAACGAGCACAGTAGCCTCCTGCTTGCAGACCTGATGACCGAGCGCGGAATCGATCCCGGCGACAAGCGAATTTACTTTTCACAGTTGCTGGGCATGAGCGACCACATCAGCTTTAACCTGGCCAAGGCCGGTTACAATGTAGCCAAATACGTACCGTATGGTCCGGTAGAGGCCGTGTTACCCTACCTCATCCGCCGCGCCCAGGAGAACACCTCCATTGCCGGGCAAACCGGACGCGAACTCTCCCTGCTAACTGCGGAAATGAAGCGCCGGAACCGCCTCTGATTCTCAGGTTTTCTGGTATCCCGTACCGATTGATTTGATTACATTTGGATGTAGTCCATCCGATATTCCGACACCCCCTACTCTATCCTAATGAAACACGGTTACCGCTTCCTCATTCCTGTGCTTGCCCTGGTGTTCATGGCAGGTAGTCTTTCTGCACAAAACTGGGTCGACCTGATGAAGGACCCCGACGCCAACTTCTACGATGTGCAGAAATCCTTCAACCGCTACTACGTAAAAAAAGAGCGGCAGATTGAACGCCAGAAGCGGCAGGCCGCACGCCGTAACGATGAAGGCGTATCCGATGAGGAACTGGAAGTGCCAGGATTCGCCCAGTACAAACGCTGGGAATGGTTCATGTCACCCCGTGTGGCACTCGACGGCAAACGCTTCGACCCCTCGCTCACCTGGCGCGAAAACACCCGCTACCAACAGCAAAACGGATTGACTGCTGCCGGTAACTGGACGCTGATTGGCCCAACCAATGTTGTACCGACCAACGGAGGTGCCGGTCGCTTGAACTTTGTTCGTTTTGATCCGAACAGTCCCAGCACCATTTACGTGGGATCGCCTGCTGGAGGCCTCTGGAAATCGACCAACGGAGGATCTTCCTGGTCAACCAATACCGACAAGCTCAGTCAGGTGATCGGTTGTACCGACCTGGCCATTGACCCGACCAATACCAATATCATGTACCTGGCCACAGGCGATGGTGATGCGGGTGACACCTACACCGTGGGTGTATTAAAAAGCACCGACGGTGGTGCGACCTGGAACCCCACAGGGCTTTCGTTCTACATGGCCAACACACGCCAGATGTCGCGCATCCTGCTCAATCCGACCAGTACAAACATTCTATTGGTAGCGACCAGCGCCGGTATTTTCAGGAGCGATGACGCTGGCGCCACCTTCACATTGGTACAAGCTGGAGCCTTCAAAGACATGGAGTATAAACCGGGCGACCCGAATACGGTGTATGCCTGCGGAACGGAGTTTTACCGCAGTACCAACGGCGGACAAACCTGGACCAAGGTAACTGGAGGATTTACAGCAGCCGCCAACCTCAGCCGTATGGCCATTGCCGTTACACCGGCTGATCCGGCCTACGTGTATGTTTTGGCTGCCAAAGCCGCTACCGACTACGGATTCGAAGGCATTTACAAATCGACCAATAGCGGCAGCACATTCGCAAAAGTGAATACCACACAGCCCTCCAACATTCTGGGATGGGTATCGGCAGGAAACGATGTGGGCGGACAAGGCTGGTATGACCTGGCATTCGCCGCATCGCCAACCAACCGCGATGAGATCATGACCGGTGGTGTCAATATCTGGAAATCGACCAACGGCGGGGCCACCTTCTTTCTCAACGCCCATTGGACCGGCAGCGGAGCACCCTATGTGCATGCCGATGTCCACGATTTGGTGTATGTAGATGGATCGACGGTATACAGCGGATGTGATGGCGGTATCTTCAAGAGCAGCAATGGCAACTGGAGCGACTTGAGTGACGGACTGCAAATCGGACAGATGTACGGATTCGGACAATCGGATGCCGACCCTTCCCTGTTGATCCAGGGATGGCAGGATAACGGCACCAACCTGTATGATGGTGTCAACTGGAACAGGGTTATCGGCGGCGACGGCATGCTGTGCTTCATCGACCGAACCAACGACCAAATCATGTACGGTTCTCTGTACTACGGTGACCTGAACCGCTCAACCAATGGAGGAAACTCCTGGAGCAATGCCACCGGAAACATCAGCGAAACCGGCCCCTGGGTAACACCCTGGAGCCAGGACCCCGTAGATCCATCCGTCATTTACGCCGGATTCGTGAATATGTGGAAGACCAACAACGGCGGAACCAATTGGACACAAATCAGCAACTTCAGTGGTGCATCAACCATCAACACCTTTGCTGTTTCGCCAGCCAACAACCAAATCATCTGGGTTAGTCGTGCCGGAGGATTGCAACGCAGCGCCAACGGGGGCGCCACCTGGTCAACCATCAGCAATGTCCCTCCCGGAACCATTTCGGGCATTACCTGCAGTGACACGGATCCCAACAAAGTATGGATTACCTACTCCGGCTTCAATAACAGCAACAAGGTGTTCCACTCGAACGACCAGGGAGCGACCTGGATCAACATGAGCGGCTCTATCCCCAACATTCCGGTGAACTGCATTGTGCGCATGAACAACTCAGCCGATGCACTCTACATCGGAACTGATGTGGGTGTATTTTACAAGGACACCACGCTCAGCGTTTGGCAACCATTCGGAAACGGACTGCCCAATGTCATCGTGACTCAGCTCCGGGCCCTCTGCATCGACCCAACAGAATCCACTGGTGTATTACAACACACCCGGAACCTATCCGGTTTCCCTCATCACCACCAATGCAAACGGCAGCGATACGGCCACCTATGCCAACTACATCCAAATCGCCTCCAGTTCTCAGCCCGACCCTACCGCCACCGGAGCCTCCTTCTGTGCTCCGGGTAGCGCAACAGTCAATGCCAGCGGTTCCGGTACCGGAACACTCCGCTGGTGGGATGCTCCGGGAGGCGGCAACCTGTTAGCGACTGGCTCCAGCTATACCGGTACCTTTAGCGGCACCACAACCTTGTACGTTGACGAAGAACTGCCTGCGGGCCAAACCGATTTCGCCGGAGAAGCCGGAACCAGTATCGGTGCAGGAGCCTTGTTCACTGCAAACGATATCCGTGGCCTTTACTTCGATGTCATCAATCCGGTGGTATTGAATACGGTTGAAGTGTATTCCGGTTCAGCCGGAAACCGCACGATTGAAATCATCGATGGACAGGGAAACACTTACGCCGACACAACAGTCTTCATTCCGGCCAGCCCCAATTCACCGGTGACCGTACCGCTCAACTTCACCCTCTACCCCGGAACGAATTACTTCATCAAGTGCCGTGGTTTGGTTGACTTGTACCGCAACTCATCCGGCGCCACCTATCCGTACATCAGTTCCTCGATCAATGTTACAGGCAGCAACGCCGGAAGTCCGGGGTATTACTACTTCTTCTACTTCTGGAACTACACCGAAGTCAGCTGCAACACCGGAAGGACAGTTGTAACTGTAACCGACACCTGCGAAATCACCGGCATCAACGAAGCCGGCGCCCTCAGCAACCTAAGTATTTCACCCAACCCGAACAACGGTCTGTTTATGCTCAGCTTCGAGAGTAAAACAAAGGATAACAGCCGCATCACCATCAACAACATGCTGGGCCAGGTTGTGTATGAAGAAACCATCGGAACCTACACCGGGCGCTTCAATCGGGAGTTCGACCTTCGCAATCTTGGCAAGGGCATGTATCTACTCAACATCCAGAGTGGGAACAGCCTGCTGAGTCGTAAAATCACCATCGATTAACGTCCAATGGAAGTCCGCGACAGCAACGGTGCCGTACTTAACAACGGCGACACAGTCACCGTAATCAAAAGCCTCAAGGTTAAAGGCATGTCGTCTGAACTCAAACGAGGACAGGCGGTAAAAAACATCCGCTTGGTGGAAGACGACGATGAAGTGATTGAAGGGAAAGTAAACGGCACAATGCTCGTACTGAAGACCTGCTTCCTCAAGAAAGCCTAATCAGTCGTCGGAGCGCACGACGCTGCGTGTGATGCCGTAGGAAAGATCGGCCGTAAAGCGTTGATCGATGACACCGATGCGCTGAGCTGCTGCCAGTGTGATCTTGCAGATGATGTTCTCATTATCACCGGTCTCCTGCAGGATGCCGACCACTTTCACATACACCGAATTGTTGTTCATGCGGTTAGTCACCTTGATGATGGTACCGAGTGGGGCGGTGCGGTGCAAGGCATAGAACTTGCCCTTGTTGGTTTCTCCGTCACCGAACCAAGCTACTACACCACGCTCTTCGAACTTTTCAATTTCCGCTCCTGTGAGATCGTCCTTTTCGATTGTACTGCTACGGCTGGCTCCCGGATTTGAATAGGCCTTGGCAAGACCGGAGGAATCGCCCGCTGCAGTTTCAACAACGGGAGTATGAATCACAGGAGTTGCGGTAGCTGATACAGGATTCGGTTTAATGGCAGGCGTTGATGCTGGCTCAGCAGCAGCTGTATTTTCAGAAACAACCAGCCGCTGACCGACTTTGATTCCATTCGCCGTAAGCCCATTCAATTCCTTGATCCGTGTAACAGAAACGCCATAGCGGCTGGAAATCGCATACAAGGTTTCGCCCTGGCGAACCGTATGCAACTGAGCCTGATTTCCGGAAGTGGCAGGCTTGACTTTCTCGGCCGGAGGAACAGATGCAGTAGAAGGCAACGTTGGCTCGGTGGTTTGCACAGAACCAAGCGCTGGCACACGAATACGCTGACCCACTTTAAGTCCACCCACCGCCGGATTAAGTGCCTGAAGGCTTGCCATATCGGTACCGAATTTCCGGGCCAAGCCCGACCAAGTATCGCGCGGCTGGACCTTATAACTGGTCGTAGTGGAAGACTCCGCGGTGACTTCGGAACGTGTGGTAGTAACCGTATTCGGGGTGGTTGGTTCAGCCTCTTCCTTCTTCTCACCTGAGTCGCTGCTCACAGTCTGGGCTGTTTCATTCAGCATAGGGATATTGATGATCTGCCCGATCTTGAGCACATTCACACCCGGATTGGCATCGAGCAGCACCTGCATATCCACCTTGTACTTCTCTGAAACACCGGTCCAGGTTTCGCGGGGCAACACCTTGTGCAGACGCACCTTTTGACCGTTCACCCACCGTGTACGCAATGAATCGGGCGAGGCGGCGGAAGCGAATGTGGCACACAACAGCAGTGCCAATACGAGAAATAAATTGGAAAAAGGCTTGATCATGGGTCCTGACGTATCTTTAACGCAAGTATAGGAATTCACATCCCGGAGCCACACCCGGGCCAATCCGGTTTTCAACATGCTCTTCAACACCATCTGGCGCTTCAAACTCCTTGTATTCCTGCACATAACGTCGCTTGGGGCCTTGGTGTTGCCTTGTAATGCGGCCGAAAACCCCGATAGTACGCAAGTTACGGTTTTAACCGTCGACCTCAAAGAGGAAATCACCCCGGGAGCCGCCCGCATGGTACAGAAGCTTGATGCTGCCGACAGTATACGCACCCGACTGCTGAACTACCCGAAACCTGTAATTGTTTTTATAGACAACAACGCTGCATCGGCCGGAGCGCTCATCTCACTGGCCTGCGACAGCATTTACATGCGAGAGGGAGCAAACATCGGCGCCGCAACAGTGGTAAACCAGGAAGCCGAGGCCTTGCCCGATAAATACCAGAGCTACATGCGCAGCATGATGCGATCCACAGCTGAAGCCAATGGTCGCGACCCACGTATTGCTGAAGCCATGGTAGATGCGCGAATTGCCATACCTGGTGTGAACGATTCGGGGAAAGTGCTTACCCTTACTGCACGAGAGGCTACAGCACTGAACTTCTGTGAAGGGACCGGCGAGACCATCGAGGAGGTTTTGGGCCTGTATGGTGTCCGCAATTACAGCCTGCTTCGCTACGAGGTCAGCTGGGTCGATCGGCTGATCGGATGGCTGATTCACCCTGCCGTTAGCGGTGTGTTGATTGTGCTCATTCTCGGCGGACTGTATTATGAAGTACAACAACCCGGACTGGGCTTACCCATCGTAATCGCCATTGCCGCTGCGCTGCTCTATTTCGCTCCACTCTACCTTGAGGGATTGGCCGCCAATTGGGAAATCCTGCTCGCAATGGCCGGTATCCTTCTTATTGCTGCGGAAATCTTTGTCCTTCCTGGCTTCGGTGTGGCCGGCATATCCGGAATTGCACTTCTCCTTTTCGGACTTGTAACCAGCCTGCTTCGTAACGATGGACTGGACTTCAGTGGAGTCAGTACAATGGCCATCGCATCAGCACTTGCGGCGGCGGTTGGAGGTATGGCCGGCGCTTTAATCCTATTCATCCTTACCAGCCGCATGTTTGCTTCCAGTCCTGCGTTCAAAAAACTGGTTTTGGATACGGAACTCAACTCCGCACAGGGTTTCAGTACAGCACTACCCATGCCGGCAGTTGGATCGAAGGGAACAGCACTGACTCTACTGCGGCCCTCGGGCAAAGTGCAGATCGGAGAATCCGCTTTCACGGCGAGTTGTGATAGCGGTTACATCGATGCCGGAACAGACATCGTAGTCGTTTCCGTTTCGGCGGGCCATGTGATCGTGGCAGCCAGCGAAGGATCCTGAGTCCGGCCTCCCGGACTTCCCGGCGCAAGTCTCCCATAAACACAAACACTTTATCCCAATGTTATTTTTTGTATTTCCAACGAGCGAGCTCACCTTACTCCTTTCCAGTTAGATCTGCTGGCATTAAATTTGGTAATGCCCGCTGTCTTTCCAAAAAATCAACTCCAACCTTCAACATCATGATCAAAAACCTCGTGAGAAATTCCCTGCTCGTATTGTCATCCGTCTTTCTGCTTGCATTTCCAGCCCACTTGACTGCCGCAGGCGGACCATCCTGGACCAAGGACATGAAATCGCCCATCACCTGGCAAAAGGTCACCTCGCTGGGTCAGCTGGTAGCAGCTACCCCGCGCGGAATCGTCGGAATCGATCCGAAATCGGGTGAAGAGCTCTGGCTCGCAGCTGAAATCCAAAACGCACCTGAAAGCTCGTACGAAGACATCAGCAACTCACCGTTCATCTCCCTGGGAGCGGAAGATGGAAAAAACTTCTGCATCCTTGACCCCGAAAACGGCAAGGTTGTTTTCAATGCCAAATCAGTCGGACTGGAAAAAGTATCCGACAAGTTTTTCCTCTATCAAAGTGGAAAAATCCTGGTGATCGGTACCTCCGGCGGCGGAAAAAACACCGAGATGGTCATGGTCGAGATGGCCACAGGCAAGAAACTCTGGAACAAAACCGGCTCCTTCACCTTCGTAACAGCCGTGAAAGACCTGGGCAAGGACGAAGTCCTCACTTTATCCGCGTTTTTCGCTGCCAAAATAAACGCCGCTACGGGAGCAGAAATCTGGAAACAACCGATCGATCCCGCCATGGCGAAAATGGCCAACTTCATGAGCAGCCTGGAGAGTTTCGTAGCCAACAACGTGACACGTGAAGAGCTGATGACACAGTTGATTACCACCACTCACATGCCTGGAGGGTTCATCATGGCCGGACAATCGAAGAAAGCCTCGGTCAAGACCGATGCACAGGGAAACAAGACCACCACGTACACCTACAGTTCCATTTTCATGGCATTCGACATCGCTACCGGTAGCCACAAATGGGCTTCGGTTGTCAATATGCAATATCCACTGGGTATCAGCTATCCCTGCGCCGAGGGACTCATCATTTCATCGGCCAACAGCGGAAACCTCAACATGCTTTCCTACGCGGATGGTTCCTCTCTGCTCGGAAAGAAAGGTGGCGGTGTGAACCTGAAAGGACCTGCAGCCGGTGCGGTGCAACTCAAAGACGGAAAACTGCTCATCGTAAGTAATAATGGAGATAACAGTACCCTGGCTGCACTCGATCCGAAAACAAAACTGCTCACCTTTGAAAAAGCAGCCAAAATCGACGGCAACGTGAGCTTTACCGAACTGATGCCTAACGGCGTCCTGGTCGGAACCAATGAGGAAGTGAATTACCTCAACACAGCAACCGGAGAATGGTACCTTGAAGACGCAATTCCCGGAGGCGCCGGCTGCATAGCAGGTGACGACAAACAGACATTCGTGTTCAATACAAAAACAGGTATTCTGATGCGCATGGAATTCAACAACACCAGTTTCACTGCGGTAAACACGGCGCCGGTTGAATTCAAAGGAAAAGAACGCGCAAGCGGAATCGAACTGATGAAAGAGGGTGTCGTTATCAAGTCCGACCAGAACCTGGCCCTGATCGGCTACGATGGTGCGGTGAAATTCAACAAGTACTTCGAGGCACCCAGTGTTTCGGGACTTAAGAAAGCCCTGCTCATCGCATCCGCCGTACGGGCTGCCTATTATTCGGCTGCATTTGCCACCTACTCTGCCGCCTTCGGATCGGCTGCACAACAGATTCAGGTGAAGGATCCCCTATCGAAGTCGACAAAGGATTTGGCCAGTGGTTTGTCGCAGGGCTTCGGCGATATTTCAGCGACTGCTGCAGGATACGCCTCCAACTTCATCAAGCGTGCCGGCGAGCGTTTCAAAGCCACCACCGAAACTCCGGGCTACAACCTCATCATGACGGCCGGAGAAAAGGGAACCGCCAGCCTCCTGCAGGTGAGCAAGACCACCGGAGAGGTGATGACTACCATCCCGCTGGGCAAGGATAAGAACCCGATCTACGATGTAGACATGGTGGATGGAAAACTGTACTACATGAAAGATGCTGACACCATGGAGTGCCACGTGTTTTAACACTACACAACCAAAACGAAAGGCCGGAAATTCCGGCCTTTTTTCATTTTCCATCTTGGGATTGTCATTCGTCGGAGGCGAAAAAATTAAGCTCCGTGCTCAGGCATTGGACTCCTTCCGGACCAGATACAATCCGGCGAAAGTGATGAGTCCATTCACCAGGAGCAACTCAATACCGAAGGTGTACCCACCCAGCAGGACCGGTGCCTTATCGGCCAATAACCAGGTCAGGGCGGGAGCAATCAGACAAACGAAGGGCACTGCGGCTTCTTTCAGCTTGTGTTTCATCACCACGCCGAAGGCGAAGAGTCCCAGCAATGGGCCGTAGGTGTATCCGGCGAGTTTCAGAATCAGATCGATGACAGACCGGCTGTCGATCCAATGAAAAATCAGCACACAGATCAAGAAGACGCCTGCAAAACCGAGGTGAACACGGCGACGGATTCGGGTTTGCACTTCATCGCTGTAGTTCTTCCGACGCATGCCGATCAGATCGATGCAGGTAGATGCAGTGAGCGCGGTGATTGCTCCGTCTGCAGATGGAAACAAGGCGGAAACCAAGGCGATAATGAACACCAGTCCCATCACCGGAGGGAAATGCTCCAATGCCAATGTGGGAAAGAGATCATCGCCCTTGAGCGCCAAACCGGATGCATCGCTGTAGAGGTATAAGACTCCACCCAGGAATAAAAAGAGAAAATTGACCGCAATTAAAATCACACTGAGTGTGACCACATTTTTCTGCGAATCGGCCAGTGTCCGCACCGAAATGTTCTTCTGCATCATCTCTTGGTCAAGTCCGGTCATAGTGAGCGCAATGAACGCTCCGCCAAGAAGATGCTTCAGCACAAAATTCCCTTTGAGCCAGTCGGTCTCCACCATGTGCGTATACCCGAGTGTTTGCATCCGTGTCCAGGCCTCTGCAAAACCCAGATTCAAGGCATCGAGAGCATACCATGTGCACGCAATGAGTCCACCCAGCATAAAGGTTGTTTGCAGGGTATCGGTCCACACGATGGTCTTTACGCCCCCTTTATAGGTATAAGCCAGAATCAGGAGCAAAATACACAGGGCGGTGAGGATGAATGGGATTCCGAGCGAATCGAGTACCAGCTCCTGCAACACACGAATCACCAGATAAAGCCGGGCAGTAGCCCCAATGGTCCGGGAAACAATGAACAGACCCGCACCGGTTTTGTACGAGGTCATTCCGAAACGCTCCTGCAAATAATGGTAAATGGACGTGAGCTGCATCCGATAATAGATCGGCAGCAGGATATAGGCCACGCCGAGGTAACCGATGAAATAACCGAATACCACCATCAGATACGACATGCCGGATGCAGCCACCGTACCGGGAACAGAAACAAAAGTGACGCCGCTGAGCGAAGTACCAATCATACCGAAGGCAACGATATACCAGGGGGAAGACTTGTTTCCGACGAAATACGACTGATTGGACGCGCCACGTCCCGTGTACCAGGAAATCCACAGCAGGGCGAGGAAATACACAATAACGAGGGCAATCAGAATGGCAGGTGACATGCGGCGAATCTTGTAAGACGTCCAAATTA
>JAJTFW010000085.1 GCA_021299095.1 Sphingobacteriales bacterium | reverse complement strand
ATGCAAACCAGGGCGCTAGCATCACGCCCTTTGAACCCATTCCGTTGAACAAATAAGTATGCTCTAGCCGATTGTGCTTTCCTATTATGGGTCTACGGTCCAGACTGGATGGTCGGACTGCGCAGATTTGTTCACCGATGCTATAATCGCCTTCAATCAGTTCATCCCAAGCAGAACAGATTTCTGCCTTGCCCTCTTGACTTATTTCGTTACCGATATGACTAAGCCGATAAGTAGCACCCGCCAGGTAACTGTAACCACCGAGCGGAATCACTTTCATTCGGCCATGGATGACCACATCTCTTGGAATCGAATTCGAGTTGAGGTGAAGCAGTTCTCCTGAGCAGGGATTCAGTCCGATTTCACCTAGCAGGGGCTGATGAAAAGCCGCTACACCTGTACAATCGATGACCAGCTTAAATGACTCCCCGCCACAATCTACCCCTGCCTCTGTAATGTGAAGGGAAGCATAGTCTATTCGCCCAACCTTGAAACTTTTCATTCGTTCGAGGTAGGTGCGCATGGCATCAAGGAACCGGACCGTGTCTAGCCAGCCACAACCGATCAGCCAGCGGCCCCCAAATGGGGCACGAATGCCTTGGGGACTTGTTTCTGCAGAGCATTCCTCACCCACATAAGCTTGCAAGCCGGGATCGACACTCTTTGCTGCCCAATCGTTTCGATGACCGGCAGAATGGAAACGTTCAAACACCGGGTAATCCTCAAAAAATCGGGACGCAATCTTGTCTTCAATTTCCGCGTAGGTGGAACGTGCAAAGGGAATGAGTGTATCGGCCATCCAGGTTTTGACTAGCCTTCTGCCAGTAACCGGATGAATCAATCCTGCTGCAACCCGCGATGCTGTGGAGGATTCGCACGGATCAATCACCAGTACGTTTGCCCCATGTTTCAGCAGAAACCAAGCGACCAGGCTTCCGGAAATACCCTGGCCAATGATTAAAATAGGACGGGTATCACGCATTCAAAAATAGTCCGAAGGAAAGCGAATCAGGGCTTTTTTCCCTTGTAGGTGACTACAGCAATCTTGTCACCTGACGCACTGATGCTGAGCCGATAGAATGTCCCGATGGTTTCGCTCAAATCGGCTACAATATTCCATTCGGCCAGTTCTTCTTCCTTGGGCTGACATACCAGTAGCTTGCCGTCCTTACCAACGTAAATTTTTCCATCTGGTCCCCAACAGTAGTCTTCAACGCCCTCAGGTAAATCCGCGATGGGCATACGCTCTTCCGTAGCCATATCGTACTTCATTAAGCTGTTTTTTTCTTTGCCGTAGACCACGTAGGTGAAGAAGTTCGTGCCAGGTATTTTCGATAGGCAACGGCCAAAACCGCCCTGCATTAAAATGATGGATTGCTGGGGAACCATGTCGAACTGGTGCAAAGTTCCACCCGCTCCGTTCAGCATGTATGCTCCCACAGTCGTATCGTTTATCCAGCAGTAATAGGCTACGGAGTCCTCATTTGGCATGAGGTAGTCTTCGTTACTACCATCCACACTGATCTGATAAAGTTTCTGAGCTTTTTCCATCTCAACGCGTACATAGGACAACTTTCCTTTATCGTAGGGTATGGGTTGTGGCTGGTATTCACTTTCAGGCGTATTGGTGATTTGTCGCTTCACCTTTTTTCGGATGTCAAATTCGTACAAATCGCTTTGGGTGGTATCTGGCATGGCTGCCCAATACAGGAATTTTCCATCACGCGAAAAAGAAGGCTGGTTGTCGTAGTGGTCGTTGTCAGTGACTCGATAGGGGTTCAGTACTTCCGTCTTGCCTTCCTTTTGAATTACGTCCAACAACCAGATGTCTGTGGCTTGCTGTTGAGCGTAAGAAGACACTGTAAAACAGGTAATCAGTAGTGCAGCAGAAATGTGTTTTTTCATGAGTCAAATGTATCCGGTTCGTGAACGACAAACCTACTAAGATTATTGTCCGGCAAGGTCTTCACCTCGCAGCTTTGGTACGGCGTTCAATCCTGTTTCGTTTCATTCCGGAGCGAAATTGGATTGATTCGGAGCTTCCATCGTCGTAACTGAGGTCGATGCGTAAGGAGTCTGGACCAAGTTCTGTCAACGAAGCAGACCTGGGGATCGCTCTCGGGTGAAGATCACGGGTTAGGGTCTTGTTGTAGATGCCAAATTTGCGAATGACCTTATACCCTCCTTCGCCGGGTGTTCCCTGCAGCATGCTTTGCTGCTCTACCAGAAAGTGGTTGCCGCGGAGGTGAACCTGATGTTCTGGCCGATATTCTTCAAAATGTCCGCTGATGGTGTAAAACAAGAGGGAAGGTGACCAAATAAATACTGCAATCGAAAGTAAAAAGGAGCCCAAGTAAACACGAAGGGGTAAAGGGAGTAAGGTGTTTCGGAGCCCCCACCCGGATAAAGCCAATCCGCTGCAAACGGCCACAAGCATTAGCGGACCGGTTGTTCCGGTGGGAAATCCGGATAATAAGGCCAGTACTGTTAATGCCACAAAGCTGCCATGTAGTGCGAGTCCGATCCGGAGACCGTTCGGATTCAGGCGCTTGGATATCATGCCAAGTAGCAGCGAAACCACCACCGACAAGATGTAGCTGCATATAGTGGTGACCAGTAGAATGGCATTCATCAGCTTTTGTGGTCGGCGGATTTTTGGTTCAGGAGTGCTTCCAAGGCGAACAGTTCATCCCGGAATTTGGCCGCGGAAATGAAATCGAGTTCCATTGCCGCTTTTTCCATATTTCGCCGTGATTGTACAATAGCCTTGTTGAGTTCTTCGATACCCATGTATTGCATGACGGGGTCGGCAGCGGCACTGATCTCTTGCTTTTCGAGGTAGGCTTTCGAAAGGTTGCTTCCTTTGCCTTCCAGATTGGAGAACGAACCGGAGGCCGGTTTGTTTAGCGGGGTTGGTGTGATGCCATGAGCGGTATTATACGCCATTTGTTTTTCCCTGCGGCGATTGGTCTCATCGATGGTTCGCTGCATACTGTCGGTGATGGTGTTGGCGTACATGATTACCCGGCCGTTTATATTTCGTGCGGCCCTCCCTGCGGTTTGTGTCAGAGAGCGGTTTGAACGAAGGAAACCCTCTTTGTCGGCATCAAGTATAGCCACCAGGCTGACTTCCGGTAAGTCAAGTCCCTCACGGAGCAAATTGATTCCGATCAATACATCAAATTGTCCGGTCCGTAAATCCCGGAGAATCTCAACCCGCTCGAGGGTCTCTACTTCAGAGTGGATATAACGGCAACGGATATCCAGTTTAGCCATGTATTTGGCCAACTCTTCGGCCATCCGCTTGGTCAGGGTGGTCACAAGCACCCGCTCACCCTTTTTGATCACTCCGCCGATTTCATCCAGGAGGTCGTCAACTTGGTTGCCTGCAGGACGCACTTCGATGGGCGGATCCAGCAAGCCAGTCGGTCGGATGAGTTGTTCCACAACTACTCCTTCTGAGCGCTCAAGTTCATAATCCGCTGGAGTCGCACTTACATAAATGGTTTGTCCAACGACTCCTTCAAATTCCTCGAAGCGCAAGGGGCGGTTGTCAATAGCAGCGGGTAAACGGAATCCGTACTCCACGAGATTTGTTTTGCGTGCCCGGTCCCCATTGTACATGGCGCGAATTTGAGAGACCGTAACGTGGCTTTCGTCAATGACCATCAGGAAGTCGTCCGGGAAATAATCCAGCAGGCAAAAAGGACGTTGGCCGGGTGTGCGGCCGTCGAAATAACGTGAGTAATTTTCGATTCCTGAACAATACCCCAATTCGCGGATCATTTCGAGATCGAAGGTGACCCTGTCCTCCAGGCGTTTTGCTTCAAGCGGACGACCTGTTTCCGAGAAGTATTCGATTTGCTTCATCAGGTCTTCCTGTATGCTGAAAATCGCATCTTGCTGACGTGAAGCTGATGTTACAAAAATGTTAGCCGGAAAGATGGCGAGGTGCTCATGCTTTTCGTACTTCTTCCCGGTTGATGGTTCAATTGTACTCAGCTCCTCGATTTCATCGCCAAAAAAAACAATCCGGAATGCCAGGTCCCTGTATGCGGGAAAAACATCTACGGTATCGCCCTGAACACGAAAGGTGCCTCGTTTGAATTCATCTCCCGATCGGGAGTACAAACTCCCTACAAGTTTGTGAAGAAGTCCGTTCCGGCTGATTTTTTGTTTGCAATCGATGCGGATGATGTTCTCGGCGAAATCGGCGGGATTTCCCATACCGTAAATGCACGAAACAGAGGAAACGACAACGATGTCTCTGCGCCCGGATAGGAGGGAAGTGGTGGTACTTAGGCGCAGCTTTTCGATTTCATCGTTGATGCTAAGATCCTTCTCGATGTAGGTGTTCGTGGTCGGTATGTACGCCTCCGGCTGGTAGTAATCGTAATAGGAAACGAAATACTCGACCGCATTCTGTGGAAAGAACTGGCGAAACTCCCCGTAAAGCTGAGCGGCCAGGGTTTTGTTGTGGCTTAAAATCAGGGTTGGCCTCTTGACTTCTTGTATGACATTGGCCACCGTAAAGGTTTTCCCGGAACCTGTTACGCCAAGCAAGGTCTGAGCGTTTACTCCGTTTCGGACTCCGTCTACAAGCTGCCGGATGGCCTCCGGTTGATCGCCTGTTGGCACGAATTCCGCAGTCAGTTGAAAATCCACGAACCAAAGATAGGTGGCACGGGTCTCCTGCAATACATGTCTGTGCGAATTGCTGTGTTTAGCACGTTCCTTTTACTAGGTTTGCCGGGCATGGAGCGGATGGGCGACCGAAGTCTTTTTTTGCTGATGCTGCTGTTTGCAGCCTTGGCCTATTGGCAGGTCTCAACGTTCTCTTATTGCCTGAAATGGGATACCATGGACCAGTATTATCCGTGGCGACATTTTGTGGTCGAGTCCCTGCGCAGCGGAATCCTACCGCTTTGGAATCCCTACGAGCAATTCGGCTACCCAATCC
>JAJTFW010000030.1 GCA_021299095.1 Sphingobacteriales bacterium | reverse complement strand
CCGCCGCGCAACGAGGCCGGAGAGGTGGACTACACCGAAGATTTTTTCGGTAAGGCCTCAAACCTGACTGTTTCGGGCCAGCTCGAAGGAGAGCTAGGAGCCCTTGCGCTTGGAAAGATCTACACCTTTGGACCCACCTTCCGGGCGGAGAACTCCAACACCCCCCGACACCTGGCCGAATTCTGGATGATCGAACCCGAGATGGCCTTTTTCGACATCCGCGACAACATGGACCTCGCCGAGGACATGCTCAAATACCTGGTCGGATACGCCCTCGAACACTGCAAAGCGGATCTCGAGTTCCTCAACAACATGTACGACAAGGAACTGATTGCGCGTCTCACCTCCGTAACCGAAAAACCATTCACACGCCTGAGCTACACTGCAGCCACCGAAATCCTGATTGAACGCAATGCGCAATTCGAATTCAAGGTGGAATGGGGCACTGATTTGCAGAAGGAACATGAAAACTACCTGGTAGAGCACTTCGGCGGACCGGTGATCCTGACTGATTATCCGAAACACATCAAGGCTTTTTACATGAAGCAGAACGAGGATGGTAAGACCGTCCGCGCGATGGATGTGCTTTTCCCTTGGATCGGTGAAATCATCGGAGGGTCGCAACGTGAGGACGATTACGACAAACTGCTGGCCCGCGTTCGCGAAATGGATATTCACGAAGAGAGCTTGTGGTGGTACCTCGAAACGCGCAAGTTCGGATCCTGTCCGCATGCCGGATTCGGACTGGGCTTTGAACGCCTGGTACTATTCGTGACGGGAATGAATAACATCCGCGATGTGATTCCCTTTCCGAGGACGCCGAAGAATGCGGATTTTTAATTGGGTACGAGGTGATTTGATCACATTTTCAGTGGCTGAGCACCCTTCTCCCCAAGCATCAGAATGCGCTCGCTTTGGCTGCGCTCAGCACAAGCAGGGACCGGAATAAGATAACCGGTGGCTGAGCGTAGTCGAAGCCCACGAGATATTTATGCGTCCATAACGCGCCGAATCCGGCCCCTCGAAAATTCTCAAGGGGCGAATTATAATCGAATCGTGGATCCATCATCACACTGAATGATTTAACCTCGGTCGTGAAACGAAGTCGAAGCGTTCCGTACTTTTGAAACATCGTAATGCAAAAACTCGGTTTACACCAGAAGCTGCTTCAAAAGCTTTCGCCACAGCAAATTCAATTGATGAAATTGCTGCAGGTGCCTACTGTGGCGCTCGAGCAGCGGATCAAGGAGGAGCTGGAAGCGAATCCGGCCCTGGAAGAAGGGAGCCCGGACGACCTGGCCGAGGAAGAATTGCCGCAGGAAGAACGCGACACGGCCGATGACGATGTTGAGCGTGACGATGAAACTGAAGAGGAGGAGGTTTTTGCAGAAAGTGCCGACGATGCCGAAGCCGGGGCTTTAGAAGAAGCCATACGCAACGAAGATGTCGACATTGCTGATTACATCGAAGACGACGACGTACCGTATTACAAACTGCAGGCGAACAATCACTCACCCGATGACGAACGCTACGAAACCCCCATCACGGTCAGTGTTTCGTATCAGGACAACCTCTTGGCTGCACTGGGCTTACTCCCCTTCGACGACCATCACTATCAACTCGCCGAACACCTCATCGGCAGTCTCGACGATGACGGATACTTACGCCGCGACCTTGATTCGGTTGCCGATGATTTGGCATTCACCCGAAACATACGCACCGATGCCAAAGAGCTTGAAGAGACCTTGCGCATGATCCAAACGCTGGATCCCCCGGGTATTGCCGCCCGCGATCTGCGCGAATGCCTCATGCTGCAACTCGAACGCAAACACCTGAACGTTCCACCGCAAGACACGGCCTATCGTATCCTACGAGACCACTTCGAAGAATTCACCAAGAAACACTTCGAAAAAATTCAGCGCAGCCTCGAACTCGAAGAGGAAGAGCTCAAAGCGGCCATACACGATATCGTGGTTCTGAACCCCCGCCCGGGTGGTGGATCGGCTGAGGACAGTCGCAGCAGCCAGCAGGTCATCCCCGATTTCATCGTTACCCTAAACGACAACCGACTCGAACTCGGACTCCATCCAAAAAACGATCCGGACCTACGCATCAGCCGTTCGTTTCAGGATATGCTGCAAACTTATTCGCGGGATAAGAAACGCGAAAGCAAGGAAGCCCTCACCTTCATCCGTTCCAAGATAGATGCAGCCAAGTGGTTCATCGATGCCATTCGCCAGCGTCAGCACACCCTGATGTCGACCATGGGCGCCATTCTGGAATTCCAGCATGCCTATTTCATGGTGGGCGACGAGCGCCTGCTTCGACCCATGATCTTGAAAGACATCGCTGAGATGGTCGGGCTTGATATATCCACCATTTCACGCGTTGCGAACAGCAAATACGTTGAAACGCCCTACGGTACCTTCCTGCTCAAGTACTTCTTTTCCGAAGGATTGCAAACCGAAAGCGGAGAAGAGGCTTCGAGCCGTGAAATCAAGAAAATACTGGAAGAGCACATCGGCCAGGAGGACAAACGACATCCACTGCCCGACGAAAAACTGGCTGAAATCCTGAACAAGGCCGGATACAACATCGCTCGCAGAACGGTAGCGAAGTACCGCGAACAACTCAACATCCCGGTAGCACGTCTCCGCAAGGAAGTGTGATTGAGTGAACTGAACTGAAATACGTGCAATGCAGCGAACGAGCCAGTTTTTTTCGGTCCTATTTCACCCGCTTTTCATGCCGCTGTATGCCACGTGGTTGCTCTTTCATGCCGGAAGCCACCTCAGCTATTCGATTCCGGATTCATTGAAACTCTTTCTCTATGCGCTCATGTTTGTGATGACCGCTGTTTTGCCTGCATCCATCATCTGGTTTTTATGGCAACGCGGCTGGATTGAGAGTCCGGAACTGAACGAACGCAACGAGAGGCATATTCCCTTCCTGCTGACCTTGACCTGCTACGGCGGAGCCTTGTGGATCCTCTTGAACCTCCCCGTTTCACGCCTACTCGGTTTATCCTTGTTAGGCGCGTGCATCGCCGTTTTATTGGCCCTGCTGATTAACCTCCGGTGGAAAATCAGCATACACATGATTGGCATCGGAGGGCTGGCGGGGCTCTTTTACGGATTCGGGTACTGGTTGCGGCTCGATGTTGCTGGAATGATTCCAGCCATGTGCCTCGCAGCGGGCATCACCGGAACAGCAAGACTGATTCGCAAAGCGCATACACCAGCTCAGGTCTACGTCGGATTTCTGCTGGGCTTTCTGGCTGAATTCGGTTTCAGCTGGCTAATCTGGATTCAGTACATCCGGACTTGAACCGGGGCGGGTTTCCCCGCAATGCATTTCCTATTTTTGCTGCCCATGAGTCAGCACCTTTCCGAACAGGAAATCATCCGCCGCCAAAGCCTCGAAGAACTTTATCGCCTGGGCATTGACCCCTACCCTGCAGAACTTTACCCTGTGAACCGCACGGCTGCGGAGATCACCCGAGATTTCGACACTGATCCTGACGCCTTCAAAGAAGTGACTCTGGCAGGACGCATCATGAGCCGACGCATCATGGGCAATGCGTCCTTTTGTGAATTGCAGGATGCCAGTGGACGCGTACAGGTTTACTTCCGCCGTGATGATTTGTGTCCGGACGAAGACAAGACCCTCTACAATACCGTTTTCAAAAAACTGATTGATACCGGTGATATCATCGGCGTGCAGGGCTTCGTATTCAAAACACAAGTGGGCGAAATTTCCGTTCACGTGACTGCATTCAAATTGCTTTGTAAATCGCTCCGCCCCCTGCCTACTGTTAAGGAAAAAGACGGACAGGTTTACGATGCCTTCAGTGATCCAGAGCAGCGCTATCGTCAGCGCTATGTTGACCTCATTGTGAATCCACAGGTGCGTGAAACATTTGTAAGACGCACACGGCTGGTGAACAGCATCCGCCAATACCTCGGAGGGAAGGGTTACCTGGAAGTTGAAACGCCTATCCTGCAACCCTTGTACGGAGGTGCTGCAGCGCGTCCATTCAAGACGCACCACAACACGCTCGACATGACGCTGTACTTACGCATCGCCAACGAGCTATACCTCAAGCGACTTATTGTGGGCGGTTACGAAGGCGTATTCGAATTCGCCAAGGATTTCCGTAACGAAGGCATGTCACGCTTCCACAATCCTGAATTTACGCAGGTAGAACTCTATGTTGCGTACAAAGACTACGCATGGATGATGGAACTGGTGGAGGAAATGGTGGAAAAAGTAGCCCTTGACCTGCATGGAACAACGCAGGTGCAGGTTGGAGAAAACACCATCGACTTCAAGCGTCCGTGGAAACGCTATACCATGTACGAGGCCATAGCGCACTTCACCGGCGTGGATGTTTCTGACTTGGACGAGGATGGCATGCGCAAGGCTGCAGCATCGCTGGGAGTTGATGTTGACGACAGCATGGGTAGAGGAAAACTGATCGATGAAATTTTTGGTGCCCACTGCGAGCACAAACTCATTCAACCCACCTTCATCACCGATTATCCCGTGGAGATGAGTCCGCTTGCGAAGAAACACCGCAATAAACCCGGACTCGTTGAACGCTTTGAAGCAATTTGCAACGGCAAGGAAATCTGCAATGCCTTCTCCGAATTGAACGACCCCATCGATCAACGTGCGCGTTTTGAAGAACAACTCGAACTCGGTAAACGTGGCGACGAAGAAGCCATGCAACTCGACGAAGATTTTCTTCGCGCTATTGAATACGGAATGCCGCCTACGGCAGGCCTGGGCATCGGCATCGACCGCCTGAGTATGATCATGACCAACTCACATTCTATACAGGATGTGTTGTTCTTTCCGCAAATGCGTCCGGAGGCTGCTATCTCGTCCATTGAACTTGACAACGCATACCTGGATGGAATTCCGTCTCCATGGAACGATGTGCTCCGCAAAATGGGTATTCAGACGGCCGATCAATTGCGCAGCCTCAACCCGAACAAACTGTTTAATGATTTAGGAGGCATGCGGAAGAAATTAAAGTTGGAGACCGGTATGCCCAGCATTGAAGAGGTGAGGTCTTGGATTCCGGCCTGAGGAAAACAGCAGGGGATTTCGCTGAAGGCGGGAAGTTGCGGTGAAGGGTAGAGCTGAAAATTCAGCGAATTTCGAATGATTCGTTGTAGCCGTGATTGGCCAGGTAGCGAGGCCGTTTACAAACGCTTAACGAGAGGGGGCCACCGCTCCGCCCTCCCCAAAGCAAAGTTCGCAGATTTTGCCGGTACGAGCCGGTAAATAAACGTTTGTATCCGTTTAAGTCACTCTCCGGTCATCTCTACCCAACCCGCAGGACTCCATTCCACCAATGGCACCTTTCCGGCATGGCCTTTCCTACCTTTGCCAAAATCCTGAATCCATGCATGCTCTCTTGCACCGCACCCGTGTGCTTGTACTCCTACTTTTCTTCCCAGGTGTTGTCTCGGCTCAATTTGGTAGCAACCGACAAGCCCTGATCGATTCCCTGCGCAACCACATCCGCATTCTTGCATCGGATTCTTTCGGTGGACGCGAGCCGGGAACGCCGGGCGAATTACTTGCGATGGAATACATCTCATTGCGGTTCAAAACCATCGGACTCGAAGCTGCAGGCAGCGATGGGTTCTATCAGGCTTTCAACTTCACGAAATCAATCAAGGCTGCGAAAAACTGCAAACTTACACTGGATAAAAAGCCGCTTCAGGCCGACAAGGACTTTACACCGATGGCATATTCTGCCGATGCCTCGATAAGTGGAACTGCTTTTGATGCCGGATATGGAATGGTTGTCACTTCGCTCAACCACAACGATTACCCGGGAACGAAGAGCCAAATCGGAAACATATTTATCATCGACGCATCGACACCCGACAAGGCGGGACCACACAGTAAATACGCAGCGGCAGCCGACCTCAGAAGCCGCATAGACACTGCAATCACCAGAGGTGCAGCCGGTATTGTTTTTTATTCTGCCGATAGCGCTTTTACTCCCCCATCCTTATCATCGCGTGTGCGGGTGACTCCCTGCTCTATTCCTGTACTGTACTACACAGGCAATATCGATGTTCTGAAAACGGCGAAAACAATATCCATGCAATCGGGCCTTGTGCGTGAAAGTGCAAATGGACACAACGTTGCCGGATTCATCGATAACAAAGCCACAAACACCGTCATCATCGGAGCACACTACGATCACCTGGGTCATGGCGGCGAAGAGTCGCTACACCGCGGAGATCCCGCCGTACACAACGGAGCCGATGACAATGCAAGCGGCATTGCAGGTCTAATCGAACTGGCACGGCACCTGAAACAGTCGGGACCCAAATCGAACAATTATCTCTTTCTTGCCTTCAGTGGAGAAGAAAAGGGTTTGTTGGGATCGGCATACTACACGCGGAATGCGACCGTTGACCTCAAAGCGGTGAATTACATGCTTAACATGGATATGATCGGGAGGTTGAAAACCGACGACCCCGTCCTGCTCGTAAGCGGAGCTGGTACGTCCGACGCCTGGAAAATCACCATGAATTACCTCAGTCCACAGGGGTTCCGTGTCAAAACCTCCGAATCTGGAATCGGACCCTCTGACCATACGTCTTTCTATCTCAAAGACATTCCAGTGCTTCATTTCTTCAGCGGAACTCACAGCGATTACCATAAGCCCTCGGACGATGAACACCTGATCAATTACCCGGGAGAAGCCGATATCCTCGCGTACATCGCATCGCTGATCGAAAGCCTGGACGACAAAGGCAAGATCGCTTTTGTAAAAACCAAGGACACAGAAAACGGCGACACGCCACGCTTCAAAGTCACGCTTGGAGTTGTACCCGACTATGGCTTTGAAGGGCAGGGCATGCGTATTGATGGCGTTTCAGAAGGTAAGCCGGCTTACAAAGCCGGATTGAAATCCGGTGATATCGTACAGCAGATCGGCACCTTTAAGGTGTTGGATATGATGAGTTACATGAAAGCACTGGGGGGATTCTCGAAAGGTGAAAAAACGCGGGTGGCAATTATCCGCGAAGGCAAACCGATGGAGCTGGATGTGGAGTTTTAATAAAACACATCTACTGAAATTCATGAGCTTGTTGGTCGTACTGACCGGCATGCTCCAGCCCCTGCGTGTCCTGGCTCAGGACGGAATGCTTCACATCCGCGGCAAAGCCATCGATGCAGAACAACCTCAATTGAGACTTGAGCAGGTAATGATCATCAACCTTCGTACACAGAGCGGATTTTTCACAGGACCCGACAACCGGTTTGAAACCGATATCCGAATGACCGATACGCTCATTATCACCGCATCAGGGTACAGTATGCGCAAGGTCTGTTTTCGCGATTCGGCTCACACGGATTCGATTGATGTGATGATTTCACTGCAGCGCTTGCGCTATGAACTCCGAGAAGCGACAGTATTCGCACCACGCGACCTGAATCGAATCGAACAGGATATCATGCGCCTGGGCTATCGTAAACGCGATTACATGCTAAGCGGTGTCGATGCCTGGAACCATCCGCTCACTGCCCTCTACCAGGAGTTCAGCCGCAAGGAACGTAGCAAACGAAAGGTGGCCGAACTGATGAACGAGGATCGTCGTCGCGAATTGTTGCGTGAGGTGTTGGCCAATTATGCGCGCGCCGGACTAATCGATTTGCAGTACCGGGAATACGATAGGTTTATCGATTACCTCGGACTGAGCGACTTTTTATTGAAGAGTTTCAGCCAGTATGAACTCGCTGTGTACGTGAAGGAAAAATTCTACTCGTATAACCGCGATTGATCAGGCCTGAGGACCATTCCCCAGAAAACGCGCCAAGGCTTCCCATCCTGGACCTTCCATCCGATCGGCGATGAGTTTTAGGATTGCAGCCAGGGGTATGAAGAGGATCATGCCACTGGCACCCCAAAGTATACCACCTATAAAGATGACCACCAGCGTGGCGAGTGTATTGAGCTCCAGGCGTTGACCTACCGCAAGCGGGAAAATGATATTGGCCTCTAGATATTGGATAACGGCGAACAGGGCAACAACGCCGAGGGGATACCAAATGATTCCATACGTTACCCAGGCATAGGTAATCGGCAGGATGCTGGCTACAATGATGCCTACATAAGGAATGAATGTCATCACAGCCGTCAGGAATCCGAACAAGAAAGCATAAGGAACACCCATCAGCCAAAGCCCAACCGAGTTGAGCGTTCCAACAACCAGATATACCACCGACATCCCTTTGATAAAGCGGAAATAGGTATTTACCGATAGGCGCAGGACCTCTACAATGCGGTCGCGGCCCACTCCTGGCAAGAGGCTGATGAGCATTTCAACCAGCCTGCGTCGGTAAAAGAGGATAAGGAAAGCATAAATGGGGATCAACACCAAAAAGGCGAGATTTACAAGCAGGGATTGCAGCGTAGTGCCCACCATTCCAACCGACGAACCCAACGACGTGTTGAGTGTGTTTTGCAGCCAGACCTGGATCTGCTCATCGCTCCAGCCGAATTGTTCAGTGATGTATGCCTGAATACTCAGTGAGAGCTCTGACAGTTTTTCGCGGATAAACGGCCAGTCGTTAAAAATCCGTTGCAGTTGCACTCCAAAAATCAATAGCAAGAGAACCAACAACACTGTGATCAGCAAAAGTCCGGTGACAATTGCCATGGTTCGCCCAATTCCTTTTTGCTCAAGGGTACGACATACAGGGTACAGAACAATCGATATGAAAAGTGAGAATCCCAGTGGAATAAATAAGGCACGCCCTAAATACAACAAAACAGCACTGAACAACACTGTTCCGGTGAAATAGTACCAGGTCGAAATTGTGGATGAAGAGGGCGTTGAATGCATGCGCGTAATAGAGTCCGATAGGAACTGTGTTCGAAGGTAGCTCGACGGAAAGTATGCCTACCTGATATTCATCAGTCGGTACGTGAGTTGATGTTTGTTTGCGAAGGTGATGACAAGAACATGCGCACCATTCATGTTGGAGAACTGAATCGTTTCGCCGGCCATTAAACCAGTTGCCTGGCGTGCAATCAGCCGACCATCGGCTGCATACGCTACTACATCAAGTGCATCACAATGGAACAAGAGACCTCCGGGAACCGATTCGATGCATGCTGCAGCGGTATTTGTAGAACCGAGTCCGCTGCTGTTCAGTGCAAGTGTATCGGAAAGGGTGTCTTGCATACAGGCATTTCCAGAAATAAGTTGCACAACATAGTTTCCCGGCTGCGCATAGGTATGCTGCGGTGAAACCAGGGTACTGCTCTGTCCGTCGCCGAAATCCCACGATGCGCTCGTAGCATTGAGGCTGATATTCAGGAATTGCACTGCTAATCCGCTCGGTTGCATTATAAAATCGGCCTTCGCATCAAAATCACCTATGTTCCAAACTGAAAGGCTGTCGAAAACGGTTTGATGTGCAACCTGTTGCAGATGCGAAGACACCGAGGCGGAAAGTCCGGCCGTGAACGCTGCTCCAATCGGACTGCGGCGGAAAAGGGTAGCATAAAACACACACGCATTCAAATAGGTTCCCTCCAGTGAGGGATGGCTATTGTCACTTACCCAAAGATTGATGGTCGAGTCGATGCTCACACTTTGCTGCCAGGCTATGCCACACGGTGCTACCAGGGCGTTATTGTCATTGCCCATGTTGAGGTAGGAAAGCCGTAGTTGCTCTTGCATACCTGAATAGGTACATACCGGCGGCCATGTAGCGCAGTTGGATGCATCACCATACTTGCGACCCCACGTCATGTAAAAAACTGTTTCTGTACAGGAATTGTTCAGTCGGATCAGACTATCAAGCTGTTGGGCATAAGGATATACTTCCACGTTAACCTGCGACTGCGGGAATGAGGGTCGCTGACTTTGCTCCTGCAACACCACATAATCCCAAGGCTGCGACTGGATCAACCCGAGCGTATTTGCATCACTGCTGTGCAACTGAAAGGTATAGCCTCCAGGCGTATTCGATGCGAATACGATAGAATCACCCATGGAGTCCGCCAGATCACTCAGCATTTGGGGCAGATTGTTGGCAGCCGTGTAGCTGTTTCCGACAAAAAGGACACGCTTCTGTGCGATTACATAATTCGTCGATACCAACAGCAACAGCAGGAAATAAAGCCAAAATGATTTCATACATCAAAACTACAAAAACACGCCTTGGCCCCTATCTTTGCCGCTCTTCTGGCGTACACACCATTCTCCGCTAGGCTCCATTAAGCAACACACCCACACCATGGAATACAGAAAACTCGGAAATACCGGCATACAAATCAGCGCCCTCTCATTCGGTAGCTGGCTCACATTCGGAAAGCAGATTGATGACAAAACCAGTGAGGCTTTGTTGGGGATGGCCTATGATTCAGGAATGAATTTTTTTGACAACGCAGAGATATATGCGCGCGGTCAAAGTGAAGTGGTAATGGGCAAAGCCCTGAAATCGCTGAACCGTACACGAAGCTCATACATGGTTTCCAGCAAGGTGTTTTTCGGATTCGAGGAGAACAAACCCAACCAACGGGGTTTGAGCCGCAAGCACATCCTGGAAGGTTGTGAGGCCGCGCTGAAACGTCTGCAGGTCGATTACATCGATTTGTACTTCTGCCATCGGCCTGACAAGCACACACCGATTCTGGAAACGGTGCGGGCTATGAATACGCTCATTCAGCAGGGAAAAATCCTGTACTGGGGAACATCCGAATGGAGTGCGCAAGAAATCCTACAGGCGCATCTCGAAGCGGAACGCCACCACCTGATTCCGCCTGTGATGGAGCAGCCGCAATACAACCTCTTCGAGCGTAAGAAGATGGAGGATGATTACCTGCATTTGTTCCGTCACCAGGGTATGGGGACCACTATCTGGTCGCCACTGGCATCGGGCGTGCTCAGCGGAAAATACCTGGGCGAAACAGGAGAAACGCGCTTGTCCATGCAAGGACTCGAGTGGCTGCGTGACCGCAATGTGACCCCCGAGCGCCTTGAACTGGTTAGCCGAATCAAGTCGGTTTCGGATAGCCTTGGTGTTAGCCTTGCTTCTTTTTGCATTGCCTGGTGTTTGAAAAATCCGAATGTGAGTACGGCCATCCTGGGCGCCAGCAAAGCCTCCCAGCTCGAAGAAAACCTGAAGGCACTCGATGTTCTTGCTCAGCTCAGCGATGAACTGATGCAGGAAGTCGATTCGATACTGGCTAACAAGCCTGTGTTGCCGGATTTTTGATTGCACGCCCTCTAACTTATCGATTCATGCGTTTCTCTATAGCCCACCTATTTGCGGTCGGACTCTTGTGTCTATCGCAATCTTTTTCCAATGCATCCACACAAAACTGGTCAACAGGCTTCCAACTCGGTGGCACGAACAGCTTTGTCACCTGCATGGATGCGACCCAGGATGAAGTATATGTAGCCGGTTTGTTTTCACGTATAAACGGCAACAGACCTTGCTATCGGCTTGCTCGTTTCGATGGAATCCGTTGGACCCCATACACCGACTCAATCAACGCACCCAATTATCCGAACAGGATGAAAGTGCGGAATAACGTGATTTGGATTGCTGCAAATGAAGGGATGTTCAAGTACGACAATGGCTGGACACTTGTGGGCAATACCGGTGGCTTACCTGTTTCCGATTTCGATTTTGATGCTTCAGGAAATCTGTTTGTATGCGGAAGCTTCAGCAACATCAATGGCGTTTCTGCAAATGGACTGGCCCGGTTTGATGGTTCAACCTGGACTCCTCTCGGAAGTGGCGTGAACCTTCCGGCAGGCAATAGTGTAACAGCAATTAAGTGCCTGAATGGAAACGTGTATGCCTCCGGTTTTTTCAATCAAATCGGTGGTGTATCTGCATCGGGACTCGCGCGATGGAATGGAAGCGTTTGGTCGAGTTTGCCTACATCAGGTCTGACCCTCGGACTCTCATCGAATTTCTGTGCGTTCAACGGAGAACTCTACATAGCTGCAGTAGCCTCTCCAACTGGATTAAACGGGACAACACGTGTGTTCAAACTGAACCAGAATGGAATTCAACAGTTGGGAGGAGTCTTTAACAGTGACGTGACCAGTTTACGCATTGTGAACAACACCTTGACCGCTGCGGGTTACTTCACGGATATAGCCGGGCAGCCTGTAAACAACCTTGCGGTTTGGAATGGATCATCCTGGACCAACGAAGGCCTAGGGCTCAATTTTGTGGTTACGGATATCGCATCAACAGGTAACTTCAGCCTTGCAGGAGGAAATGCATCTCCCCCTACGGATGCAGTCAACTACCGGCATGTTGCTTTAAAAACAACCAACGAATGGAAGCCCAGCGGACTCGGCATGAGCAATTGGGTTGAATGCATACGTACCAATGGATCGGATGTATATGCGGCTGGATATTTTACGGATGCCGGCGGACTTCGCAGTCAGGTCGTCCGTTGGAACGGACTCAGTTGGGATACACTGAACGGTGGAATGGTTTTGGGAACAGTGAGAGAGCTGGCGGTGTACCGCGACACCTTGTATGCCGGTGGTGATTTTTCAGACCCGGTGACATTCGCCCCGCATTACCTCATTCGCTGGAATGGAACGGCTTGGGAAGCGGTCCAAAATGGTGTGAATTACCGTGTATGGGCTCTGGAAGTTTTTAATGACGATTTGTATGTAGGCGGTGATTTCTCTGCCACCGGCACAGGTCCGGCCAACAACCTTGCAAAATTCGATGGGCAGAACTGGCTACCGATTGGTGCCGGAACCAACGGAATTGTCAAAGACATCAAATTTGACCAGAATGGTGTGATGTATGTGGGAGGAGGTTTTACCCAAGCCGGAGGAATCCAGGCCCGTAGAATTGCCCGATACGACGGGAGCACATGGTCTGAATTAGGCAGCGGTGTCGATCAGTTTGTGGAGGGTATTGGTATAAGTCCGAACAATGAAATCTATATCGTAGGATCTTTTACCCTTGGACCGAATGTTGGATTATTGAACCACATTGCAAAATACAACGGAACTACTCTTCAACCTGTAAGCGGTGGTATCGGGACTTTTTCCGATGCGATTTATGATATTCAATTCGTTTGCGGAAAAATGTATGTGGCCGGTATCTTCCGAATAAATGGATCAGATACACTCAACCACATCGCCGTTTACGACGGGATTCAATGGCTGCCGCTGCATCAGGGGTTGAAACAAGACGGAATACTTCAGACCTATGGAATTACGCTTGCAGCACAAAATAACCAGTTGTGGGTCGGCGGAAGTTTCGGGTTTGCGGGCGGAGAGCGCGCCAACCACATCTCAGTCTATTATCCGGAAGGGTCTCCATCCTTGAAAGTAGAAAATGTGTACAACAGCTCGTGCACAGGAGACACCCTCTCCTACCGCTTCGAAGGAGAGAATCTGGGAGCGAATGCGCAGGTCCACTGGTTTCTCAATAACACATTCACCGGCATCACGGATTCACTCATCCACTTATACCTTGTGAATGATGGGGACGTGTTGTACGCACAGGTGATTACCGACCCGGTTTGTGGATTGCCGGATACCCTGAATTCTGAACCGGTCATCATTCGGTTGACTCAGCTTGCAGTTCCGCTAGTTTCGCAAACGGGTTCACTGTTTAATGTGACCAACCCCGTCCCACTCGCCGAACAAACCTGGCAAAGCTGGAATGGAGGTTCATGGCTAGGCCTTACCCCACAAGTGACTGGCAATACGTTTACCGCATCCGGACCCGGACAATACCGTGTGCGCTCTGCCATAGGAACCTGTCTGCGCTACTCGATTCCTTCTACAATCACAGGAATTCAAGAAACAGGCATAAATACCAACAGGCCATTCTGCACACCCAATCCCACCACCGGCTTGGCAAGCATCTATCCCGTATTCGGATACCAACACATGGAGATACGTGATGCAGCGGGACGCTTGTTGTATATTGAACCAACTGGCCATACGGAAACTATCACAATCGACATGGGCGAGTTCCCGAACGGAGTTTACTTCATCACACTCAAAGGAACCACCCTTGCACCGGAAACAGTACGACTGATTAAGCAATAGGCCACTTTTTCGTGAATGGCGGTATGCCATCACATCAACCCATGCTTCTGTTGCAGCTGAATCCTTTGCATACGTAAACTGAACGCACTGCGCCCGCACTTTGCTCTGCTTTGCGCGATTAGCGGTTAAGTGACGGAATAAAATGTTGCAATGGAATTCGAATACCCTTCGGTCCGCTGTAAAGACTCGCATCACTCATGAACCATCAAATCACCGTTTCATCACACTAATTTTCAATTTACCTCTATTTTCAAATTATTAACCTGAATAAAGCATTTTTCGCCTCATTCCAAAACTTTCAACCCGATTTTTTTTCGCACCCGGCTTTTGTTGATAAAAGCGAGGCAATGTGAAAAAATAGGCCTTGGGTGTCAGGGTATCTTTAACGTGATTTGTACCCGGCCAAAGCGCATTTCCATTTTATCGGTAATGCATTGGTTCTCAACCCAACTTCAGGTCCGGAATACATATTAGCAGCTAAACTGCGTTGCAGGAGAGTCGTCGCTCCTTTCGACGGCACCACCAGTGAACCCCTTACACTGCCTTAACACAGCAGTTACACAAACAAAACACACGTCACCTACATATCACTCCTTAATCCCACAGCAGCATGTTTGTCTTTAAGCGCGACGGTAAAAAAGAATCAGTCAAATTCGATAAAATCACCGCACGGGTTCAAAAGCTCTGTTACGGCCTTTCGCCGGAACACGTACAGCCGATCCTGGTTGCCCAAAAGGTGATTGAAGGGGTGTACGATGGGGTAACGACCACCGAGCTGGATAACCTGGCTGCGGAAACCGCTGCTTCCCTGACCACCCGTCACCCGGACTTTGCGCTGCTGGCCTCCCGTATCGCCATTTCGAACCTGCATAAGAATACGAAGAAGTCCTTCACAGAAACGATGACGGACCTCTATGAATTCATAGATCCGAAAACCGGCAAAAAGGCTTCTTTGGTTGCCGAAGACGTCATGGAGGTGATTCGCGAAAACAGCGACCTGCTGGATTCCACCATTATTTACGATCGTGATTTCGGCTACGATTACTTCGGCTTCAAGACCCTGGAGAAATCCTACCTCCTGCGCATCAACGGCAAGGTGGTCGAGCGCCCCCAGCACATGCTGATGCGGGTATCTGTGGGCATCCACAAGCACGATGTTGCCGCTGCCATCGAGACTTATAACCTGATGAGCGAGCGCTGGTTCACCCACGCCACGCCCACCCTGTTCAACTCGGGCACGCCCAAACCCCAGCTGAGTTCCTGCTTCCTTCTGCAAATGCAAAGCGACAGCATCGACGGCATCTACAATACCCTGAAGCAAACCGCCCAGATCTCCCAGAGCGCAGGCGGTATCGGACTGAGCATCCACAACATCCGTGCAACCGGATCCTACATCCGCGGCACCAACGGCACCAGCAACGGTATCGTTCCCATGCTGCGCGTGTTCAACGACACGGCACGGTACGTTGATCAGGGAGGTGGAAAGCGCAAAGGTTCCTTCGCCGTTTACCTTGAACCTTGGCATGCCGATGTTTTTGAATTCCTCGATTTGAAGAAGAACCACGGAAAAGAGGAAATGCGTGCACGCGACCTCTTCTTCGCACTGTGGGTTCCCGATCTGTTCATGAAGCGCGTGAAGGAAGAGGGTGAATGGAGTCTGTTCTGCCCCAATGAAGCGCCCGGATTGAGCGATTGCTACGGCACGGAGTTCGAAATGCTGTACATGCGCTACGAAAGTGAAGGCCGTGCCCGCCGCACCGTTCCGGCGCGTGAGCTGTGGACTGCCGTACTCGAATCGCAAATTGAAACGGGCACCCCCTACATCCTATATAAGGATGCCTGCAACGAGAAAAGCAACCAGAAGAACCTCGGAACCATCAAGAGTTCAAACCTCTGCACCGAGATCGTAGAATACACTGCAGCCGACGAAGTCGCTGTGTGCAATCTGGCCTCTATAGCCTTGCCACGGTTCGTGACCAACGGCCGCTTCGATCATCAGAAGCTGTTCGAGATCACTTACGTAGTCACCAAGAACCTGAACCGGATCATCGATGTAAATTATTATCCCATCGAAGAAGCCCGGAACAGCAACATGCGCCACCGTCCGATTGGAATCGGTGTACAGGGACTGGCCGACACCTTCATCATGCTGCGTCATGCCTTTGAAAGTGAAGAGGCCCGTCGCCTCAACCGCGAAATTTTTGAAACAATCTACTACGCCGCGATGACGGCGTCGAAAGACCTGGCCATTGCCGAGGGCCCTTATTCAACATTCGAAGGTTCGCCGCTGTCAAAAGGAGTTTTCCAGTTCGACATGTGGAACGTAACTCCGACCGACCGGTGGGAATGGAGCGTACTCCGCGAGGAAGTAATGAAGCACGGTGTACGCAACTCCCTGTTGCTCGCACCGATGCCTACCGCATCCACATCACAGATTCTGGGCAACAACGAGTGCTTCGAGCCCTATACCACGAACATCTACAACCGCCGCGTTCTGAGCGGAGAATTCATTGTCGTGAACAAGCACCTGCTCATGGACCTAGTCCGTTTGGGTCTTTGGAACAACGACATGAAGAATAAAATCATCGCAGCAAGCGGTTCTATCCAGAACATCGCCGAGATTCCCCAGGATATCAAAGAGCTCTATAAAACCGTTTGGGAAATCAAGCAGCGTACCGTTATCGATATGGCTGCTGACCGCGGCGCATACATCTGCCAGAGCCAGTCGCTGAACCTGTTCATCGCCGAACCGAATTTCGCCAAACTCACCTCCATGCATTTTTATGCCTGGGAACGCGGACTCAAAACCGGCATGTATTACCTGCGCACCAAGCCGGCTACCAGCGCCATCAAGTTCACAGTCGACAAGCAGTACGAAATGGTTCCGCACACGGCAGAAGTCGCCGTGACTGCAACCGCGTCGGTTTCAAACACAACCACGGTCGATAACGACGTGACCACGCACTTCACCAGCGATGCACCCAGTGCTTCGGATCAGTTGAGCTGCTCGCTCGACAATCCCGACGGATGCCTGATGTGCGGTAGCTGATTATCGGACTGTTCAATTAGGTCTGCTTCGAAGCGTCGATAACAACACCGGCCCTTCTTCCGAATCCATCGGTCGAAGGGCCGGATCAATTTTAGCCGAGCCAACGGATTAATAAATCTGCCCCCCTGAGCATCCAGCGGCAGCGCTCAGGTACCCTAAGGGCCGGATTAGAAAGCTAATTGGTTGAGTGAGACTTTCGTGGGCTTCGACCCAGTAGCAGAGGCTACGCCACGCTACAGGGCTCAGCCGTCGGTTGAATATGAATCCGGTCCCTGAGCGTAGTCGAAGGGCCGGGGTTTAGCTCAGCTACCGAATGAAAATTGGTTCGGGGTTTCGACCCAGTAGCAGAGGCTACGCCACGCTACAGGGCTCAACCACCGGATTATCATCACATCATCAAATCAATCAGAGGGCTCAAGCTCCGGATGGGTACACCGGTCCCTGAGCGTAGTCGAAGGGCCGGGATAATTTATTGCCGCATCTGGCGGTTTATAAAAGTGTACGTTCCTGTTTCGTGATCCGGCATTTCTTTTTTCTTCTTTCTTTTCTTTAGAAGAAAAGAAACAAAAGAAGCGTTGTGCAAACAAGGCCGGGGTCCGGTTGTGCTTTTATATCGGTGGTATAGTGTTTTCGTCCTTGATCCCGCCATGCGCCTGACCCGGACTGTGTTTGTGCAGTATCGACATCGTACACATAAAAAAACGGAACTAGACCAATCCGATTTGAATTGCACAGCTTGACCCGTGCCCAAACAAGGTCCGCCCGCACAAACTGCACACGCGCAGGGCTTTGCAACCGGCTGCGTTTGCACACAAATTCCGAGTTCGGCCCAGTAGCCCTGTAGCAGAGGCTACGCCACGCTACAGTGCTCAACCACCGGATGAATATGAATCCGGTCCCTGAGCATAGTCGAAGGGCCGGGGTTTCGAACCTGAACCGTGGCAAGGCCTCTGGTTCAGGGCTCAACCACCGGATTATCATCACATCATCAAATCACCCCCATTAACCAATCGCCTGCCGTAAATCCTCCAGCAGGTCTTCAATGTTTTCGATTCCAACGCTCAAGCGGATGAGGGTATCGGTCACACCCGCCTTCTCGCGCTCTTCCTTGGGAATCGATGCATGTGTCATGGTGGCCGGGTGATTCAAGAGCGACTCAACACCACCAAGCGATTCGGCCAGTGAAAACACCTTCACCTTGGATGCCATGGTGAAAGTCTCCTCGACTGAAGCGTTTTTGAGTGTGAAGGAAATCATACCACCGAAATCCTTCATCTGGGCTTTAGCAACAGCATGGTTCGGATGGTCGGGGAAACCGGGCCAGTACACCTTATCAACCTTGGGATGCGCCCGCAGATATTCCGCCACAGCACGCCCATTGCTGCAGTGCCTGTCCATGCGGACGTGCAGGGTCTTGATGCCGCGTAAGACGAGAAAGCTATCCATCGGACCCGGTGTGGCGCCGCAGCTGTTGTGTATGAATGCAAGGCGATCGTATAGATCCGTGTTGTTGGTGCAAATAGCACCCATTACCACATCGCTGTGTCCGCCCAGGTATTTCGTTACCGAATGCATGACGATGTCGGCACCGAGGGCTAATGGATTTTGCAGATACGGCGAAGCAAAGGTGTTATCCACTACAAGCAGCAGCGAATGGTCTTGCGCAATCCTGGAGCAGGCACGGATGTCGATAATCTGCATGGTGGGATTTGTTGGTGTTTCTACCCACAGCATGCGTGTATTGGAATTAATATAGGAGCGGATGTTCTCCGCATCATACATGTTTACGAAATGGAATTTTATTCCGAAGGGCTCGAAGATTTTCGTGAACATGCGGTAACTGCCCCCGTACAGATCGTTGGTAGCAATCACTTCATCACCAGGTCGCAGCAATTTGATGATGGCGTCGCTTGCACCTTGTCCGCTGCTAAAACAAAGTCCATGACTTGCATCCTCCAACGCAGCGATACATTGCTCCAGTGCCGATCGCGTCGGGTTTTTGCCTCGGGCGTAAGCATAGCCT
>JAJTFW010000084.1 GCA_021299095.1 Sphingobacteriales bacterium | reverse complement strand
CTAGGGTTTCTTCGAAAAGGGGGAAATAAAGGTTCGACAGACCCATCACGCGCTGGGTGAGTCCGCGCTTGCGGTTGGCGTAGAGGTCGATGTACTCTTTAACGTATTTGTTGTACGAAAGTGGGATGGGGGATTGCAAGGCGCTGATCCGCTCCGTATACACCTGGTCGGAGAACACCGGGCCTTTTACACAACCTGGCGTATTACTGTCGTAGCAATTGGCATCAAGTTGATTGTAGCGCACTACATGGGTAATGGTCACCAGGCTGTCGAGCATATCCACGATAGGATCGCGGAAACTCTCCGGCTGGTTCGCCCCGTTTGGCTGCTGGGCTGCGGACGGAAGGGCCACAGCGCCGAGGCCGGCAATCAGGGTAAGTAGTCGAAGCAATTTCATGGGCAGGTTCAAGCGTTAATCCGGGTGTTGATGGGAACGTCTTGCGAAGGGAGTGAAGGTATTCTCCCTGAAGCGCGTTCCGGATGCAGTCCGGGATGAATTTTCTCGGTCGGTTTGTGGAAATCCGGCCTCCGGAATCAACATAACGACCGAATGGGTGTACTCATTGCCCCAGGTTAAGAACAAAACCGATTGATAATCAATCGTATTGTTCGGTTTTTTGTTCTTTAGGGAGGCTGAAATGCAAATATACCAACTGTGGGTGAATATACGTGAACAATAGGTGAATTAGCGTTCGCCGGGGGCGATATCTGCTGATGTTCAGTTGGTTTAGTCGGTCTCAAATCGTGAATGCGGTATTTTTATCGGCTCAACCATGTCCATCAACACCCTCCCCGCACACTGTTCGGAACAAAACTTCAGCCAGCTGTTGGCTCAGAAGAATCTTGTTATGGTCGATGCTTATGCAACTTGGTGCGAGCCCTGCAAAATGCTCGACGAAATTTTGGTCGAACTGGATACGCGGATGAAAGGCAGCATCGAAATCCTCAAATTCGATGTGGATGAGCAAACCGCCCTGGCGGAAGCCTTCGGTATCCGCAGCGTGCCCACGCTGATGGTTTTTCGCAAGGGGGAACTCTGCTGGCGCATGGCCGGGTTTAAACTCGCTCACGAGTTGCAGGCCGAACTCGAACGCATTGCTGCCGGAACTTAAGCCGGGTTGCGCACAGGCCATCCGCCCAAAAAGCGCCACATCGCACCGAAATACCCCAAAATCACCAGTCCGGAAATCAGCCACCACTGCGAAGGGCTGAGCGGATAAAGCACCCGGGTCTGTTCAACAGCCACCCAGCACAGGGCTGCTGTCGCTACAATCAGTCCGAGCCGGCGCAGGCTGTAGGGAATTGGATACACGGTTTGACCTTTCAGCCACGACAACACCATCATGCTGGCATAACAAGCCAGCGTAGCCCAAGCCGCTCCGGTGTATCCCATGATGGGTACCAGCCAGAGGTTGAAGCTGAGGGTGATCATCGCTCCCACCACCGACAACCAGGCTCCATACGCGGTTTTTCCGCTGAGCTTGTACCAGACACTCAGGTTGAGGTAAATCCCAAGACACAAGTTTGCAGCCAGCAAAACAGGCACCACGTGTAATCCACTGTGGTAGGCCTCGCCGATGAAGAAACGAATGATGTCGAGGTAAAACAGTACACCTAAAAATATCACACAACCGATCAATACGAAGTAGTTCATCACGCGGGCAAAAAGCGCTCCGCTGTTTTCCTTATGCTGTTGCGAAAAATAAAAGGGCTCGGCCGCATACCGGAACGTCTGTACAAAAAGGGTCATCAGAATGCTGAGCTTATAGCAGGCACTGTAAATACCCAACTCGCCCAGCGCGTTGGTTCCCGCCGGCAAGAGGTATTTCAGCACCGCCCGGTCGAGGGTTTCATTAATCATCCCTGCAAACCCGGCCACCATCAACGGCAAGGCGTATAGGAGCATTTCGCGCAGCAAAGCCGAATCGAATTCGGGGCGCAGTGCCTTCCACTGGGGTAGCAGGAGCAGCAACATCACTCCGCTCGAAACCAGATTGGCCATAAAGACATAGGAGGCGCCATCATCCGAAACAGGTACTGCCTGCACCGAGGGCAGGTACCAGAGGAACCAGAGTGTGAGCCCGATGTTTACGGCAATTCCGGCCAGCTTGACCAAGGCGAAGCGCAGGGCGCGGTTTTGCTGTCGAAGCCGTGCAAAGGGAAGCGTGGTAAGTGTATCAAAGGCCAGAATCCAGGCGAACCAGCGCAGGTATTCGGGGTGATTGGCGTAGCCCATGGCCTGCGACAGGGGCGAAGAGAACAATAGGAGCAGGAGGGTGAATAGTGCGGTGGTGCACAGCAGAAGGAATTGTGCATTTCCGTACACGTTCTCGTGGCGCTGCTTCCGGTTTACAAAATGGAAAAAAGCGGTTTCCATCCCGTAACTGTAAATCACCATCAGGAAGGTTGCATAGGCGTAGAATTCCGACACAACGCCGTATTCAGCCGGACTGAACACCCGCGTGTACAACGGTACGAGCAGGTAGTTGAGCAGGCGGCCAACAATGCTGCTGAGTCCGTAAATGGCCGTTTGTCCGGCGAGTGCGCGTAGCTGGCTCAAGGCTGGTATTCCCCGTTGGGGATGATGCAAAGCTAATGCTTCACCATTCTACCTCGAGCAGTACGGGGCAGTGGTCGGAATGTTTGGCTTCGGGCAGTATTACGCAGCGCTTCAGTTGCTTTCTCAGTGCTTCACTCGCCATGAGGTAATCGATGCGCCAGCCGAGGTTTTTGGCGCGTGCATTCGCCCTGAAACTCCACCAGGTGTATTGGTGTGGTTCGGGGTTGAAGTGACGGAAGCTGTCGATGAACCCGCTGTTGAGGAAGCCGTCCATCCAGGCGCGCTCCTCGGGCAGGAATCCGCTCGACTTCGCATTGCTTACCGGGTTGTGGATGTCGATGGGGCGGTGGCAGATGTTGATATCGCCGCCGATAATCAAGTGCTTCCGTTCTTTGAGCAGGGTTTCGATGTAGGCACTGAACCACTCCAGCCATTCCATTTTATAGTCCTGCCGATGGTCGCCGCTCGACCCGGAGGGAACGTACACGCTCATCACCGATACATCGCCGAAATCGGCCCGAATGATGCGCCCTTCGGTATCAACCTCTGCGTTTCCCGAACCGACTTCGATGTGGTCGGGGGCTTCCTTGCTGAAGATGGCAACACCGCTGTAGCCTTTTTTTTGCGCCGGATGCCAGAAATTGCTGTATCCGTCGTTATCAAATACGGGAAGGTCCAGCTGTCCGGGTTCGGCTTTGATCTCCTGCAGCAGAACGATGTCAGGGTTAACGGTGCGCAGCCAATCCATCCAGCCCTTGGTCAGTGCGGAGCGGATACCGTTCACGTTGTAGGTGATGATTTTGCGGGTCTTCATAGGTGCGCAAAGGTAAGCCTCTGTATGGCAGGGCTTTCTCTGGAGTGCCGCTTCTCTGTACTTTTAGACACACGTGAAAAACGCCCTGTTCCGGATTCTTTTGTGCTGCGCGCTGTTGCTCGGAGCGGGTTCGGGTGCCGCTCAGGATCTTGCAGAACAGCCGCGGATCCGTCGTTTCCCGGCCGATTCGATCCGGGAAGTGCTGTTGCTCGATACGCTGAGTATCATTCCAGGGAGTTTTCGGTTGAGCTTGGATGGACAGGCGGTGGAGGATTCACTGTGGGTATTGGATGCCCCTGCGGCCCGGCTCCTATTTACTGCTCCCATTCGGCTGGCTCCGGGGAGCGTTCTGCAGGCCGAGTACCGCTGCTTTCCCCTGTCATTTGTTCGTCCGCGGTATGTGCGCGATCGCCGTTTGCTGGAGCAGCCGGTTCCGGGCAGGGGAGCCCCGGCCACAGTCTATACCGAGCGACCCGCCGACCGCAACCGGTCCCTGTTTGGGCTGGAAGGCTTGACCCGGTCAGGATCGATTTCGCGCGGTCTTACCATCGGAAACAACCAGGACGCCGTGCTGAACTCGAGCCTCAACCTCCAGCTGGCCGGCCGAATTGGCGGAAACGTGGAACTCCTGGCTGCCATCACCGACGAAAACATTCCGGTGCAACCCGAGGGGAATACCCAGCAGCTGCAGGAGTTCGACCGGGTGTTCATTCAATTGAGCGATCCCCACAACAAACTCATTGCCGGCGATTACGATGTGCGCAATCCGCCCGACGGGTATTTTCTGCGGTATTTTAAAAAAGCCCAAGGCGGATTGTATCAATACAACGAAACCTTCCGGCAACCCGGTCGGTCGCCGCTTACGGTCAGTGCGGGTGCAGGAGCAGCGGTATCGCGGGGTAAATTCAACCGTATGGTTTTTCCCGGTATCGAGTCGAATCAAGGACCCTATCGCCTGCGCGGCGCCGACAACGAATTGTTCATTGTGGTGATGTCGAACTCGGAGCGGGTGTTCATCGATGGCGTTTTGCTTGAGCGGGGTCAGGACCGGGATTACATCATCGATTACAACACCGCCGAAATCACCTTCACCACACGCCGGCTCATCACGAAGGACCTGCGCATCATTGTCGAGTTTCAGTATGCCGATCGAAACTATGCCCGCACCCTGCTGACGGCCAACACCGCATTCAGCAGTACCCGCTGGAAGGCCTCGCTGGCCTTTTACAACGAGCAAGACAGCCGCAACCAGCCCTTGCAGCAAACCCTCGATGCCAGCGACAAGGCCCTGCTGGCTTCGGTGGGCGATAGCGTCGACCTGGCTTTTGCCGACGGTGGCGACAGTGTGGCTTTCAACAGTACCGAAACCCTCTATGCCCGCAGCGATACTACGGTGGGCGCTGTTACCTACACCATTTACCGCTACAGCACCTCGCCCGACAGCGCCTATTACCGGGTCTCCTTTACCAACCTAGGAGCAGGGCAGGGCAATTACCTCCCCGACGATGCCACGGCCAATGGTCGCATTTACCGCTGGGTGGCACCTGTTGGAGGAATAGCCCAAGGAACCCACGAACCCCGTATCCGCCTCATCGCGCCCCAGCAGCGCCAAATGTTAAGCGGACGCATGCAGGTCAGCCTGACTGAGGCCACCAACCTGACGCTCGA
>JAJTFW010000029.1 GCA_021299095.1 Sphingobacteriales bacterium | reverse complement strand
AAATAAACACAGCCCTCAAGCCATTCAGGTAATGTTCTCTGTGAAAATCGATAAGGCTCTGTCGATTGATCAAATCGTAATCACCTGGAACCGACATCCTACCAACAGCAGTATCGGAACCGTATAGAGACGAGAGTAACTGCCTGCGAGCCAGCACATCCACTTTGCTGAGTGCCACCTGCAGGCGCTGTTTACCTTGCAGAGCATAGAGCCCGATTTCACTTTCGGGAAAAGCAGGTGAGGTTAGAATTCCCTCTAGAACAGGAAGCGTTTCACCTACAAACTTATTCAAGCTAAACAAGCTGACACTGGCCCATTCGGTTCCACATTCGCTCTGTAAAAATGCGCCATAAAAATCCAGAATCTCGGCCACCTCGGCAGCTGAATGGGTTAAGGTGCCTTCATCAAGCAAATCATTGCATGCTGTAGCCGTTAGAACACGATCAGCACGGGCGCTTCCGGCGGCAAACACGAACTCGATCTTGACTAACTCCTGGGTGCCACTTCGGATACTAATCAGCGGTATACCTCCAGGTAATTCGATCCGTTGGGCAACGGGAATTTCAATCCGATCAGGAAGTGAGGTAAGGGGTGAGTTTGAACGGTCAAGCATGTTGTGTGGAAATGTAATGGAGTATTGAGCAGTTTTCTGGTCTCAGAATGGACTTGGCTACCTGAATGATTTCCGTTTCAGTCACTGCATTGTAGCGTTCAGGCTGCAGGTTACTTTCATTGGCATCACCCAGCAATTCGAAATAACACAGGTTGAGCGCCTTGCTGGCTACGCCCATCTCGGAAAACCGGAAAGATGCCTCAGCTTTGTGCTTGACTTTATCAAGTTCCCGTTCGCTGATCCCATGTACGAGGCGGTCCAGTTCTGTGAAAATCGCCTCTTCGGCTTTATCCACATCCACGCCGTGAACCAATTTGCCCTCGACAACAAATAAACTCTTGTCGAAGTCGCCGAGCATGTAGGCACCGATTTCGGTGAACAGTTGCTGGTCCTTCACGAGCGTTTGATACAACCGGGATGATTTACCCCTCGATAGGATATCCGAAAGCAAGTCGGTTGCATAAAATTCGGAATCCCTGCGTGCGCAGCAATGAAACGCCAGGTAAAGATGAGAAGCTGGTACATCGCGCTGCAGTACTAACCTGCGTTGAATCGTTTGAGTTGGTTCGGCCGGTAATTCGCGCGTTTTTGAAACTCCGGCAGGTATAGGGCCAAACCACTTTTTTACAAGCTCGAGTGCTTCAGTTGTATTGATTGCTCCTGCCAAGCAAAGGATCGCATTGTCAGGCCTGTACCATGCACTAAAAAATGACTTAACCTGCTCGAGTGTGGCTTGCTCAATATGACTTACTTCCTTGCCGATGGTAGCCCATTGATACGGGTGTTGGGTATAAGCCAATGGACGTAGTTTAAGCCATACATCTCCATACGGCTGATTGAGGTACCGTTGCTTGAACTCCTCGATGACCACATTGCGCTGCACATCCAGACTTTTTTCGTTGAAGGCAAGGGAAAGCATTCTGTCGCTTTCAAGCCATAGTGCAGTCTCAAGATTCTGAGCAGGCAACGTCAGGTAATAGTTCGTGATGTCGTTATTGGTGAAAGCATTGTTCTCACCACCGGCTATCTGCAGGGGAGTATCATAGGAAGGAATATTGACCGATCCGCCAAACATAAGGTGCTCAAACAAATGAGCAAATCCCGTGTGCTCGGGATCTTCATCGCGGGCTCCAACATCGTACAGAATATTCACTGCAACCAACGGGGTTCCGTGGTCTTCATGCAAGAGGACCCTTAGGCCATTGTCGAGTGTAAAGCGTTCAAAGTGGATCATAAATTGAAGTTTTCGAATGAACAGATACGATTCTTTTCCTCGTTGTAGGAACGGATGATCCCATGCAGGATATCAGCCGCTGGGAGGATATCACGGATTCCATAGGCCACCTGGCCAATTTCTAGTTCGCCCTCCTCGAGGTCACCCTCAAACATGCCCTTTTTTGATCGGCCCCTGCCGAGAATTAACTTTAAATCCTCTGCAGATGCGCCACGTGATTCTGCCGATTCGACATCCCTAAAAAACTTGTTCTTGATGAGCCGTACGGGTGTGAGTTGTTTCAGCGAAAGCTGGGTGTCGCCTTCGTCTGTTCGAATCACCACTTGCTTGAACGCATCGTGGGCAGATGACTCTTCTGATGCCACGAAGCGCGAGCCAATCTGAACGCCTTCCGCCCCTAGAGCCATACACGCCAACATAGCGCGACCATCCGATATTCCACCAGCGGCAATAAGTGGAAGGTCAACCGCATCACGAATCAATGGTATTAGACATAACGTAGTCGTTTCCTCCCGGCCATTGTGTCCGCCCGCCTCAAAGCCCTCTGCCACAAGCGCGTCAACTCCAGCATCTGCGGCCTTTCGGGCGAATTTTCGGTTTGCTACAACATGAACGACACATATTCCCTGCTCTTTCAAATAACCGGTCCAGGTAGCAGGATTCCCCGCTGAGGTAAACACAATGGGTACCTTTTCTTCTACAATGGTCTTCATGTGCTCCTCGATATTCGGGTAGAGTAAGGGCACATTCACACCGAACGGCTTGGATGTGGAAGCTTTGCATTTACGGATGTGTTCCCGAAGCACGTCTGGGTACATCGATCCGGCGCCGATCAATCCCAGGCCACCGGCATTACTTACTGCAGAGGCCAGGCGCCAACCACTACACCAAATCATCCCAGCCTGTATGACCGGGTACTGAATTCCAAACAAGCGATTGATGCGGTTTAGCATGACATCTGGTGTGAACTGCTAAAATAGAATGCAGATGGCCTGGTAATTTGATTCTATGTGCGAGTTATCCATAGGAGATATTGAATACTGAACAAACGATTCGAGCGTTTAACGTTACTTTTACGCTGCATGAAAATCATCATACCGGTTGCCGGTATCGGATCCAAGCTACGGCCCCACACCCATACACAGCCCAAAGCGCTGGTTCCTGTTGCCGGTAAGCCCATTCTCGCACACATTGTCGATTACCTCGTTGATGGTGGATTTAAGGATTTCATCTTCATCGTCGGTTACCTGGGTGACAAAATCGAGGGATTCATTCGTGAGCGCTACCCTCATATCAACTCGTCGTTTATCGTACAGGAACCACGTGAGGGTACCGGACATGCCGTTTGGCTGACCCGCGACAAGGTTCAGGCTGACGATGAGCTGCTCATTGTGTTGGGAGACACCATCATCGATTTCGATCTCAATCAACTTGTCAAGATTCCGACTACGGCTCTCGGCGTTCAAAAGGTCGATGATCCCCGTCAATTCGGTGTAGCGGAAACAAACGACAAGGGGATGGTTACCCGATTGGAAGAAAAACCAGTCATTCCAAAGTCCAACCAGGCTCTGGTGGGTATTTATAAAATAAAGCATGCCGGTGATCTGATGAAGGCTCTTGATCACCTCATTACAAACGACCTCAGACACCTGGGTGAATACCACTTGACCTATGGTATTCAATACCTCATCGATAAGGGAGAACAGGTAACCACCTTTCAGGTAGGAAACTGGTTCGATTGCGGCAACAAGAACCACCTGCTGGAAACCAATGCAGTACTTCTCAAGCGAAGCGCAGATGCTCCGGACAGAAGTTATCCGTTCCCAAACACCGTTATTCTTCCTCCCGTCAGTATTGCCGATGGATGCGATATCAGCGATTCCATCATTGGACCAAATGTGTCAATCGGTGAACATGCCGTTATCAAACATTCGATACTTTCTGATTCAATCATCGGGTCGTACTCCCGAGTGGAAACAGCCATCCTTCATCACAGCATTTTAGGCAGTGATGCTACACTCAAGGGCCTCAGCCAGAGCCTGAACATCGGTGACAGTACAGAAATAGATTTCAGTTAAACCAACCTATGCTACACGTGAAAGACCCCGTCATTTTCCCCTTGATTCGAAAAGAACTTAAGCGTCAGCGAGAGGGGATTGAACTCATTGCTTCAGAAAATTTCGTCTCGAAGCAGGTCATGCAGGCCATGGGATCCTGTCTTACCAACAAGTACGCGGAAGGACTTCCGGGGAAACGCTACTACGGGGGATGTGAAATTGTGGATATCATTGAACAGACTGCCATTGACCGTGCCAAGTCTTTGTTTGGTGCCGCATGGGTCAATGTACAGCCTCACTCGGGTGCCCAAGCCAATGCAGCAGTGATGCTTGGTGTTTTAAAGCCAGGCGATAAAATTCTCGGGTTTGACCTTTCGCATGGCGGCCATCTGACGCATGGAAGTCCGGTGAACTTCAGTGGTAAGCTTTACGATGCCTCATTTTATGGAGTGGAAAAAGCCACTGGTCTAATTGACTGGAATAAACTGGAGCAAAAGGCGAAGAAAGAAAAGCCGAAACTGATCATCTGCGGTGCGTCATCCTATTCACGTGATTGGGATTATACACGCTTGAGAGCAGTTGCAGATAAGGTTGGAGCCTTATTACTTGCCGATATATCACATCCCTCCGGTTTAATTGCCAAAGGCATATTGAACGACCCCATTCCTCATTGCCACATTGTAACTACAACCACCCACAAAACACTCAGAGGCCCCAGAGGTGGGCTCATTCTGATGGGCAAGGATTTTCCGAATCCCATGGGTCTGAAATCACCCAATGGAGAGATCCGCATGATGTCGTCGGTACTCGATGCGGCCGTTTTTCCGGGAACTCAGGGAGGTCCTCTGGAGCATGTGATTGCCGCTAAAGCCATAGCATTCGGAGAGGCGCTCGAAGATGATTTTTTACGCTACACTGTTCAGGTGGTCCGAAACGCTCAGGCCTTATCAAAAGCCTTTACCGACAAAGGCTATCAAATCGTCAGTGGTGGAACCGATAACCACCTTATGTTAATAGACCTGCGCAATAAAGGAGTAACGGGGCGACAGGCCGAAAATGCACTGGTGAAAGCGCACATCACATTGAACAAGAACATGGTGCCTTTCGACGATAAAAGTCCTTTCGTAACATCCGGAATCCGCGTCGGAACACCCGCTATCACATCGCGTGGCATGAAAGAGCAACACATGAAGCGAATTGTCAATTTTATTGATAAAGCTTTGCAGAAGCCCGATGATGAAAAATACCTGGCTAAACTTGGTTCGGATGTAAATGCCTTTATGGAGCAATTCCCATTGTACTGATGAGCAGTAAACACAGCTTCGCTTCAAATGGACTTTTAGCTCCCGGCAGGAGCCTTGCTGGTTTGGTTTGCCTGTTTTTCCTAAGCAGTGCAACACATGCACAAAGCGGAGGAGGAAGTACATTTCAGTTTTTACAACTGCAGGCTCCCGCCAGAATTCAATCCCTCGGAGGCAGTGCTATTTCCACTCCGGCCGATGATTTGAGTCTGATCGGAGGGAACCCTGCCCAATTATCGGATCAGATGCACCGTCAATTGGCTTTTTCACAGGCCTATCTCCCAGCGGGAATTCGACATGGCTTATTACAAACGGCGTACAAGGTGAACTCGGTGGGCATGCTCGCCGGGCAATTGCAGTACATTCAGTACGGAACATTCACTAGGACCGATGAAAATGGAAATGTGATTGGCGAGTTCAGTGCTGCTGAATATGCGTTTCAATTGGGGTGGAGCCGAAGCCTTGATTCCGCCTTTCGCATTGGAGCGAATGCAAAATTCATCAGCTCTGCGTTTGACGACCAGCGATCAAATGGTGTAGCAGCGGATGCCGGTTTATTTTGGAACAATAAGAGACACCTCCTTTCAGCTTCACTGGTTGTTAGAAACGCTGGTCGGCAATTGAAAACGTGGTCAAGTACCAACCGTGAGGAATTACCATTGGATATACAGGCGGGGATCAGCAAGCAGTTGTCCAAAGCCCCCTTTCGTTTCTCATTGATACTTCAACAGCTGAACAAACGAAAACTGGACTATGTCGATCCCGATGGATTTAGTACGGATCCACTAACCGGAGAGGTTCAGGTTGAACAACCCGGAGGGCTTCAACGGTTCAGTAGACGAGTCATCCTTAACACGGAAATCCTGCTCTCTAAAAACTTCAACGTCCGTTTCGGGTATAATTTCCTGCGTCGGAATGAAATGTCATTCGCTTCCCGAAAAGGCCTTGCAGGCATCAGTTTAGGTACAGGTTTCAGAATAAACCGGTTTCAACTTGCTTATGCACTTTCCGTCTACAATACGGCTGGAACAGCAAGCAGCCTGACCATATCGACAGGACTTGAACGCTTCAAAAAGCGGTGATCAGGTACGGTTTCGTTTCATGACACGACCCAATTCGCGCTTAGCCTCGGCCTGCTTCAATGACTCGCGTTTGTCGTATTGCTTTTTTCCCCTGGCCAGCCCAATCTCCAGTTTTGCAAAACCACGGTCGCTCAGGTACATTCTGACGGGAATGACTGCAGTTCCTTTTTCACGAAGCTTCGACAATAATTTTCGCAGCTGATGTGCATGTAGCAAAAGCTTACGCTCCCTGCGGGGTTCATGGTTGTTATACCCACCATGTTCATAGGCACTTATGTGCATGTTCTTAACCCACAACTCGTCCTTTCGGAAGAAGCAATACGAATCGGTGAGATTCGCTTTTCCCTCACGCACGGCCTTGATCTCAGTTCCCGTAAGCATGATTCCGGCCTCCCAAGTATCACTGATAAAAAAATGATGGGCAGCCTTCCTGTTCGAAATCTGTACCGATGGAGCCTTTGACATTGGCCCAAAGGTAGTCAATCGGGAAGGGGTGTTCAGTCGCGCACGATGAGAACCGGAATCTGAACCTTATGTCGCACAGAGTCAACGGTTGACCCGAGCAGGAAATCCATCAGTGCGCGGTGTCCATGCGCACCCATTACCAGCAGGTCGGCTGTTTGAGCCTCAACAATTTCAGGAATTCGCATCGCAGGCCGTCCATAACCAGGATGAATCTCGGTTGAATATCCTTGACCGTTCAATAGGTGAGAATACATAGTCAATTGCTCCAGATCTCGTGCTGTTTCCAGATCGGCAGAAGTGGTGCCAGACCAATGCGCACCGGCACTTTCAGTGATGTGAATCAACAAATAGGTAGCAGAGGTTCCACCCTGATCAATGGCCTGTTGGATTACCGCCTGATCGGTTGTTCCGAAGTCGAGGCACAAAGCGATTCTACGTGGTGCCTGCCGTGTTCTCAAATGAAGGGATGTCGACTTCATTGAATGGGGTCCGCGAAGCGATTTTTCATGCCGCTTCCGGATCCAAGGCGCAAGGGTGATATACAACAACATCAGGCCGCAGAAAACCGCAAATGGAACAACACCATACAGTAACCACGGGGAAGCATCCTTTTGGAGCCATTCGCCTAGTTGACCGGCAACGAGCTTCACATTCAGGGAAACGATAATCAGGGCGCATATCCATGCCGCCACACGGGTCAAAACGGAAATGGTAAACACCCCCATTTTTTCGCGATCGCTCACAAAATGAATCAACGGAATCACAGCAAAGCCCAATTGAAGACTTAGAATCACCTGACTCAAAATAAGGAGTTCACCTGTGTGCTCGTCTCCTTTGTAGTGTATGACCAACACTGCCGGAACAATGGCGATCAAACGCGTAATTAGCCGACGGATCCATGGAGCGATGCGCAAATCCAAATACCCTTCCATCACGATCTGACCGGCCAGCGTACCGGTGATGGTAGAACTTTGACCGGCACACAAAAGGGCTACCGCAAACAGAATCGGTGCCAAGTTTGAACCCAGTAATGGCTCTAATAACCTATGAGCTTCTGTGATATCACTCACTTCATACATCCCGGAGCGGTGGAATGCACTTGCAGCCAGAATCAAAATCGCTGCATTAACAAAAAACGCTGCATTCAGCGCGATGGTACTATCGATTAAATTGAAACGGATGGCTCGCCGGGTTTCCCGTTCGCCCCCTTCCAGTCGCCGCGTTTGCACAAGGGCACTATGAAGATACAGGTTGTGTGGCATGACCGTCGCGCCGATGATGCCGATGGCGATATACAAGGCAGTGTCATCGAGAAATCCAGGGATAAAACCTCCAGCGATTTGAGCGGGATCCGGTGAAGCGATGAACAATTGGGCGACAAAAGCAGCACCAATGACGGCTACGAGGGAAATGATGAAGAGTTCCATTTTCCGGATGCCGTGGTTCATCAGAAAGAGCAGCAGAAAGGTGTCAAGTGCGCTGATTACAACTCCCCACAGCAAGGGGATACCTGTGAGTAGATTCAATCCAATGGCCATACCAAGTACCTCTGCCAAATCGCAGGCGGCAATGGCAATTTCCGCAAGTCCATAGAGGAAATAATTGACGAAACCGGGAAACATTTCCCTGGAGGCCTGTGCAAGATCACGACCCCGGACGATACCTAGGCGTGCACTAAGTCCTTGCAGTAAAAGTGCCATCAGGTTTGACATCAGCAATACCCAAATGAGGTCGTACCCGTACTTACTTCCACCGGCAATGTCGGTGGCCCAGTTGCCGGGATCCATGTAGCCGACACTTACGAGATAGGCGGGCCCCAAAAAGGCGAACAGTTTACGGAAAAACCCACGTTTATGGGGTATAGCTACGGTGCCATGAACTTCCGACAAAGACTTGTGTGAATGTTGCTCGCTCATGCCTGTGCCACGGTGATCAGTTGTGTAACATCAAACGACAGGTATTCCTCGCGGCCACTCTCTACAGCCACGAGCATGCTTTGATCGTATGGGTCAATGTGTATAACGTTTAGGCGGATTCCTGGACGTATGCCTTTTCGGTTAAGAAATTGAAGGAAAGGGGTTGCATCGTCGAGCACACCGCTAACCACCCAATCGCTCCCTTGGTTAACTCCATCCAGCGACCGAACCTTACCGGCCAATAGCTTTCCATTTTTATCAGGAATGGGATCACCGTGTGGATCAAAACGCGGATGTCCCAGAAATCGATCCAACCGGGAGATTAATTCATCCGAACTGACATGTTCAAGCTCCTCTGCCAAGTGGTGAACCTCATCCCAGCCGAATTTCAACACATCGGTCAGAAATACCTCCCAAAGTCGATGGCGACGAATCACATCCAATGCAGCGCGTTCGCCTTTTCGTGTAACACGCACACCCCGGTAGCGCTCATATGATACCAGCTCTTTTTCCGACAACTTCTTGAGCATATCGGTGACTGATGCAGCGGTGGTGTTCAGATTACTGGCGATTTCAGAAGTCAGTACAGCTTCCTGCTGTCCATGACCCAGGTGAAAAATGGCCTTCAGGTAATTCTCTTCCGAAGTAGTGTAACGCATGTCACAAATATAAATTAGACTTGCCTAAATTACAAATTAGATAATCCTGATTGATAGATTGACTATTCTTGCAACATGTACCGCCTTCTGATTCGTCCACTGCTTTTTTTACTTAATCCTGAGCGTGCTCACCATTTGGTTTTTAGTGTTTTAGGAGCAATTGGAATGATTCCGGGTGGAAAGGGTCTATTGGGTTTGCTGTATGGCACCGGACACCCATACACAAAGCCTGTTAGCTGTATGGGGCTGGATTTTAAGAACCCAATCGGACTCGCAGCAGGATTTGACAAGGATGCCCAATTGGTTGAAGTGCTCGGAAAGTTCGGATTCGGTTTTATTGAGGTTGGGACGGTAACACCCAAAGCACAGCCGGGTAATCCAAAACCCAGAATGTTCCGGTTAAAATCCGACCAAGCTCTCATCAACAGGATGGGGTTTAACAACCAGGGGCTCGAGTCCATCAAAATACGTCTGAGCAAAATCAATCGTGAGGGGTTGATTATCGGGGGGAACATCGGTAAAAACAAGAACACCCCGAACGATCAGGCCCTTACCGATTATATTTTGGGGATTGAAGCCCTGCATTCCCTGGTCGATTATTTCGTCGTCAATGTCAGTTCGCCCAACACTCCCGGACTAAGGGCTTTGCAAGAACGCGAACCGCTCACGGCATTGCTCACAGGAATCATGCACCGGAACGCACAACTAGGATCAAAGCCGGTACTACTCAAAATCGCTCCCGACATGGGGGAGGGGCAACTGGAAGATGTTGTAGATATCGTACGACAAACCGGTCTTCAGGGAATTATCGCCACCAACACAACCATAGAACGCAACGGGCTTTCTTCGCCCCAGACGCTTCAATCCGAAGTGGGCGGGCTGAGTGGAAGGCCTTTAACTGAAAAAAGCACGGAAGTCATTCGGATTCTCCGTAGGTTGGCAGGACCGGAAATGGTCATTATCGGTGTTGGTGGAATCTTCAATGCCGATGATGCGCATCAAAAAATAGAGGCCGGCGCTAATCTTGTTCAAGTGTACACGGGTTTTATTTATGAAGGACCCAAAATTGTAAAGAAAATATTGAAGAATTTTAATTGATTTTCAATTTATTAAGGGGGTCATCTAAACCATTTGTGCATCCTTGAAAAGGGTATAGGGTAATCGGAAAATGAACCGCATTTGCGTACCTTCGTTGCCGACTAACAACCATGAAAAACACACTTATTCTTGCCTTATCGGCCTTCGCCTTCGCAGCCTGTCAACAACCAAAAGCTGAAACTGAAGAAGCAGTTACTGTTGATACGGTGGCTTCCACCGGATCCTTTGGAATGCAAATCAACGAGGATGGTGCAATTACCATGGACTCGCTGGTTTCTATGTACAATGCAGGAATGCTTCCTATGGAAGGCTTAAAAGTCGAAGGAGCTATCAGCGAATGCTGCCAGAAAAAAGGATGTTGGATGAGCATACGCAGAGAAGATGGCAAAACCATGCGCGTATCGTTTAAAGACTACGGATTTTTTGTACCTAAAAATGCCGGAGGATACACTGCGATTATGCAGGGCAAAGCCTATGTGGATACCACTTCTGTTGAAGACCTGCGCCACTTTGCACAGGATGCCGAAGTATCAGAGGACTCGCTGGCCAAAATCACAGAGCCCTTATTGGAACTCACCTTCGAAGCGGAAGGTGTAATCATTCGTTGATCCTTGCGGGCCAGGTGAATATGCATCCCGGCACTGGATTCGAATGGGTTGAGTGCCCTCGTGATGCGATGCAGGGCATCGTTCAATTCATTCCAACCCAGCAGAAGATCAATTACCTGAACAGCCTGCTCAAGGTGGGGTTCAATGTTCTTGATTTTGGCAGTTTCGTCTCGGAAAAAGCCATTCCACAGCTCAAGGATACCGCCGAGGTACTCGAAAACCTGGATGATTCCGTAGATACAAGGCTGTTAGCGATTGTCGCCAATTGCCGAGGAGCAGAAACGGCTTGCACCTTCCCGCGTATTTCCTGTATCGGTTATCCGCTCTCGGTTTCAGAAACCTTTCAGCAGCGTAATACAAACTCGGGCATCGAAGCTTCATTTCAAACTGTGGTCGAGATGGCGGAGCTGGCCGATGCACATGGAAAAGAATTGGTGATTTACCTGAGTATGGCCTTCGGGAACCCCTACGGGGAAGATTGGTCGCCCGGAAAAGTGGAGGACATGGCGGCACGGCTTGTGGGATGTGGAATCACCACGATTGCCCTAGCTGATACCGTTGGAGTAGCGAGCCCTGAGTCTGTGCAGAACCTGTTTGGCACATTAATTCCCGCTATGCCGGAGATTAAAATCGGTGCACACTTGCACGCCCGTCACGATAATTGGAAGGAAAAAGTAGACGCAGCCTGGAATGCAGGTTGCAGACGATTCGATTCAGCTATGAAAGGCTATGGAGGGTGTCCAATGGCCAAGGACGAATTGGTCGGAAACCTTGCATCCGAGCATTTGCTTGACTTTCTACTAGAGAAAAAACAGAATCTTGGTGTAGATCTCCAGGCCTTCCAATCTGCCTTGAAACAGGCCGATTTCGTATTTTCATCGCCCACTGCAATTTGAACCCACGCGCTGCGTTGAATCCCGGTTGATTACGATTCCATGAAACCTATTTTACTGTCTGTTTTACGCCTCAGAACCCTGACGCTTTGTCTACTCTATTTTTTTGTGACCACGCCCCTGCAGGCACAGGATAAGGGATACCTTGAGGTGCTTGGAAACGTGATGCAGGAGGGTAAGGGTATTGAGGGTGCTGAAATTAAAATCATGAAAGGTGAGGAGAATGCAGACAACCTTCTGAGCTCTTCTGGAGGTAAGTTCATCATCAACCTCGATTTCGGCCATCTATACACCATCGTTTTCCTGAAAAACGGATCTGTTACTAAGTCCGTATTAATCGATACGAAAATACCGGACGAAGCCCGCGATCAGATTTTCAGTTTCAAATTCAAAATTGATTTATTCAAGGTTCCGGAAGGTCAGGATCCCCCCAAAGAGGTTGCTCCTCCCGTAGCAAAGCTTCAGTACAGCGGCGTGTATGAGGATTTCGACTATGATCCGGAATACTCCCGCAACCGGAAGACAGAATTGGAGGCCGTTAAGCAGAAAGCAGCAGTGGAGGTTGCCAAGCAGGAAGCTGCCAAAAAAGTAGTCTTGGAAAAAGCCCGTCAGGATTCAATCGCCAAAGCAAAAGCTTTACAACTTGAAACCGATAAGGCAAGGCTTGATTCCATCAATCGTGCAAATGAGGAAAAGCGACTAGCTGCACTCGCTGCAGCCGCCGCAGAAAAATTGCGTCAGGATTCCATCAACAAAGTCAATGCAGCCGCTGCAGCGGCTGCCGCAGTTGTTGCAGCCCGCGAGAAAGCGATTCAGGACAGCCTTGTTCAAGTAGAAAAGGTTCGACTGCAGGCAGAAGCTGCGGAGCGTGCAAGGCAAAAGGCCGTCCAGGACTCACTTGCACGTGTTGCCGAAAAGCAACGTCTGGACTCACTGTCAACTGTAAAAGAGCAGGCGAGGCTGGCTGAAATTGCCCGCGTTGCCAGAGAAAAAGTAGTTGCCGATAGCCTTGCGAAGGTCCGTGAAGCGGCATTGAAAGCCGAACTCGCCGAACAAGCCCGACAGAAGGCAACAGCCGATTCCCTTGCGCGAGTCGTTGCTAAACAACGTGCCGACTCGTTATCAGCAGCAAAAGAAGCTGAACGTTTAGCGGGATTGGCAAAAGCGGAACGAGAGAAATTTGTAGCCGATAGTCTGGCAAAAGCCAAAGAAGCAGTCCGTTTGGCTGAACTCGCAGAGCTGGCCCGTCAAAAGGCAACGGCCGATTCCCTGGCGCGCGTAGTTGCCAAGCAGCGTGCCGACTCCATCGCATCCGCCAAAGAAGCCGAACGCATTGCAGCATTGGCTAAGGCCGAGCGCGAGAAGTTTGTAACCGATAGTCTTACCAAAGCCAAAGAAGCAGCCCGTCTGGCTGAACTCGCATCACTTGCCAGTCAAAAGGCAACAGCCGATTCCCTGGCGCGCGTAGTTGCCAAGCAGCGTGCCGACTCCATCGCAACCGCCAAAGAAGCCGAACGCATAGCAGCACTGGCTAAAGCCGAGCGTGAGAAGTTCGTAACCGATAGTCTTACCAAAGCCAAAGAAACAGCCCGTCTGGCTGAACTCGCAGCACTCGCCAGTCAAAAGGCAACAGCCGATTCCCTGGCACGCGTAGTTGCCAAGCAGCGTGCCGACTCCATCGCAACCGCCAAAGAAGCCGAACGCATCGCAGCACTGGCTAAAGCCGAGCGTGAGAAGTTCGTAACCGATAGTCTTACCAAAGCAAAAGAACAAGCTCGCATTGCTGAAGCCACACGTGTAGCGCGCGAAAAGGCAGTTGCTGATAGCATAGCCAATGCGAAAGAGGCAGCGCGACTTGCAGAATTAGCACTAAAGGCCCGCGAAAAGGCGGTTGCTGATAGTTTAGCTAAAGCCCAGGAAATTGCGCTTAAGGCTGAACAAGCCCGTCTATCCAGAGAAAAGGCCGTTGCGGATTCCATTTCGAGAGCTGCCGAAAAGTTCCGTGCCGATTCAGTGGCAGCCGCAAAGGAACGTGAACGACTCGAACTAGCCGATCGTGCAGCTAGGGAAAAAGCAGAGAAAGATTCTTTAGCACGTGTGGCGGCAAAGCTTCGCCAGGATTCTATTGCCGATGCACAGGAAAAGGCAAGGCTGGCCGAAGCTGAAAAAACTGCCAGACTCAAAGCCGAACGAGATTCAATTGCACGTGCTTTGGAACAGACACGACAAGATTCAATCGCACAAGCTGAGGCGACTGCCTTACGCCTGAAACTTGAACGGGAAGAACGTATAAAACAGCAACGTGATTCACTAGAAAGGTCGAAGCTTGCACTTGCCGCCCAGGCCGAGCAGGAAGCGACCGATGCGAGGCGAAAACAAGAGGAGGAAGCCGAGCGAAGGAGAATAGCGGAAATCGAATCGAAAAAAGCATCAATGACAGGTGGATCAGTTTCTGCCCCTAAGAAACCTTCCAACGATATCAGCACCTATCGCTTTGATTTTGACAAGCAATTCATTGCCGAAGGAATCACTACCGATACGATTGTAGAAACGAATCGTACTATTTTGCGGTCAATCGTCAACTCCAACGCGACAAAGGCCACATACATTCGGGTAACGACCGGCTACGGTGTGTTTTATTTCAAGAACAGCCAGAGTATTACGGAGAATATCTACAATCTCGAAATGGACGGCCATCGCAAGCAGGTCGGAAAATAAAATGATTATCGTTGCGGACTCAGGATCTACCAAAGCCGACTGGCTCATTTTCGATGATGGGAAAGTTCAGGGGCCCTTCGCAACGATGGGATTCAATCCCTTGTTTCACGATAGCGACCGTGTGTTTGCAGAACTATCTGAACACAACGAGCTGAAATCATTCCAGCAAAAAGAGGGGGAAATTCATTTTTTCGGAGCGGGATGTTCCAGCGCATCCATGAATGCTGTGATTGAATCTGGACTTAAACGTTTCTTCCAAAACACCACTGTGCATGTCCACCACGATTTGCTTGCGTCGGCACTGGCTACTTGCGGCAACGAGCCTGGAATCGCCTGCATCTTGGGAACAGGAAGCAATTCCTGCTGGTTTGACGGGAAGAACGTTCACGAAAGAAATTACGGTCTTGGATATGTGCTCGGTGACGAAGGGAGTGGCTCGTACTTTGGGAAAAAACTACTTACACTGTTTCTGTATGGTCGAATGCCTGGAGAACTTTCCAAGGACTTTGAATCGAGATACGGGCTGAACAAAGATCTGATTATCGATCATGTGTATAAGCAAGCTCATGCGAATGTTTGGCTCGCATCATTCACCCGCTTTCTGACTTCACATGCAGAGCATGAATGGATTCGTGAGCTTGTGCGAAAAGGGCTGGATGATTTTGCTGAATTGTTCATCTGTGATTACCAATTGTACCGAGAGGTGCCTGTCCACTTCGTAGGCTCTTTGTCGTTTTTATTCCGTGAACAACTGAACGAGGTAGCAGCCATACGTGGCTTTCAGATTGGAAAGGTCATCAAACAACCCATCGAGGAATTGATGGACTACTTCATTCACACTGAAAATTCCTAACCGGAAATTCCTAGAGACCTGATGAAACTGCCTCGGGTACAAACGTACTTACATCGCCACCGTGCCGTATTATATCCCTGACTACAGTGGATGAAACCGGCGCGAACTGAGGACTCGAGAGCATAAAAACGGTTTCAATCAGTTGATCCATGTAACGGTTCATTTGAGCGATGGAGCGCTCGTACTCGAAGTCGGGCGCAGCACGTAGCCCACGCAGAATAAAGCGCGCACCAATCTCCTTGCAGCATTCCACCGTAAGGCCCGTGTAGGAAATGACTTCAATCCTGGGGTCACCGGAAAATGTACGGCGTATCCAATCGATTCGGTCCTGTAGGGGGAACATGTATTGCTTCGCGGAATTATTACCGACACCAATAACCAGCTTGTCGAATAGATGCGCTGACCGTAGGACTATATCGACATGGCCTACGGTTACAGGGTCGAAACTCCCGGGAAAAAGTGCAATGCGTGACATGGTCCTAAATTACAGAAAAACAATCAGCTATGCTACAGCCTGTACGCGTAATTCACGGATTGAAGAAACTGAATGAAACGCTGCCATAACGGCGTGTTTCGTTGTGCCCTTGAATCGTGGAAAGGTCATTGGTACTGGCATGTTCAATGACCAGAACACCATCCTGACTAAGTAAACCCTTATTGAATACGCGGTTCACAAGCTCCTCCGCAGGTGTTTCGGCAAATGGCGGATCTGCAACCAGAATATCAAAAGGACCTTGTTGTGCATCAAGCCAAACAAGCACATCCGACTGCGATTGAAAAACGCTTTTGGGGGCATTGAATCCATGCATCGTTTGGCGAATAAACCGTACACAATCCGGATTGCGATCGACCGAAACCAGCTGTTCACAGCCACGGGAAACGAACTCATAGCTGAGGCTACCGGTTCCCGCATACAAATCTGCTACCCGCACATTGGAAAAATTAAAGCGGGAAGCGAGGATATTGAAAAGACCCGTTTTGGCGAAATCTGTGGTGGGCCTCACGGGCAAGCCTTTGGGTGGCTTAATGAGCCGTGACCTGAACTTTCCGCTTATGATCCGCACGTAACCTGAGAAAGGAGGGCGTGGTATTGATGCGCTGGGAAATGATCGAAACCATAACTGGTCGTGATGCCTTCAGGTTTTTCACCGAATCGTACATTCCGGATGTATTTTCTGGACAACATCCATGCGGCTGAAATCTTCTCGAGTTCCCCATAAAAAACCACTGGCAGGGTGTCGGGATTCAACTGCAACTGTTCGATTGAGAACAAGAGGTAATAAATGAAATCCTCAGGTGTGCGGTAGCGGAAAGAATTAAAGAAAACAAGCTCATGACCGGCGCTAAGCAGGACATCGATGTGGCGGCGGCGGACATTCACAGAGAGGATTTGTTCCTGCTGGTGTTTTTCCTGCAGCAACCGGCAACTGATAAAGGCAGATGCAGCATGACGAATGGCCACATCGCTGAAATGCTGTTCCATGATTTGAGCGATTTCTGCGGGAATGGCATAAATCAAGCGGGCATTGGCTGGCTTGATCGATTCCGACAAATAGCGCGACAAGGGCGGAATAGTACAGGTCAATGAGAGCAATGACCGGATTTCATCTGTACTGAACAAGGGCTCAGGAACCAGACTGTGTGCCGAGGTATGCAAGGCAAAATGAGCTGATCGCCCCTTGACACTGACTAAAAACTCATCCGATTCGAGCAATTCGCGTAGGGCTGCAGCCGTATCGACCTGCTCTTGATCCTCGTCATACGCCAAATGGTAATCGCGTAAAACGACGGTTTTGTTTCGATCGGTATCAACGCCAATTACCTGCATCTGGGTATCGTCTGCAAGTAAGAATAGATCCATCGCGTTCACCATGCCCTGCAGATAACTTTCATCTGTTACCTGTGACTTGAGAAAAGCTCCCGGTTTAACGGCCATCATGGCCTCAAAAGTAAACAAACGCGCTGCTGTAAAAGCTCCACCTTTGCAGAACATGTCAACGGAGCGGCAAGAAATCGAACAGGCTGTAGAGGCGCGGATTCGTATGCGTCTTCAACTTGTGCCGACCCCTGGGCAAGACTCCTTTATCCGCGCATTTGCCCGCTTTGCTGCCGAAGCAGAACCAGGGATGTTCATCCTGAAAGGGTATGCGGGTACGGGTAAAACCACCATGATGTCGGCGCTGACTTCGGCATTTCGCAATATCGTATTGCTTGCTCCAACAGGTCGTGCTGCAAAGGTCCTTGCCTCACACACCGGGCGGTCGGCTTTTACCATTCACAAGCATTTGTATAGGCCACAGGTTTTGAGCGATGGCCGTACTATGCTGGTACTGGCAGACAATCCGTATTCACGCGCGCTGTTCATCGTTGATGAGGCCTCCATGATTCCTGACGCTACAGCGGCAGATTCCGATAGCGGGTTCCCGGGAGTCAATCTGTTAAGTGATCTGGTCCGTTATGTGTTCAGTAATCCCGGTAATAGGCTCATGTTCGTTGGGGACACCGCACAGCTTCCACCCGTGCATTTTGAAGATAGTCCGGCACTTGACAAGGCGCACCTTGAATCGAGATTCGGTCGGAATGTACGGCTGGCAGAACTAACGGAAGTGGTCAGGCAAAAACAGACCAGTGTCATTCTGACCAACGCAACGCGCTTGCGTGAACACATCAGGTCAGAGGAGCCGATTAACCACATTCCGAACATCGACTTGGCCAACGACGTAGTTCGGATATCAGGCAATGAGTTTCCCGAACTGCTTCAGGAAAAATACCGTTCCTACGGAGCCGAACAGGTCATGGTGGTGACACGCTCGAACCGTTCTGCGATCCAGTACAATAAGATCATTCGGTTTCAAACCCTTTGGATGGAAGATGAAATCGGTGGTGGCGATCGGATTCTGGTAGCGCGAAACAACTATTTCTGGCTTCCCAAAGACCATACGGCAGGCTTTATTGCGAATGGCGATATGCTGGAACTGCGCAAGGTGTATAATCACGAGGAACGCTTCGGGTTTCGCTTCGCTATGGCTCATTTGACATACAGTGACTTACCGGATGACCCCCCGTTTGAAGCGATGGTTCTGCTGGATGCACTCCATGCTGAGAGCCCGGGTATTCCCCGTGAGCAACAACAACAGCTCATTGATGCTTTGCATGAACACTACATGAGTGATGAGCCTGACCGCAGGCGACGATCAGCTTTGCTAAAGAAAGATCCATTTTTCAATGCATTGCACGTCAAGTTCGCCTATGCTATCACCTGCCACAAAGCACAGGGTGGTCAGTGGCCGGTGGTGTTTGTCGATCAGGGATACCTCACCGAGGAGCAAATGGATAAATCATTCTACCGTTGGTTATATACGGCAATGACCCGGGCCAGTCATGAACTTTTTCTGGTCAATTTCAATGACAAATTCTTCGGGAAATGATACTTTTGTAATCCCCAAACAGGGACGGTTATCAAACCGATTTAGACGTGTCATTAGCTCAGTTGGTTCAGAGCACTACCTTGACAGGGTAGGGGTCACTGGTTCGAATCCAGTATGACACACTTCAGAGGCGCTTCGAGCGCCTTTTTTCATGGCTGTACGATACGTCCATCATGCATCGTCAGGGTGCGGTCGGCCATAGAAGCCAGTTCCGGATTGTGCGTGACGATTACAAAGGTCTGATTGAGAGACTTCCTGAGCTCAAAAAACAATTCATGCAAGGCTTTGGCGTTCACCGAATCGAGATTCCCACTGGGTTCATCTGCAAGAATTAGAGAAGGTTTGTTGATGAGCGCACGTGCAATGGCGACGCGTTGCTGCTCACCGCCACTCAATGCAGATGGCTTGTGACTGATTCGGGCAGATAACCCCATCAATCCGAGCAGCTGTGTGCCTGAATCCATGGCCTCACGGTGAGACACACCTTTAATCAGGGCCGGCATAGCAACATTTTCGAGCGCGTTGAACTCTGGCAGTAGTTGATGGAACTGAAAAATGAAACCGATATGCCTGTTTCTAAACGCAGCGAGCTGACGTCCTCTGAGCGATGTAATCTCCTCGTCCTTTAAAAAAACCTTGCCCTGATCCGGG
>JAJTFW010000028.1 GCA_021299095.1 Sphingobacteriales bacterium | reverse complement strand
TCTGCGTCATGTTGGTCTTCCGTTTAGTGGTGTCATACGCGACGAACCTGGAGGGGATGGAGGTGAACGGATTTTCACACCTTCCGGCAATGCACTGAACCGACCAGCCGTGGTACGATTGTGTTTTCAACCCTGGAAGCAATCTGTACGACTTGTTTGGAACGTAAATCTCGACCTGCGTGATTCGGAGCACTGGTGGAACATCCGTGTGGATGCTGTTACCGGAATGGTGATCGCTGAGGATGATTGGACGGTGTCTTGTCAGCACAACCGCAGCGATGAGTCCGCTATGCCGGATCCCGCCTTCCCTGCACCTCCGGTGGTAGCACAATACACTGTGTTTCCCTATCCGGTAGAAAGTCCCATTCATGGATCGCGGCAGGTGCTGGCTGATCCATCACTCTTAAGTGCTTCTCCCTTTGGCTGGCATGACACTTCCGGTAGTGTTGGCGCCGAGTTTACCATCACCCGTGGAAACAATGTGTATGCATACGAAGATGCCAACAACGACGATTTGCCCGGCTTTTCTCCGGACGGAGGTTCAGTGTTGACATTCAACTTCCCATTTCACATCGATTCTTCAGCAACCGCCAACCGGAGTGCTTCGGTGAGTAATCTATTCTATACCAGCAATGCCCTACACGATGTGCTCTGGCAACATGGTTTCGATGAGGAGGCAGGTAATTTTCAGTTGAACAACTACGGTCGTGGGGGATTGGGCGGAGATGAGGTAATGGCCGAAGGCCTAGATGGCGGAGGGACAAACAATGCCAATTTTGCTACCCCCGATGATGGAATAGAACCACGAATGCAGATGTATCTGTGGAATGGTGCCGGTTCGGCCAGTTGCAGTTCCCTCGAAATCTTATCTCCCGTTGCGATTGCGGGTAATAAATCAATCGGTTTTGCAAGTTTTACTCCGGCGCAGAATTACAACATCACATCAAATCTGATTCTGGTCAACGATGGTGTTGGAACGCTTACGGATGGATGCAGTGCCTATACCAATGCTGCCGCTGTGGCAGGAAAAATCGTCGTTGTCGACCGGGGAACATGTTCTTTTTTGGATAAGACCTATTATGCCCAACAGGCTGGAGCGTCAGCCATTCTGATTGTAAACAATGTGACTTCCACCAGCCCTCCAACGATGTCTGGTTCACCCGGCTTTACAGTGACCATACCCACGTTTTCATTATTGCTTTCAGAGGGTTCGGCAATCAAGTCTCAGTTGAATTCCGGAAGCGTAGTTTCCGGACGCTTGATTTACTGTCCGCCCGGTGCACAACGTGACGGGTCATTTGACAACGGAATCATCGCTCACGAATACGGGCACGGCGTATCGAACCGACTGACGGGTGGGCCGGCTGCATCCAGTTGCTTGTACAATGCAGAGCAGGGTGGAGAGGGCTGGAGTGATTGGTTATGCCTAATAACAACCATTGAGCCTGGTGATTTCGGCGCGTCTCCCCGCGGTATCGGGACATTCGCGCTGGGGCAACCTGTATCAGGCGGAGGGATAAGGCGCTATCCGTATAGTACCAACATGGCCGTTAATCCACAAACCTACGCAGACCTAGCAGGAAGCACTTCAGTTCATCAACGGGGGGAAATCTGGTGTGATGCGATTTGGGATATGACCTGGTTTCTTATCCGCGATTTCGGATTCAATCCCATGCTGGCAAGCACAGGCGATGATTCATCCGGTAATATCGTTGCCATGCGCCTTGTGCTGGAGGGTATGAAACTACAACCGTGTAGTCCGGGGTACATCGATGCGCGTGATGCCATCTTGCTTGCAGATGATATCATGTATGGCAGTCAACACCGTTGTCAGATCTGGGAGGCATTCGCCCGGAGGGGTATGGGGTATTATGCATCTCAAGGCAGCTCCAACGCAGTAGGGGATGAGATAGCTGATTTCACTTATCCGCCATTCTGCTTACCGCCCACAGTTCCGCCTGTTGCCGGATTTTCTGCCGATGTGTTTTCAGCTCCTTGTCCCGGAACTATCCGCTTCAGCGACCAATCCGGTGGGAGTCCGCAACAATGGCAATGGGATTTCGGTGACGGCAGCACATCTACACGCCAGAATCCGGAGCATACTTACGCTCAGCCCGGCAATTATACAGTCCGTCTGAAAGCAATCAATACTCTCGGCAGTGATTCGCTCGAGCAGGTTGCCTACGTCAGTATCACAGGCTATGATGTGCAAGTCAGTACTTCTTCTTCATCAATCTGCACCGGTGATACCATCCAGTTAAGCACCATCATCAGCGGTAACAACGCCGTTTCGGGCTATTCCGTGACCAGTATTCCCTATGCTCCCCTGAGTCCATCAGCGGCCACGACGGTGATTTCCCTGGCAGATGATCAGGTGAGCAGTCTGCAGGGTATCGGATTCGATTTTTATTTTTTCGGGGAGAAGCAAACATCCTTTGCCATTTCTTCAAACGGGTTCATCGGGTTCAGTGCTTCACTTCCCAATGGCTGCTGTACGGGGCAAAGTCTGCCTTCCATTTCAGCTCCGAACGGACTGATATCTCTGGCATGGAATGATTTGAATCCTTCCGCATCCGGTGCGGTGATTGATCACTACCTTGTCGGTTCGCCACCTAACCGGAAACGGATCGTTCGGTTCAACACCAACCATTATAACGGTACAGGATATCCGATGAAGGGACAGATTGTCCTGTCTGAAGGATCTAATATCGTTGAACTACACGTTGAAGCGATCAGTTTCATCAATGCCAATCCTACAACACTCGGTATCGAGAATGCAAAGGGAACGAAGGCCTTCACACCTCCGGGACGGAATGCTGCAACATTCAGTACGACGAGCGAATCCTGGCGTTTCATACCCTATGCGGATTTTCAGCATCAGTGGACAGAGCCGGTCTCTGCCTGGTCGGACACAGCGGATAGCCCGACCTTTGAAGTCGAATTCCCCGATTCCGTTCAGGTGTATGTAACGGATGCGAACGGATGTGGCTCCTCGGGGTCACTGCTGCTCCCCGTTCAGTTGTGCGATGATTCAGCGTCGGTTCAGATCAGTCTGTTTCTTCAGGGATTTTTCACCCTGGGGCAACAGATGAACCCTGTCTTGTATAACTCGGGACTGAGCAATGATCCGACAGCCTGCGACAGTATTTCCCTGGAGTTCCGATCGGAAAATACGCCGTATGCTTTACTTCATACGACCCAGGCACTTTTGCGTACCGATGGTACGGCGCAGCTGCAAATTCCTGCTTCGCTATTTGCCCAGCGGACCTTCCTCGTTGTTCGTACACGCAACGGCATTTCAACCTGGTCAAAAGTTCCGTCGCGGATTTCGGCCAACACGGTCTTCAGTTATAAGCAATAAAAAAACCCCGTATTAAACGGGGTTTTCAATGGTTGTTGAGTCTGTTACTTTTTCAGGACAACCCGCTGCATGGCGGTTCCTTGATCGGTTACGGCTTTGAGGAAATAGACACCGTTTTGCAGGTCGCCCAGCTCGATGGTAAATCCGGTGCCGGCCTGACGCAGTCGGAAGGATTTGACTTCATTTCCAAGCACGTCAATCACCGATACGTTACCGTTGCTGATCTGACGGCCACGGAAATCGATAAACAGGTTACCGCGCGAAGGGTTCGGATAGGCCGAAACGCCCAGTGTGCTGCGCACAGGTGTATTCAGTCCGGTTGGTGAACCGCAATTGCTGTTCTGGTTGGTGTTGGCTGCTCCGGGAGTGATGCAGGCCCTGCGGAAATCAGTTGAGTCATCGTTGCTATCCGCTCCGTCTGGGTAGCGGCTGATGCCATAGGTCTTGAGGGGGGCCTGTGGGATTCCGTTGATGGTGTCCTGGGCAATTACGGTATCGCTTTCAGCCAGGGGAACACCGTTGCCCGATCCGTTGGGAGGAGCACACGTTCCTTCGTAGCTTATTGCATCGATGTAGTTCTGAGTAGCATTCTCCAGAAGTGCAATGGCATCGGGTGATCCATTCTGAATGAAACCACTCTGATACGTGTGTGCGAAATTCTGGTTGCAGTTGGCTACGTAGCCGAATCCTGCACAAAGAACGAAGAATCCACCGGGAGCCAGGGTTTGCGCAGGCAGGGCGATGGTAGCGTATGGCGTATTGTTGTTGCAATTAACCAGCAACAGGGTGTAGTCCGACAAAGTGACCGGGCTGGTTCCGGAATTGTACAGTTCGATGAATTCGGCACTGTCGACAGCAGGCTGGTCGTAGTCTACCTCGTTGATAACAAGCCCCTGGGCCTTCACAGTAAGTCCGGCAAGCAGGGCAAAGAGAAACAGGATGTAATGTTTTTTCATGTGCAGGGCGTTGAATAGCTGGGCCAAAGCTACTGAATATCCCTGCACGCCGGGACTGTCCTAAGGACGCCCCTGCGATGATTCCGCTCAGCTCGCGGACGTCAAATGCTGGTTAACACGCCTTTCACCTCGATCAGTTTCAGGTAAGGATCAATTACCCTGGTGGAGCGTGTGGCCGCAATTTTATCGATGCGGTTACGGTGTACGTGGTACCAGAGTTGGATGTAATAACCGTTGAGGTAATACAAATTCACCCTGTACTGGCTGTTCTGGCGCACAATCAGAAAGGTAGCATGGTGCCACACATGCCAGGCCTTTTCGTCAAAACTGAGGGTGTTGAAGGTGTCGGGGGTTGCTGAGATGTGTTTCATGTCCGTGTGAGGCTTGAAGGGGTAATTTACCCCAGGCCTCAGGGCGGACAGGTCAAAGTTTGGGCGAATTCGGGTGGAAAAGGGGCGAAAACAGACCTGCTGTAGGCTGTTTTCGCAGAACCGAATAATGCCCTACAAGGGAATGTTACCGTGCTTTTTGCGGGGCAGCTTGGCGACCTTGTTCTTCAGCATGCGGAAAGCACTGATCAATTTGGTGCGGGTCTGCTCGGGAAGAATCACCTCGTCTATATACCCGCGCTCTGCTGCCCGATACGGGTTGGCGAAGTGTTCTACGTATTCCTGCTCTTTTTCGCGCAGTTTGGCTGCCGGATCCTGTGACTTGGCGATTTCACCCTTGAAGATGATTTCTGCAGCACCCCTTGCACCCATCACGGCGATTTCGGCCGAAGGCCAGGCGAAGTTCATGTCGGCACCGATGTGCTTGGAATTCATGACATCGTAGGCACCGCCGTACGCTTTACGGGTGATGACCGTTACCCGCGGAACGGTGGCCTCGCTGAATGCGAATAGAAGCTTGGCCCCGTTGGTGATGATACCATTCCATTCCTGATCGGTTCCTGGGAGGAAACCGGGAACATCTTCGAGCACCAGCAGCGGTATATTGAAGCAATCGCAAAAGCGTACGAAGCGTGCAGCTTTCACCGAGGATTGGATGTCGAGCACTCCGGCAAGAAAGGCAGGTTGGTTTGCAACCACACCGATCGACTGTCCCGCAAGGCGCGCGAAGCCCACCACGATGTTGGGTGCGAAATCCTTGTGGACTTCAAAAAATCCTTCACCATCGTCATCGATCAATTCGTTGATTACATCCCGGATGTCGTACGGCTGATTGGGGTTTTCCGGCACAACCCCATTGAGTTTAGGCCGGAGTTCGTTACTCGGAGTGTATGGTCTTGAAGGGGCCGGATCTTCGCAATTCGAGGGAACATAACTAAGTAGACGGCGGATGTGACGGATGCATTCGATTTCATTGGCACAGGCGAAATGTGTCACGCCCGATTTGCTGCTGTGCGTGGATGCTCCGCCCAGTTCTTCACTGCTCACCTCTTCGTGGGTCACTGTCTTTACAACATTGGGCCCGGTCACGAACATATAGCTCGTATTCTCCACCATCAGGATGAAGTCGGTGATGGCGGGGGAATAGACAGCACCGCCGGCGCATGGTCCCATGATAGCGCTGATTTGCGGAATCACACCCGATGCCAGTGTATTGCGGTAAAAGATATCGGCATAGCCACCAAGCGATACGACACCTTCCTGGATGCGTGCGCCCCCCGAATCGTTAAGTCCTACAACCGGTACTCCGTTCTGCATGGCCAAATCCATGAGCCTGCAGATTTTCCCCGCGTGTGATTCGGACAGGCTGCCACCGAAAACAGTGAAGTCCTGTGCGAACACGTATACGGGCCTGCCATCGATGCGACCATATCCGGTAATCACACCATCGCCCAGGTACTTTTCCTTGTCCAGACCGAAATCGGTCGACCGGTGCGTAACAAACATGCCAATTTCTTCGAAGCTGCCTTCGTCGATCAGAAAATGGATGCGCTCGCGGGCGGTGAGCTTTCCTTTTTTATGTTGTGCTTCAATGCGGGCCTCTCCGCCTCCACGTAGGGCTTCTTCCTGTTTTTGCCTGAGTAAATCAAATTTGGGGTTCATGCGCGTTCCGAATGGCGGCTCAAAAGTACGTCAAACGGCCTTGGGGGAAGTCAGGAGCTCTGAACGGCAATGCGTATTTTCGTTTCCTAAGTCCATTTTACGTGCTTCGCCATCTCAAACTGTTCCGATGCTGCCTTTTGGCGTTCCTCGCCATTTCTTCACTTTGTGTTGCAGAACCCGGTCGGCTAGCTGTGCCTGGAACCTGGTGTAGCATGGTTCCCCCTGCGGATTTTGTGCAGGCGTTGCGCTACCGCGGATTCGATCATCCGCCCAGCAAGTCGTCTATCCTGCTATCCGTCATCAACAGTTCCCTTGAATCGAATCTAGCAGCCCTCGACAGCTCCCGTAATCCGCGTATGCGTATGCAGATTCTGCGAACTGAACTGGTTAAGTTACCCTCAGGGACAGCCCGTTTGTTTGTGATGCCCGAAAAAGGGCGGAAGGGGGATATGATCAAGCAGATGCTGGTGCTTGGAGACTCGGTGCGTACAATATCTATCAGTGGATTTTCACCCGCATCCGATACGGGTATGGCACTACGTATCCGATCCGCCCTCGAAACAGTTGTGTACGACGCCAACGATGACGCAAATCCGCTTTCCGTCCTGCCCTTCACCTTCGATGTTTCAGGTTCAGTATTCAGACCTGCGCAAATCAACGGAAATACGCTGTTGCTTGCACGCGGCGCATCCCGATTCACCGGCCCCCCAGCACCGCTTATGGTTGCAGGTATGGCTCGCATCAACCGCGATAGCACCGACCTGAAAGCCTATGCCTTGACACAGTGCATGAAAATTCCTGGGTCCGATACAAGCATGAAGCCGAATTTGGAATCCATCACCCTCGACTCACTGAGTGGATTCCGCTTGAGCGCATCCACAGCCGAACGACAGCTATTGGCTGTGATCTTATTCGGAAACGACGGGCGTGTTTACCTGATGGCCGGAACCGGCCCAACATCCCTGAAAGGCCTTTCAAGGGAATTCAATTCGGCATTTTCGGCTTTCCGTCGCCGTGAGGTGTCCGATTCAGCTGACGACTGAACTGAAATGCTCCCGTACCTTGGCCCTCAGTTGGTTTTCGCTCAAGGGAACGCAGGCTTCGGTTTCAATTCGGTGTTTGCGGAATCGGCTGTCCTCAAGCAAGAGGTTGTTTAGCTCCTTATGTGCTTCACCCGGTCCGAAGATGTATATCTCAGGGTACACCTCCAGCCGATCAGCTAGCAGCCGGTAATAATCGCGCAATGCCGCTTCCTCCTTGTTGTTTCGGTGGTGTTCGTTGTTTGTTGAGCGATAGCCCCCCAAGCGAACCCCCTCAGGACTTTCACCGCGGGTTCGAGGTCTGGGTTCCAGGTCGGAATGGACACTTTGGATGGGGATCATAGGCTGATCCGGGTCGATGAAATGCGCTTTGGCGTGGTCAATCCACAAGGCCATGCGTCGGCTGGCAGGAAAGGTGTTCATGGTGTTAAAGCTTTCCCCAAATTTGAGCACAACCTGCCCTTCGACAGAAGGACCTCTGTCAGCTGTATTCCTGATTTGGATCAATGCTTTAATGCGCTTCCAGCCAGTTGTTACCGGTGCCGGACTCGACCAGCACGGGAATGCTCAACGGCAGAGCGCTTTCCATGTGACGCACCACCAGGTCTTTCACTTCCTCGATTTCCTCCCGGGGTACGTCAAGCACGAGTTCATCGTGGACCTGTAACACAAGCTTTGAACGGAGCCGGCGCTCTTCAAGTGTTTTCTGAAGCCTGATCATGGCGATCTTGATCATGTCGGCCGCAGAGCCCTGAATCGGGGCATTGATGGCGTTGCGTTCGGCAAACCCGCGTACGGTCGGATTCTGGCTGTTGATGTCGCGTAGATAGCGGCGTCTGCCCAGCAGTGTTTCTACATAACCCTTGCTTCTGGCCTGTTCAACCGCACTTTCCATGTATTCCTTAATCAGCGGATATTCACGGAAGTAGTTTTCAATGATTGTGGCGGCTTCCTTGCGTGGGATGTTGAGTCGCTCGGAGAGGCCGAATGGCGAGATGCCATAGATGATTCCGAAATTGACCATTTTAGCCCTGCGCCGCATTTCGGATGTCACTTCTTCCAGCGAAACACCGAAGACTTTCGCCGCCGTGGAGGAGTGGATGTCGAGGTTGTCTGAAAAAGCCTCCGTAAGTCCTGGGTCTTTGCATAGGTGAGCCATGATGCGCAATTCGATTTGCGAGTAATCGGCCGACAAAAGGACGTGATTACTGTCGCGCGCCACGAAGGCTTTCCGTACCTCACGACCTCGGGCTGTCCGGATGGGGATGTTCTGCAGGTTTGGGTTGTCGCTACTAAGGCGCCCGGTCACGGCAACGACCTGGTTGAATGTGGTATGTATACGACCGGTACGGGGATTGATCAATTGCGGTAATGCGTCAACGTACGTTGATTTCAACTTGACTAATTCGCGGTAATCAAGGATACGGTCTACAATGGGATGTTTACCGCTGAGCTTGCTGAGGATATCTTCGCTCGTTGCATATTGTCCGGTCTTGGTTTTTTTCGGCTTTTCAGCGATACGCAAGACTTCGAAGAGGATGTCGCCGACCTGCCGCGGCGAACTGACATTGAACGGTGTTCCGGCCAATTCCTGGATTTGCTTGTCGATGGTGCGGATTTCTTCTTCGAGTTGTGCGCTGAACTCACGGAGTGAATTGAGGTCAATCCGGATCCCTTCACGTTCCATTCCGGCCAGCACCGGAATCAAGGGGATTTCCACTTCTTCAAACAAGTTGCGTGTACCCGTTTCGTTTAAACGGGGCGAGAACTGCTGCTGTAGCTGTAGGGTGATGTCGGCATCTTCTGCAGCATATTCACACACCAAAGTAGGATCCACATCGCGCATATTTCCCTGGTCCTTGCCTTTTTTTCCGATCAGTTGCTCAATCGGAATGGGCGAGTAATGCAGGTAGGTCTCGGCTAACGCGTTCATGTTGTGACGCATGTCGGGCTGCAAGAGGTAGTGCGCCACCATCGTATCGAATAGCGGTGGCTGCACATCAACCCCATACCTCGACAACACATTGAGATCGTACTTGATGTTTTGTCCGATTTTAAGAATTTGCGGACTGCTCAATACCTCGCTGAACTGATTCAGAATCGCCTGAGCCTCGGTGTGTGCGGCAGGAAGGGGAACGTACCAACCCTGGTGCTTGGTTGTGCTAAACGATAAACCAACGATGTCGGCTGATAAAGAATCAAGTCCGGTCGTTTCTGTATCGAAGCTGAACGACGGAGCCTTCCGCAATGTATCGATGAGTTGGTGGATGGCTTCCGGTCCTTCAACCAACATGTAGGTGTGAGCGGTAGTTTGTGCTGTAGCCAGCAGCGCGTTAACAACCGGCTCGCCCTCTTCCTGTGGAACTGGTGCTGAAGCAGTAGCAAAGAGGTCCATCTGTCCATTACTTGCGGGCGCTGCAGGTGTCTGAATTTCTTCGCCGAGCACTTGCTGAGCCAGTCTGCGGAACTCCAGTTCCTTGAACAACTCGATCAGTTGGTCTTTGTGCGGATCAGTCACCAGCAATTGTTCCTCATCCAATGTGACGGGAACATCACAGTGTATGGTAGCGAGTTGCCGGGATAGTAAGGCTTGTTCGCGGTGTAGTTCGATTTTCTCTTTGAGCTTCCCTTTGAGTTGATCGGTATTGGCCAGAATCGCATCCACCGATCCGAACTGCTGGATCAGAGCCGTTGCTGTTTTCTCGCCCACACCCGGTACGCCCGGAATATTGTCGACTGCATCGCCCATGAGTCCGAGAATATCAATCACCTGGTCCGGACGCTCGATACCATAACGATCACATACATCCTTCACACCAAGCACTTCGGCTCCGTTGCCAAGGCGCGCTGGCTTGTAAATGTGTACATGTGCCGTGACCAGTTGCCCGTAGTCCTTGTCGGGCGTCATCATAAAGGTTTCGAATCCGGCCCGCTCCGCTTTGCCGGCCAGTGTCCCGATGATGTCATCGGCCTCATACCCATCCATTTCAATCACGGGAATGTTGAAGGCTTCAACCAGTCGTTTGATATAGGGTATAGCAATGGCGATGTCCTCCGGAATTTCATCGCGGTGCGCCTTGTAATCGGCAAATGCATCGTGCCGGTGTGTAGGGGCTGCCGTATCGAACACCACGGCCATGTGCGAGGGCTTTTCCTTGCGCAGGACCTCGAGCAGGGTATTCGTGAATCCGAACATTGCCGAGGTATTTAACCCGTTGGAATTGATGCGGTGATTGTTGCTGAACGCGAAATAGGCACGGTACACCAGTGCCATCGCATCCAGTAAAAAGAGTTTTTTCTGTGGAGCATTCATTGCGGTAAAAATAGGTGCTTACGGCGCGCAAATCCTTTTATCTTCGTTTCATCCATGTTCATTGATGAGTTTAGAAGCTATTGTTTGACGAAGCCCCATACCGAGGAATGTCTCCCGTTTGATGAGGATACGCTGGTGTTCAAGGTTGCTGGCAAAATGTTCGCATTGATCAGCTTATCGGAGCCTGAGACTGCAAACCTTAAATGCGACCCTGAGCGGGCTATTTTTCTGCGCGAGCACTATTCGGACGTGATTCCGGGGTGGCACATGAATAAAACCCACTGGAACACGGTTCACTTGCAGGGTGCCCTTGGCGATACCCTGGTTCGCGAACTGATTGATCACTCTTACACCGAGGTGCTCAAGGGTTTTTCGCGCAAACGCTTGCTGGAGTTAGGCCTTTCAAGTTGAACGGCTTCGTTCAATTTCCAACAGGTTTCGCGTGCAGTACGGCGGCCTTTCCGGTATTCAGTTTAACGAAGAACAGGCAATTGTCGGGATTGCTGTTGAGTTTCAGCGTAGATGTGACGCGCTCCGGCGATTCGGGAAAGTTGTAAAATACCATCCTTGCACCCTCAGCGCCAAAACGTTGGCGAAGTAAATCGATTTTGTAGGGAAGAATCTCCATCAGTCTCCAGTGCGTACCGGGGAATCCCGCACAGTCATCGGATCCGGTGTAGACCTGGGTGTTGGCGTGCAGCACCTTCAGTCCGAATTGCGCGCAAATGCTGGCCCGTGCACCCGATTTTCGTACTGCAGCATGGGGTTCGAAGAGAAACTCCAGCGGCGTCGATTCGGGCAAGCTGCGTCCGCTGCGTTCTTCATCGGCATTGAAACGGAAGGAGGGTAGCCCCGACTCCAGTTCGTGCGCATGGACCTGAACCGAATCTGTGGTTTGCCGTTGGATGTGAAACAGCAATTCGCGGCATTCGCCTTTCCACGAAAGCACATCGATGCGATAGGTGCCCGGCAGTTGTTCAATTCCTTGCTGCAGGTCAAGCATCGGAGCCAGTTTTATTAAAAGATTACCACAGGATTCCAGCAAGGTGCTTCGCAAAGTTCCCACATCGGGTTGCAGGGCATCAATCCGGTATACCTTCCGTCCACCTTCGCTGCGCCGGGAGGGATCCAGGTAAACCAGATCTCGTCCGGCATGCAGTTGTTCAGCCACTGCAGTTTCGGCATCCGTGCAAACCACCGATGTGTTTAGCAAACCCAGTCGCATAAAGTTCATGCGCAAGGCCTCGGCTCTGCGCGAATCGGGTTCGCAACTCAGAATCGATTCAGCCTTTAGGGCAAAGGCCCAGGAATCAACGCCCAAGCCTCCGGTGAGGTCAATTACGCGGCGGCCATGAGCAAAGCCGGCTTTGAACCGTGCTGTAACCTCCGATGAACACTGCTCCAGAATCAGCGGATCGGGAAAAAGGATGCCCGGTGTGGCAAACCAACTCGGCAGTTTTTGTCGGCTGATCCTCCTGCCCTTCAGTTGGTTTAGCAATTGATCGAGGGGAAGTCCTTTTCCGGCGTATTTCAGAGCCAGCTCCGCTACCGGCTCATCAGCATGCCGATCAAGCCACTCTTTCCAGCGGGTATCAAGCGGATCGAAGGCGGATTCCATCCCTGCAAAGAAAACCCGAAAAGCATCGCTGCGAGGGCTGCTTTTACGGATATTTGCAGCCGTAAATCGCTCGGCTTCCGGCAATGAAAAAACTGGCCAATTATTTCTTTCAGGGATTACTCTTGGTGGTCCCCGCCGCCGTGACCCTGTATGTAGTTTATCTGGCTATTTTCTGGATGGACAATTTGCTGCCTATCCAGATTCCCATTTCAGTGCCCTGGACGGATGATTTTTACCTTCCCGGACTGGGTATTCTGGTGATTTTGGCCGTTATCACCTTCCTTGGGTACCTCGGGACCCGATTCGTCCGAAACCCCTTCTTCCTGATGTTCGAAGCGCTGATGGAGCGGACTCCCCTGCTGAAGGTGATTTATTCGTCGGTGAAAGACCTCATCGAGGCCTTCGTCGGTGAAAAAAAGCGTTTCAATCAGCCTGTACTGGTCACGGTGAACAACAATCCCGTGGTTCAGCGCATCGGCTTCATCACGGAGAATGACCTCTCAGAGCTCGGATTGGGTACCGAAAAGATGGCCGTATATCTGCCGTTCTCTTACGGATTCAACGGTCAACTGGTCATTGTTGATGTACAAAATGTTTCCCAACTCGATGCTTCCGGAACCGAAATGATGAAGTTCGTCATCTCCGGTGGTGTTACAGACATCTGATGCCATGCGAAAATCTCTGCTCTCCGTGTTCATCGGTACTTTTTCGTTTCTTCCGGCATTGGCTCAGGAGGTGAGCGTTGAACCCAGTATCGAAAACCTGGCGCGCGGTTACAATAGTGCCTACCGCTTGACCATCCCGCACGCCACATTGGCTGATGCGGAGCGCGAATGGAAAGCTTTTCTAAAGTTACACAACGCGAAAGTGAAGGGCAGCCGCGGACAGATTACCGGCGAAGATGCCGTACTGCATGCTATTGGAAAAGATACCATGCAGATCTACTCGGCCCTCTCGCAGGAGAACGATGCAGCAGTAGTGAAGGTTGCCGTGCAGGACCGAACCGATTTCATATCACGTTCAGGTAGCCCCGATAAATCCAAACAATTGGAGTTGCTCCTACACCGTTTTGGAGTGGAGACGGCCAAGAAATCGCTCGCCACACGTATCGAAACGGCTGAGAAGGACTTGTTGACAGCCCGCCGCGACCACGAGCGTCTGATCAAAACCAACGAGCGCTTGTCGGCTACGAATGAATCATTGAAGAAGCAGATTGAGCAGAACGAGAACAGCATATCCGAGAACTTAGGTAAGGCCGAGAGCCTGCAAGGCGAACTCGAGAGCCGCGAATCCGAGCTCAAAGCATTGCGTGAAAAACAAAACGATTTGAATTGATGGATATGTCCAAAGGCGATAGTATTCTGGTATTGGGTGCGGGTGGACAGATCGGAACCGATCTGGTGCATACCCTGCGTGAAATGCATGGCGGAAGCCGTGTGGTGGCTGCCGACCTCAAGCCGCAGTCGGGGTCACTCAGCGATGGAGGGCCTTTTCTCCAACTCGATGTGCTCGATGCGCAGTCGGTTGCCGATTGCATCCGCACACACAAAGTGAAGGAAGTATATCTCTTGGCGGCATTGCTGAGCGCCACTGCCGAGCAGAAGATGAAATCCGCCTGGAGGCTCAATATGGAAGGCCTTTTCAACCTGCTTGACATCGCCAAGGAATTGCCTGGCCTGCGCTTGTTTTGGCCCAGCAGCATTGCCGTTTTTGGCCCTACGACTCCGCGCGATCTGACACCGCAGTTTACGGTGATGGAGCCCTCCACCGTATATGGAATCAGCAAGCAGGCCGGTGAACGTTGGTGTGAGTATTATCACCACAAGTTCGGTGTGGATGTACGTAGCCTCCGTTATCCGGGATTGATCAGCTACAAAGCGCAGCCCGGTGGCGGCACCACCGATTATGCCGTGGATATTTATCACCAGGCGCTCGACAAAGGAGAGTACACCTGTTTCTTGCGCGAGGATACCGCCCTGCCGATGATGTATATGCCCGATGCCATCCGTGCAACACTCGAACTGATGGCGGCTCCACCGGAGAGAGTCAAAATCCGGAGCAGTTATAACCTGGCTGGTATCAGTTTCACTCCGGCTCAGATTGCCGCACAAATCGCACAACATGTACCCGGGTTCAGTATCCGTTATGCCCCCGATTACCGTCAGGAGATTGCCGATTCATGGCCAAACAGCATCGACGACAGCCGTGCATCCGAAGACTGGGGCTGGTCCTGCAGGTACAATCTGGAATCCATGACAACCGATATGCTTAAGCACCTCAAGGCCGAGCGTCAGCTTGCCTGAAGTGCCACCTTCATCCAACCATGCAACATCCGCTACAGCTCACCAATTCACTTTCGCGTAAGAAAGAGCAATTTATACCGATCAATCCGCCTTTTGTCGGATTGTATGTTTGCGGACCGACCGTGTACGGAGAGGCACATCTGGGTCACGCCAGGCCGTATGTGACATTTGATGTGCTATATCGTTACTTGCAGCATGCGGGATACAAGGTCCGCTACGTTCGCAACATCACCGACGTTGGTCATTTGGAGAATGATGCCGATGAGGGCGAAGACAAAATCGCCAAGAAAGCGCGCCTCGAGCAGCTCGAGCCGATGGAGGTTGTAGAGTTGTACACCCAAAGTTTTCATGAAAGCATGCGCCGGCTCAATACGCTTCCACCAGGAATCGAGCCCCGTGCTTCCGGTCATATCATCGAACAAATCGAAATGATCAAATCGATCATCAATAACGGTCATGCCTATGAGTCGAATGGTTCCGTTTACTTCGATGTGATCAACTATGCCCGTGAAAACGATTACGGTAAACTGAGCGGGCGAGTAATTGAAGAACTGATTGCCGGTGCCGGAAACGAACGCCGTGAGCTCGAAGGGCAACAGGAGAAACGCAATCCTGCTGATTTTGCACTCTGGAAAAAGGCTTCTCCCGAGCACATCATGCGTTGGCCCTCACCCTGGGGTGTGGGATTCCCCGGATGGCATATTGAGTGTTCGGCCATGAGCAAGAAATACCTGGGTGAGACATTCGACATACACGGTGGTGGAATGGATCTGCTGTTCCCTCACCACGAAAGTGAAATCGCGCAGTCCAAAGGAAGTTGCGGTCATGCTCCTGTCCGCTACTGGGTGCATAACAACATGATTACCATCAACGGACAGAAGATGGGCAAGTCACTGGGGAATTTCATTACGCTCAATCAGCTTTTCAACGGCGGTCATGCCATGTTGGAGCAGGCGTATTCACCCATGACAATCCGCTTCTTCATTTTGCAGGCACATTACCGCAGTACACTTGATTTCAGCAATGAAGGGCTGCAAGCGGCTGAGAAAGGTCTTGCGCGCCTGAATGCGGCCATTGCCCTGCTGACACGATTAAAGTCTTCACCCGACTCAACTGTATCAGTTGGTGAAATCCGTGAAGGCTGCTACGCCGCACTTAACGATGACCTCAATACGGCGATTGTGATATCACAACTGTTCGAGGCGGTGCGTGTCATCAATTCTGTTCATGCAGGTACAGAGCGGATGTCCCAAGCAGATATCGATCATTTGTCGCAGACGATGGAACTTTTCGCCCGGCAGGTCTTGGGTCTTATGCCTGAGATTGCCGATGCCGGAGGAGAAGATGTGGATGGACTTATGAACCTTATTATCGCCCTGCGTGCGGATGCCAAGGTTCGGAAGGACTATGCCCTTTCCGACAAAATTCGCGATGGCTTGACGACTATGGGTTACACCCTCAAAGATGAAAAAGATGGAACGACCTGGTCTAAGGCTTGAGTTTCATCTGGCAGCCTTGCTGCTGCTTTTCATTGGCTGTTCGCAAGACCCGAACAAGGGTGATGTAAAAGCGCAACCCGAAGTACAGGTTGAAGTACCGGTTTTCTCGGCTGATTCGGCATTTGCCAACGTTTCGCGCCAGGTCGAGTTCGGCCCACGTGTTCCTGGCACAGCAGCACATCGTTCATGTGGCGATTGGCTTGAATCGCGGTTACGGACCTGGGCTGATACGGTCATCAGCCAACAATTCAAGACACGTACGTTCGACGGAAAGACCATCGATGGACGGAATATCATCGCATCATTTCATCCTGAACTCGGCAACAGGATCATGCTTTGTGCACATTGGGATACACGCCCATTTTCCGATCAGGATCCTGAGAATAAAAATGTACCCATCGATGGCGCAAATGATGGTGGAAGCGGGGTTGGCGTGTTACTCGAAGTGGCACGGCATCTCTCCGAAAAGGACCCCGGTATCGGAATCGATATCATCCTGTTCGATGTGGAGGACTATGGTCAGCCCGATGATAGTCCGCTACCTCGGGTGGAGGATTCGTATTGCCTTGGATCACAATACTGGAGCCGGAATTTCCATGTGAGAAACTATACCGCCAGGTATGGAATTCTGCTCGATATGGTCGGGGGCAAGGATTTACGATTCACCCAAGAGGGGACCTCGCTTCAGTATGCACCGTATGTCGTTGATCGCGTATGGAAAATCGCCGCTGCCGCCGGATTTTCATCCGTTTTTGTGCCGGAACAATCCAAGCCCATCATTGACGACCACTACTATGTGAACCGCCTGGCCGGAATTCGTTGTATAGATCTGATCCACTACGATTATTCGAGCGAGTCGAAGTTTTGGAAACACTGGCACACCCGCAAAGACTCGCTCAACGAAATTGATCCGAACAGCCTGCGCATCACTGGACAGGTTTTGCTTGAACTCCTCTACCGTGAAGCTGCCGCCGGCTGACGTTAAACTATTTATCCTGCCATTTGTCTTATTGGCTTCATGCCCGCTATGACTCCACGATTTCTCCGTTTACTATTCGGTTTACTGTTTTTTTCGTTCGCCGTATCGGCGCAGATGCCCCGACCCGAGTTCCGTGATTCGACTAAAATGCGTCAGGGAATGCGCGATACAGCTGCATTCCGGAATGGCCCTCCGGTTGGGAAGGTGATTGGTGTCTTGCGCGATTCCAGTTCCAGGCAATCCATCGAATTCGCCTCGGTGGTGGTCATGCGTATGCGTGACTCATCGGTGGCGGGTGGCGCTCTCAGCGATAACAAGGGGCAATTTCGGATCGAGGATCTGAGTCCCGGGCGCTATTTCGTACGCATTACCAGCATCGGTTACAGACAGCTTGATTCAAAGCCATTCATGCTAACACCCATGGATCCGCTGAAAGACTTCAGTACCGTGTGGATGTTCCCCTCAACACGTCAGTTGAAAGAAACCGAGGTGGTCGGTGAGAAGGCCGAGTATGTGAACTCCCTCGATAAAAAGGTTTACAATGTGGATAAGACCTTGATCAATGCGGGCGGTTCTGTTTCGGAAGTGCTACAGAATATTCCCTCGGTCAATGTCGACATCGATGGTAAAATCAGTTTGCGCGGCAGTGAACAGGTAACGGTTTTCATCGATGGAAAACCTGCAGGTCTCAATGCGGAGAACAGGGGTGCGATATTGCAACAGCTTCCCGCTGCTACGATCGATCAGATTGAGGTCATCACGAACCCATCGGCCAAATACGATGCGGAGGGGATATCCGGTATCATCAACATCAAGACCAAGAAAGACAAGAATCCCGGACTGAACGGCAGTGTGCAGGTTGGTGCTGGTACACGCGACAAGTACAATGCATCCATTCAGCTCAACCGCCGTACTAAATCACACAATGCCTTCTTGAATTACGGGTACCGCGATGACCGTCGATTCAGCTTCGGTGACAACACACGTACGAATACCTATTTCGAGGATTCACTTTCCTATTTCGTGAGTGAAAACGATGGTAGGAACGATAACATTTCCCACACTATCCGGGGTGGAGTAGACCTTTACCTCAATGATTATAACACCTTGGGTATGTCGGGGTCCGTGAACCTCCGTAACGAGGCTCGCTATGACGACGCCATTACCCGTCAGGAGGATGACGACTTCAACGAGGTCAGTTTCTTCGATCGAATCACCCGGACAGACGAAAACAACAAGAACTTCGATGGTAGTGTCGATTACCGCAGAACCTTTGCGGGAACCAAGAAAGAACTGACAGCCAGCGCCAGCATCAACCGGATTCTGCGCGATGATGAAAGCCAATACTCCACGGATACATCCGGCCTAGTGTTCGATCAGCTGCAGCGCCTCAATACAATCGGCCGGAACTGGAACGGAACGGCTCAAGCCGACCTGATTCTTCCGTTTGAAAAATTCAAAATCGAGACCGGACTCAAATCCACCTACCGTCGGAATGACGGACGACAGTCAAGCGATCGCTACGATTTCACGGCGAACGACTGGAACGCGGACACCACATTCACCGATCGATTCATTTTCACCGAGTGGGTGTATGCTGGATATTTGCAATGGTCGGGGCGCTGGAAGATTTTTGAACTCATGGCGGGTGTACGGGCCGAGCAAACCGTCATTACCGGACAATCGGAAAGTGCTGATACCAACTTCACCCGTGATTTCCTGAACCTCTTTCCCTCCGGAGCCATCAAATACAGCTTTTCAGAAGGACGTGACGTGCAGTTGAACTACAGCCGACGCATCAGTCGTCCGGGACAACAGCAACTTAATCCGTTCCGCAATATTTCCGACTCCATCAACATTTTTGTCGGTAACCCCGGACTCCTTCCGGAGACCACTCATTCGCTTGAATTGGGATATATCGGCCGTTACAAGGAGCAGAATGTTTCAGCCACCTTGTTTTATCGCTTCACCGATAATTTCTCTCAGCGTTTCCGCGTCGTTGATCCGGTCTCGAACATCACCACGCAAACATTCGTCAACTACAACACTTCCGAAAACTTGGGTGCCGAATTGGTTATCCGAAACAGCTTCCTGAAAGTGTTCACCTCAACACTGACGCTGACAGCCTTTTACAACAAAGTGAATGGCGAAAACATTGGAGCGGGACTGGTGAGTGATGTGTGGAGTGGTGATATCCGCGGGAGCATCAGTACGCGCTTCTCAAAGAGTTTTTCCATACAACTTACCGGAAACTACATGGCTCCACGTGAGCAGCCCCAAGGCACCTTCCGCGGTATGAGTGGGATTGATTTCGGCTTCAAGTACGATTTCAAAGGAGGCAAGTGGAGCCTGAACGGCTCCCTGACCGATATTTTCGATACACGTAACTTCAGGGTCGACAACCTCGGTGATGGATTCAGGGTTGAATTCACCCGCAAGCGCGAATCGCGTGTTGGCTCGTTCACCTTGAGCTACCGCTTCGGAAAGGCCGAGCAAAGCCAGCGCCCGCGCAAGCAGGGCCGCCCGGGCGATATGCCACAGAACGACATGCTTGATTTCTGATTCTTGAACGGCATGTCAGGCCTGATTACCTTCGTACACGAATCCGATTTTTGATCCCTTCGAAATAAGCATGGCCAGACGACAATCCGACGAGCGAAAATACATCCGTGCCTTGTGGATCGTGGTTCTTGGTCCTGTGGCTTTTCTTTTTCTCCTGGTCTCATTTACCGCATTCGGCCTCTTTGGTTCCCTGCCCACTTTCGAGGAGCTTGAAAACCCCAACAGCAGCTTGGCCAGTGAAGTGTACAGTGCCGACCTCAAAACACTGGGTAAATACTACGTTCAGAACCGCGTAAATATTCACTACAAGGACTTGTCGCCGAACCTGATCAATGCACTCAAAGCAACCGAGGATGTCCGCTTCGAGGAGCATTCCGGTGTCGACATCAAGGGATTGTTCAGGGTATTTGTCAAAACCATTATTCTGCAGCAGGATGCGGGAGGAGGAAGTACCCTCACTCAGCAGTTGGCCAAGAACCTCTTTCCCCGCGAGGATATGAACAAAATACGTCTCGTTTTGCGGAGCGATGTATCTCAACACAGTGGAGTTCGGGAACAACGCATTCGGCATCAAATCCGCAGCCACCACCTACTTCAATAAGCAACCCTCTGAGCTCAACGTAGAGGAGTCGGCCCTATTGATTGGTATGCTCCAGGCCCCCAGCCGCTACAATCCGGTGCGGAACCCCGAAAATGCCACTACCCGCCGTAACACGGTGATCAGCCAGCTGGCCAAATACGATTTCATCACAGACGAGCAACGCGACTCCATCAGTGCCATTCCTATTCAACTCGATTTCCGGCAGGAAAGCCACACAGAGGGTCTTGCACAGTATTTCCGCGAGGAGCTGCGCCTCGAGCTCATCAAGTGGTGCAAGGAGCACACCAAAGCGGATGGAACACCCTACAACCTGTATCGGGATGGATTGCGTATTTATACAACCGTCGATACCCGTATGCAGCGCTATGCAGAGGAAGCCGTTGTAGAACAGTTCCGTGATCTGCAAAAAACCTTCTTCGAGCATTGGAAAGGACGGGAGGCCTGGGAGGACCAACCGCAGATCATCGACGAGGGGGTAAAGAAGAGTGAACGCTACAGGAGATTGAAGTCATCCGGTGCCAGCGAATCCGAAATCAGAAAGGTGTTTGATAAAAAGACCAAGATGCGTGTGTTCACCTGGAAGGGCGAACGCGATACCTTGATGACACCGCGCGATTCGGTGAAATACTACAAGATGTTTTACCAGACGGGTTTCATGGCCGTCGAACCGCAATCGGGGTATGTCCGTGCATGGGTTGGTGGCATCGACTATGGCCACTTCAAATACGACCACGTTCGTGCAGGCCGGCGCCAGGTAGGATCCACATTCAAACCTTTCCTGTATACACTCGCAATGCAGGAAGGCTACTCGCCCTGCTACGAGGTTCCCAATGTTCCTGTTTCGATCACCACCGACGATGGACAGGTGTGGACGCCTTCCAACTCCGACGGTGAATACGGAGGGATGATGTCGCTCAAGGAGGCCCTTGCGAATTCGATAAATTGTATCTCGGCCTACCTCATGAAGCAGTTCGGTCCCGATGCCGTGATCCAGATTGCGCGCAAGATGGGTATAACTGCTACCCTCGACCCCTATCCCAGCATCGCATTGGGTACTGCGGATATTTCGGTCTACGAGATGGTAGGGGCGTATGCGACTTTCGCAAACAAAGGAGTTTATACACAACCACAGTATATTCTGCGCATCGAGGACAAAAATGGGATCGTACTTCAGGAGTTCGTGCCACGTAAAGTCGAGGCGATATCCGAAGAGACCGCATACCTTATGTTGAACTTATTGCAAGGTGTCACGCAATATGGAACGGGTTTACGCCTGCGCGGTTCCAAATACGGATTCACCAACCCCATAGCAGGTAAGACCGGAACAACACAGAACAACAGTGATGGATGGTTCGTCGGTATCACACCGGAACTTGTTGCCGGAGCCTGGGCCGGGTGCGAAGACAGGGCCATCCACTTCCGCAGCACTCAATTGGGTCAGGGTGCAAACACTGCGCTCCCGGTGTGGGGACTGTTCATGAAGAAAGTGTACGCCGATCCGGCTCTTCAATATTCAAAGGGTGAATTTGAAAAACCCGAGAAACCCCTTGGGGTTGAGCTCGACTGCAGCAAGTACCGCAACCCGGTGCAGCAGCAACAGGGTGGTGATGAATTCGGTATCTAGCTTCTGCTTCCGGTTTTGGCCGGTTTTATCCTTTACTCCGATTCAGGTAATTTTACTCCGTAATTTCCAGGTATGAACAAAGTCGTTTCCGGCCCCGATGAGGCCATTCGTGATATCGCTGATGATTCCGTTTTAATGCTTGGTGGATTCGGATTGTGCGGAATTCCAGAGAACAGCATTGCAGCGCTGATCCGTAAAGGAGTGAAGGGCCTCACTTGTATTTCAAACAACGCCGGTGTGGATGACTTCGGAATCGGACTTATGCTCAAAACACGACAGGTGAAAAAAATGATTTCATCGTATGTAGGAGAGAATGCCGAGTTCGAGCGGCAACTCCTCAGCGGTGAGCTGGAGGTGGATCTTGTTCCGCAAGGTACGCTTGCTACGCGTTGTATGGCTGCAGCCTATGGTATGCCTGCAGTCTGGGTTCGTGCCGGTGTCGGTACTGAGATCGCGGAAGGAAAAGAAGTCCGCAATTTCAATGGCATCGATTACCTGCTTGAGTATGCGTTCGACGCCGACTTTTCCATAGTGAAAGCCTGGAAAGGCGATACCCACGGTAATCTCATCTTCCGCAAGACTACGCGCAACTTCAATATGCAAATGGCTATGGCCGGCCGCATCACCATTGCCGAAGTTGAAGAACTTGTTCCTGCTGGCGAACTGGATCCGGATCAGATTCACGTGCCCGGTATTTATGTCCATCGCATTTTTCAGGGAAGCACGTATGAAAAGCGGATCGAGCAGAGGACAGTGCGGAAAGCAATTTGAAAATGAGTCAATTTGAAAATTTGAAAATGGTTGTTATTCAAGACGATTTTGAGGTTTTCGGTAATCTCCGCTTTTGTTTGTATCCCACTAATGCGGTTTGAAAAGGAGTCGAATTGCGAATGGCCTAATGCTTCATCAGGTGTAGTCTTTGGATTTATTGGTTTTGAGTGTTTATCGTTTTTCAAAGAAAAACGATAAACGGGTATTTATTAATTCAAACCGCTCTATTGAAAAGCAAAAATCCGTTCTTGCTTTTATCTGGATTGAGTTATTACATTAGCATTGTGTTGTTTCATTTTTCAATGGCAACGCTTAACATAATTGTGATTTTAAATGAGAATTGATCAAGCATCGAATCCTGTTCTCGAAAAATCGTTCAGATTTTCCTTAGCTGTTATCGAATTTTCTCAAGAACTGGTATCCAGGAAGAAGTATCGGATGGCCGATCAGATTTTCCGTTCAGGAACCAGTATCGGAGCCAATATCCGGGAATCGCAAAATACCGACAGCAGGAGCGATTTCATCCGCAAATTAAAGGTGGCTGCCAAAGAAGCAGACGAAACGGCCTATAGGCTGGAACTTTGCAATTCATCCCCCCATTATCCAGGTAATGATCAGTTGGCCTCTGAGCTTCATGAAATCATAAAGATCTTATCTAAAATAATTGGCACTCTGAAAAGGAATGCAAATCCCCGAAGGGAATAAACGATAATTGGGTATTTTCGACATGTGCTTTGAATGTATAAATCTGCAATTCAAGGCCTGAATCGTGCCATAACTTAACATTTAAATTGGCTAATTTTCAAATTGGCTAATTTTCAAATTGAACATCGTGTTAGACAAAACCGGTATAGCAAAACGGATTGCCAAAGAAGTGAAAGACGGCTATTATGTCAATCTCGGCATTGGAATCCCAACCTTGGTTGCCAACTATATTCCCTCAGGCGTTAATGTTACCCTGCAGTCTGAGAACGGTATGCTGGGTATGGGGCCATTCCCCTTTGAGGGTGAAGAAGATCCCGATTTGATTAACGCGGGTAAGCAGACGGTGACCGAAGTTCCTGGAACTTCCTATTTCGATTCAGCACTTAGCTTCGGTATGATCCGCGCCGGAAAAGTCGATTTGACGATTCTGGGTGCGATGGAGGTGAGTGAAGAAGGCGACATTGCCAACTGGAAAATTCCGGGCAAGATGGTGAAAGGGATGGGTGGAGCGATGGACCTTGTCGCTGCGGCCAAGAACATCATTGTTGCCATGCAGCACGTGAACAAGGCCGGCGAGAGTAAATTACTGCCCAAGTGTACGTTACCGCTGACCGGAGTGCGCTGCATCAAGAAGATTGTTACAGAACTAGCAGTGCTCGATGTGGTTCCCGGACAAGGATTTATCCTGCGCGAGCGTGCCCCGGGAGTGAGTGTCGAGGAGATCCAAAAAGCAACTGCTGGCCGGCTCATCGTAGAAGGAGATATTCCTGAAATGGTTATCGACTGATCCTCACGAGCATGACCGACCAAATATCTGTTGTTGTTCCGGTATACAACGAAGAGCATAATATTGCGCTGCTTTACGATCGTGTTGTACGTGTGCTCAACGGAATGGACCTCAGCTACGAAATCATTTTCATCAATGATGGAAGCAGTGATCGCTCCCTGGAGATGATTCGTCAGCTCTCTGTGCGCGACACTTGTGTCAAGTTCATCGATTTCAGCCGGAACTTCGGACATCAGATTGCAGTGTCCGCCGGACTGGATGTCTGTTCCGGTCAGCACGTGGTCATCATTGATTCGGATTTACAGGATCCTCCCGAACTAATCACTGACTTACTCAACCGCAAACGGGAGGGCTTCGAGGTCGTTTACGCAAAGCGCCGCTCGCGACAGGGCGAGTCTGTCTTAAAGAAGGCCACGGCCCGTTCATTTTATCGATTGCTCCAGCGGATTACCAATGTGCCGATTCCGGTGGATACCGGTGATTTTCGCATTATTGACCGGAGTGTAGTAGAGGTTCTGAAGCAAATGCCAGAGCAGGAAAAATTCCTCCGTGGACAAATTGCCTGGGCCGGATTCCGGCAAACGTATATTGAGTATGACCGCGATTCGAGGAATGCAGGAAAGACGGGATACACATTCCGCAAAATGTTCAGGCTTGCGCTCGATGGCATTACCGGGTTCTCCAATCTCCCGCTCAAGTTCGCCACCATCACCGGCTTCCTGGTGTCGGGAATCGCATTCCTGATGGCCCTGTATGCATTGTACTCACGCTTCATCATCAAGGAATATGTTCCCGGCTGGACCTCGCTCATGCTCACCATACTTTTCCTGGGAGGCGTTCAGCTGATCAGCATCGGTATCATTGGCGAGTATATCAGCAGACTCGGAAACAATATCCGTAAAAGACCTCTTTACGTGGTGAGCGATACCAACATTTCAACTTTTTCATCATCTGCACTTGGAAAACAAGAGCACTGATCCTACATCGATCAGGAACCGCTATTCGATCTGGGCGATTGCCGCATTGATTGTTACAGCCCTCCTGTTTGACGGCGTATTGGGACACTGGAAGCAATCGGAGGGGGTCATTACCCACGACGCCCGAAGTTATTATGGTTACCTCCCGGCGTATTTCATTTTCAAAGACCTAAAGACGGAGAAAAGCGATTATCAGTACGATGAAGGAAAGTACTGGTTGTGGACCGTAACCACAGAGAAAGGGAAGGAGGTGTTTAAAATGAATTGCGGAGTCGCTTTGATGGAATCTCCGTTTTTTCTGATGGCTCACCAACTGGCAAAGAAGCTTGGATATCCGCCTACCGGTTTTTCCTTGCCATACCGGGTATTCATACTGGTAGGAGCCTTATTCTGGTTTACCTTAGGCCTGTTCCTCCTCCGTGATTTATTGTTACGGCTAGGCTTCGCCGATATGAGCACTGCGCTTACGCTGCTCATCATTGGTGCTGGTACCAACTTGCTCTTTTATGCGACTGCCGATGCATTGATGTCGCATGTGCACAGTTTTTTTCTGGTTGCTGCTGCGGTTACCCTGTTGCTCCGATTTCAGCAGTCGCCGGGCTTGAAAACCGGTTTGCTATTTGGTTTGGTTTTCGGGCTGATTACCTTGTTGCGCCTCAGCAATGCTGTGTTTATTGTCTTTGTTGTGTTGCTGGTTTGGCCGCGAAAAGGAAATCCACGCTTGGCCAACCCCTTGATGCTTGCAGCATTTATGTTGCTTGGGATTGGTGTAGCCTGGCTCCCGCAACTGGCATACTGGAAAGCGGTTGCGGGTGAGTATCTGGTGTATTCTTACGGTGAAGAGGGCTTCTTTTTTTCAGATCCGATGCTGAAGGAAGGCCTGATCGGTTTCCGCAGGGGCTGGTTGGTCTATACCCCTCTCATGATTCTGGCGCTTATCGGACTTTTTGTGAACGACTCGCGCATAACAGCATTAAAGCCTGCAATCGTCGCATTGCTGATCATTCATTTTTATGTGGTTGTATCGTGGTGGTGTTGGTGGTATGGCGGTAGCTATGGTCAGCGTGCAATGATTGATATTTATCCGATCCTTGCGTTTCCAGTCGCCTTGTGTGTAGATCGGATTCTTCACCTGCGCAGATCCGTTGTGATGGGACTTGGCTTACTTATCGTATTCCTGATCGGACTGAATCTTTTTCAGATGTTGCAGTATGTGCACGGTGGCTTACATCACGATGCCATGACAGCGCGCGGATACCTACGGCAGTTCGGTCAGTTACAGAAACAAGCGGGTATTGACTCCGTTCTGGTGTATCCCGACTATGATGCTGCCCTTCACGGTGACCGGTAAGTGATCTAGGGTAATGGTGTTTTCTCCCACAACTCAGGGATATCGAGTCTTTTCAGTCGGATTTCGCCCAATCGAATTGTGGGTATCCCGTTTCCTGCGATAAAAGCGGTGTCTGGCTTGCAGTCCTTTCGGATCATCTCATGCCGGCTTGCGGAAACCATCCAATGGTAAAAGGGGTATTCGCTGTATAACTCGAAGCTGCCGTCCGGTTTCGTAGTGGTGAAGTGGTGGTTGATCCACCATTGATCCCAGGCCAATGCGCCGCCACCTTCCAGCGGATTCCCATCCTCGTCCAGTAATTTACCGGTGATCCGGAAGGCTGTGTGCGAACCGAAGTTGTAGTAATTCGACAGACAGTCGCAGGCTTGCCTTTTTCCCATCGGATCGAACGCGGCAATTTCCTGTACAACGGGTTTGGCAGATCCCGGAATGGTGTCTCCGTTGCGGTTCATGGTGAAGGAATTACCATTGAATACACCCAGGTAATTCTGATGGTAATCACCCCAGTCCACATCCTTGAATTGCCACCACGAATAGCCCATACCACCACAATCGATGTTTCGCTGTAGGGTTTTACGTGCAAACAGTACTTGGTTCATGTAAGGGACGGAATCGTTCTCAGCTGGAATCCCCGTTTCACCAATAATCCAAGGTTTGTTTACGAATCGCTTGTACCAGTACAGTTCATTCCTTACTTGATCCGGCTCGTACTCATAGGGGTGAAACGAAATGAAGTCCACCTGCATCAGATTCGGATCCCATTCGAACAACTCCCGCTGGCAGGCAAGACCGATGGTGCTAAGGTGATGGGGTGAATTCCTTTTTACGATCTCATGCCATTTCTTTGTTATATAATACACCGGACTTTTATCCTCCCGTGCAAGTGAGTCGAAATACAGTGGTTCGTTGAAGAAATCAAAGGCGAGGATGCTGCGTTCGTTCTTCATTTTCGCGCAGAGGCGGGCCAGGTGTTCTTCCGTCTCGGGTGCCTCTTGAAAATTCCGGGTAGTGAAAATCACATGCAGACCCGCGGATTCGACTGCCTTAATTAATGAACGGATTGCTGAGAAATAGCGCTCCTGCTCCAGCGGCGTGCGCAGGTAAAGCCTGGCATTGTGGTCATCGCCCCGGCTTACCTTGAAATGAACACGACCGGTCATGCGATCGGCCACCTCCGCTTCTCCGATTCCTACTATGCGCAAGGCATTGAATCCCGATTCGGCGATTACTTCGAGATACGCCTTTAGTTCTCGGGCACTGCGCTGTGGGTCCTCGTGCGTGAAGCGATTCCCCGGCATGTATCCGATGTAAACCGATGGCCATAGCAGACTATCTTTCTGACGCAGTGTCACCGGAAAGTTGATCACCTTCGGAAAATAGGCCTTGCCATTCAGCGAGAAACGACCGTCTACAATGGATACGTAGGAGGCGTCTGCTGGCGGCACGAGTGGCTCCGGTAAGCGGTGGGTATTCCAGTCCAGCAGGACAATGCTGATGCCCAGCGAACAAAAAAACAGGAAGGTCAGCAGCAGATGTCTCAAAACGGAGTGGGCGCGGTGCCGAAATTAGGGAATCTGACCGCCGCAAGGTCCCTGTGAGTCCGAAGATGCCTACCTTTGGATCCTCGCCGCGCTATGACCGTTGAGCAATTCTTTAACCTGTTTCTGAAAGAGCTCGAGACCAATCGCGATCTCTGGTCATATTACAAGTTCCACACCGACCCCGGTAGTTTCGAATTTCGCAAAGCGTATTTCTGTCAGCGTTTGCAATACATCGCCGATCACGCGGGTGATCCATCACTTCGCATTTGGGATGTGGGTTGCGGATACGGCACCACGGCTTTGTTTCTGGTACTAAACGGCTATAAAGTGCATGGTACCACCCTTGAATTCTACTACAAGGAGTTGCCGCGACGTATGGAGTACTGGTCGGCGTTCGGAGATGTAAGCAGCTTCACCTACGATTATGAGGATCTCTTTGATTCTTCGGTCGACCGTGGCGCTTTCGATCGGATCATTGTTCAAGATACACTGCATCACTTGGAGCCCCTACCGGAGGCGCTGGCTATTTTACGCAATCACCTGCGGGACGATGGGAAATTGCTTGCCATTGAAGAGAACGGCAACAACCTGGTTCAGTCACTGAAACTTTACCGTCAGCGCGGGAACAAACGGATCATTGAGTTTTACGACGAACGCTTGAATAAAACCATCCTGTTGGGCAACGAAAACATCCGCTCCTTGGCGACTTGGAAGCGCGAGATGGCTGCACAGGGTTTGAGTGTAGAGGAAGACAGTGTTCAATACGTGCGCGCCTATCCGCCATCCCTGTTCAACAAGATGGGGTATGAGCGCTCCATCGCGAGTGAGCAGCGCCTTTGGAAGAATCAGGCCCTGTTGCGCGAATATTTCTTTTTCGGAATCAACTTCATGGCGGGCCTGAGCACATCCGAGTCGAAGCCGATGGCCAGTTCCGGGCAAAGCTACCACACCGCATGAGCAAGAAACTGTCGATTGTCATTCCGGCCTACAACGAAGCGGCGACCATTCATCGAATTCTCGACAAGGTTCGTGCGGTAAAGTTGATTGGCGGACTCGATATGGAAATCGTGATTGTTAACGATTGCTCCAGCGACAATACGCTCGGCGCTCTGGAACAATACCACAAGGCACATCCCGCTTTTCCGATGCGTATCTATTCCCAGGAATACAACATGGGTAAGGGGGCTGCATTGCACCGCGGGATTCGTGAGGCCCAGGGAGAATATATCATCATCCAGGATGCCGATCTGGAGTACGATCCATCCGAATACAACCTCTTGCTTCAGCCCATCCTCGACGGCTTCGCCGATGTGGTTTACGGATCGCGGTTTATCGGAGGACGTCCGCATCGGATCCTTTTCTTTTGGCATACCATCGGGAACCGCTTCCTCACGTTTTTGTCGAACATGTTCACCAACCTGAACCTGACCGACATGGAGACCTGCTATAAGTTGTTTCGTAGCCAAACCATCAAGTCCCTTCCCCTTCAGGAGAGGCGATTCGGATTCGAGCCGGAAGTAACGGCACGGATATCGCGTATTCCAGGCATACGCATTTATGAGGTCGGTATTTCCTATTACGGGAGGACGTACGCCGAAGGGAAGAAAATCAATTGGAAGGATGGGTTTCGCGCCATTTACTGCATACTGCGCTACAACATCTTTCGCTGAATCCGCTCACTGTTTTAGTCCGGTGATGGTAGTGGATCCATATCCACCCAATCCACCCGAGCGGAAGAAAAGGGTCACCGAGTCATTGCTGAAGCTAAAGCTGCGGATGAATCCCGGAGTGGGCATTTCGTAAAACGACAAATTGCTGTCGAGCGTAAACACTTCCCCGTCTGCGATAACCCTGTTGTAAGCGGTATCCTTCACCACGCTGAAGCTATAGGCCCAGGTGCTGTCGAAAATCACCGGAGGATTCCCCTGAGCCCAGCTGTACTGATTGCGTGTGCCGGTGTAGAGTCCGATTACCGGATCTCGATAATCGGTGTGCGAAGGATCATGCATAGGCACGGGCGTGTCGTCGTCCGTTGAACAACCGGAAAGGATTGCCGAAAAAGTAAATATCCAACGAAAAAGGCGCCTGTGCATGGTGCAGGATTGTTTTACGAAAGATACAGATTCTGTATTCTTGCAGCATGCCGGAATTTACTTTCAAAGAGAACGATACCGAAGGACTGAATACCCTCGAAGCGGTTCAGGAGGCAGATCAATTCAACCGCTGGATGGCCGATGTGGTCATTCCTCATCTGCACGGCGATATTCTTGAGGTAGGTAGCGGAATCGGCAATATTTCGGCTTTTTTCCTGGAACAGGGGGCACGAATTACACTCAGCGATATCCGCCAGCCGTATTGTCAGGCGCTGCAAGAGAAGTTTCCGGGAACAGAAGTGCTTCACATGGATCTGGTCGACCCCGATTTCAAATCCCGGTTCAGTGGACGAGCCGGCAGCTTCGACAGCATTTTTGCCCTCAATGTCGTCGAACACATCGAAGACCACGTGCTGGCCCTGCGCAACATGTTTTGGTTGCTCAAGCCCGGTGGCCGGGTGCTGATTTTGGTTCCGGCCGGGCCCTGGCTCTATAACCGCATCGATGCCGGTCTTTACCATTTTAGGCGCTACACCGCCCGAACCCTTGGTGGTACACTGGCCGAAGCAGGATTTAGTGTGGAACGGACCTGGTATTTCAATGCCCTGGGAATTCCCGCCTGGATGACCGGTGGTTGGATTCTGCGCGAGCGGGAACTTCGCAAGGGACAGATGAATGCCTACGATAAACTGGTGCCCCTGGCCAAAGTCCTCGATCGCATTACGTTTCAGCGGCTGGGGCTATCGGTGCTGGCCCTGGGAATACGCCCCGGCGAACAGTAGCCGCCCGAACCGTTTTGGGCTGTTCATAACCCCATCTGCCGACAAATCCCCCTGTTTTTCCAAAATACAGACATTTCCAAAATATAGAACAGCGAAAATCCTTGCTAAGTATTTGATTTCACGTAGTTTGCCCGTTTATTAAAAATCTCTGCCTCGGCTTGTATTCCAGACTTTTTTTCCTACTTTTGCCCTCCCTATTGAAAAATCAGCTGAATTCCTGACATGGATACCTTAAGTTACAAGACCGTATCGGCCAATGCCAAGACCGTCACCAAGGAGTGGGTTGTGCTCGATGCGAAGGACCAGGTGCTGGGCCGTTTCGCCTCGCAGGCGGCCATGATGCTCCGCGGCAAGCACAAGGCCAACTTCACCCCGCACGTCGATTGCGGCGACAACGTCATTATCATTAACGCGGACAAGATCCGCCTCACCGGTCGTAAGTGGACCGAGCGCGAATACGTATCGCACACCGGATATCCCGGCGGGCAGCGTTTCGTGACACCGGCCAAGCTGATGCAGCAGAAGCCGACCGCGGTGGTTGAGAAAGCCATCACTGGTATGTTGCCCAAGAATCGCCTGGGTCGTGCCATCAAGGGCAACTTGCACATTTATGCCGGCGCCGAGCATCCCCATGCAGCGCAGCAGCCCAAAGCCGTAACCCTCAAGTACTGATAGCCCATCATGGAAATCACACATACCATTGGTCGCCGTAAGACCGCCGTCGCCCGCGTTTATGTACAGCCGGGTAACGGAACCGACCAGTACGATGTGGCCGTGAATGTGTTTGGCGGAGGATACAACGGTCAGGCCGAGGCCATCCGCATGGCGGTTGCCCGTGCCTTGTGCAAAATCAACGCAGAACACCGCCCGGTACTCAAGTCGAACGGTCTGCTCACCCGCGACCCACGCATGGTAGAACGTAAGAAGTTCGGTCAGCGTAAGGCTCGTCGTCGCTTCCAGTTCAGTAAACGTTAATTCCACATCTTATCTCAATACATACAGCGTAATGATCAACGTAACGCAAGAAGAACTTCTCGGTGCCGGCGTCCATTTCGGACACCTCAAGCGCAAGTGGAACCCGAAGATGGCTCCGTACATCTTCATGGAGCGCAATGGCATTCACATCATCGACCTCAACAAGACCCACGCGAAGCTCGAAGAAGCGGCAGCTGCTGTGAAGCAGATCGCCAAGTCGGGCAAGAAAATCCTGTTCGTTGCAACCAAAAAGCAGGCGAAGGAAATCGTTGCATCAGCAGCTCGTTCGGTCAACATGCCCTACATCACCGAGCGTTGGCCCGGTGGTATGCTCACCAATTTCGCTACCCAGCGTAAGTCGGTGAAGAAAATGACATCCCTGGACAAGATGCTTGGTGACGGTACTGCTGAGAACCTTTCCAAGAAAGAGCGCCTCATGATGTCCCGTCAGAAATCAAAGATGGAAAAGCTCCTGGGCTCCATCGCTGACCTGAACCGTTTGCCTGCTGCTTTGTTCATCGTTGATACGGTGAAGGAGCACATCGCGGTTGACGAAGCCATCAAGCTCGGAATCCCAACGATTGCCATCAACGATACCAATAGCGATCCGAGCCTCATCGATTTCCCGATTCCCGCAAACGACGATGCCAGCAAGTCTGTCGAACTGATCATGAGCGTCATGGTTCGTGCTGTCGAAGAAGGACTCTCAGAGCGCAAAGTCGACAAGGAGCAGGAGCGTGAGCGTGATGCCGCTGCTGACGAAGAAGCAGGTGATAACGCTGCCATGGCTACTGCCGATGGCGAAGAAGGCGAAGGCGGATCAGGTGCACCCAAATCAGGTCGCCCCCGCAAGTCAGGCCCGCGTAAATAATAACCCGGATACCGGAGCGGGATGTCCACAAAGGCATCCCGTTTCCATTCTCAAATAGTTCAAAAAACACAACACAACGATACCCATGTCTACTACAGCATCAATCACCGCTGCCGATGTGAACAAGCTCCGTCAGATGACCGGAGCCGGCATGATGGATTGCAAGAAGGCCCTGGCCGAATCCAATGGCGATTTCGAGCAGGCCGTCGATTACCTCCGTAAAAAAGGTCAGAAGGTTGCAGCCAACCGCGCCGACCGTGAAGCCAAGGAAGGATACATTATCGCGAAGACCAACACCGACCATTCGGCCGGTTACCTCATCTCCTTGAGCTGTGAAACCGATTTCGTGGCCAAGAACCAGGATTTCGTCAACTTCGCTGAGTCAATTCTCGATGCTGCGATGAACAGCGATCCGGCAGACGTGGATGCCCTCAAGGCGCTTCCCCTCAACGGAACCACCATCAACGACAAGTTGTTTGATATGATCGGTAAGATCGGTGAGAAAATCGAGCTCAGTGCATACGCAAAGATCACCGCTCCCAAGGTTGTCGTGTACAATCACCCGGGTAACCGTCTGGCTTCAATGGTCGGACTTTCTTCCCCCAGCGCCGATGCCAATGCCGGTAAGGACGTTGCTATGCAGATCGCTGCCATGAATCCTGTGGCTATCGACAAGGACGATGTAGATAGCACTGTGGTGGAGCGCGAACTGGAGATTGCGAAAGAGCAGATTCGTGCCGAAGGTAAGCCCGAGGACATGGTCGAGAAAATTGCTCAGGGTAAACTCAACAAGTTCTACCAGGAGAACACCCTGCTCAACCAGGCATTCATCAAGGAAGAAAAGAAGACTGTGCGTCAGTACCTCGATGGAATGGAGAAAGGCCTCACCGTTTCGGTGTTCCGCCGTGTCCAGCTGGGTTGATCGGCAAACGTCATTCAATACCTCAAAGGGCCGGTGCATAACATGTACCGGCTTTTTTAATACTTAGCCAAAGCTTACAACATGTCAATCGCACAATCGCTCGAACGTTTGTCGGGCATCAATGTCGGACAACTGGCCGCTTCTCACGGTACACCCTTTTATCTGTACGATGGCGATCGTATCCTGATGCAATACCGCCGACTGCTTCAGGCATTTTCCGGTACCGATTGCCGAATCAAGTATGCGCTCAAGGCGAACAACAACATCAGCATCCTGCGTCTCCTGCACAAAGCGGGGTCCGGCCTCGATGCGGTTTCCATTGATGAAGTGAGGCTGGGACTGAAAGCCGGTTTTGAGCCTTCTGCAATCTTGTTCACACCCAATAGCGTTGCCTTTTCCGAAATACAGGAAGCGGTCGAGCTGGGTGCGCAGGTCAACATCGATAACATTTCCTTGCTGGGTCAGTTCGGGCACCACTATGGAGGTCGTGTCCCTTGTTGCATCCGGATCAATCCGCACATTGTCGCAGGAGGCAATACGCACATCCAGACCGGTCACATCGATTCCAAATTCGGAATTTCCATTCACCAGCTCAGGCATGTAGTGCGGATTGTAGAAACGGAAGGGATTCGCGTGAATGGCCTGCACATGCATACCGGCAGCGATATTCTCGATTCCGGGGTATTTGTACAGGCTGCGGAGTTGTTGTTTGATGCCGCCCTGCAGTTCCCTGAACTTGAATACCTCGATTTCGGTAGCGGCTTCAAGGTGGCGTACAAAGACGATGACATTACCACCGATGTGGAGGAGCTCGGCAGCGTCATTACCGACCGGTTCCGTTCGTTTTGCTCTGAATACGGCCGCCCCTTGCAGCTGTGGTTCGAGCCGGGCAAGTTCTTGGTGAGTGAAGCCGGCTTTTTGATTGTGCGGGCCAATGCGCTCAAGCAAACTACCGCCACGGTATTTGTGGGTGTCGATTCGGGCCAGAATCACCTGATCCGTCCGATGTTTTACGATGCGTATCATCACATTGTCAACCTCAGCAACCCGAATGGAACCCCGCGTATTTATTCCGTGGTGGGTAACATTTGCGAGACCGACACCTTTGCCGTTGACCGGAAACTGAACGAGGTGCGCGAGGGCGACCTGTTGGCCATTTTCAATGCCGGCGCTTACGGTTATACCATGAGTAATAACTACAACGCCAGGCCACGACCAGCCGAAATTCTGGTGGAGGATGGCCTGCCACGACTGGTTCGGCGGAGGGAGAATCTCGACGATCTCCTGCGCTTGATGAACGAAGCTTGAGCCATTCCCCCGATTTTGGTTTACTTTGCTATCTGGCATGAAGTACAAACGCATTCTCCTTAAGCTTTCCGGCGAAGCCCTGATGGGCGAAAAGCAATTCGGTATTGATAACGAACGCCTCAACCAGTATGCCAGCGAAATCCGCCGTGTTGTGGATATGGGCGTAGAGGTAGCCGTTGTAATTGGTGGAGGAAACATCTTCCGTGGTCTTCAGGCTGCGGAAGGCGGCATGGATCGGGTACAAGGCGATTATATGGGGATGCTCGCAACCGTCATCAACTCCATGGCCTTGCAATCGGCTCTTGAAGGGCAGGGCGTACTGACCCGACTTCAGTCTGCTATCAAGATGGAAGCCATTTGCGAGCCGTTCATCCGCCGCCGTGCGGTGAGGCACCTCGAAAAAGGCCGCGTGGTCATTTTTGGAGCCGGAACCGGCAATCCCTATTTCACCACCGATACAGCTGCATCGCTGCGTGCCATAGAAATCGAAGCCGATGTCATCCTCAAGGGCACCCGCGTTGATGGAATATACACGGCCGATCCCGAGAAAGATAAGTCGGCCACCCGCTACAATACGCTGACCTTTATGGAAGCCTATGAGCGAAACCTGCAGGTGATGGATATGACTGCATTCACCCTTTGTCAGGAAAATAAATTGCCTATCATCGTCTTCGACATGAACAAAGCCGGTAACCTGTCCAGCGTCGTTCAAGGCGAAGAGGTCGGCACACTCGTCACTGTCTGATTTCCCATTTACTGAACAAACCAACCCCCGCTTCACCATGACCGATGTCAAGCCGATCCTCGACCACATGCAGGATCACATGCAAAAAGCCATCACCCACCTCGAAGCCGAACTGGTCAAAATCCGTGCAGGCAAAGCCACACCGGCAATGCTTGATGGTGTGATGGTTGAGTATTATGGAGCAATGACTCCACTCAATCAGGTCGCCAACGTGAATACGCCGGAGGCGCGAACCATCATCATCCAGCCCTGGGAGAAAAACCTCATCAAGAATATCGAGAAAGGGATTATTGATGCGAACCTCGGGCTAACACCAGCCAACGATGGACAAATGATTCGCATCACCGTTCCGCCACTCAGTGAAGAGCGCCGTCGCGATTTGGTGAAGCGTGCTAAGGCAGAAGGTGAGAATGCCAAGGTGAGCATCCGCAACTTGAGGCGCGATGCGAACGAAAACATCAAGAAAGCGCAGAAGGCCGGACTCCCTGAAGATGCAGCGAAAGAAGCAGAGGCGCGCACCCAGAAAACCACAGATGATTTCATCGTACGGGTAGATAAGCACCTGGAGGCGAAGGAGAAGGAAGTCATGACGGTCTGATCAAGACCAAACCACCAACCAACCAACGTGCAACTGGCCACTCCTCGGAGTGGCTTTTGCATACTTACACCCTTCACAATTTCCTTACATTTGATTAAAACTCGGCTATGGCACTAATTCAGGAAATGGAACGTCAGGGAAACTGGTTGTTCCGCTACCGTGGACAGATTCCAGTGGCACTTTTTCTGATGGCTATTCCAGTCATCTACATGCACAGTGGAACCCCTGCACCGCAGAACTTCCGGTCGCAATACACGTCAACAAGTGGCCGAGTCACTGAATACATCGGGAATTTATTCGCTTGTCAGGCATCCATTGTACCTCGGTAATTACCTGATGTGGATCGGAATTGTAGCCTATACCGGAAGTCTGGGATTTACGGCACTGGTGACCCTTTTGTACTGGTTGTATTATGAACGTATTATGATGGCCGAGGAAGCGTTCCTGACCGGGAAGTTCGGTACTGCTTACCGTGAGTGGTCGCAGGAAGTACCACCTTTCGTGCCCCGCATTGGTCCGTTCAGGTCGCCATCGGTTCCCTTTTCACTCCGCAGTGTTTTTCGTCGCGAATATTCGGGTTGGCTTGCCACCGTAACAGGGTTCGCTTACGTGGATTGTTTGAGGGTGTTTGCATCCGGTCAGTTTACCGGTGTGGACTCCTTCACCGCTTGCTGGTCCTACTGGCGTTTACCCCTCGGTTTAATTTTGGCCATAACGCTGTTGCTTAGGACCTTGAAACGATACACGCGTGTATTGAACGAGGAGGGGCGCAGTTGAACCTTTTTGTTACGTTCTTGTTATTGGAATGTGTGATCGGAGTTTAAGAAGATGAACGAACAACTGGAGCAGAAGATGTTGATCGCCGGACCTTGCGGTGCCGAATCGCGGAATCAGGTTCTGGATACGGCAAGGGGAATTGCAGAGCGATGCCCATCGGCTTGGTTTCGAGCAGGTGTATGGAAGCCCCGCACACGTCCTGGTTCTTTTGAAGGGGTCGGTGAAGCAGCTCTCGATTGGTTGTGTGAGGTGCGTAATGAAACCGGGCTTCGCGTAATGACCGAAGTCGCTAATACACGTCAAGTCGAAGCGTGTCTGAAGGCTGGTCTTGACGCGGTATGGATTGGAGCCCGAACCACCGTGAACCCTTTTCTCGTTCAGGAGTTAGCTGATGCGCTCAGTGGCACGCGTATACAGGTTCTCGTAAAAAATCCCTTGCATCCCGATCCATTGCTTTGGCTCGGCGCCATCGAACGCATGCAAGCAGCCGTTGGTCCTGAGGTCATTGCTATACACCGTGGATTTCATTCTTTCGAAACATCGCAGTTCCGAAACCATCCGCTTTGGCAGGTGGCTTTTGAGTTGCGTTCTATGTTACCGGGCATCCGGATGGTTTGTGACATCAGCCATATTGCCGGTTCAAGGCCCTTGCTGCGGAGTGTGGCTCAAGAAGCCCTTGATTTGGGCTATGATGGTTGGATGATTGAAACGCACATCGATCCCGATCACGCATTAAGCGATGCGCAGCAGCAAGTTACGCCTGCACAGTTAGCCGAATTGCTTCATAGCCTGGATTTTCGGCATAGTCTGATCCCGGAGGGCGAGGCGCTGCAAGCCATTCTGAGGCATCGAAGTGAAATCGACCGCCTCGACGGTGAGCTGCTGAAGCTGCTGCGGGAACGGATGGCCTATTCGGCTCTGATCGGAGAAATCAAAAAAGAACACAACATCTCTATTTTTCAGCCGGAGCGTTGGCGCGAAGTGCTCTCAACCATGCGCGCACAAGGAGAGGATATCGGTCTTCCAGGTGCCTTCATCCGAAATCTTTTCATTCAGATTCACGACGAATCCGTACGTCTGCAGGGAGAGATTATCAGCAAGCCGGCCGGCGAACAACCGGTGAGGGATTCCGAGAATTGATGCGCTGAATCAGCGAATCAGTACAAATCGAGTCTGCGTTAATGCTCCGTTTTCTCCAGTAACCATAACCTGATATAGTCCTTCCGGCCATGTTGATTCCAACGGGATTTCCATACGTATGTCGGTTGAGTTCCAGCTTCCCATCAGTCGGCCCGCGGCATCCGTAATCCGGATTTCACGCTTGGTGGCCGAGGTGAAGTCCATTCGAATGCGATCACGGGCGGGGTTTGGATATAGTCTCATGGCAATGGCATGGGTCTCGCCGAGTCCGACACTTCCAGTCACGAGGATGGGTTGTGAAACCGTGTCACCACAACCAAGCACATTGGTGATTGCTGCACTGATGGAGTTCGGAGGAGTCTGGTTCCAGGTTACTACAACGCTGGCCGTACCCTGTCCGCTAATGAGGTTACCACCCGTGACGATCCAGTTTACGCTTTCCCCCGCGGCCAACGCTACTGAATAGGTGTATTGCTGCGGGGTGATAACGAGTGTGTCTCCGCTAATTATAAAGCCGGATGGTAAGGGCACGGCAGTCAAGGAAATGCTTGATGTATTGCTGCATCCATTGTTGTCGGTACCTGTAACGGTATAGGTTCCACTGGTGTTTAAATTGAAAGCGATTCCGTTCGAAATGCCCTGATTCCATTGGTAAGTTGATGCTCCAATTCCATTGACTGTGATGGATGCTCCGCTGCAAACGGAATCATTCGGTGCAGCTGAAGCGCTCACGTTGGGAAGCAGATTCCGCGTGACGGTAATGGTATCGGTATTGGTGCATCCGTTCACATCCGTTCCACGCACCACATAGCTGGTGGTAGCTGTTGGTGAGGCTGTGACACTGCCCGTCGTGGAGGAACTCAATCCCGTTGAAGGTGTCCAGAGGTAATTCAAGGCACCCACCGCTGTGATGATTACATTTCCTCCAGTACAGAACGACGTATCGTTTCCGGCATTCACAGTCGGTTTTTCGTTACGGGTAACCGTTATGGTATCCGTGTTGCTGCATCCGTTGTTGTCCGTTCCGCGCACAATATAGTTGGTAGTAGCAGCGGGCGATGCTGTAACGCTGGCTGTAACCGTTGAGCTCAATCCGGCAGCCGGACTCCACAGGTAAGCCTGTGCACCACTTGCGGAAATCACCACAGTGGATCCCGCGCAGAATGCCGTGTCCGACCCGGCATTGACCTCAGGTAAATCAAGAACAGAAACCACCGAGGTAGCCGTTTTTGAACAGCCATTGGTAGCTGTTCCCGTCACAGTATAAATTGTAGTTGATGCGGGAGATGCCTTTACCGGACTTCCGTTCGTTGAGGATAATCCGGAAGGCGGTGTCCAGACTAGGCTGGGTGCTCCGCTTGCGGTAAGCGTAGCACTATCCCCAAGGCATATGGTGGTGTTACTGCTGGCCACGATGACCGGTGATGTGTTCACGGTTATAGTCACCGTATCACGGTTGATGCATCCATTCAGGTTGGTGCCGGTTACAACATAACTTGTCGTAGTGCTTGGCGTGGCCTGTACCGATGTACCGGTGGTGTTTCCGAGTCCTGTTGCCGGAGTCCAGTTATAACTGACACCACCGCTTGCTATTAGTATGATGCTGTTCGATGAGCAAATGGCCGTATCGGATCGTGTGCTGATGAGCGGCAGCGGGTTGACATAAACCGTAACAGAATCGATCCGCTCGCATCCATTGCCATCCGTACCGGTAATGGTGTATGTTGTAGTGCCCGAGGGTGAAGCGCTTACTCCTGATCCTGTGGATGCACTCAGCCCTGAGCTTGGCGACCATAAGTAAGTTGATGCTCCTGATACGCTTAGGTTTGTGGAAAAGCCGATACAAATCGTTGCACTTCCGCTTGTGCTCAGTGTCGGTAATGGGTTCACTGTTACTGTTACCAAGGCAGTATCAATACAGCCGTTCAGGTCCGTGCCGGTCACCGTATAGGTTTGTGTACTGATAGGCGAGGCGTTCACAACCGGGCCAAGAACAGTGCTGAGTCCGGTTCCGGGCGACCAAGAATACGATGAGGCCCCACTGGCATTGAGACTCGTATTGCCACCAATGCAGATGGCCGTATTGGCTCCTCCACTTACTACCGGTGGCTGCCACACAGTCACAGTGACCGAGTCCGTAAGGGTGCATCCGTTGCTACCTGTTCCGCGCACAGTGTAGACCGCAGTGCTTGTCGGACTCGCGGTCACTACAGCGGTTGTATTTCCACTCAAGGCAATATTCGGAGTCCAGAGGTAACTAACGGCACCGCTTGCCGAAAGCGTTGTATTGCCCCCGCGGCAGAATGTGGAGTCGCCTGTTATGGATGCCTCCACTTCGGGAAGGGCTAAAATGGTGATGCGCACCGTGGCCGTTTTGGAGCAACCGTTGAGGTCCGTTCCGGTGACACTGTAAGTCGTGGTTGAGTCCGGTGTGGCAACTACACTCGTTCCCGAACCTGCACTCAGTCCACTCAAAGGGGTCCAGGTATATATCGATGCCCCCGTGGCCGTAAGGGTTCTACTTTTACCCAAGCACAGGTTCGAATTGGCACCTGCACTTACATTGGGAAGCTGATTCACTGTTACGGTGAACTGAGCCGTGTCGAGGCATCCGTTGTTCCCAACAATGGTATAGGTAGTGGTTGTTGTCGGTGTGGCGATGACCGAATCGCCTGTGCTGGCACTGAGTCCTGTAGATGGACTCCAGGTATAGGTTGAAGCGCCAGTAGCAGTCAGGGTTGTGCTGTTTCCTGAACACAAGGTGTTTATACCGGTCACATTGACTACAGGCAGAGAGTTCACGGCAATTGTCGCCGTGGCTGTATTGGTACATCCGTTGCTTCCCGTTCCGATTACGGTGTAGCTTCCGCTGGTGCTCACAGTAAAGGCCTGGCCATTGGTCACACCACCTGACCATACATAACTTGTCCCCCCGGTTCCACTGAGTGTCACCAATCCGCTTCCGCATAGTTCGTTGGAGGGACTTGCGGTGTAATTGATGTTGGGTAAAGGTTTGACCGTTACAGTCACCTGGGCTGTATCCAAACATCCGTTCACATCGGTACCGATTACTGAATAGATGGTAGTAGAATCCGGTGTCGAAATGACAGATGGACTTGTAGTTGAGTTGAGTCCTGAAGCAGGAGACCATACATATGAAGCAGCTCCAGTCGCATTCAATGTGGCGCTAAATCCTGGACAAACCGATTTGTTAGTACCTCCGCTAACGTTAGGTCTTTGACGAACAACAATGGTCACTTGTGTTGAGTCAATACATCCGTTAAATCCAACCAGTGTGTATGTGGTGTTTGATGCTGGGGATAGGTTGACAATGGATTCCGTTGTGGTATTGATTCCGGTAGCCGGACTCCATGTGTAGCTTGTGGCGCCAGAAGCGGTAAGTGTAGTACTGTCCCCCGCACAAATCTCGGTTTGACCCTGTATGCTGAGAATCGGTAATGCGTTTACGGCGAGTGGTGCTGTTGCGCTGTTGGTACAACCATTCCCATCGGTTCCGGTTACCGTGTATGTGGCGTTGGAAGATACGGCCAGTGTTTGCCCATCCGTAATTCCACCCGACCAGGAATAGCTCACAGCACCTGTACCATTGAGGGTGATGTTGCCGGGTCCGCAAATCTCATTAGCAGGCAAAGCCGAATAGCCGACATTTGGTAGTGTGTTGACAGTTACCGTTGTACTGGCTGTTGATGTGCAACCATTGGCATCCGTTCCAATGACAGAATATTGAATTGTACTGTCAGGAGTTGCTGTTGTTGTATCTGTTGAAGTGGAATTCAAGCCAATCGCCGGGAACCACAAATAACTTAGTGCACCCGATGCCGAAATCGTGGTAGATGTTCCGGCACAAATAGCGTTTGAAGGACTACTTGATACCTGTGGCAAGGAATTGACTGTAATGGCTACGCTGATACTGTCGGAACATCCGTTGAATCCGACCAAGGTATAGTTGGTGCTGGATGAAGGGCTGGCCTTGATTACTGCTCCAGAGCTTGTGTTTAAACCTGTAGATGGGCTCCAGGTATAGCTGTTGGCTCCCGAAGCAGTAATATTTGCGGTATCATTCACGCAAATGATCTGATTACCACTCACCGACAATTGGGGTATAGCCGCAACCGTGATCTCTGCAGTATCCTTATTCGAGCATCCGTTGATGTCAGTTCCTGTAACGATATATGTAGCTGTTCCTGGCTGAAGGTTGAATGCTCCGCCGTTGCTGATTCCCCCACTCCAGGAATAGGTAAGCGCACCGGTTCCACTCAATCTCACCGAATCAAGGGTGCAAATACTGGTTCCGGGAGATGCTGTGAAACCGACTGCAGGTAGGTTATTCACAACAACAGATAAAGAAGCCGATTGTGCAGTACATCCGAATGAATTCGTAACAACAACTCGGTAATTCCCGGTTGTTTTCACCACGATCGTACTGTCCGTCTGTCCCAGAATGTTTGTTCCATTTCGTCGCCATTGATACGAATTAGCAGTTGCAGAAACACCACGGATGAAAACACTGTCGCCTGCACAGAAACTCAAGGGTCCTGTAGCGCTGGCTGTAACGCTTGGAAGGGGTAAGGCAGTAATGGTGACAGATGCTGTACGCGAACATCCGTTGGCTGCAGTGCCTGTGACTGTATAGGTTGTCGTTGTGGTGGGAGCAGCCGTTACGATGGCTCCAGTCGAACTGGTCAGGCCTGTGCTCGGGCTCCAGGAATAGGATACACCTCCACTAGCAGTAAGAGTGCTCCTGCCGCCGTTGGGGCAGATTGCAGAGTTTGACGAGTTCACAGCAATACTTACTGGTCTTACGGTTACCGGGAAAACGGAGCTTCCCAAGGTGTTCAAGTTGTCGGATGCTAGTACTGATATGATTCCACTGTTAGGCCCAAATCGGACGGTGATGGTTGTATCACCTTGTCCCGTCAGTATTATAGTTCCCGGCGGTACGGTCCACGTGTATTGCGTAGCACCGATCAGTGGGTCTATGGAATAGCTGCGTGTAGTGGCTTCACACACCGAGCTGTCACCAATGATGACTCCGGCCCAGTTGCTGAAATTCACCAGCGAAATGGGAGAGCCCGGCTGAGTGAATGACGAATTACAGACTTCAAGACCTCCAACATAGTAGTGGTCTACCGGATCGTTGAATGAGGCTGTCAGCTGACTGAAGGATACAGGGATTTTGTGGCATCCCGTACTGGAATTCAGCAGGGTGAAAGGCGAGACGTTTCCAAAGGTGCAAAGTCCGGCAGCGATACTGCTGTCGGTCATATTTTCAGGTGTTTTCCATAATCCTGTACTGAGGTTCAATCCTGTGACGATAACGTCCGGAAAAATGTTTTGTGTCGTGGAATAAACCGCGGGGTCGGTATCGAACCAGGTGAAAAACAATTTCGTTCCGTCGGCAGAACGTGATGCCTGTGGTCGGTTGTCTTCAAACAATACAGTCGCGTCAGTCCATTCGCCTCGAAACGACTTCGGAAGCCCCAGAACCTGTCCCAGCCAGTTTTCACCACCGTCGTTCGTGTATAGGTCGAACATGCCCCACAGCTGTTTGAAAATAGCTGCCGAAACTGTTCAGGTCAAGCGATGCGACCTTTTCCCAGGTGACACCGTTGTCAGTTGTCTTGAATACAATCGGGTATAGGTTCAGCTGAGGAACGGCATTGTACGATTCATGGCACAACAGGGCAAAGTATCCTACACCACCGCTTCCCCAGGCAATGGATGTGCCTTCCAGTTTTTTCTTGCCGTCAGGAGCGATGCCGATCGGTGCGAATATTTTCTGATAGGTGTACTGATATTGTCCGGTGCTCCAGATGCCTTTGCCCAGCAAAATCGTGTCAATGTACTGTCCTGTGACGCGATCGAACAATCCCGTACTCACCCAAAAGGACTTGTCTCCGGTATTCATGGCTCCTCCGTCAGGTATCAGAAAGGTGCTATCACTTTCTTGGAGTGAAATGGCGGTTCCGCTATTCAGCAAACGCGCTCCGTGTGCATGTCCTCCCCAACCTCCGTTCGCGGTGTTCGTTAGCGAGGGCGCGAAAAAAGTCGCGTAGCTTCCGCTGGGTAAGGTGTTGCCTGGAGGATTGTAGATAGCGCATTGAGGATAGCGAGCCTGCGATCGACCCGTACCTGGTGCATAGAGTGGGCCGGAGTTGATGCTGAAACTGGTTCCTCCGTTCGACGAGAAGGAATAGCGCAGGTAGCCTGAGTTTGGATCCGATACAGCAGAGGGATCTGAACGAAACACCATCATGATAGCATTCAGTGCAGGCTCTGCAAAGAGGTTTGTTTTCGGACCGAATGCCGAGGTGAAAATATTGGCTGAGCTTCCCATGCTCAATAGTGTGGGTGCCGCAGTACTCGACACCGGCTGGCGATTGTTGAACCGGGGTCCTGTTATCATACGACCCGGAGTCAGAATCCGGTCGGGCTCGTTCATCATTTGCCAGCGACCCAGTAAGCCTATACCGGCGTGTTCCTGGATTTGTGCTTGTAATTGGACGGCAAAAAGCAGTGGGAAAATCAGGTATAAAAAGCGCATGGAGGTTGAGTTATCACACATTCGAAAGTTACGGACTGTATTTTAATCAGACAAACGTAGGGCGGTTTTCGGCATTAAAAAAAGGCCATCCGAGGGTGCGAACGGCCTTTTGAGGATTATGGTTTGGAAGTTCAGCCCGCGAAACGGCGTGATGCTTCTTCCCAATTCACCACATTCCACCAGGCTGCAAGGTAGTCCGGCCGGCGGTTTTGGTAGTGCAGGTAATAGGCGTGTTCCCAAACATCGCAACCGATGATGGGTGTGCCTTTTACGTCTGCAATATCCATCAGTGGATTATCTTGGTTGGGGGTAGAACAGATTTCAAGTTGTCCGGATGCATTGCGGATGAGCCATGCCCAACCGGAACCAAAGCGTCCCGTCCCGGCAGCATTGAATTTCGCCTTGAATTCATCGAAGCTGCCAAAGGAAGCCGAAATGGCTTCTGCGAGCGCCCCCTGGGGCGCTCCACCGCCGGCCGGCGACAGGGTGTTCCAGAAAAAACGGTGGTTCCAATGTCCACCTCCGTTGTTGCGGACTGCAACCGGGTAAGCCGATATGTTTTGGCAGATTTCTTCGAGTGATAGGTTTTCACCAGGTGTTCCAGCCAGAGCATTGTTCAGGTTGGTAACGTAAGCTTGGTGGTGCTTGCCATGGTGGATTTCCATGGTGCGCGCATCAATGTGTGGCTCTAGCGCGTCAAAGGCGTAGGGGAGGGGATCTAAGGTGAATGCCATATGGATGATTTGTTTGATTTAGCGAGCTGCGAAGGTATGCAGAACAGGGCATCGTGTGTAGAGGTCACGGCATCCGTTTACAAATGATTTTTATCTGGTACATATCGCTACTTCGCCCGTAATTTGCGGAAACTTCGCTTGCAGCGCTTACAAACTTGTTGTAGATTCGAATCACCTATCCAACCCCATACCTCATGTCTCTTCAAAAACTCTTTTCCCTGTTTGTTCTTGCTCTCCTTGTATCCTCTTGCAGCGACCGCGATGAATTGCTGCAACCGCTTCCCGACGGAGGGGTGCTCAAAGTGAAGGCCGATGCGCCCGCAGTCCCCGAGGGTGATCCTATCACGCGCGAAAAACTGGACAACACATTGATCAATCTGCTCGAAGCCCGCAACGGATTCGATTGGTCATGGCTCGACCTAAAAACCACCTGGAGTACCCTGCAATACGGCGATGGCGTGGTGGCTATCGGTTATCAACCTGCCGGAACCACCGGGCTCGATGCGAACATCCACCGAGTTGATGTAAGAAGCGGTGCCTGGAAGGCTGTGCACGATGCTCTGATTGCTCAGATCAAACAAGATCTGGAATCTTTGAGCGGTCAGCCTGTCCGATGGGAAGAGATTCTGGTGGAAGACGATCCCGTTCTTCCCATTCTTACCCTGAAGCTCACCGATAAGACCGTTTTAACGCGTCTGGCTTCGCTCGAGAATGTGCGTTACATTGAACCGCTTGGTTACTGGCCTTCATCCATGGCTCGTTCCACCTCCGGATGCAGCCCATCGGGGTATGGACTCAATGCAGCCGACTACAGCAGTATTCTGCCCTCCTGTATTCTCCCCTGGAATTTTAATAATCACCAGATTCCTACCGCATGGAACAATGCCCAGGGATCTGGAATCACCGTGGGTGTGATCGATGCCGGTCTGAGCAGTCTACAGCCTCTGCTGGGTGCCCAGTTCAATGACGGGTATTCCGCTACGGGCCGCACAGTCACCACCGATTATACCTGGGGAACCAGTGCGTTTTCTTCCTGCTCACACGGTACAAGTATGTCGGCTGCAGCAGTAGGTCCACGTAATGCCAGCGGAGCTGCAACAGGAGTTGCCTATAAAAGCAATCTGCATTTCATTCGCGCAGCTGAAGATGTCGTGTTGGATCTTTCATCCGAGAAAACGGCTGTAAAAAACGCCATGATCCGTATGGGCGACCGGGCCTCAGTCCGCATTATCAGCCTCAGTATGGGAACGCCTTTTGGCAGCAGCGTGCTTAGGGATGGTGTGAATTATGCCTACAACAAAGGGAAGCTGATTTTCGCTGCTGCAGGTACCTCCTTCGGCCTGACCACCTGGTGGGGTGTCATTTATCCTGCTGCGTATTCTTCCTGTGTGGCAGTGACCGGCGTAAAGGAGAACGGATCACGTTGTGCTGCCTGCCACGACGGAAGTGCTGTGATGTACACCATCTGCATGGAGCGGAGTAGCGACAGCAACCGAAATTCATTGTCGCTATCGCCAAGCGGAGTGACGCCGTCCTACATCGGAGGAAGTTCCGTGGCAACAGCCACTACTGCGGGTATTGCCGCATTGGTCTGGAGCGCGAAACCGAACATGACCCGCAGTCAGGTAATGACCTGCCTGACCAATACAGCTCAGTTCTATCCGACCCGAAACAGCACCAAGGGATTCGGAAACATCAACGCATCTTCGGCGGTGAGTTTCGCACTAAGTAACTATTGATTCCGATTTCCGCTAAGCGAAAGAAATAGTCTTTCGTACTTGGCGGCAATGTGCTCCCAGGTATATTCTCTACGGATTTTTTCCTGTTGGATTTCAATCCATGCCTGCCGATTTCCATTCGATGCTAACGGATTCTCCAGTAGTTCATGGATCGCTGTGGAAGTTGAGAAGTACAGGGCTTCATCTCCCAGTACCCCTCGATTGAAGGCGTTATCATGTGCCACAATGAAGGCACCCGCCGCCATCGCTTCCAGCAGGGAGGGGTTTGTCCCCCCGACCGAATGTCCGTGAAAATAGTAGCGGGAGCAGGCACGCAGGCTGTCCAATACAGCCGGTGAATAAATGCCTCCGGCGAATTGGATCTTACTGTAAGCGCTGTATTTCTCCTTGAGATAGTCCCCGTATGCGGTGTGGTGTTTTCCAACCACGAGCGTGGGCGTGTTACTGTTTGCAGATACCACTCCGTCCAGAATCATCTCGATGTGGTTTTCACGCTCAAGTCGCGCAATGATCAGGTCGAAAGCGCCGCTCTGAAGTCCATAGGCATCGAGGTGCGCTGCCTCGGTTCTGTGAGCAGGATCGGCGCCGTAGGCAATGCAGGTTGAATCGCGGCCGTAGGTATCCAGTAGGTACCGACGAATTTCAGGGTGATCGCTGATCAGGTGGCCTCCGTATTGGGCGCCCAATGCTTCCAGACTACGGATAAGGGCCTTCACCGGCTTGCTCCACTTGTCGCGTTTCCATTCCAGTCCGTCCATATTGGTCACCATCACGGCACCGCGTCTACGCAAAATGGGATTGAAAATGGAAGCAGTGGTATAGCCGAGTACGAGTAGAATGTCGCAACCCGAACGCAGGGCGTGTCGCATGCACAGGTAGTCGTACAGGAAGTTGGCGGCAGTACCGATCTTTTTTTCGGGGTGATAGCGCTTGATGATTCGGACTCCCTGGTAGGTATCGGAGGAATACGGATGGTCGTGCGGATTATAAACGCTTACCATGTGGCCGCGCGCACTAAGCAGAACCGAGAGGCGCTCGGCACATTGTTCGAATCCACCGTATTGGTTGGGAATACCCCGCGAACCGGTGATGGCGATACGTAGGTGTCGGTCGGCCATGGAAAAATCGCTCAGGAACGGAAGGCGTCCCAGCCCTGCGCCCGCAATTCATGTTCGTGTTCCTGTCGGTCTATGTATCGATATCCCTCATCCGCGGCAGTGATGTGTCCGACAATGCTGATTTCGCTGCGGTCGCTGATCTTACCGTATTCACTCAACGGCAGGGTGAACAGCAATTCGTAATCCTCTCCACCGTTCAGCGCTGCAACATTCGGATCAATGCCGAATTCCAGCGCTAGTTCGCGGGTGAGGTGGTCGATGGGAAGTTTTTCTTCGTACACCTTGCACCCAACACCCGAAGCCTTGCAGATGTGCATGAGATCGGACGCTAGGCCATCGGATATATCAATCATGGCTGAGGGCTTGACATACCAGGACGTGAAACGCTGCAACATGTCCACACGTGGCTCGGGCTTTAGTTGCCTCTCCAGCAAGTAATCGTGTCCGCTCAACTCGGGCTGTACGTTCGGGTTCTCCAGAAAAACCCGTTTCTCGCGGTTGAGCAGCTGTAGGCCCATGTAAGCCGAGCCCAGATCTCCGGTTACGCAGATCAGGTCGTTTACTTTGGCACCGCTGCGGTAAACCAGCTCGTTTTCCTGGGCATGACCAATGGCCGTGATGCTGATGCTGAGCCCCCCGGCCGAGGAGCAGGTATCGCCACCAACCAGGTCGGCCCCGTAGCGTTCGCAGGCCAGGAGCATGCCCGACATCAGTTCTTCAACTGCTTCCAGTGAGAACCTGTTCGAGAGGGAAAGGCCGCACAAAATCTGCCTCGGCTGCGCATTCATGGCGCAGAGGTCGCTGAGGTTTACCGCTACGGCCTTGTATCCCAAATGCTTCAGCGGGCAATAGCTCAGGTCGAAGTGTACACCCTCCACCAGCATATCGGTGGTCACCACAGTCCGGCCCGGACCATTGTCAATCACGGCCGCGTCATCACCAATACCCTTCAGGCTTCCGGGCTGATGCAATTTGACGTGCTGGCTGATATGTCCGATCAGACCGAACTCGCCCAAAGCGCTGAGTTCCGTCCGTCCGTTTTTGTTTTCAAACATGTGACAAAGATAGCCGACAGGAGACAGCCGCCGTTTTGAGCGGCATCTGCCCAAAGAAACCCGGGCTGCTTAACATTTTCGTGACAATTCCTTTACATTCGTGGGCTCAAAACCTCCCTATGTCATCCTTCGGATTTCTCAAGTATTTCGTCCCGCAGGACAGGAAATTCTTCCCCCTGTTCGACAAAGCCGTCAGCAACCTGCAGGAATGCGGAACGGCCATTTACACCCTAGTCACCTGTGAGCCCGAGGAGCGGCAGCGCTGGTTCCGTCGCATCGAACAGCTGGAACATATTGGTGACGAAATTACCCACGAGATCTTTCTGGAATTGGGCCGCAATTTCATCACCCCGTTCGACCGCGAGGACATTCACCGATTGGTGACTTCCATCGATGATGTATTGGATTATATCCACGGTTCCTCCAAGCGTATCGAATTGTACAAACTGACCCATTTCGATACCGATATGATCAAGTTGTGTGAGCTCATCCAGCAGAGCACGGCGGAGTTGAAGTCGGCGGTCATGGAGCTCAAGAACATGGATAAGATGCGCGATATCAGTGTATCATTGGTGCGTATCAACAGCATCGAGAACCATGCTGACGATATTTTCGACCACGCCGTAGCCGGACTGTTTGCCAATGAAAAGGATGCTGTCAAAATCATCATGAGCAAGGAGGTCCTGCACGGACTTGAAACCGCTACGGACAAATGCGAGGATGCAGCCAACGTGATTGAGTCCATCCTCATCAAGATGGCCTGATATGGAGCAGCTCCTGATCATCGTCATCATTCTGGCGCTGGTATTCGATTTCATCAACGGATTCCACGATGCCGCCAACTCCATCGCTACGGTGGTATCAACGCAGGTTTTGAGTCCGCTATCGGCCGTAGTATGGGCGGCGCTCTTCAATTTTCTGGCGTATTGGCTCTTTGAACTGAAGGTGGCCGATACCGTCGCCAAGACCGTTCGTCCGGAGAACATCACCTTGACTGTAGTACTTGCCGGATTGAGCGCCGCAATCATCTGGAACCTGCTCACCTGGTGGTGGGGTATTCCCTCCAGTTCCTCACATACCCTCATCGGTGGATTCGCAGGTGCCGGTGTCGCACATGCCGGGGGCTTCGATGCCATACAGTACGACAAGGTCATGCCGACCGTCTATTTCATTGTGTTGGCACCGGTGGTCGGGATGATCGTTTCGTATATCATCTCCGTTATCACTCTGCACATCTGTAAGCGTGCCAATCCTTCGCGTGTCGATCGCATTTTCAGGCGATTGCAATTGGTTTCCTCTGCTGCATATTCACTCGGTCACGGTGGTAACGATGCACAAAAAGTGATGGGGATTATCGCAGCGGCCATGCTGAGTCAGGGTATCATTTCAGATATGCACGAGTTGCCCGGTTGGGTTCCCCTGGCCTGCTACGCATCCATTGCAGCAGGAACCATGATCGGCGGTTGGAAAATCGTCAAGACCATGGGGCAAAAGGTGACCAAGCTCACGCCTTTCGAGGGGTTCAGTGCCGAGACTGCGGGTGCCCTCACCTTATTCGGTACACAGCATTTCAAGATTCCGGTCAGTACTACGCATACCATCACCGGATCCATCATCGGCGTTGGACTCACCAAGCGCATCAGTGCGGTACGCTGGGGTGTCACCCTGCAGCTCATCTGGGCCTGGATTCTCACCATTCCGGTATCTGCAGCGCTGGCCGGTTTCTTTCTCTACCTGTTCGAGGCCATTCTGGGTCGATGAGACCCGACCATGACGGGCTTGCCTATCTTTAGGCTTTATTCCACAATGGTGCAGATTGTTGATCCCGCCGCCGGGTCGTCCTTGCATGAGGGTGCCGATGGCTTGTATGCAGGCGATGTATTGCGTTATCCCCTCCGTGATGGTGCCTACCGCCTGGTGAGTGAGGGAAACTACACCGATAATTTCGGTTTGGAGTGGAATACCTTCCAGCGTACGCAGATCGATAAGTTTTCGGGAAGTGATGTGTCGCAGCGCCGCTTCTTCGCCGAGAGCGCCTGGGCTCCCGAATCCCTGGATGGCCTGGATGTGCTGGAAGTAGGCTCCGGAGCCGGTCGCTTTTCGCAAGTTGTTTTGGATCACACCCGGGCCAATCTTTATTCCGTCGATTACTCGGGTGCCGTGGAAGCCAATTTCCGGAATAACGGTCCGCACCCCCGCCTGAAGCTTTTCCAGGCCAGCGTGTACGAGCTGCCTTTCCCCAAGGCTTCCTTTCTGAGGGTTTTTTGCCTCGGGGTGCTGCAACATACCCCCGATTTCCGCGCTTCGGTGCAATGCCTGGCCGATAAGGTCGCACCCGGCGGTGAACTGGTGGTGGATTTTTATC
>JAJTFW010000083.1 GCA_021299095.1 Sphingobacteriales bacterium | reverse complement strand
CAAGGCTGTCCGCAAATCCTCCATCGACCCGATTTGGGCCAAGAGCTCCGCCTGCACATCGATGCCAAAGGTGTTGTAGGGGAGAAGGGAAGCGTGTTTTTCGAGCTGCATTCAACAACGAAAGTAACCGGAATTGGCATGCGTAGATGTTGTTAGCTCCTCTTGTAATTACAGTTCTTTCACAGAGGCGGTTTGACCCACACCCCAGCTTGCCGCCTCCATCAAAACCCAGTGCTGATTCAATGGTAATTGCATCCGCTTGTATCAACTTGACGATTGGTTCTCATTCACCAATTTGGGGTGTGCTAAACAGGTTGGTATGTTATTTTCCACCTGCTTCTGATAAACCTGATTGATTCGCATGATGTGCGTCATCGTTTTTTACCGCTCGCAGCTTCAACTTCGTAACTGGGTATACTGAATATCCACATCAACATTTCTATTCGAATGACCATAGCAGAACTCAAAAACAAGCTCAAGGACATGGATGCCCTTGTCCTTGAATTACCCTCCGGAGAAATTGTGCCTCTGCATTTTCACATCACCGAGGTTGGAATGGCCACCCGGAACTTTATCGATTGCGGAGGAACTATGCGCACTGAAATGAAAGCCACTTTGCAGGTGTGGGAAGCCAACGATTTTGAACACCGCCTGTCGCCGGCCAAGCTTTCTGGAATCATCAGTCAATCCGAGTCGATTTTTCCCATCAGCACCTTAGAAGTAGAGGTGGAATACCAACGCGAAACCATCAATACCTTCGGGTTGGATTTCGACAGCGGCCGCTTCCGTTTACTCAATTTACAGACCGACTGCCTAGCCAAAGACAAATGCGGCGTTCCTCCCGGGAAGCAAAAAGTCAAGCTGTCCAACCTGACATCAGAAAGGTCTGTTTGTACACCGGGTGGTGGGTGCTGTTGAGTACGCGGCTGCTTTGTTGAATCCTTCGGCCTCCAGTCAAGTGCTTCATAGGTAATCCTTTGTTTTTGAGCGAATTATTTATTTTTTCGCTGCCAAGCCGGATCGAAGTCACTTTTAGATACATTTGCATCCCCAAGTCGTAGTGTTGATTTGGGAAATGGACAGTGCGGGGTGGAGCAGAGGTAGCTCGTTGGGCTCATAACCCAAAGGTCACAGGTTCGAGTCCTGTCCCCGCTACCAAAGAAAAACCGAGGCGATTGCCTCGGTTTTTTTATTTCCATTCCACCCGTTCACGTTTTCACCTATTTCAAAAACGAAACACCCGATTCCGTTGCTTCGGCTATTTCGATAGCGGACATTCCTGCTACGCGCATGCGCCAAGCCATGTCGCTGCGGTGGGTGTGACTGATTGAGCTGAGCCTGTCTGGGTTGAGGATGGCATAACCTTGAGGAAGGGTGAATCCAGCGGAATCGTCTTAATGCGGGCTACGGGATTTTGCCTTTGTGGAAGGTGGTATTGAAGCGATATCATGCTCTACGGCTGAAACTGCAAAACGTGAAATTCTGCATGTTGTGAAAAGGAGTGGCGTGATCGGTATTGATGCATTTGATCTTTTTGAAATCGCGCTCGAGTGTGAGTGCGAGTTCAGCTTTGCTATATCGGTGTACCTCCAGCATGCTGCATTTGAGCGGACCCGTGTCTGAGAAGGTGCCGATGACCATGTGACGCTTTGCAGCTCGCCGAGCAATGTCGAGGTAGGTGTCTATTTCCGCCCTGGTGGTCAGGAAATGAAAGGTCGCCCGGTCGTGCCAGAGGTCGTAGTGGCGTTGGGGATGGAAAGTCAGGATATCGGATACGATCCAATGAACCTTGGAGGCATCGATGCCGAGGCGAGCTTTCGCACGTTCGATGGCTGTTTCTGATATGTCCAGGACAGTGAGGTCGGTGAAGCCCTCGCGCAACAGGTAATCCACTAATTTACTATCGCCTCCGCCAATGTCGATGATGGCCGCGTCTTTCGGGAGGTTAAATCCGTGAATGAATTCGAGTGATGTATGAGGAGTGTCCTGGGTCCAGCTCACTTCGTGAGGCTGCTTGGTGCCATAAACCTGTTCCCAGTGCGATTTGCGGTCTATCATACCGCAAATGTCCGATGGAATTCGTTCGTTTTCGGTTACAAAAGTCACCGATAGATTCTTGATGAGGAATCCCTACTTTAAGTTGTTGAGTAAAGTGGTTGTGCAGGATACCATGTGAATCGAATCAGGACGATACCTGCTTGGAAAGCTCTGCACAATATGCCTTGATTTCGTTTCGGACGGAACGAAAGGCGGTGCGAACAGACTCTTCATCGCCTGAAACTTTGGCGGGGTCGGAAAACGAATGGTGTACGCGTATTGCATCACCAGGTATGTAAGGACATTGATCCCGGGCGTGATCACACACAGAAAGGATCAAGTCGAATTTCATTTCAGCGTATTCATCCACATGGTTCGATGTGTGCTCACTGATGTCGATACCATCTTCCTGCATAATTTCAATGGCGCGCGGATTAACACCATGCGTTTCGATGCCGGCACTATACACTTGCGCGGCTTCACCAAGAAAAGAGCGAAGATATCCTTCGGCAATCTGACTCCTGCAGGAGTTTCCGGTGCATAGAACAAGGATTTTTTTCATGAGTAGAGTCGTTTTTTAAGCCAAAATGCGGCCTGAACCAAGAGTATCAATGCGGGCACTTCAACCAAGGGTCCGATGACTCCTGCAAAGGCCTGGTCGCTGTGAAGTCCGAAAACGGCGATGCAAACCGCGATGGCCAATTCGAAGTTGTTTCCTGTAGCAGTGAAGGCGACGGCCGCGTTGTTTTCGTACGATAAACCTGCCGATTTATTGATCAGGAAGCTTCCGAAAAACATTACAATAAAGTAAATCAGCAAGGGTAGCGCCACGCGTGCTACGTCACCCGGCAAATCAACGATCTGATTTGCTTTGAGAATGAACATTAGAACAATTGTGCCAAGCAGGGCAATAAGTGTTACAGGCGATATGAAGGGTATAAACGTATGATTGTACCAGACAAGGCCTTTGTATCGTGTCAGAGCATTCCGTGCAATCCATCCAGCCAAAAAAGGAATTCCGAGATAAACCAATACGCTTTCAGCAATGGCTGAAAAGGGGATGTCGACCATGATGCCATCCAATCCCACATTCAGCGGAATCCAGTATAAAAACAACCAAGCCATTGCACTATACGTGAACAATTGAAATACGCTGTTGATTGCAACCAATAAAGCTGCAGTTTCACGATTTCCACCAGCCAGGTCATTCCACACAATTACCATTGCGATGCAGCGTGCAAGGCCTATCAGGATTAGTCCCGTACGGTAGCCGGGTTCATCCGGCAAAAACAGCATGGCCAGTGCTGTCATCAGAATTGGGCCGATGATCCAATTCAGAAGAAGTGATGTCCATAGCAGGCGCTTGTTGCGGATGATTCCGGGAAGCAAGGTGTAATCCACTTTTGCCAGTGGCGGAAACATCATCAAGAGCAAACCTGCTGCGAGCGGAATATTGGTTGATCCGGAGCTCATACCGGATAGCGCATCGGACGTTGATGGAAAAAGGTATCCAATGGCGATTCCAACCACCATGGCGATGAAGATCCACAGGGTCAGGTAACGGTCTAGGAATTTCAATCTTTTGTTCATCGGTCAGCAGCATGTTCCGCCTGGTTTGCACACAGGGGCTGGTGTCATCAGATTGGATAGCGATTTCCGTTCCTTCACGTTCGGAACACCGCAGGAGTCAGGGGCAAGACATGCTGTGTGAATGGCACGTAAGGTGAACCCATGAGGAGTTGGCACGGGAGTATATCGTCCTACGGTCGACAATTCGTATTCGATTTCAATCTCATGGTCCTCGGGTTCGAACATCTCCTCGAACTGGGTGATTATGCGCCCAGCTTTATCCGGACTGAGTCGGTGGTCTACATCCTCTGCCACCCAAAGTTGAAGGTTTGTGCAGGTTGTTTGTTGTAGCTGCCCTCCGCAGTCGATGAACTTGCGTGTGATGATACCAGCCTCAGTCAGGTGGGCATGTGCTGGAACAGCAGTACCATCTTCCATAAAAAATCGTAAGTCGTTCAGTGTGCTCAGGTGTAATTTGAATTCGGATCGTTTCATATCGTTATGTATTTCAGCAGCAATTTTTCTTTTGATCCTGTGCGCGCGACAATACTTGGGCAACGTGGTCTCGTAACCGGGTCAGTGCTTTTTCGTCCAGGCAATAGCAGATGGCGGTTCCTTCTACCGTACCCCGGATGAGTCCCGCCTCCTTCAGTTCGCGCAGGTGTTGTGATACCGTAGCCTGAGCGAGGTCCAGTTCATCGACAATATCGTTGCAAATACACTTGTCCGTATTTAGCAGGTAGTTGATGATGGCGAGACGGGCCGGGTGGCCCAGGGCCTTGTACATTTTAGCTGTGCTCAGCTCAGTGGACGAATAAGGTTCGGATTTGGTAGCGCCCATAATCATCGTTAAAACGCAATATTACGATAAAAGGGACTTGGAATTTTGGTCCGATGAAATTTTTTAATTCCGCGCCAAAGCGCCTGAAATCCACCTACATTTGACCGCCGATTCGTTGTGAGCGCTTCTTCGCATCAGAAAATCACCGCTGCAGGGTTGTTAGTCACCCTGGGTATCATCTACGGTGATATCGGTACCTCGCCGCTTTATGTGATGAAGTCGATCGTAGGGGAGGGAGCCATCGACCGCAATGTGATTCTGGGTGGTCTTTCCTGTATTTTCTGGACCATCACCCTTCAAACCACACTCAAGTATGTAATCATCACCCTGCGAGCCGACAACAAAGGGGAGGGCGGTATCTTCTCGCTTTATGCATTGGTCCGTCGGCGGCGTACACCTTGGCTGGTTTTCCCTGCTTTGATTGGAGGAAGTACCTTGCTGGCAGATGGTATCATCACACCACCCATCTCGGTTTCATCTGCGATTGAGGGCTTGCGCGTCATTAACCCTGGAATTCCGATCATTCCCATTGTGCTGTCGATCATCGCAGCCCTCTTTTTCATTCAGCGCTTCGGTACCAATTTCATCGGGAAGTTTTTTGGTCCTATGATGCTGATCTGGTTCGGTATGCTTGGAGTACTCGGACTGATCAGCCTTTCGGGAGATTATACGGTATTCAAATCCATACATCCCGGGTATGCCTTCGACCTCCTGACCCTGCATCCGGGAGGATTCTGGTTACTGGGGGCTGTTTTCCTGTGTACAACCGGAGCGGAAGCTTTATATAGTGACCTTGGGCACTGTGGAAAGAAGAATGTACGCGTGACCTGGGGCTTCGTTAAACTCACCCTATTACTCAACTATTTCGGTCAGGGTGCTTACCTGATTCGGCATCACGGTGAGACTCTTCAAGGAGGAAATCCATTCTATCTGATCATGGCAGACTGGTTTCTGCCCGTCG
>JAJTFW010000082.1 GCA_021299095.1 Sphingobacteriales bacterium | reverse complement strand
CTGAATTCTGGGGAGAGATTCCTGCCGACTTCGGACGTAAATAGGAGCTCCTTTTTCATTCACGTTCAGCCGTTGAGAACTTGCCTTTTCCTGTCGGCAGGTGGTGTGTTTCCCGGTTTGCGCTGCGTATTTTTGGTTTATGATTTCCGTAATCACCGAATTGCATCAATCCCTGGTGGATCAGCTGGTTTCCACTTGTGGGGAACAGCATGTGCTAGCTTCTGCCCACGACCGTACCACGTATGGAAGCGATGAGACGGAAGATTTGCATTTCATGCCGGCTGTAGTGGTGCGTCCCGGCACCGTGCAGGAGATTTCCTCAATCCTTCAGCTTGCTAATCGGGAAAAGATTCCCGTCACACCCCGCGGTGCCGGAACCGGACTCAGTGGTGGAGCACTGCCCGTGTGCGGTGGAATAGTGCTGTCGACCGAGCGCTTAAACCGTATTATCGAAATCGATGAACGGAATCTTCAGGCAACGGTCGAGCCCGGCGTAATCAATCAGGTTTTCAGGGATGCAGTGGAAGCCAAGGGGCTATTTTATCCCCCTGATCCGGCTAGCAGGGGAAGCTGTTTTCTTGGAGGCAATCTGGCCGAGAATGCAGGTGGGCCAAAGGCGGTAAAGTACGGCACTACCAAGGATTATGTACTCAACTGTGAAGTGGTATTGCCCACCGGCGAGATCATCTGGACCGGAGCCAATACCTTGAAGAATTCCACAGGCTATAATTTAACACAACTTATTGTCGGTAGCGAGGGGACCTTGGGAATCATCACCAAGATCGTTTTTCGACTCATTCCTCTGCCTACCCAGAACCTGCTCATGCTGGTGCCGTTCTTTTCTCCCGAGAAAGCCTGCGAAGCGGTGTCGGCGGTGTTCCGAGCAGGGTTCACCCCTTCGGCCATGGAGTTCATGGAGCGCGATGCCATCGATTTCGTGTTGCGTTTTGTGGATGTGAAGATTCCGGTGAAGGACGAACACCAGGCGCACCTGCTCATCGAAGTGGACGGCCACGACCTCGATGCCTTGTTCAAGGACTGCGAAAAGATCAGCGAAGTGATGTACGCCCACGAGTGCGACGAGGTGATGTTTGCCGATACGGCCCAGCAAAAAGCCGACTTGTGGCGGATGCGCAGGGGAGTAGGGGAGGCGGTGAAGTCACATTCGGTATACAAGGAGGAAGATACTGTTGTGCCCAGGGCTGAGCTTCCAGTTTTATTGAAAGGGGTGAAGGAGATCGGTAAGAAGTACGGATTCAAATCAGTCTGTTACGGACATGCCGGCGACGGCAATCTCCACGTCAACATCATCAAGGAGGGGATGAGCGATGAGGACTGGAATAAGAAAGTCCCCACCGGCATCCGCGAGATTTTTGAACTCTGTGTAAAACTGAAAGGAACCATCTCCGGCGAGCACGGCATCGGCTACGTTCAAAAAAGCTACATGGACATCCCCTTCGACCCTACGGCCTTGGAGTTACAGAAAGGCATTAAGCGTTTATTTGATCCGAACGGGATTTTGAATCCGGGGAAGATGTTTGTTTGAAACTTCAACCGCTCGTTGAGCGTAATCCGATAGCTATCGGACTAAACCCGCAGGGATAGTTTGCTTGCTGCGTTCTAAAAAATTAACACACTTCAACTCTACTCAGCGAACGGGTGATATTTTCTTCACACCAATGTATCGATTCAATCAGCGAACAACCTTTCATAAAATAATCCCATAAACCACCCTGGCCCAGCTAGGTTTCATTTTCAAATTGCGAAATCGACTCATTTATAATTTAATACAACTATTCCATACCAAACAACACCTGCTCAAACTGTTCGGTTTCGCTCAGGCCCATTTTCTCCACCACGCGGTACTTCTTGATATACACACTGCGGGGTTCTATGTTTAGCAACACGGATATCTCCTTTGTCGTAAGATTCATGCGGTATAGGGTGCAAAACTGAACATCTGCCTGTGTCAGTTCCGAATATCTTTTTACCAGCGAAGCGGCGAAGGTGGGATAAACGGCATTGAACTGGGAAAGTAGTGACTCCATACTCCGCTTTTCTTCTTTGCCTTTCTCGAATTGCTGAAGTATGTCCTTTCGATTTTCCTCCTGTTGCTCTACAACGAGTTGCTCGAGCTTGGTTCGTAGTTCGGCGGCATCTTCAACGCTTCGTATAAGCTCCGTTTTCTGTTGTTGGATGAGCTGATCACGCAGGTCCTTTTCACGCTCCGCCCAGTCGCGACGTTCTTTCTGGAACAGGATTTCCTGTTCCTGGATCTTCATCAACTTTTCGTTGTTCCTGGTGCGTTGCCTCAGCCTGAGTATTAGTAATACCAGTACCGTTAGCATCAAGATTGCAATTGAGGTGGAAAAGTAAAGCTGCTTCCGCTTGAATTGCTCCTTCTGCTTCAGCACTTCGTTTTCGCGCAAGAGCAGGTTCTCTTTTACTTGTTGCCTTTCAAACTGGTACTCTGCCTGGAGTTGCATGGCTGAATGCTTTTCCTTGTCTGCAACGACACTGTCATTCAATTGAATTAGGTTTTGTAAGTATGCGTATAGCTCGGCTTTTGGTAGGTCCTGCCACTTGAAATGCAGTGCGGCTTTTGTAAAAGCCAACTGGTCTACTTTCGGACTATTGGCCAGGAATCGGCTCAGGACCTTGCTTCCCAGAACCCTCTTTGCATCAATGGTGTTTCCGGTTTCCTTCAGGGCTTTCAGGTACGCTGTGGCACATTCAAGCAATGCCGGCGAGTCGTTGATCTCCAGCTGTTCGAATGCGGTGCGGTAATGGTATTCTGATTCGTCATATTCCCCCCGGGCGGCTAGCACATCGCCTTGTTTTAGTTGAATATAGGCTTGCAGTTCCTTGTTGTCGAGCTGAATGCTAATGGGTATCAATGCCTTGACCAGGCTGTCTGCTTTCTGGTTCTGACCCGAACTGATGTAGGCGCCAACCAAATTAATTCCCGCGCGTATTTGTCCATCAAAATCCTTGAGAGAATCGAGTTTCGACATAGCGGAATTGAATTCGCTGATGGAAAAGGCGTAGTTGCCGGAGCGCATGTAGGCTTCTGCCAGGTTGACCTGCAGTTTGACGGAGGCATAGTAAGCTTCCGGACCTTTGTAACCGGGGGAATTGACCACATTCAGGGCCTCCAGGAACAGTTTTGTAGCTTTTTTGTACTCATATTGGTCTAAGCAAAGACTGGCATACTCCTGCAAGGTTATTGCCTTTAGGAAGTCATTTTTCCAGATGCTATCGTTGAGTTGTAGCAGCAAATGGATCGCCTCTTCAGCCTTCTTCCATTCACCTTTCAGGCGATAGACAATGGCCAGGGTTTTCAGTGCCGAAGACTTATTAATGGATTGGTCGGGAATCAGGCGGATCGCTTCATTGCAGGCATAAATGGATGAGTCCAGACGGTTGGTCATGCCCAGCACCGTAGACAGGTTCATATATACCTTGGCTATAGTGCTGTCCGGAACCCCGTCCTTGCGTTGAAGCAATTTCAATAGCTCTGGCTTAGCCGCAACCGGATTTTGGTACATGACTTTGACAATGGCTTCCAGTTTTTTTTCGATCTGCTCACCGCTCGATTGTGCCACGGCAGAAGCAGCGAAAAGCAGGAAGTGCAAGAGCATGAAGAAAGGGAGGAGCTGTTTCTTGGAGTAAATCCGCATCAGATTCGTGTGGTTTTGTGTGTTACAAATGTATGACAAGCAGCTCTGGTATTCAACTGAAAAATCTGTAAATGAGTTGTTTGTGAATGTGTAACACATTTGTTGTATTGATAATTCCACAAAACAATTCAATCTTGAAGATGCTAAAAACTGACATTACTAACCTTTCCCGCAAATTCAAGGGACGTTTCACAGCCGACAACTAAAACTGATTACCGGTTTAATAATGAAATACCTCAACTATCTCCTTACTGCCCTGGTGTTGCTTACCGTTCTATCAGCAAAAGCGCAACTCGCCAACGGCCCCTTGCAGACATACTTCAGCAACGATTTCAATGCCAATACAGGTATAGCTGTTCTTTCGGGCGCTGCCACGCATACCAATTCCGTGGTACAACTGACCCCGGATATGACCAGCAAGTTGGGTGGGTTGACGGTACGCCCCAGCAACATCAATTCCGATAAATACCGGGTATCCTTTACTATCGGGATCAGTAAGCTGGTGGGATTCGGTGCCGATGGACTTAGTTATAGTTTTGGTAACGATGTCAGTGCCAGGGATGCCATGCCTTTTGCGGAAGTTGGCACCGGAACTAAACTGAAGATCGGTTTTGACTCCTATACAGCAGCGCCTTCTTCGCAATTTGGAATACGGTTGCTCTACAACAGCACATCTTCCAATCCCGGGGTGGTAATAGGCTCTAACGGTTTGTTGGCCTTTTCAAGTGATGTGAGTTGGTGCGGAGTGGGTCAGGTTCCGGTTGTGATCGATATCGACAGCCTCGGCAAGTTGACCTTGACAGTAAGCGGACAAACGATATTCAATAATATACAGCTGCCTGCAGCATTCAATGCAGAGGATAAGTCTTCCTGGCAGCATGTATTCAAGGCGCGCACTGGCAGTCTTTCACAAACACATACTGTGGATGACTTGGTCATCCAACAGGCCATGGTGCCTGTTATCGCGACACCTCCGTTCATCGACAAGTCGTTTACATCTGTAGGTCCTTCTTTCCAGACCTATGTTGTTCCTACTACGGGCACCTACCTGTTGGAAGCCAAAGGCGCCCAGGGCGGACCCGCCGGAAGTTTCAACGGCGGTAAAGGGGCCTACATGCGGGGCTATTTTCAATTACAGGCGGGAGATGTGTTGCGCATCGGTGTTGGAGGAATGGGCCGTGTAGGTCTTGGCGCAGGTGTTGACAATCTTAGCGGTGGCGGCGGTGGCGGAGCATCCTCTATCGTTCTTTTACAAGGCACGCAGCAAACTCCTCTTATCGTTGCGGGTGGTGGTGGCGGATCAGGCACCGCAAACGATGGTGTTGATGCACAAGCGGTCAACGACGGAACCAGTGGAAATGATAATAACGGCAATGCCTACGCTTCCGGAGGGAATAATGGTGGTGGAGGTGGAATAGGCTCAAACTACCGTGATGGTGCCGGAGGCGGCGGATATTATGGAAACGGCGGAACGCATTTCGACAGCGACGGTATTACGTTGTTGTCGCGAGGAGGTAGTTCTTACCTGAATGGAAATACGGGTGGCACGGATGGCACCGGTCACGGCTCCGGCAATGCTGTGGGTGGTTTTGGTGGTTGGGGTGGAGGCGGTCAAGGCGGTCCCGCTGATGGCACCGGATTTACACAAAACGACGGCGGTGGCGGCGGCGGCGGCGGCTGGAGTGGCGGCGGCGGCTGACAAATGAGTGGTAGCAGCGGCGGTGGCGGCGGTGGCGGT
>JAJTFW010000027.1 GCA_021299095.1 Sphingobacteriales bacterium | reverse complement strand
TTCCTTCCCTGAGCGATACCCTCGTGTACCGACACATGTCCAAAGAACCCGGATCGCCATTCACCTGAACACCTTCCCATGATTCGTAAAGCCCAAAGTCTATACCTGCTCATCATTCTCGCCGTCGTTTCCTGTACGCAACCCCAGGTGGGTATGCGCAATACCATTGCCGTACTGGAAGAGGAATTGCGGATCGACACCTCCACGGTGATCGACAGGCCCAAGACCGAAAACCTGATCAGTCTGTACCTGGAGTATGTGGCCGAGTTTCCTGATGACACAACATCGCCTTCGTACCTATTTCGTGCCGCTGAGCTTAGTGTTGCCATTGGCAAGTATTCCGATGCATTAGCGCATTTTGCCCAGGTGATGCGGTATAAGAACTCACCCAAGACAGGTGACGCACTTTTTCTGCAAGGCTTTGTCACGGAAAATTATCTCCAGGATCCCGATGCCGCTCGTGTACTTTATCAACGTTTTGTAAACGAATTTCCCAACCATCCATTGGCCGATGATGCTCAGGTACTCATCAATCAATTGGGGCTTGCACCGGAGGAGCTAATCCGCATGTTTGAACAGCAAAACGATTCTCAACCGCATAACCATCCGCATGAGCACGCAGAAGGTCAATAAACGCGAAAAGTTCGCTGCAGCCGCACAGGCCCAGGCTGAAGCACGGAAGTCCGTAGATGCACTTAAAGTCCCTGCCTGGTGGGCATACATTCCGGCACTTATTGCCGTGGTGGTATACCTGAATACGCTTTCGCATGGATTTGCACTCGATGATTACGCAGCCATAATCGAAAATGCCGACACACGGAAGGGACTTTCTGCATTGGGTGAAATATTTTCCACTAGCTATAGGCATGGTTATATCCTGATCGCCGATGAATTGTATCGTCCATTGCCGAAAGCTTTGTTCGCCTTGTGTTGGGAGTTGGCTCCCGACTCGGCTTTTCTCGGTCACGCATTGAATGTCCTGCTTTTCGCACTTACTGTGTTGGTGATGTATAAGCTGGTGTTACGTTGGTGGCCCGCAAGGCCTCAGGTCGCTTTCGTTTCAGCTCTCCTGTTCGCAGTCTTGCCGGTCCATACGGAAGTGGTGGCCAACATCAAAAGTCTGGATGAAATTCTGGCTTTGCTGTTCGGTTTTATCAGTCTGGATCTTTTTCACCGGTATCATACATCGGGTCAAACACGCCTGTTGGTATTTTCAATGGCAGCCTTTTTTCTCGCCTATCTGAGTAAGGAAAGTAGTATCACCTTGCTGCCTGTATTTCCGCTATCGCTCTACATCACGACGGATTCTTCCCTTAGCCGAATCCTGAAAGGCTCCTGGTTTGTACTGATTCCAACCGTTCTTTTTCTGTTGATCCGTCATCAGGTACTGTATTCAAATGCCTTTTATGAAGCGGCCCCTCCGGCAGTGGCCGATAACATGCTGATGGTTGCGAAGGAACCTTTTTTACAACTCACTTCCGCTGTAGGAATGATGGGCTATTATCTGGCCTCGGTTTTTTTTCCGGTGAACCTCACGTTCGATATGTCGTATCCACAGGTTGCGCCTATGGAAGCCAGCGACTGGCGCGTTTTACTTACCGGAGTAGTTTTGCTGGCATCGGTCGCTGTTGCCTTCGTTGGACTGAAAAAACGTTTGCCTGAATCGCTCGCCCTGCTGTTTTTCTTTTGTACCGTGAGTGTATCCTCGAATATTTTCATGCTAATCGGGACACATTATGGTGAGCGTTTGATGTATTTGCCTTCGTTCGGTCTTGTTTTATTGCTTGCACTGGTATTGCAGCGCATCCCGTCGATGAGTAGTTTGAAAGCATCGGAGTTAAAGCCACTCCTGCTTGCAGTTGTCATGCCGGTTTGTGTCGTTTTCGCTGTGCTGACCATGATGCGAAATCCCGTGTGGGCCAATAACGGTACTCTGTATGCTTCCGGGCTTAATTCAGCGCCGAATAGCGTCCGTGTACAATACTACCAGGGTTTGTATTTGGGAAAGCCCGAAACCATCGAGTCGTACCCCGCGGCTAGCCGTGATAGTGTGTTGCAGGCTGCATACGGACACCTGACCAGGGCTACTGAGTTGTATCCTTTTTTCACTGACTCGTGGACCCAGCTGGGCGTCATCAGTCACCGTGACAAAAAGCCCGATCTGGCCTTGAAGTACTACGCTAAAGCCAGAGAATGCAACCCGAACGATCCGGTTATCATAAATAATGCATCGACCGTATTGTTTGAACAACAGAAATACCAGGAGGCCATGCAGGGCTTCATGGATGCTGTTCGTTTGAAGCCCGATTATGCCGACGCCTTGATGAATATTGGCAGTTGTTACGGATTGACAGGGAATTACCGGGAAGCATTGACGTGGTTCGATAAGGCGATTGCTGTAGACCCGGGATTAGCGCAAGCCTACTTCTTTTCTGCAGTCACCTGGGAGCGATTGGGAAATCCCACCCGTGCCGCTGAATTGTTCCGGAAGGCAGAAGAATTAAAGGCTGCTGCGCCCCGAAAAAACTGAGCACAGCGCTCACCGTAGAATCGCTTATTTCAATTCGGATAGCAGGCGCTCAAGTTCCTCTGCGCTGATGTTGTAATGCATCTTTCCTTCCTCGGCGAGTGAAATACTGCCTGTTTCTTCTGAAACGATGATGGAAACCGCATCGCTTTGTTCGGTGATGCCGAGCGCTGCTCGATGTCGCATGCCGTAATGCGCAGGGAGTTCTGTATTGTCCGTTACAGGCAACACACAACGGGCGGCCTTTATTCGGTTGTTACGGATAATAACAGCGCCATCATGAAGCGGACTGTTTTTGAAAAAAATGCTTTCCAGGAGCCGTTTGGAAACTTCTGCTTCCATTAGATCGCCGGTATTCTCATAAAAACTGAGGTCTGCACCCCTGCTGATCACAATAATGGCTCCGGTTTTGTTCTTGGACATGGAACTGCAAGCCTTTACAATCGGAGTGATGTTGGTCGGAGCGCTGGTAGGTGCTTCCCATTTCCAGGGCAGGAATCGCTTGCCCCGCGCTCCAAAAGAAGAGCTTCCAAGCAGTACGAGAAAGCGCCGGACTTCCTGCTGAAAAACGATGATCAGGGCCAAAACACCTACGCTCATGAATTGTCCAAGTAGTGCTCCGAGCAATTGCATGTCGAGGATTTTGACAAAAAGCCACCACAGCAGATAAATAGCCAGGATTCCAATGAATACCTGCATGGCGGCACCGCCTTTCAAAAGCTGATAAACCTTGTATAAAAGGAATCCGACTATCAGGATGTCGAGTATGTCAAGCAGCCTGATTTCGAGGAAACTGAAGTTGAACAGATCCATGGAAAACCAAAGCTAATCAAATGCCGGGATCAGGGCTCAAGCAGGGCCAGTCTGCCCAGCGCATCGGTATGCAGTTCACCGCCATCAAGCATCCATCGAATGACATCCTCAACATCGTTTGTTCCGCCAGGTCCCAATGCTATCAATAGTTCTGAAGCGGGCATTGGTTTATCCTGAAGTATACCACGGATGCGTTCGCGCAGTTCATCAATTCGGATGTCGTTCAGCGGAACTTTATTTCGTTCCCTGCATACATCGCAAGTTCCGCAGCGAAGCACCCCATGTTCTCCAAAATAGGCCAACAGTCGAATGCTTCTGCAGGTGTGTTTATCTGTAAGCAAGGTAATCAATGCCTCCTTGCGGACCTGAAAGCGCTCCTTGCGGATTTCCAGTAGTTCGGTGGGGATTCTCAGGTCCCGTTCGTGAATACGGCCTTCAAGCAAGGTGACACCGGCTTTGTCGCTGGAAGGTGCATAGTAAATGATCTCCCGGTCTGCGAGCGTCTGCAATTGCTGGCGAATGACAGCTGTGTCGGTTTTGCAGCGCCTGGCGATTTCGAATTCGCTGATTCGTGTATAAACATCAAAGAGTCCGGCGTAGGAGCGAAGCAGGCATTTGATAATCGGATCGAATCGTGGTTGTTCAACCTGGAAGTGGTATAAGGGCTCGGGCCCGATCCGGATCATAACGCGAGAAGGCATGTATACCGCGTCATGGAGCGATAGATAGCCTGCAAGTTCAAGCATGTGAAGGCACGCTAGGCTGGAGGCAGGTTCAAGTTTGTATTGAGCGCAGAACGACGTTAGTTCGAATGGGTGTTGGATGCCTTCACCGCCGCCGAATGGAATGTTCAGGGAATTGCACATGGCGGCATAGGTCGATCGGATGTGTTCACGATCAGGGAAAGCAGCCACGGCGCGTCGTTCTAATTCCAGGAGGTCTTCGTTGTTGTAAAGGACTACTGCGAAGGACCGCTTACCATCGCGTCCGGCCCTGCCGGCTTCTTGATAATAATTCTCCGGATTCTCAGGTAAATCGAGGTGAACAACAGAGCGCACATCGGGTTTGTCGATTCCCATGCCGAATGCATTGGTTGCAACCATGATTCGGGTGCGTCCTTGCATCCAATTGTCCTGCCGTTGTTGGCGCGAAGCCGGATCAAGTCCGGCATGGTAAAAATCAGCACGGATTCCATACTGGTGCAGTATATGGGCAATCTCCTGTGTCCGTCTTCGGTTCCGCACATAAATGATTCCGCTTCCAGGTACTGAGGCGAGGATGCGAAGCAAATGGTTGAGCTTGTCTTCACTGTGTCGCGACAAATAAGAGATATTTGAGCGGGCAAAGCTGGCAGTGAATACCCGTGGTTGGGTGAATCTTAGCTGTTGTTGTATATCGTCACGAACTTCAGGAGTGGCGGATGCCGTCAACGCAAGTACAGGAACATTCGGAAACAAATCGCGGATTTCGGCCAGTTTCCGATAGGGTGGTCTAAAATCGTGACCCCATTGCGAAATACAGTGGGCTTCATCCACCGCGATCAGGCTGACCGGCATGTGGAGCAGGGCTTCCCTGAAGCGTTCAGAGCTCAGACGCTCTGGTGAAACATACAGGAATTTGTAATCACCATGAATGCAATTTTCTATCGTTCGCATGACCTCAGACCGGTTCATGCCGCTAACAATGCTCGCTGCCCGAATGCCTTTGGAGCGCAGTTGTTCTTCCTGATCACGCATGAGTGCGATTAAGGGCGAAACAACAAGGCAAAGTCCGGGTTTCGCCAATGCGGGAACCTGAAAGCAAATCGATTTGCCTCCACCGGTTGGGAGTAAGGCCAGTGTATCATGGCCTTCCATCACAGAACGGATAATTTCCTCCTGCAAAGGCCTGAACCGGGTGTAACCCCAGTATTGACTCAGGACCTGATGGATGTGGCTCATGTGTAAAAAAAAGACACCGGTAAGATTCCGGTGTCTCTAAGATAGGAAATGTCTGCTCAGAATGTGACGGTGATGCGATCCGGATCGACTTCGGCAGGGCGGACAGTCATAACCGGGATAGTAGACCGGTTGACAATCTTGCTGGCGTAACTGCCCATCAGCAATCCGCTCAACGAGGGCTCTTGTTCTGTCATGATGACCAGCAAGGAGGCGTTCAACTCACGCGCTGCTTCCAGGGTGTTTTTTGCGATATCCTCACCCGCACGGAAAACCGAGTCGGATTTGATGCCGTGTTCCAATAAAAAGTCCTCTACCTGTTCCACTTTGATACGGAATTTTCGGAGGTAATCTTCGTTGCTGCTCGTGGTTAGACCGATTACCGTAACAGATGAACCGAACTTACGGGCTATCTCCATTGCAAAATTGACTTTTTGCCGGGACTCGGGACTGTCATCAATGGGAAGTGCGATGCGGTCGAAGTCAGTAAACGGTGTGTTGGGGTGAATGGAAATCACAGGGCATGAGCACTCCTGAACAACTTTTACCGTATTGCTTCCTGCAGAATATGATCCAGCGGCATCACCATGCGAGCCCATGACGACCAAATCGATGTGGGCCTGACGCGCAACGTGTACGATCCGCTTGTAGATTTTCCCCGCTTCGGTCAGGATAGTCACTTTCAAGCCATGTTCCCGAGTCAGTTGCTCGGCAAGTTCCTGCAGTTTTTCATTCGATGATTCTTCAGCTTTTTTCTCGAAGCCCGAAAATGCATGGGCGATTAAGCCGGGAAATGTGCTTGTTTCAATGATGTGAAGCAGGAATAATTCAGCGCTGAACCGGGAGGCCAGATGGACCGCGTGATTCAGGCATGCGCCTGCAGTTTCTGAAAAATCATAGGGGATAAGAATCCGCTTGATCTGAAAATCCTTTTGCATGATCGGTGCGAGTTAGGTGATGATGAATTCGGTGGTGTCTTTTCGGGCAATAGGACGGATGGAGCAAACCGGAATTTCGGACGCATTGATGATTTGCTGGGATTCGGTTCCGATAAAGAACTCTGTCCACTCCAATTCCTTTTGGGTCATAATGATGATGAGGTCGGCTTGCACACCCTTGGAATAGGCCAGCACGCTGTCTGAAATATCGCGTCCATTTACAAACTCGCCAGTACTTTGAAGTCCCTGCTCCTGAATAAATGCGACCACATGGTTCATTTGGCGCTCAAGTTTGTTGACCAGGAATTCATCGCTGGTATCAATAACCGACATCACCTTGACAGTCGAACCGAAAAACCGAGCGATTTCAACGCATTTGTTGACTTTCTCCTTGGTTTCCTTGCTGAGGTCCAGTGGAAGAACGATGGTGTTGCAACCTGCGTTGTGTTGTTTTCCCTTAATGGTGATTACAGGGCAGGGTGCATCGCTGATCACCCGAACTGCATTGGATCCGATGAATTTCTTCTTAAGACTGGACTCACCGGATGTACCCATGACGATGAAGGATGCATTCAGTTCTTCGGCAACTTCCGTTACCACATCATAGATTTTTCCTTTCTCGATACGCGTGTTGAACGTAAGTCCCGATTTGCTTCTGGCGTCAGCCGCGAATTCGTTCAGTTTAGTCTGTATACCGGTACGCAGAAGTTCTTCCTGTTGTTCGTTGGAAGAAAAGACATGAAGCAGGGAAGTGAAAAGCGCTTCATCAATTACGTGGAGCAAAGTGATGTCCGATTGGGTCATACGCGCCAGGTTGTAGGACTGGCTGAGGGCGATCTTGGATTGTTCACTGAAGTCGATGGGTACGATGATCTGTTGCTTTGCGGTGGACATGGTCTCAGAGTGTAATTCGGGTATATTTGTCATGCAAAATTACCAATTCCCGCTCAGAATGAAGCCTATTGCCGAATCGGAACTGATCCTAAACAAGGACGGAAGTGTTTATCACCTCAATCTCTTGCCCGAGGAGCTGTCGGATGTGGTGATTAATGTAGGTGATCCCGATCGCGTAGGTATGGTCAGCGACTACTTCGATACTGTAGAGGTTCGTAAACAAAAACGCGAATTCGTGACGCACACAGGAACCTACAAGGGCCGAAGAATGAGTGTGATTAGCACAGGTATCGGAACCGATAACATCGATATCGTTTACAACGAACTTGATGCGTTGGTCAATGTGGATTTGAAAACGCGTATGGTAAAGCCGGAACTGACAAGTATCAGTTTGGTGCGCATCGGAACATCGGGCGCTCTGCAGGCAGATATCCCCGTTGATAGTTTCGTCTGTTCAACCCACGGCTTGGGCCTGGATGGTTTGTTGAACTACTACCGGATGACCAATACGGAAGATGAATCCCGGATCGTGCAGGCCTTTCGTCAGCATTATCCGAACCTGGGTGTTTTGCCCCAGACCTACCTTGCATCGGCTGATCCCGGGCTTGTTCATTTGTTGTCGCCGGGCATGGTGAGCGGAATGACTGCTTCTTGTGCCGGATTTTATGCACCTCAGATGCGCAGCATCCGCCTTGAGCCCTCCCGCATGGACATGATAGAGAAACTCAACAGTTTCCGATTTGGCGAGCACCGGGTCACCAATTTTGAAATGGAGACCGGCGCGATGTTCGGTCTTGCACGGCTTTTAGGCCACAAAGCTTGCAGTACAAATGTGATTGTCGCTAATCGCATCGAGCACGCATTTTCTAAGAACGCGGATGCGAGTATGCATCTCCTGATTCAAACCGTTTTGGATCGTCTTTCATCACTGTAAATCAGCGGTTTACCTGATTTCAATAGGCGCCTTATTCTGTAAGAAATCCAACTGATTTTCAATTCAGAGGTACGGGCAATTCGTTGCCCAAAGCCCCTGAAACAGGTCGTTTTTTGACTTTTTCTTACAAATTGGGTGTGAACCTTCATGATGAACCTGGCGTAGGAATGTCAAGCCCGCAAAATGGGAACCGACACAACGAACTCAAGGTCATGAAAAACAACATTTACACCCTCAAGGCATTGCTGATTCAGATTTTCTGCTTCATGCTCGCAGTACCACAAACTACTCAAGCTGCCACCTATTTCTCCCGGCAATCGGGAAATTGGAGCAGCCCTGCAACATGGTCGATGCTCTATCACGGTGACCCCAATCCCGGTACGACGTTACCAGGTGCGTCGGATGTAATCATGATTGGCAAGGGCCACGCGATTACAATTGATGCCAACGCCACTGCGTATTCCATTACAGTTGGTGACTCGGGGCTTGCAAGCCTTTTATTCGGAAGTGCATCAAACCACTCCCTTACGGTAACTACCTTTCTTAATGTGGCTACTGGATGTTCAGTTGCATACAACCAGAACGCTGGCCGTAGTCACAGCTTAACAGTAGGAGGAGGGATGAGTAACAATGGTTCCATAAACCTATACCTCGATGCGAATGATTTTGTGAATCTGACGTTTAACGGAAGCGCAACAACGGCAAATGTCAATGGGAATGGATCATGGACATTGAATCAAGTGATCTTGAATAAAGCGGATAAGAACAAAACCTTGAATGTTTTTTCGAATCCATTTGAAGTCGCTATCAAATCAATCGATTTACAGCGCGGAACATACCGCCACATCAATAGCGGAACATTCTCAGTAAATAGTACGGCTTCCAGCGCACAGATAATTGCGCCGAATGTGAAATTTCACGTTGCCGGTGGCTCTGTCGATCTTTCTCCTTCAAACACCTCGATGACGCTTCAAGGCGCATTGATCGTGACATCGGGTACGTTGCGTGTATGCAGCACCAACGGTTCCGACGGAATCCGCTATGAGCAGGTCGGAGCAACAGTTCCTTCTATCTCTGTCAGTGCATCGGCAACAATGATTGTCAATGGCGGAATTCGTCCATCTGCAACTCAGCCTACATCGGCACTGAATTATTTGCAGACTTCAGGAACGGTCCGTTTGAATGCGGGTCGTACCAGTACTGGTGAAACGACCCTTTCAATGGGTTCAAATACGGATAGTCAATTCATGTTGACGGGTGGAACCCTGGTATTTGAAAAGGCTACCAATGGTGGTCCGTCAGCTAGTGATATCGATCTTTCGGGTAACTCCGTCTTTGTTGATATTACAGGTGGAACGATGCAGTTCGGATGGTCTTCGACACCGACAAATTCAACATTCCGGTTCTCGCCCTATGTAAACGTACTGTTTCCGCACGTTTGGCTAACCGGACCTGGCGGAGCTAATATTACACTTCGTCCCAGCATGAACAATACGGAGGATATTCAAATGATGAGTCTGCGTATCGATGCCAATAAAACCTTTGATATTCGTTCAAGCAGCGGTGCCACAGGTGATAGCCGTACGCTTACATTGAGCAGTACCTACGATAACAATCATACACTGTTCAACAATGGAACAATGAATATGCGCAGCAGTACACTGGCGATTGAGGGATGGCAGGCGCTTGGAATGAATGCGGCATCCAATACCTCTTTGCACAGTCTTCGCATCAATACACCAGCGGGTGTGAATATGTATCGCTCATTTCAAGTTGCAGGTCGACTCGATTTGATGGACGGGAAATTGGTGACTACAGCAGCGAGCCCTGTGATTTGTCTTACAGGTTCAAGTTGGAGTCCTGGTTCAATGGCATCCTTTGTGGATGGCCCTTTCCACGCCCGTCTTTCACTGTCAAGCCAGTCTACTGTGATCTTCCCCGTAGGTGATCAGGCTGCATTCCGCCCCATGTCGCTGACAGTAGCGCACAACAACACGACTCCGGTTGAGTACAAGGCCGAAGTGGTTAATGCATCGGCACAAAACTTCGGTTTTAGCTTACCCGGAACGCTTACGCACGTTTCCGATGTGCGGTATTTCAGGCTGGAGCGTGAATCCATTTCCAACCTGTCATCAGCGGTGTTGAACCTTGTATACGGCAGCGATGATGTAGTGACTGAGCCTCTCGGATTGCGTGTTGCTCGTGATAATGGATCTGGTTCATGGATTGACCTTGGTGGCGATGCGAGCACATCACCTGCAGGTGCAATTAATACGGATCCATTTTATGCCTTCAACAGCTATTTCGCATTAGCCAATGGTACCGGATTCAACAATCCGCTGCCGGTTGAGCTGGTTTTGTTTGAAGGAAAGGCCCGCAGCGCCAGTGTTGGGTTGAATTGGACTACCAGTTCGGAGGTCAACAGCGATTACTTCGATGTTGAACGCAGCACGGATGGAGTCAATTTCACCTCAATCGGCCGAGTACAGGCTGCAGGTTTCTCAACCACGGTTCGCAAATATGTCCTCGATGATCGTCAGCCAATCCGCGGAATCAACTACTACCGCCTTCGTCAGGTTGATCGAGATGGTACAAGTGACTACTCCAACATCATCAGCGTTCGCTTCGTGCCTACCCGTCTAGAGGTATTCCCAAATCCGGCTACAGGCACTCAACTCACCATCCGTCTGCCAGAGGGAATGGGTAATGTGCAAGCCGAACTGACCGACTTGGAAGGCCGAATTGTTGCTTCCCCGTCAACGCTGCAAGATGGTTTCACAACACCGGTTGTGGACATCTCAAATTTGTCGACAGGAGCCTATATGCTACGCATCACCGATGCTGCAGGATCCGCATGGACCGAACGCATCGTGGTCAGCCATTGAGTTGAATTCGTAAACAATCGGTAACATTGTGGAATGGAACCCGCAATGTATGAAGCGAAGTGGTTTACCTGGGATCAACAGGATCTCGCTTCTCAAGCAAGTAGCATTCGCCAAAAGGTATTTGTAGAAGAGCAACAGGTTGATCCTGCTGAGGAATACGATGAATTTGAACAAACGAGCCGCCATGTACTCTTAACGTACAACGGCCATAGTATCGGCACAGCGCGCTGGCGACACACCGAAAAAGGGGTGAAGCTGGAGCGCTTTGCTGTTTTAAAGGATTATCGCGGACGCGGTGCGGGTTCAGCTATCCTGGATGAGGTTTTGAAAGAGGCTCTGGTTCCTCAAAAAATGGTGTATTTACATGCGCAGCTTCCTGCCATGAACCTGTACCGTCGTGCCGGGTTCAGCGAAGTGGGCGAACTTTTTTATGAAGCAGGATTGGCACACTACAAAATGGTGTTCAATTCTACTGATTCACAATAAACCGGAACAGGCTCATTCGGTGCCCTCCGATTGTTGACCTTTGCGCGACCTATGCGCATTACCGGTTCATACCGTGACATCTGGAACCTGGCCTGGCCAATCATGCTGGGTAGTTTGGGGAATACCGTGATTAATTTCACGGATGTCGCCTTTGTGGGTCGCCTCGGCGAACCTGAGCTGGCAGCATCCGCACTGGGTGGCGTTTTTTACATGTTGCTGGTGATGATAGGGGTGGCATTGGGGACAGGTTCTCAAATCATGATTGCGCGTAGGGAGGGTGAAGGCGCTACCGATCGTGTTGCAGAGGTAGTAGTCGTATCTTTTAAATTATTGGTTGCGTTTGGTATCGCTATGAGCGCTACGCTGGTTACGGTTGTGCCACAATTTCTCGATTTAATTGTAAATGATTCGCACATTTCGCAGCTAACGGCAACCTACCTGAAGGCGCGATCCTGGGGCTTGGTTCCAATGCTAATAATGGTGCTCGTGCGCTGCTTTTACACCGGAATAGCCGATACACGAATCATTACTTACACAACACTGGTCATGGTGGTGTTGAATGTCATCCTGAATTATGTATTTGTTTTTGGTGCAATGGGTGTGGAACCCATGGGCATAGCTGGGAGCGGTTTTGCATCTGCCTGTTCAGAAACGATTGCTGCTATTTTTGCGATAGCATACACCATTGCCAAGGGAACCTCAGCACGATACGGAATATTTAACTCATGGCATAGCTCAGTGCGATTATACAGGCAATTGATGACATTGTCTGCTCCAATGATTCTACAGCATTTTTTATCCATGGGGGCTTGGTTCCTCTTTTTTATCCTGATTGAGAAACTGGGGTCCAGAGAACTTGCTGTTTCGAACGTCGTACGTTCTGTTTACATGGTCCTCATGACTCCGGTTTGGGGAATTGCCCAGGCAACAAGTAGTATGGTCTCGAATGTAATCGGACAAGGACGAAGCGATGAAGTGATGCGGCTTATAACCAGGATTTCAAAATTCAGTTTTGCATCTTGTCTGCTGGTGATTTCGCTCTGTTTGCTGTTCATGAATCCATTGCTCGGTTTGTGTACTTCTGATGCAGATATCGTATCCGCCTCGCAAAATCCCTTTTTGATCGTCTGCCTCGCAACTCTTTTTTTCGGCCCCGCCATGGTGTTTATGATGGCCGTATCCGGAACGGGAATGACCATAGCGTCCATGCGCATCGAAATCATATCGCTGTTGGTGTATATCGTATATCTGGTAGCGGTGACTTTGGTTTTTCCATCTGCCGTGGCCGTAGTTTGGGTTTCTGAAATCTTGTATTGGTGTTTCATGGGTACGCTTTCCCTGCTGTACCTTCGCAGTGGTAAATGGAAGCTCAAGGTTCTTTGAACGGGAAGCCGGCAGTGGTCTTCATGGGGACTCCCGCGTTTGCGGTGCCGTCACTCAACAAGTTGATGACAGCCGGTTATAAAATTGCTGCTGTCATTACGGCTCCTGACCGACCCGCAGGGAGGGGCCAAAAGCCACTCATGTCGGATGTCAAACAATTTGCACTTAATCACGGATTGAAGGTGATGCAGCCTGAGCGACTGGGCGGACCGGATTTTTTGGAGGAACTACGCTCATTGGGCGCAGAGTTGTTCGTGGTAGTAGCCTTTCGAATGCTTCCGGAATCGGTTTGGTCCATGCCTCGACTTGGAACCTTTAATCTGCACGGCAGTCTCTTGCCCCAATACAGGGGTGCCGCTCCTATCAACCGGGCAATCATGAACGGGGAACAGATAACCGGGGTCACAACTTTTTTCATACGCCGCGAGATTGACACAGGAGGGATTTTATTTCAGGAGCATATTGCCCTTGGTCCGGATGACACCGCAGGAGAAGTACACGATAAGCTTATGGTAATCGGTGCTGACTTGGTTGTAAAAACTGCCGATGCAATTGTCCTGGGTAAGGCCAAAGCGATTGAGCAAGAGGAGTTCATCGCGGACGAAAACACCTTACATCCGGCCCCCAAGATTTTCAGAGAGGATTGTCGACTAGATTTTTCCAGATCGGTCATTCACCTGCACAATCAGGTCAGAGGCCTGAGTCCCTATCCCGGAGCATTTATCGAGCTCATGCTGCCAGATGGCACCTCCACCGCAATTAAGGTCTTGCGAAGCAAACCGGAATTGGCAGGTACGGTGTTAACACACACCTTGCAATCGGATGGTAAAGCGGAAATCAAGGTGAGTTGTGCCGATGGTTTTCTACACCTGCTGGAGCTTCAATTGCCCGGTAAAAAGCGTATGTCTGCTTCCGATTTGTTGCGCGGTTATCGTTTTCCGGAAGGGGCCACCGTCGGATAATGTAATTCACGCAGGCCGGTTGAAATTTCGCGTCTATTCCGACGTGTTCATTGGTTCGTTCGGATTCTCTTTGTTGTATGAAGCGCGTTGTGGTATTCACTGGTGCAGGTATCAGTGCCGAAAGCGGAATCCGTACCTTTCGCGACAGTGGCGGACTGTGGGATGAATATCCAATTGAGGAAGTTGCTACACCGCAGGCCTGGAGCAAAAATCCTGCGCTAGTCCTTCAGTTTTACAATTTGCGTAGGGAACAAGTTGCCAATGCCAGACCCAATGCGGCGCACTATGCGCTTGAAGAACTACGGTCGGTTTTCGAACTCCACATCATAACGCAGAATATCGACGATCTTCACGAACGCGCAGGCTCAACAAACGTCCTTCATTTACATGGCGAGATCCGTAAGGCTCGAAGCACGGTGAATCCTGATCATGTGGTCGAGCTATCTGGTAACTTGATCAATGTGGGCGACACCTGTCCGCTTGGCTCGCAGCTAAGGCCACACATCGTATGGTTTGGTGAGTCAGTGCCAGCGATGGATCAAGCCATTGACCTTGTTTCAACTGCTGATCTATTTCTGGTTGTGGGCACTTCGCTTGCGGTTTATCCGGCAGCCTCGCTGGTGTATCATATACCTGAAAATGCTAAAGCATGGCTGATTGATCCCAATCCGCAACTTCCGGCCGGACTATCAGGTTATTCCATCCTTGCTAAAACTGCCTGCGAGGGTGTGCCTGAGCTCGTCAATCACCTCTTGACTGACCATGTTTTCTGATTCGTTTATGCAGTCTGAGATGTTCCAATGGGTAGTGTTGCCCTTGTTGGTTTTTTTCGCGCGCATGTGTGATGTTACGCTTGCCACATTACGGAATATTTTCCTGAGTAAGTCAGTGCGCTATATTGTCCCCTTTCTCGGCTTTATCGAAGTGCTGATCTGGTTATTGGCGATTAGTCAGATCATGCGCAACCTCAACAATCCGGTTTGCTTCATCACCTATGCGTTGGGTTACTCCACAGGTATCTTTTTTGGAATCAAGATCGAGGAAAGACTTGCTCTTGGCTTGCAAGTCATGCGGATTATCACCCAACAGGATGCCGGTGATTTACGGAAGAGCCTGGTGGAACATTCGTTTGGAATCACCACCATCGATGCAGAGGGTGCGAAAGGTCCTGTCAAGATCCTCTTGACGGTTATCAAGCGAAAGGATGTAGACCTTGTGCGTTCACTGGTACACCAGCATCAACCCAATGCCTTCTACTCGGTTGAAGATATCCGAACAGTCAGTAAAGGGGTTTTTCCTCAGTCGGAGGGGGACCGTATGTCGCAGTTGAGAAGGATGTTTCCCTTCGGTGGGGGTAAGTAAAGGGTTCAGGAACTGTGTCCGAAATCTTTTAGTAGGTAGGCTGAAATGGCTTTGTACACCTTCTTGAGTTCGGGTTCTGATTCCAACATCTTTTCCTGATGGCGGATTGACTTAAGGTCGCCACGGCGCGCAGGGCCAGTTTGTCGTTCACGGTTTCCCGATTTTTTTACGCCAGCAACCGTTTGCCGAATCAAAGGCAGTAGCAACTCAAATGGAATTTTTTTCGGCTTGAGTATGGCTTCAGCAATGCTGAATTGTGCATTGACGAAGTTGTTTGAAAATACTGCGGCAAGATGGGCCTGTGCTCTGGCATCGCTGTCAAGCAGGTAAATAGGCCCGCCCAATATCCTGGCTATCTTCCTGACTTTTGAAAGGCTTTCCTTGTCGCTGGCCTCAATACATAGCGGTACTTTTTTCCAATCCGGTTTAAGTTGCGTAGACAAAGTCTGAACCGGCCACAACACAGCACAACCGCAATTGATCTTTCGTAAGTCTGGTAAAGACTTCATTCCGGAATGATGTATCAGCGTGTAGCCCAGCGACTGGTATTGGGACATACAGGAGTCGATGGCGTCATCACTAACACATAGCAGCAAAACCGAATTCTTCGGATTAACAGCAGGTGGAACCGCTTTCAAAAAGGGTGCTCCTGATTTACGCGATAAAGCTTTTCCTGTTTTCTGGTTCCGGCTGTGGATGAACAAAGGTGTAAACCCCGAACGGCTGAGTGCCTCAGTCAGCTGTGAGGCGAGATTTCCCGAACCGATGATGCCGACGTCCATGATTAGTCCGTATTACGCGCTTCGCGCAGGCGACGAACCACGGCCATCCATGTTCCAACAGCAAGAAGAATGCAGCCTATCCAAAGAAGGTTGATGTGTGGAAAGATGATGGCTTTCATGATGATGAAATCCCGAGAGTTCCCTTCTTTCTCAGCGATAAGAATCTTCACTTTGTTCTCCTCTGGAAGTACTTTCTCAAAAGTGAACTTCAGTCCGAGTTCCTCGATTTCATCGGGGCGGTTGAAATAGGTACTGTCGCGAAGAATGAATACTGGTTCTGCCCGGAAAAGTTTACGGTTTACATCCATCACAAGCAATTGTGCGGAAACAGCAAGGTCTCCATCCGCAATCATGTACTTGTTTCGATCCACATTCCGGCTGAGACCTTCTAAAACAATCAGGCTATTGCTGGTTGTGATCGTATCGCCAGGACGAAGTTCAAATTCCTTACCCTCTTTATAGCCGTTTTGGTCGGATTTTGCTGAAGCATCTTCCATTTCGGCATACGTAACGTGGGTGTAAATGTCCCGGTTATCGTACTGCCTTGTGCTGGGTTCGCTCACGTTCCCCATCTGCTTGTTCAACTGGACAAATGGGAAGAGTGAAAAGTCTTTTTCAAGCTGTCCGTTTTCCGGATTCTGCTTGAAATATTCAACCTCAAACCGGATGTGGATGTCTTCCTGTGTGCGCCCTTTGTAGGTCACGTAGTATTCGCCCATCGGCAATGTATCGCGTTGGTACAACAGGATGTTTTCGTTGTTCGGAAAATCCTTGCCGAGATCGACGCGCAGTCTGTTTTGGCTAATGACCTGTTTGGCTCCGTTTGAGACCAGAGCACCCAATAGCACCAGCGCCATGCCAACATGTGCAACGCTTGCTCCTCCAACGGATAGCTTTCCCTTTAGCGCTCTGATCAGGTAATCAGCATTGGATGTGCATGCCCAAATCGAACTGAACAACAACAATACATGTTGAATGCGGTTGAAACCGAATCCCCATTGGTAGGCTGCAGTCAGAAGTAGGGAGATCACAAAGCTGAGTGAAAGCCTCTTTAAAACAGCCTTCGTATCGCTTGACTTCCATCTGAAGTATTGGCCTACGGCCATCAAACTTGCTATGATAAAGGCCAACGGAACTTGCCAGCTGTTGTAAAAATCCACCGCATCTTCCGGCGGTGCAAGCTTGGTGCCGAATACCTTGTTAATTACCGGTAGGGAAGTGGTGACTGTAATCTGTATCGCCGAAACGACGAGGACGAGCGTGCCGATAAACATCCAGAATTCACGGCTGCTGATGGCATCGTCATCCTGATTTCCACGAAGTTCAACCCGGTGTTTGATCATCAGAGCGATTGACCAAACAACAAAAAATAGCATGTAGAGAATCAACTGCCCTTTCATGCCCAGATCGGTAAAAGCATGAACAGAAGTATCGCCCAAAATACCACTCCGTGTTAGGAAAGTGGAGTATAGGACCAGCAGAAAGGTGATAACAACGAGGATTATTGAACTGCCCAATGCGGTTCCGTTTTTCCGCTGAATGATCATCACGTGGTTGGCAGCAACCAAGGTTAGCCAGGGTACAAGGCTCGCATTCTCTACCGGATCCCATGCCCAGAATCCACCAAAGCTAAGTGATTCGTAAGCCCAGGCACCACCCATCAGAATACCCGTTCCAAGAATGGCAATTCCGGCTAACGTCCAGGGTAATGCTGGTGTTATCCACTCGCGAATACGCTTTGTGGCTAGTCCGGCGATGGCGTACGCAAAGGGTACGGCGGTAGCTGCGAACCCGAGGAACAGCGTTGGAGGATGAATCACCATCCAGTAATTCTGAAGTAGTGGGTTAAGTCCTCGGCCGTCCTGGATTTTCGACAGGTAATCCGGCATGCGGATGAAGGGGAGATTGGCGAAATCAGGGTGATTGCGTAGAAGAATGAACGGGTTTGATCCGATTTTGATCGTGCCCAATTCAAGGCCAAGAAGCATAGAGGCCAGGAAAGCCTGAATGACCATGATGACGCCCATTACGGGCGCTTGCCAACTGTCTTTTCGATATAAGATGAAAAAGGACACAACCAGGTGCCAAAAGGTCCAAACCAGAAAGCTGCCTTCCTGACCTTCCCACAAACAGGCCCACATGTATCGGATCGGAAGAATCGAATTACTGTGTTGCCAGACGTAATAATACTCGAAATACCGGCCATGAATCAGAAAATAGATCAGTATGATGATGCCAATGACTGATACGGCGTGGATCCAAAAACTGGTTTTGGCCAGTTTGATCCAGTCATTCCGTTCGAATTCATCCGATTTGATCGAAATCCACCAAGAGGCAGTTGAAAGCAGGGCTGCAACAAAGCTGAGGGTGATCAGAGCATTACCCAACTGACCAAACACAAGGTGTTCGCCGATATACTGGATTTCCATAGGCTTGATTTAGGTTCAGGATGCCGATTCACCCATTCGGGCGCGGTCCTGTTCGTTCCCGTTGTATTTGCTCGGGCACTTCATAAGAATCTGACTGGCTTGAAAAGTTGAGCCCTCCATCCGTCCAACGACCACGATTTGTTCTGCACGCTCAAAATCCTGAGGTTTGGTACCGTTGTATAGCACGTTTTTCCGGACTCCTTTGTTGTCGGTCATCGTAAAACCGAACAAATTGGCGTTCTGTTCAGGTGCATAGCGAAAAGCCTCCTCCAGGTTGACTTTCCCAACCACATGGTACGATGTACCTTCATGCTCAGATGCCGTGGTGAAATCGGCATAGGTGCTCGAATTACTGATAGAGCTTACAACAACAGCGAGCCCGACAGCAATTACGACCAGTGCGATGATGTGGCTTCGTTTCATGACTTCGTTTGTGCCGACTGGCGTTCGATTTTTCCGAGGCGTGTTTCAATGCGGAATAGCCAGACGGCCATGATGGACAAAACAACAAATGCTACGGTGACCACCACATTGATCTTGTTATCTGTCACCATCCAGGTATTTATGTTTTCGGCGCATGCCGTGTTGCTCAGGAAAACTAAGCCAAACAGCAAGAATGAAAGTCGGGTATTCATGCGTTTAATTCGATTTTTTGTTCAATTCGGCGAATTCGGATTCTCAGTTCGGTGAACCAGGCTCCAAGAAGTGTCCAGCCGATTACGGCTGGATAGAAAACCATTCGCATATTGCTGTCGAGATCGTATTTGTTGAATCCGGGATTTCCGCCTTTACCGGGGTGTAATGAATCGCTGAGCTTGGGAATGACCATGATGAAAACAAACATCATCACAAATGCGAATATGGAATATACAGCCGCCAGCTTAGCACGCTTGCTTGATTCACTGATTGCATTTCGCAACACAAAATAAGCCGCGTAAATGAGCAGGGAGGCTGCTGTGCCGTTCAATTGAGGATCGTTTACCCAAGGTGCTCCCCAAGTGTAATTGGCCCAAATCATTCCGGTAACCAATCCGGCAATGCCGAATATCATTCCGGATTTAGCACATTCATCCGCTTTTAAGTCAAGATCCAGATTGCCAGAGGAAAGAAACCGGATACCATAAATGGCATTGGACAGCAAAAGCACAAGCATAGCCATCCACATGGTCACGTGGAAATAAAGATTGCGAATAGTCTGGTGAAGGATTGGCATCTCGGGCACCGTGCCGTTGAATCCCTGATAAAAGGTGTAAAACAGCAAAATAAGGCTAAGCGCCTTCCAGGCAAAACCCCGAAAAAACACGAAAGAGGAACCCTGACTCATTCCCGCCAAAGGTAGGGAAACAGGATGTAGGAGAGGGCAAGTAGTAGTGCATCCAATGCGACAAGCATGAGCCAGTTTGGGGACTGACCACCCTCAAGAAGTGCCAACGTGCTTTTAACAAGAATCAATAAAACCGGAAAAAGCAAGGGGAATCCCAAGACCGCAGCCAAGGAGGCATTACCATAGGCTTTGGATACGATAGACGAAACGAGTGTAAGTACAGCCGATAGGCCGAACGCGCCCAGGAGTGTCAATAACAACAATTCGTTGAGGGTTCCTTCCTTTCCGCCGAACATCAGCGTGAAGCAACACAGGTTCAACAATCCCAAGGCAAAAAGTAACAGGAAATTAAAAAGTGATTTGGCCAGTATCACTTCGCCTGGCCTGAACAGCATATAATGGAAAAGCTGAAGTCCCCGGCTTTCACGGATAAAACTACGTCCGGCAGCGTTGGTGGCTGCAAATAGAAGTATGATCCAGTATAATCCGGTCCAGGCTTGCGTACCCGGTGATTGTAAAAAGCAAAGCCAGGTGATAAAAATCGAAGCAAGGGCGTAAACCAAAATGCCGCTGATCGATTCTTTGTTTCTGAACTCGGTTCTGAATTCGTAGGCGAATACCGATAGTAAGCGAGAAAGGCCGGAGTTCATCCTTGCGAAGTTCGTGTTTCCGGAGCAAAACAAGGTGTACACACGCTATTCGACTTCGATGGCTGAATGGATTAACTTCGTATCGTCATGAAGCTTGATTTACTGGCCTTTGGTGCTCACCCCGACGATGTAGAGTTGGGCGCAGGAGGATCTATTGCAAGGGAAGTGGCCAATGGGAGGAAGGTGGGCATTGTAGACCTCACCCGCGGTGAACTCGGTACCCGTGGATCAGCCGATATTCGGGATGCGGAATCCGCAGCGAGCGCTTCACTACTCGGAGTCGAGCTGCGGATGAACATGGAGTTCAAGGACGGTTTCTTTTCTGATGATGCATCGCATCAGCTGGCATTAATTCCGGTAATCCGTTATCTCAAACCCGATGTGGTAATTTGCAATTCGAACAGTGATCGCCACCCCGATCATGGAAAAGCGGCACGACTTGTATCGAAGGCTTGTTTTCTTGCCGGGCTGCCTCGCATACCCAGCCAATGGGACGGTGAGGAGCAATTGGCATGGCGACCTTCTGCGGTTTACCACTACATACAAGATCGGTACTTAAAGCCCGATTTTGTGATAGACATCAGCGATTTCATTGAATTGAAAATGAAATCGGTTCTGGCATTCAGGACACAGTTTTATGATCCGGATTCCATTGAACCCGAAACGCCCATTTCAGGAAAGGCATTTTGCTGGTCATTTCACCGTCGAGGATGATTTGAACAACGTAGAGACCGGTAGCGGCTTCGCTGAGGTCAAGCTGCAGGTTGTTGCTGCCAGCTGCGCGGAAACCGTAGTTGTTGCTGAATACATTCTGTCCGAGGTTGTTTACCACGTTTACAACGATGTTCGAGCCTTTCTTCAGGTCGAGGACCAGGTTGCTCAGCGCTGTAGTGGGGTTCGGATAGAGGGAGATTGTGTTCAGGCTGTTGGGCAGTTCGTTGACAGAAGTCACGAACGGATTTACGTAATCGGCTGAACCGAACTCAAGTCCACCTACGAACTCGTGCATCCAGGGGTTGGTGTCAAGTCCGCCATCTACCAAGCAGCGGCTTGTTACAGCAGGTGCAACGAAGTTGCCTGAAGCATCCCAACCATCACCAGCAACACACAGCCAGTAGTTATTGGAATCGTAGCTACCGTTGGCAGTGAAGTTGATGGGGTTTGTGTAAAGTGAATTGGTGAAGTCAGCAGCTACACCGATGATGTTCGGGTAGAGGTTCGTTGCAGCGATTGAAGTATCAGTGTCCATCCAGAAATACGCCATTTTGGTGGCATCGTTTGAACGGCACATCTGAACGCGTCCATCGAAGGAAACTGCCCAACCGAGGGTGTTTACGCTTGTTGCAGCATCGATTGGATCCGGATCAGTGAAGATCGTTCCAACCCAAAGTGCATTCCAGTTACCAGTGTTGTCTTCGTAAACGTCGAAAATGGTTCCGTAGCTGTTCAGGAAGCCGAGTGAGTCAAGGTCGTTTGAGTAAGAACCAGCAACCTCGCAGAGGATGTGGATTTTACCGTTCGCATCAACTTGAAGGTCCATGCTGTTGTTCAGGTACCAGAATGGACGGTCGTTTGCAGGGTTGGCTGCTGGAGAAGCAGGGAAGAAACCGGCAAACAGCGGAGAGAAATCTCCACTATAGTAAAGAGACCAGGTTGCACCGGCATCTGTCGTACGGTAGATGATTGGCATCGGAGAGAGGTGATCATTGATTGAATCACGTCCGATCATTACCAGGTAGCCGGTTACACCGTCCTGTGAGAAGGCGATGTTTCCAAGTGATGAGAAATTCTGGCTGCCATCAGCAGGATCATTGCTGAATGCATGGTAAACCAGGGTTTGGCTCCAGGTGTAATTGTTGTTGGCAGCATCCCAAACACCACGATTAACAACCGCTCCATCAAAATAAGGAGCAGTAGCATTGTAATCGTAGTTCGATCCCAATACATATACATTACCGTTTGTTCCGGTGCACATTCCCAAACGGGGCATGAACTGGATGGTAGAGGTAGCGGAAGCGTTAGGGATATTCAAAACGGAACTGTTCTGGTTGTCAAGACGCAAAGAAGCAAATGTTCCTCCGTCCCATGCAGAACCATCCAGCAGAGGAGCTGCAACCACAGCATAAGCTTGGTTTGCAGTCGTGTTGCCGGGAGGATTGGCTACAACACCATTTGGGTAACGGTTAACTGGACCTGCATTTTGAGTCAGAACCAAAGTCGTATCCCAAGTTTGACCTTTATCATAGCTCACATGTGTTTGAACTACGCCACTGTTGTTTACTGGAGCTGTAATTCCAATAGCCTTACGGTTACTGTAGCTGACAACATCCACTGCCCCATTATAGGCGGCTAAAGTCCCTTCACTTACGAGCGAACCGTAAATGTTGGCAGAGGTAGCAATGTCGGTCTTGGTAGCAACGGCAATCGTGTTGGTGTTGCTGCTTCCCTTGCGCACCGGTGCTTTGGTGGTGAGGTTGGTTGCTACAGGGGTGTTTGGTTCAACCTTGGGGATGAACTTGCCGGCTTTGACAACCTTTCCGGGAGCCATCACACGGTTTTGAGCGTCGGCTGGTGCCGATAGACAAGCTGCAGCGAGGAGCAGGGCACCTACGCGTCCAACCTGACCGAAGAGTACGTTTTTCTTCATGTGGTTTTGGTTTTGATTAATGATGAGTGTGAGTGATATGGTTTTCTAGTAGAAGTCCGGTGGAATTCGCCGGATTCACAAACATAGCGGAATGATTGAAAAATCCGTCTGTCTTCCGGGTGTAATTATTCACATGGGCATATGGAACAGTGTGAAATAATGCCCCTTTAAGAATTCAAAAATCGCCTATCTTATTGATTAGCAATAATTTCAGAAACTACATAAGCGCCAAGTAAGATGCAGGAATAAACCAGCCACAGCTTTACCGGATGAAAGTCAATCAAGCGGAAAGGTGTCTCGCGTCTCAATCGGACATAAAGGATGACTTTTTCGGTTGAAAATGCAATCACGGTCCCCCAGGCAACTCCCTCGATGCCGGCAACGAACAGTAGACCAAGACTGCAAACGATGTTTACCGGTAACTCAATCAAAGCGGTTTTAAAAATCAAGTCATTTCTGCCAAGTGCCATGACTAGTGTTTGAGGGAAGCAGACACGGGCGATGGCAAGCAGTAAGTAGATGTTAAATACCGATGCACTTTGTGCAAATGCAGTGCTGAAAAAAAGCGGATAGATAAAGTGACTTGACAGGATCAGCGCAATCGAAACCGGGAAAACAATGTGCATCAGTCCTGCGGTTTCACGTTTCAATTCCCGCATCGACTCCACCGACATTCCGGACTGGGCCAAGCCGGCGACCATCGCAGATGATAATGCTGCGGCAAGCAGGGTGGCAAAAGGAAGCTCCCGAGCGCCGTAGCGGAACACGGCAAATGCATCGGGGCCTAGAAAATGACCCACCAGAAGTCCGTCAATGGTTTCGGCCGAACCGGAAATCAGCATGCTCAGAACCAGCGGCGCACTCGCTGCAGCCATTGCCGTTATTCCCGAACGTGTTGGACGCTCAAAGCCTTCACGTCCAATGAGTGTTAGAGCCAAAATGTTTCGCACTATAGCAATGGCGAGTAAGAGGAGTAGTAAGTCTTGAATACCACCTCCCTTGCCGAGGACGACAAGAGCCCCGATTAAATGGGATGACAATAAAAAAACGCCATAAAGGATCAGGCCAAGTGCACGCTTCTGGACGAGCATTATCGACTCGTTGACAAATCCGATATTGTTTAAAAAGACAAAGGCCAGGAAGATCGGAAAGGCGGTATTGAGTTCAGGTCCGGTCCATTCAAGCACAAACGGTTTTAATACATAGAGTACAGTTGTAACAAGCAGCGAGCAAATGATAAGCAGATTATACGTGTCGTTAATTTTCTTTCGCGTACTGCGTTCTTTATCGATTGAAAAGCTACCTGCAAAGGCTCCGCTGATTCCGTTTACCCAAAAAAAACCAGTTGCTGCCGACAAAAAAACGAGCGATTCGTAAGTGCCAATCGTTGTTAACGACAAACCAGAATGAGCCAGGATGATTCCGGTCAGAAATGCAGCCGAAAAGCGCATCAACTGGAAAGCCTGCATGGCCCTCACAGGGCTGATTTTCTTGAGAACTGAAATCACTGTCGTGTGAATCGGTGTCGAACGTGCAGAAGTAATGAATTTCCGATTACCACCACGTCAGAGAATGCCATCGATAGGGAGGCCAATAGGGGACTCAGGTAACCTGCTGCAGCCATCGGTATGGCAACCAAGTTGTATGCAAGTGCCCAAAGCAGATTTTGTCGGATGGTACGGATTGAGCGCGTTGAAAGCGTCAGCAATTCAGGTAACAAACCAATCGGCTGATTGTTCAACAGGACTATCTCTGCTGTTTGAATCGCAATCGATGATCCTTGGCCCACCGCGATTCCGACATCGGCAATCGCCATGGCAGCAGCATCATTGATTCCATCGCCAATCATGGCTACCGGACCATTTTTTCGAAGCAGTTGAATCCGATTGAATTTGTCGTCCGGCAATTGTTCTGCATAGACTTCATCGATGCCCAATTTGGCTGCCAGGCTGGAACAGGCCGATTGGCGATCTCCACTGAGCAGTACAATGCGCATTCCCATTTCGCGGCAGCGGCGAACAACTTCCGTAGCTTCTTCTCGTGGCGGATCACTGAATCGCGCCCGACCGATGATAACCTGGTTAAAACTCAAAAAAACTTGAAAAGTTGGGTCTTGTTCTGCTCCAGTGAAACGCGCTGATCCCAATCGTATGAGTTTCCCATCGACTGTCTTGGCCTCGATACCTTGTCCCTTGACCTCGCGAATTTCTTTAAATCGGATTTCTGCGGGTAAGGTCTCCTGGCTAAATTCAGCGGCCAGTGTCCTTGCGTATGGGTGGGTTGAGTACTGCTCTAGCGTTCCTAAAAGAGCCTTTACGAGTTTTGGGTCTGAGTCTGCTTCCAACGACTCAAGTTTCATTTTCCCCTCTGTAAGTGTTCCGGTTTTGTCAAAAACGAGAGTGCTTACACCATTCAACCTTTCCAGTGTATCACCACCTTTTATCAGTATCCCATTTCGTGCAGCATGACCAATCGCCACCGCCACCGCAGTCGGGGTTGCGAGTCCCATCGCGCAGGGACAGGAGATGACCAACACAGCAATTGCTCTTAGAAGTGATTCGCCGCTGTCGTAACCGAACCATAACCAGGATAGGAGAAAGGTGATCAAGGCTATACCAATTACCACCGGTACGAACACAGCGCTGATTCGGTCGCCAAACCGTTGGATCTGAGGTTTGCGCATGGCCGCGTTTCGGATAACATCAATCATCCTGCTCAGGGTGGTTTCCGTACCGGATTGCTTCACGATGAATTTGATGTATCCCTCACTCACAATCGTTCCGCTTAGTACAGCATCGTTCGGAACGCATTTGCGGGGCATGGCCTCGCCAGTCATCATGGAGGTGTCGATGCGCGCTTCTCCCTCATATACTTGTCCGTCAGCCGGAATACGCGAACCGCTCTGAACAAGAACAAGGTCATTGGGTCGCAATGCAGATGCCTCAACATCTTCTGTTCTTTCATTGTTGGTCATGGCATTCACCAGCCGGCTTGCTTTCAAGGGTTGAAGGCGGATGAGATCACTCAGACCTTTTTGTGTTGAACGCAGGCTGCGGCGTTCAATCAGATTGCCCAGAAGAAGAAGTGTGATGATACTGGCCGCGGTTTCAAAGTATAAATCACCGTGATGTTCGCCACTGCTGCCAAACCAACTCAACAAAGAATAGATGAAAGCTGATCCGGAGCCCAGCGAAATCAATACATCCATGTTCGGTATACCCGAACGCAATGCGCCGATTGCGCTTTTTCCGAAATGCTGCCAACCGATTAGCATTACGGGTAAACAGAGGAAAAATTGAACGATTGCTGAATGAAGAACTGTCCACGGGGAAAGCATGTGAGCCAGGAGCGGTATAGTAAACAAGGCACTGAGCACGAAACGGAACTCGAGTGATTGCAGCTTGTCGAAGAACGATTTTTCTGGTGTTTGGCCGCCCTTCACATTTCCCGAATAACCCAAACGCTCAATTTCTGCTATGAGACGGGATTCATCCCAGCCTTCCGGAAGGAGTGCCTCCAACTCACCACTGTCGAAGTATACGCGCACTTCCTTGACTCCAAGTTTCTCAAGGTGCTTACCAATGCCGCTGGCGCAGCTCGAACAGGTCATTCCCTGCACGTCGAGGTGGGCCGTTTTATCCATGCAGACAAAAGTAACGAAGGTGAATCCCCAATTCGCAGACGAATCGTGAACTTGTATTTGGCCGAAGGGTATTCGTGACTACTTTTGCAACGCAAACGGTGGATGTAGCTCAGTTGGTTAGAGCGCCAGTTTGTGGCACTGGAGGTCGGGGGTTCGACCCCCCTCATTCACCCGGTAAAAGGGATTCGGCAACGGATCCCTTTCTTTTTTATCTGTGGTTTTTCATCAGTTTGTTTATACTATACTATTGACAAACAATTAATTATGTATATTCATTGTTGAAAAAAGTAGAGGTTGTCATGGCGCAGGTGGTGTATCTTTGTTCATCCAAAAGCATATGATAAGCACAACCGAAAACCCCGTAAGCCAACAGAACTATGAACGTCAGCTTGGCGACTGGATTGAGCAGGAAAAAGCGGCCATTGAGCTGATTCACATCACCGGAAGTTTGTGGTTCAACAAATCCGTTGAACTGATCATCTTCCGCAACCAGTTGGTTGATCGGTCCGCAAGCCAGATCCTGAATCTTCATCAATACGCAAAGGACATTGTAAAACGTCCGATTGGAATTCAGGAAACGCTCGAGATTGCCCATGCATTGACCACGTTCGATTTGGCTCCGTCTAGGATAGATATCGGGAAGCTTACCGCTGAGTGGATTCAGGAGCGGCAATCCTTCGGAAACGATGTGAACGGCTTTATCAGCAACAAGCTGGCTGATTTTATCGGGCACGATCGCCGCAAGATGGTGCCGAGGGACGTGGTATTGTACGGTTTCGGTCGAATCGGTCGCATACTGGCGCGTGAACTTGTAGCCCAGGCCGGAAAAGGGGAGCAATTGAGACTGCGGGCCATTGTGGTGCGTAAGCGATCAGCCGATGACCTGAGCAAGCGCGCCGAATTGCTGCGCAACGATTCTGTTCATGGTCCGTTTCCAGGTACCGTAATCGAGGATCACGATAAAAACGCTCTCATTGTAAACGGACATACCATTTACGTGATTGATGCCAAAAATCCGGACGAGGTTGATTATGCATCATTCGGAATCAACAATGCCCTGCTGATCGACAATACGGGTGCATCCCGCGACCGCGATGGACTTTCTCTTCACCTGAAGGCCTCCGGCATCGATAAAGTGCTGCTCACCGCCCCCGGAAAAGGCGATATTCCCAATGTGGTTTACGGCGTGAACGAGCGCAGCCACAACGAGGACGAAAAGGTGTATTCGGCCGCATCCTGCACCACCAATGCGATTGTGCCGGTTTTGGCTGTAATCGAAAGCAAACTTGGTATTGAACGTGGGCACATCGAGACTATCCACAGCTACACCAACGACCAGAATCTACTGGATAACTATCACAGCAAATACCGCCGTGGTCGATCTGCAGCGATGAACATGGTTATTACGGAGACCGGGGCTGACAAAGCAGTTAGCAAGGTGATACCTGCTTTAGAAGGGAAATTGACCGGTAATGCCGTGCGGGTACCGACACCGGATGTTTCGCTGGCTATTCTTAATTTGACGGTTAAGCAGGAGATCACGAAAGACTCCGTGAACGAATTATTGAAGGATGCCGCATTAAATGGTCGTTTGGTAGAGCAGATCCAGTATTCCTATTCCAATGAACTGGTTTCATCTGATCTGATTGGAAACCCTTGCGCATCGATAGTTGATTCACCTGCAACCATCGTATCCAAGGATAAAAAAAGTATGATTCTGTATGTGTGGTACGACAATGAATATGGTTACAGCCGACAGGTGGTTCGTTTTGCCAAATACCTTGCTAACGTGATTCGCCTGACCTATTATTGATAGCTCTGATTCAAAACGAAAAAGGGGGACGATTGTCCCCCTTTTTCGTTGATGCACTTTTTGTAGTTAGTCGCTTAGATAGGCTTTCAAAACGACATTGATGTTCCTTCCACGCAAACGTCTAAGGGCCTTTTCTTTGATTTGACGAACACGCTCCCGGGTCAGGTTGAATTTCATGCCGATTTCTTCAAGTGTGAAGGGTTGGTTGTCGCCAATACCAAAGAAGAGGGTGAGTACTTCACGCTCGCGTGAGGATAACCCGCAAAGTGAACGCTCGATTTCCTTGCGCAGGGATTCTTGAATTAAGCGTACGTCTGTACCGGGTGAATCCGTGTTCTCGAGTACATCGAGTAGGGTGGAGTCTTCCTCTAGTTTAAATGGGGCGTCGACAGATACATGCTTCAATGACACCTTCATCACATCATTGACTTTGTCAAGCGGAAGTTCGGTGACGGCCGCGACCTCCTCTGCTGTAGGTTCACGTTCAAACTCTTGCTCCAGCATGCTGAAGGCTTTGGTGATTTTACTCAGCGAACCGATTTGGTTCATCGGAAGCCTCACGATGCGAGCCTGCTCGGCAATAGCTTGCAGAATGCTTTGGCGAATCCACCAAACAGCATAAGAAATGAATTTAAATCCACGGGTTTCATCAAAGCGCTTGGCAGCCTTGATCAGGCCAAGGTTTCCCTCATTGATTAGGTCGGAAAGACTCAAGCCCTGATTCTGATACTGCTTTGCCACAGAAACCACAAAGCGCAGATTTGCCTTGGTTAGCTTGTCCAATGCGTTTTGGTCTCCTTCCTTGATCAGGCGTGCGAGGCGTGCTTCCTCTTCGGCTGTGATCATTGGCTCTTTACTGATGTCGGCCAGATACTTCTCGAGGGACGCACTCTCACGGTTGGTGATGGAGCGCGTAATTTTCAACTGGCGCATGATTTAGGTCAGGTTTAGGTTTGCGGAAAATGCGACGGCTGTTGAAAAATAATCGACTGATTATGCCGAATTTGAGGGCTTGAGGCCGCTTTTTCAGAGCGAAGGCAAGTTACATGCCAAAACCGTAGAACGCTTTCATTCCGTTGGGGTAAATCCCCTCAATCAGCACCCCGCCTTCCCTCGATTCCAGGTAGTCCAGTACCTCCTGGGGCGATTTGACCGCTTTGTTGTCGATGGATGTGATGATGAATCCTTCCCGGAGTCCTGCGCTCTTGAGTTTGCCGCTATTCAATTCCTTTACCCTCACGCCATGCTGAATTCCGAGCTTGGAGATTTCTGAATCTTTGGCAGATTCAAGTGAAGCACCCAGGACCTGAGCCGCTTCGTTTCTCTTGATTTTGGTTTCACCATCGCGGTTTCGAAGTGTTACCGCCAGGGTTTTTTCCACACCTCCGCGAACGATGGTAACAGCAAGTTCATCCCCCGGGCGGTATCGCGCGACCTGCTCTTGTAACTCCGGAGAAGATTTGATGGAGGAACCGTTGATTGAAACGATGACATCGCCTTCTTTTATTCCCGCACTAGCTGCCGCACCGGATTCAGTAAGGCCGTTTACATACACACCATTGAGAGATGAAATGGATTTTTCCTTCGCAAAATCGGCATCAAGATCCCGAATACTTACCCCAATAAATCCGCGCTGTACAGTTCCAAATTCCATCAAATCCATTACCACCTTCCGAACGATATTTACTGGAACGGCAAACGAATATCCGGCGTAAGACCCGGTGGTCGATGCAATGGCGGTGTTGATGCCGATAAGTTCTCCGCTAGCGTTCACCAAGGCGCCCCCGGAATTGCCTGGATTCACCGCTGCATCGGTCTGAATAAAGGATTCAATAGGGAATCGCTGAGAGGGTAAAATATTTATATTTCGCGCTTTAGCACTGACAATACCGGCCGTAACGGTTGAGGTAAGATTGAACGGATTTCCTACGGCCAGCACCCATTCGCCAACCCTTACCTGATCAGAATTCCCCCACCGCATAAAGGGTAGACCTTTTCCTTCAATTTTTAGCAGCGCCAGATCTGTTGAGGGGTCGGTTCCAATGACTTTTGCCGCATAGGACTGTTTGTTGTCCAAGGTGACACTTACTTCATCGGCTTGATCGATAACGTGGTTGTTGGTAACGATATAGCCGTCATCCGAAATAATCACTCCACTGCCGGCCGACTGTTGCTGTGGTGCCTGCTGTGGGGCCGGTTGCCCCCAAAAAAACTGAAAGGGATCAAAAAACTGGCCGCCCATTTGGCCACTGCGGTTTGTCAGGGTTTTTACGTGAACAGCAGTCGTAACCGATAGTTCTGCAGCTGTTGTGAAATCTGCTGGAGGAGCGGTGTTCAACAAGGAGACATTTCGTACAGGCCATTGGCTGTTTATGGCCATGCTCGCTGTTGGATTCAAACGATTTATTATTCCGGCTCCCAACATTCCCCCGGCCAAGCTGACAGCTACCAATAGAAACACCTTGAATGATTTCATGATCTGGTTTTTTAAATGAGAGTGTTAATACGTTTTGCTGCGCGAAATTATTTTTCAAAAAATGAACCCAATGTGAAATTAACCTTGATTTAACTCCCCGCTCAAACGAGTTGGGTACCGTTGGGGCATTGTTCGAATTGCCTATTTTTACGCATATGCAGGTTCCGTTTTACAAGTACCAGGGAACAGGGAATGATTTCATTCTACTCGATGACCGAGAAACGAACGTCGAGCTGACCCCTGAACTCATTCGAACCTTATGTGATCGAAGGTTTGGGATCGGTGCCGATGGATTGATGCGTTTTGTTTCCGCATCAGAGGAGGGGTTGGATTTCTCGATGCGTTACTTCAATAGCGATGGGAATCCAGGTAGTATGTGCGGAAACGGAGGTAGATGCATTGTGAGGCATGCCAGCCTAACCGGGGCTCTTAAAAACAGTGAAGCTACTTTCAGGGCAAGTGATGGTATTCACATGGCTTCGGTGCGGCCAGATGGAAAAGTCGTTCTTGCAATGAAGGATGTAGCATCAATTGAGGCGGTCACCATGGGCCACTTCCTCGATACAGGTTCGCCACACCTGGTTGTTCAAGTTCAAGGAGTAGAATCGTTTGATGTTCTCCTTTCGGGCAGAAAATTGAGAAATACCTGGAGGGACCAGCCAGCGGGTACCAACGTGAATTTTATTGAGCAGAAAGGTGATCGGATTAGCGTCAGGACTTACGAACGCGGTGTAGAGGACGAAACCTTAAGTTGTGGAACGGGAGTTACTGCTGCTGCCTTGGTAGCATTCCGGCTTGGATGGGTCAGTGAATCACGTGTTCTGTTGGAAACCCGTGGCGGAGAATTACAAGTGAATTTCCATCCGGATACTGAAGGCTTCCGGAACATACAACTCATCGGGCCTGCGGAGCGGGTATTTCAAGGTACGATACAACTATGATCAGGGGAAACGGAGTATTACTCAGGGCTTTGGAGCCCAAGGATGTCGATCTTATGATGATTTATGAGAACGACCAAGAGGTTTGGCCTGTAAGCGGAACGCTATCGCCATACTCTCGCTATACGCTCGAGCAATATTATGCCAATGCAACGCAGGATATTTACAATTCGAGGCAGATGCGTTTGGCTATTGAGCTCATTACCGAAATTCCCGGTAGAGGAAATACAATCGGATACATTGATGTTTTCGATTTCGATCCTCAAAATAGGCGTGCAGGAATCGGGATCCTTATTGGTGACAAAGAGCAGCGCGCGAAGGGATATGCAACAGAAGCGCTTTCATTGCTCGTGCGGCATTGTTTTGGCGTGTTGAGCTTGCATCAGTTATATTGTCACATCAACAACAACAACGATGTTAGTTTGCGGCTCTTTCGCAAAGTCGGATTTCAGCCCTGTGGCTTGTTGAAAGAGTGGATTGTGTATGATTCACGTTGGCATGATGTAGCCGTCATGCAACTCGTCCGTCCGAAGATTGTTGTATGATTTTTCGGAAGCGGAAATCGCTCATTTTCCAATGGATCGCAGTAGTAGCTACGATTGTGGTAGCCGGTGCAGATTGGGCTTGTACATCCATCAAAACACAAAGTCAAGAGGAGGTTGCGCGCTCAAGAACGAGCTATGCCGGGCTAGCTGATTCCGTTCAGTATGTCGGTATTCAAACCTGCGCTTCCTGTCACCCCAATGTCCACGCTACCTACATCCACACCGGAATGGGATCTTCGTTTGGGAAGGCCACCCCTGAAAAGAGCGCTGCTGACTTTTCCGGACATCCTGTAGTCCATGATGCATACCGAAACCTGAGCTACCATCCGTTTTGGAAGGGTGAAAACTTGTATTTCCGTGAATTCAGATTGGATGGAAAGGATACAATCCACCTGCGCGAAGAACGAATAGACTACATCGTGGGTTCAGGACAACATACAAACTCTCACCTGTGGTCTAGTAATGGATATTTGTACCAGGCGCCACTCACGTTTTACACACAAAAAGGCAAGTGGGATTTGCCACCTGGATTTGAAAACGGCAACAATACCCGGTTCAACCGGATTATCGGTGCTGAGTGCATGACCTGCCACAATGGACTCCCTGATTTTGTATCGGGATCCTCCAATAAATATGCACTCGTGAAGGGTGGCATTGATTGTGAACGTTGTCATGGACCTGGAAGCATTCATGTGCGTGAAAAATCCATGGGTATATTGATCGACACAAGTAAGTCAATTGATTATTCCATTGTTAATCCAGCTAAGCTGCCCATTGATCTTCAATTTGACGTTTGCCAGCGCTGCCACATCCAGGGAAATGCTGTTTTGCAACCGGGCAAGTCGTTTGCAGATTTCAAGCCAGGCATGAAACTTTCGGATGTCATGCATGTGTTCATGCCGGTTTATGATGATGACGGTGAGCAGCACATCATGGCCTCGCATGCTGAACGTTTGAGGATGAGCGCTTGCTTCATGGAGTCGAATAAGAACCAAGGGGAGGTAGCTGTTTTGAAGCCTTACCAGAATGGAATGACATGCATTACATGCCACAATCCACATATATCCGTTCGTTCAGACGGGCCCGAGCGGTTCAACGTTGTTTGCCGAAATTGTCATCAGAGCTCAAACGATAAAAAATGTTCAGAAGAACAAGTTGTTCGATTTCAAAATAAGGACAATTGCTCAGGATGCCACATGCCTTTACATGGTGCAGCGGATATCCCCCATGTTAGTATTCATGATCACCGAATAGGGATACATAAGAATCAGGTTAAGCGCAAGCAAACATCGGAAATACTTAAGGGGATTCGCTGCATACATGAAACCCAGGTGTCCCCCTATACCGAAGCAGAGGCCTACGTGAATTATGTTGAGAAATTCGACATGTCTATCACCCTTCTTGATTCTGCCGAGTCTAGATTGAAAAAATGCAGGTTAACAAAGGAAGTCACTTGTCTCAAAATACGCATAGCCTACCTCCGTAAAGACTATTTGCTAATCCGGAACTTGGTCAAGGCCGATGTGGACTTGTTTGGGGCATTGAATAGGGTCGAACCCGAAAACCGTGATGCATGGACTGCCTACCGTGTTGCAGAAGCTTTTCAGGTAAACGCTGAGCTAAAAGCGCAAGCGAACGAGGCTTTGCGTTGGTTTGAAAAGGCAAAAACGTTGGCACCATTCATACCGGATTTTATCAATAAGCTCGGTTCAGCATATGCAGCCATAAAAGCCCTAACCAGTGCAGTTCGGTTAAACCCCGATAATCAACAGGCCAGGGCTGCGCTTCGTCAAATTCAATCGAATTAATTGTCTATGTCAAAGTCGGAGGGCAAAAAAAACAAGGGTAAAAGCAGGTTTTGGCTTATTCCCGTTGCATTGATTTTCGTGATTTTGGGCTGGTTAGGTTTGCGAGCTTACAATGCCATTTTCAAATCCAATGTCTCAACGCATGGAGACAAGGGGTATGTTTATATACCAACAGGTTCATCGTTTGATGATGTGGTGTCTCTGATGAACTCCGGTGGCTTTATTGAGGATGTGGCGAGCTTCAGGTGGGTATCGGAACAGATGAACTATTCGAATAATGTCAAGCCCGGTCGATATCGCTTGCATTCGGGAATGAGCAATCGTGCGTTGGTATCGAAACTCAGGTCTGGAGATCAGGATCCAGTACGAATCACGATCGGATTGATGCGTAACGTAAATGAACTTGCCGGGTTGGTTGCAAGAAAAATCGAAGCGGATTCGGCAGCGATTGCATTTCTACTGAATGATAGACATTATCTTGAGGTTCGTGGATATGAGCTGGAGGAGGCTATGTCCATTTTCATCCCTAATACCTATGAGTTGTACTGGAATACATCGGCTGAGGAATTCTTGCGTAGGATGCTTCAGGAACGGGAGCGGTTTTGGGATGTGGAACGCACAGGGAAAGCAAAAAAAATGGGTTTGAATACGCGTGAAGTGATGATTCTGGCCTCCATTGTTGAGCAAGAGACCAGGAAAAATGACGAGAAACCCACCGTTGCTGGTGTATATTTAAATCGATTGCGAAAAGGATGGAAACTCGAGGCTGACCCCACATTGATTTATGCGATGAATGATTTTACCATCAGACGTGTGCTCAACGAGCACAAGAAAGTCGATTCACCATACAATACCTATATGTACATCGGCCTTCCTCCGGGCCCCATTTGCATTCCCTCCATTCGTTCAATCGATGCGGTACTTGAGAATAAACAACATGAATATCTGTTCTTTTGCGCTCGAGCCGATTTTTCAGGTTATCATTCCTTTGCCAAGAGCTATACAGAGCACATGCAAAATGCGCGCCTGTTTCAGCGAGAGTTGGATAGAAGGGGCATTCGGTCTTGAGGGAAGGGGTTGGGAGCGTTGAGACGGGGTGCTTGGATAAGTGATTCGGTCGGATGAGGTGGACTGGATAAAGGGGCTTTAGGGTCGGGAAAAGTTGAATCAGGGCAGGTTGCGGAATAAGGCCTATGTAGATTTTTGCCCAAACAATCCAAGTTGCAAAGGGGGCCACCGCACCGCCCTCCCCAAAGCAAAGTTCGGAGATAATTTTTTCTTATTCGTGTGTTAAACGGATACAAACGTGTACGTGTTTTGATTCTACCTCATCTGAACTCAGACAAGCTTATAACCATAAAATTTGCCTACAGCACTTTGCATTCGGTACCTTTGTGAAGTATGAAAATCGGTATTCTTCGCGAAGGCAAAATTCCGCACGATAAGCGCGTTCCGTTCACTCCCGTACAGTGTAAGTTGTTGCTGGAAGAATTTCCGGGACTGCAATTGGTTGTTCAGCCATCACCCTTTCGGTGTTACTCCGACGAGGAGTATAGGCTTCAGGGTGTCCGTTTACAGGAAGATCTTCACGATTGCGACGTACTTATGGGTATCAAGGAAGTTCCGGTATCGGAATTGATCAGCGGTAAACGTTATTTCTTTTTTTCTCATACCATCAAAAAGCAAGTGCATAACAGGGGCTTACTCAAGTCTATTCTTGAAAAAGAAGTTGAGTTGGTGGATTACGAATGTTTGGTTGATGCGCAGGGCAATAGAGTGATCGGTTTTGGACGATACGCCGGACTGGTGGGAGCTTACAACGGATTAATGGCCTATGGCATGAAATATGGGTTGTTCGAATTAAAACCTGCGCACCTGTGTCATGACAAGAAAGAGCTTTTTGCACAACTCGAGAAAATAAGTTTGCCCAATATAAAAATCGTCGTGACCGGTGGAGGCAGGGTGGCAAATGGCGCATTAGAGATTTTCGGAGTGATGGGACTCCGTAAGGTTACTGCTTACGAGTTTCTTAATTATGCGTATCGTGAACCCGTTTACGTTCAATTGCACTCCGAGGATTATTACAGAAGTAAAGATGGTTTGCCATTCAGCAACAAAGCATTCAGGGAGCATCCTGAAGGATTCGACTGCACATTCGCACAGAGCAATGGGTTTGCCTCAAGCTGTGATTTATTAGTGCATTGTACGTTTTGGGATCCCCGGGCCCAGGTCTTGTTTACAAGGGAGCAAATGAGGGATCCGCGGTTTCGTATCAGTGTGATTGCTGATGTTACCTGTGATATTGACGGGTCAATTCCATCTACCACAAAGCCATCCACAATCGACGATAAGTTTTATGGCTACAACCCGAATACAGAGCAGGTTGCAGAGCCGTTTGCACCTTCAACCATAACGGTCATGGCCATTGATAATTTACCATGCGAATTACCCCGTGATGCATCTGAAGGATTTGGGAAACACCTGATGGAGCGCGTAGTTCCGAGCATCCTGGGTTCTGACGAGGGATTGGTTGATAGAGCAACGGTCACGCGTAAGGGCCGGTTAACGGAGCGTTACCAATACTTGGCGGATTTTGTTGCCTGATTCTTCAGGCAGGCTGACTCGATGTGTCTTTCAACAGTGAAATCACCTCTTCAGGTGCAGTTGAACTGAATACCGTATTTCCCGCTACGAGGATATCAGCACCAGCGGCAATCAACTCACGTGCGTTTTTCAAATCAACCCCTCCGTCGATTTCTATTTTCGCCGATGAACCTTTTTGATTGATGAGGTTCTTCAACTCATCGATCTTACTGTACGTGTTTTTAATAAAACGCTGTCCTCCGAACCCCGGATTGACCGACATGAGAACAACCAGGTCTAGGCTTGCGATTACCTCGGAAAGATGTGATACGGGCGTATGTGGGTTTATGGCTACTCCGGCAAGAACTCCCAATTGACGCATCGTTTGAACAGTACGATGGAGGTGGGTGCACGCCTCAATGTGAACGGAAATAATTGAAGCACCAGCATCGGCAAAAGCAGCAAGGTATTTGTCGGGTTCCACAATCATCAGATGCACGTCGAGGGGCTTACGCGCATACCGTTTCAGGGCATTCATTACAGGGAATCCAAACGAAATATTGGGAACAAAAACTCCGTCCATCACATCTACGTGAAACCAATCGGCCCGACTTTCATTGATCATGCGAATGTCGCGCTGAAGGTTTCCGAAATCTGCGGAGAGGATGGATGGGGCTACTAGGACGGACATACTGATTGAGTGCACCACGAAGTTCGGGAAATACCTTCGGGCACACAAGTGATTAAAGGAACTGCTTAAAAAAAGTGGAAATTGACACCCAGCAGGAATGTCGATTTGTTCAGGTTGTTTGATCTCGCTGGTAGGGCTAGTTGGTCACCATCAAGGACGCTTTTATAAACCACTCCAGGTACGGGTCGAAGTTCCAGACTCTGTTGAAAGCCCACTTGCGGAAGAATCAGACTGACGTGTTTTCCAATGAAAATTTCCATTCGTATTCCAGCTTCCCAGCCGATTTGATCTGCCCGCCGCGTACGTCCATAATATTCGGTTTGGTAGGATAACAAATCCCCGGTTGATGGGTCTGCTTGGTAAGCTCCATTCATACTCAGTTCTTCCTGTTCCTTCACAAAAAGATACCTTAAATCGGTATAGAAGACCAGTGAGGTTCCCAACAACCGTCGATTTCTATAGGGTAGGAGTATGGCTGAAACTTCGGTTCCGAAGGTGATGATATCGTGCCTCAGTTTCATGGTTTCGCCCAGGTAAGCACAATTGAACCATTCGCACGAGAAATACTCCGCGTCCAAGGTGCCTTCCTGGTCAAAAATCAAGCGTTCGAAAAATAGTCCCGCTCGAAGTTCGAAAGGTATTTTCAAGGTGTTTTTAGGTAGCGATCGTTGTAGCCAGAGGTTAGTGGTCATTCGGTTGTACGGGTCGCCAAACCAACTCAGGTTTTCAGGCATCAAGCCATCCCTTAGATTTTCAAATCGGACAAAGCGCCCGCCGAATCCGGCATGCCAATTCGTGGGCCCTCTTGTTCCAAGGGTGTCTCTGGTTAATTCTGAACCGCCATAAACCGCAGAAGCCAAAACCATAAACAGAAAGGCCATGGATAACGCAATTCGTTTAGAAAGCATGAACCCGAAATTCGATGCAGCTTCACACAACGCCAATGACTTTGGTTATGGCTTATAACACTATAGCTCATAAAAAAAGGGGCTCCTTTTCTGGCCCCTTTTTATTCTTCTGAAGATGGTTCAACCCAAATAGGTTTTCAAAATCTTGCTGCGCGATGTGTGTTTCAAGCGTCGAATGGCTTTTTCCTTTATCTGACGAACACGTTCCCTGGTCAGTTCGAATCGTTCTCCAATTTCTTCAAGCGTGAGAGGCGATTGACTCAGTCCGAAGTACAAGCGAATCACATCAGCCTCTCTAGGTGTCAGCGTAAAAAGTGCTCGCTCGATTTCACGGCGAAGAGACTCGGTAATCAGGCTGTATTCGGGCGAGGGTGCGGATTCTTCACCCGGCATGAGGTCCATCAAGGTGCCGTCCTCTCCCGTGATTAGGGGTGCGTCCATCGACACATGCCTACCGGATGATCGCATGGTGTCGGTCACATCATCGACAGATATCTTCAATACCTCTGATAATTCTTCATTGGTGGGTTCACGTTCAAATTCCTGCTCGAGTGCAGCAAATGCACGGTTGATCTTGTTGATGAAACCAATCTTATTCAAAGGAAGTCGCACGATGCGGGCCTGCTCTGCAAGCGCTTGCAGGATGCTTTGGCGAATCCACCAAACGGCATAGGAAATGAATTTAAAACCGCGGGTCTCATCAAAGCGCTGTGCTGCCTTGATCAAGCCTACATTTCCCTCGTTGATGAGGTCGCCAAGGGTGAGTCCCTGATTCTGATACTGCTTGGCAACGGATACAACAAAGCGGAGATTGGCTTTTGTTAGTCTCTCCAGCGCAGCTCGGTCGCCTTCACGAATGCGTCGTGCCAGTTCGGCTTCGTCTTCGGGTCGCAGCAAGTCTACTTTGCCGATTTCTTGCAGGTATTTGTCCAATGATGCGGTCTCGCGGTTCGTGACCTGCTTGGTGATTTTTAATTGTCTCATGTTTTCGCGTCGGATAGTTGACCCCGTAACGAAGCCATTCAATACGCGGTTGCAATGGAAACGAGAACCCGTGAAAATCGAACGTAAGATTTGAGCCATTTGATTGCAAATGGGTAGTATTTAGGGCTGCGTCAGTAGAAAGCTTCCGATTTCTTACACAGTCATAAAAAAGAAAGCCTGCATTTAACATGCAGGCTTTCAATTGATTATGATAGTCTAATTAGGCGTTTTCTTCAGGGGCCTTCCGCTCTGGACGATTTCCAAGCAAAACCTTACGGGATAAGCGATACTTGCCGGTTTTCTTATCGACTTCGACAAGTTTAACCTTTACAATCTCACCTTCCTTGAATACACCATCCATAGAGGCGAGGCGGTCATTCGATATTTCAGAAATGTGCAACAGGCCATCTTTACCAGGAAGGAATTCGACAAATGCCCCGAACGTGGTGATGGTTTTGACTTTTCCTTCATACACCTCACCGACTTCAGGCTCAGTCACAATGCCTTTGATGCGGGCAAGCGCAGCATCGATGCATGCTTTGTCTGGTGAAGCGATTTCGACATGACCCTCATTGTTGATCTCTTCGATCGTAATGCTTGTATTGGTCATGCGCTGAATCTCCTGAATGATCTTTCCACCTGGTCCGATGATGGCACCGATGTAATCTTTTGGAACACGCAGTTTGACGATCCGGGGAGCGTGTGGCTTGTAATCAGCCGCAGGCTCAGCGATGGTCTTGTTCATTTCATTTAGGATGTGAAGCCTTCCGTTTCGAGCCTGATCAAGAGCTTGTAGCAGGATGTCATAGGGCAGACCGTCAACTTTCAAATCCATCTGGCAGGCACAAATCCCTTTTTGAGTTCCAGTGACTTTGAAATCCATATCACCGAGGTGATCCTCGTCTCCAAGGATGTCACTCAGTACTGCAAAGTTTCCTTTTCCATCGGTAATCAATCCCATGGCGATACCTGAAACAGCTCCGGTAATCTTGATACCAGCATCCATCAAAGCCATACTTCCAGCACATACGGTAGCCATAGACGAGGATCCGTTTGACTCAAGGATATCGGAAACGATACGCACGGTATAGGGGTTTACGTCTTCAACGGGCATGACCTGGCGCAAAGAGCGCAGTGCAAGGTTACCGTGTCCAACCTCTCGGCGACTTTGACCTCTGTTTGGCTTTACCTCCCCAGTGCTGAAGCCCGGGAAGTTGTAGTGGAGCATGAACTTGTTTGTACCCTGGTACATAGCCTGGTCTACAATCTGCTCATCTAGCTTGGTTCCCAAGGTCACTGTGGTGAGTGATTGGGTTTCGCCCCGGGTGAAGACAGAAGATCCGTGGGCAGAGGGCAAGTAGTTCACCTCAGACCAGATGGGTCGAATGTCGGTCAATCCACGACCATCAAGGCGAATGCGCTCTTTGAGGATCATATCGCGCATGGCATCGTACTCCACGTCGTGGAAATACTTTTTGATAAGTGTTTCTTTTCCGGCACGTTCTTCATCGCTCATGCTGGCCATGAATTCTTCCAGCACCTGCTTGAAACCGACTTTACGCTCATGCTTGTTCGGGTTACAACGGCGCGCTACAGCATAAACTTTGTCATAGGTTTCGCGTGTCACACGTTCACGAAGTTCTTCGTCGTGTACTTCATGGTTGTAATCGCGCTTCTTTACACCACCGAGTTTTTCGGCGAGTTCAAGTTGGGCAGCGCACTGTGCTTTGATCGCTTCATGGGCAATGCGAATGGCTTCAGCCATATCGCGCTCCTGAACTTCGTGACACTCACCTTCAACCATCAGAATATCTTTGGCTGTACCAGCAACAATCAGATCGATATCGGAACGGTCGCCCGCTTCGATTTTAGGGTTGATGATGAATTCCCCATCGACGCGGCATACACGTACCTCAGAAACAGGGCCGTTGAATGGAATATCGGAAATGGTTACTGCTGCGGAAGCGGCGAGTCCAGCAAGGCTATCGGGAGCCACATCTTTATCGGCAGAAATCAGAAAAACCTGAATCTGGATATCGGCATGGTAGTCACTCGGGAAAATGGGTCGAAGTGCACGATCAATCAATCGGCAAATGAGAATTTCCTGCTCGGTTGGACGTGCTTCACGACGGAAAAAAGAGCCGGGAATACGACCAGCAGAGGCGAACTTCTCTTGGTAGTCTACAGTAAGCGGAAGAAAGTCGACTCCTTCTTTTGCATTTTCAGACGACACTACGGTCGCAAGCAACATACAGTTGCCTTGACGGACAATAACGGAACCGTGAGCCTGCTTGGCCAGACGGCCTGTTTCAATGGTAATCTCCCTTCCGTCGGGCAGGAGAGTTGAAACAGTGGTTGCTTTGTGTTGCATTTGGACAGCTTTATAATGGATTTCTAAGTCTCGGGGGGATGAAATGATGGAGTATTGGTCATGTATGGAAACAGAAAAAGGCAATACTGAGATTGCCTTTTTCTGAGATGCCTGCTCCGGGCAACTTATTTACGGATGCCCAGTTGGCTAATAATTGCCCTGTAACGGGTAATGTCCGTTTTGTAGAGATAGTCTAATAGACTGCGGCGCTTTCCGACAAGACGAATCAACGCACGCTGTGTAGAGAAATCTTTGCGCGATACCTTCAGGTGATCAGTCAGGTGATTGATGCGCTGGGTAAACATGGCGATTTGGCCCTCAGCGGATCCAGTATCGGCATCGTTTTTACCGTATTTCTTGAAAATTTCCTTTTTGGCTTCAGCAGTAAGCAACATGTGGATAATCGGGTATTAATTGTTTTAAGGACGGCAAAGATAATCAGGACTTTCCGTTTTTCAAAGGAAATCGATAGGTCCGATATCAACACCCGAATTCACATGGAATTCTTGTGTGCCATTTATGAATGGCGGTATGGAAGTCTTAGGAATTGAAATAAGAAAGGAGTTGTACGATCTTGTTTTTCAACTCGTTGCGAGGGATAATCATGTCCAGGAATCCGTGCTCCAAAACAAATTCAGAGGTCTGAAAGCCTTTTGGGAGGTCCTTGCCAATGGTTTCTTTCACGACCCTGGGGCCAGCGAAACCGATTAATGCACCAGGTTCAGCAATGTTTAAATCACCCAGCATCGCAAAAGAGGCTGTGACTCCGCCTGTTGTGGGGTCGGTCAGAAAGGAGATGTATGGCAAGCCGGCTTCAGCGAGTCTGGTCAATTTGGCCGAAGTCTTGGCCATTTGCATGAGTGAATAGGCCGCCTCCATCATGCGAGCTCCCCCGGATTTTGAAATGATCATAAAACCGGTGCGGTGAGCGATGGCATGGTCTATGGCTCTGGCAATCTTTTCACCCATGACCGAGCCCATTGAGCCACCAATAAAGGCAAAGTCCATACACGCAATGGTCAAAGGGTGCCCCCCTACAGTACCACTGGCCGTACGGATGGCATCCGTTAACCCCGTTTTTTTTCGGCTATCATGCAGGCGGTCCGTATACTTTTTGGTGTCGCTGAATGAAAGGGGGTCAGCAGAATGAAGTCCGGCGTTGAACTCCTCAAACTTCCCCTCATCAAACAAAATGGCAAAGTATTGTTCAGAGCTGATCCGGTCATGATGCTGGCATTTGCTGCAAACCCAATAGTGTTCGGCATGCTCGCTGGTGGTCATGATCGCCTTACACTTCGGGCATTTGTACCATAAGCCCTCCGGTGTTTCCTTCTTCTCCTGTGTGGAAGTCGTGATTCCTTCTTTGATACGCTGAAACCAAT
>JAJTFW010000081.1 GCA_021299095.1 Sphingobacteriales bacterium | reverse complement strand
CGGAGGCTTGCGTTGGGCCGAGTGGTATTATGGGCCACAGCAGCGTTCGCTGCTTGCCTACGATCTCCGCCAGGATGCGCGCAGTGGATTCTTCAACAGCTTCAGGGCCACCATGAGTATGCAGTCTGTTCTTGAGAGCCGCTACCAGCGGGCCTTCGGATCAAATGCCTTGCAGGCCCGTGAAGAAGAAGTCGGTGTGTATGGCCTCACCCTGCAATGGCGACATGTAGGCACACGTCACCTTCTGCAAACCGGGGTCGATGCCCAATACAATTCACTCAACTCGCAGGCCAGGAATACGGATATCCTGACTGGTGGTTCAACAGCACTCGATACACGCTATCCGGATGGTGGAAGCAGCATGGCCGGTGTTTCAGGCTGGATCAGTCACACCTGGCGTCTCGATTCAACACTGACACTGACCGATGGAATCCGCGTCGGATACTCAAGCCTGTCGGCGCAGTTTAACGATACCAGTTTTTTCCGCTTCCCGTTCAGTGAAGTAAACCAACGCAATCCGATTGTTACTGGCTCGCTCGGTCTCGTACACATTCCCAACGATGACTTGAAATTCTCCGTCCTTCTGGGAACAGGATACCGGGTTCCCAATGTAGACGACTTAGCCAAAGTGTTTGAGACGCAGCCGGGCAATGTCATTCTTCCCAACTCCGATTTGCGCCCGGAGCGTACCCTGTCGGCCGAATTGGGCATTACCAAAGTGTACAACGGCATTTCGAGCTGGGAAAACATTCTGTATTACACCAGTTTCTTTGATGCTATTGCGGTGGATGCATTTACCTTTCAGGGTGCCGACAGCATTTTATACGATGGAGTGTACAGTAGGGTGTTGGCTGCACAGAATAAGCGCAAAGCATATCTGTATGGATTCACTTCCTCATACCGCACGCGCTTGCTCGAGGACCTTGAATTGACTGCCAGTCTCAATACAATCTACGGTCGGTTCAAAACCGATAGTTCAGATGTGCCTATGGATCATATTCCGCCCTTGCAGCTTCGCGTGGGCTTGAGTTATGTGCACGAACGACTCGATGCTGCATTCACCATGCAGTATAACGGCAAGAAAGACATCTCCGATTATTATCTCAACGGAGAAGACAACGAACGCTATGCGCTTCCGGATGGGATGCCCGCCTGGATGTGCCTGGATGTGCGGGCCGGCTACCGATTTACGGACGCATTCCGATTGGTTGCAGGAATAAACAACCTGTTCGATACGCAATACCGTGTTTTTGCCAGTGGTGTGAATGCACCCGGCAGGAACGTGTATCTGAGCCTGCGGGTTTCAGTCCGCTGAGCCCGGCTTAAGCCGATTAATTATCCGTGTAGGAATCGGGTTCTTTCTTCTTCGGTGCAGACAATACACGCGCGAAAAAGTAAATAGTGATTGCGGTGATGATCAGTTCGGATGCGATCATCAGGAACAATGCATCGGCGTTCATACGGTTGCCCTCCCTTCTTTTTTACGTTTCGTGTAAGCTTTGTATACAAGCATGCAGATGCCGATGAATAGAGCGAGAAGGAACACCCGGCTTCCGTTGAGGTAAGCCATCTGATCATTCAGCTTGGCGATTTCTGCGGGATCCACACTAGCCGCTATTTTGGCTTTGAGTTCTGCATTTGTGATTTTACTCCAGATATCCGGCAGGCTGGCAAAAAACACCCAGCCAAGTATCACGGGAGTGACAAATTGTGTGACATAGCGGAAAAAGACCGGAACACGGATGTCGGCTCCCGTAGTGATTTCCTTCCAGCCTTTGTCCATCCCGAATACCCAGGCGAACAGGATGACTTCGGCCAAGGCGAACACGACCAGCGAGACTGTGCCCGCCCAGTAATCGTATTCGTCAAAGACACCTTCATTGAAGAATAAAACGGTAGGAAGGCCAAGCAGCAGAATTGTTCCGCCGAATGCCCATGCAGCGCGTTCCCGTTTCCAACCGAACTCATCCATCAGGAAGCCCATGCAGGGTGTTCCCATGGCCAGTGATGAAGTGATACCCGCAAAGAACAACAGTCCGAACCAGAACACTCCGGCCAATGCTGCCAGCGTCGGACCCCATTGCTGGAACAGGTACGGTAGTGTTTTAAAACCAAGGCCCAGTCCGCCCGATGCCGTGAGTTCCACCACACGATCGATGCCCAGGTAACCGATGGCAATGGGGATAAGGATGGAAGACCCCAGCACCACTTCCACAAATTCATTCATCCAGCCGGCGCTCATGGCGTTGAGTGCGATATCATCTTTCGATTTCACATACGATGCATAGCATTGGATGGACCCCATTCCCACCGAGAGCGTGAAAAAGATCTGCCCCGCAGCAGCAAGCCACACTTTGGCCGACCAGATCGAATCGTAATTGGGTGTCCAAAGGAAATTCAGCCCGTGGGTTCCGTCGTGGATGGCCCCTTCTTCGCCCGCCTTCAGGGTGATGCCTTTGATGGCGAGTAGGATGCCGAATAAAATCAACAGCGGCATGCCGATTTTGGCAACCTTCTCTACACCTCCACTCAGGCCCTTCGACAGAATCCAGGTGTTCAGGACCAGACAGAAGATCCAGACCAAAATGGTCTCAGTGCCACCACCATAAAGAGAGATGTAGTGTCCGAAGAAGGACGCAATCTGATCTGCACTCTGCCCCAGAAACGTGCCGCTTACCGAGTGCCAGATGTAAGCCAGCGTCCACGATTCTAGGTAGCAGTAGTAGGCCGCTACGGCGAGGTTGGTGAAAATCCCGAACACACCAATGTATTTCCAAAAAACCCGCTTGGGATCCATTGAATCAAGGATGAACGGTGTGCTGTGGTGTCCGTGCTTGCCACCGAATCGGCCCATCGACCATTCGATGAACAGCAGCGGAATACCCATGACTAGGAAACAGACCAGGTAGGGGATGATGAATGCACCGCCTCCGTTTTGGATGGCTTGCACCGGGAAGCGGAGGAAATTGCCCAAGCCAACGGCGTTCCCCGCCATGGCCAGTACGAGGCCCACGCGCGACCCCCAGTTTTCTTTGTTACTCATATGTAGGTGTTCAGGTATCATCAAACATAGTGAAATTCCCAGTGTACCCTCCCGGCCCCCACGTGGTGCGGTTAACAAATAGCCTAATTTCGGATCGCCATGGAAGGGATACTCATCGCCATATTCGTGTTGGGCTACGCAGCCATCACACTTGAACACCCGCTGCGGATCAACAAGTCAGCATCGGCATTGCTTACGGGAGTTCTGGTCTGGACAGTCTGGATTTTGATGAGTCCCGCCGAAGCTCCGGCCATCGAATTAGCACTTGATCACCACCTGAGCGGAGCCGCAGCCATTCTGTTTTTCCTGCTTGCAGCGATGACCATTGTGGAACTGGTCGATGCACACGACGGATTCAGCATCATCACCTCGTCCATTCGTACCAGGAATAAGTCCACCATGCTATGGATCATTTGCGGTATTGCGTTTTTCCTCTCCGCTGTACTCGATAACCTGACCACTACCATTGTGATGATTTCGCTGGTGCGCAAACTCCTGCACGACCAGGAAGACCGTATGCTTTTTGCAGGCATGATTGTAATTGCCGCCAATGCCGGCGGTGCCTGGTCTCCGATTGGCGATGTGACCACCACCATGCTATGGATCGGCGGACAGATTTCTGCAGCGAACATCATTAAAACAGTCTTTCTTCCCTCGTTAATTTGTCTGCTTGTACCACTGTGGTTCGCAAGTCGAAGGATGAAGGGAAACCTTCCCTCAATCAGCCTGCAGGAGGAACAGGTAAGCCCCACAACGCGACGCGAACGCAACACGGTCTTCGTGTTCGGTATCGGCGCCTTACTGTTCGTGCCTGTCTTCAAAACCATCACCCACCTGCCGCCCTTTATGGGCATCCTGTTTGGTCTTGGTACCTTGTGGGCTGTAATCGAGTACATACACCGCTCCAAGCAGGCGGAGCAGAAGGAGTTTTATTCCGTTTCACGCGCACTGCAGCGTATTGATACGCAAAGTGTGCTGTTCTTTTTGGGAATCCTCATCGCCATCGGTGCGTTGGAAAGCACACACATCCTGTCGCACCTAGCGCAGTGGATGGATCATGAAATCGGCAACCTCACGGCGATTGTCACGGGGATTGGCATCCTCTCAGCAATCGTCGACAACGTTCCCCTTGTGGCTGCCAGTATGGGGATGTACGATCTGGGTGTGCATCCTACCGACAGCTTTCTGTGGGAGTATATGGCTTACTGTGCAGGCACAGGTGGTAGCATCCTCATTATCGGATCAGCTGCCGGTGTCGCCGCCATGGGCATGGAACGCATCTCCTTTTTCTGGTATATGAAGCGCATCAGCCTCTACGCCTTACTGGGCTATTTTGCCGGCGCAGCCGTTTATGTAATCGAGCGCTCCTAAGTAAAAAGCAAAAAACACGTTGCGCTTAAGCACCACGTGTTTCAATGCGAATGGATTTAGGAAGCGGAACTACCTGTGATTAAACCCAGCCCGGACTTGATTTGATCAATCCCTTCATCTGAAGGACAATCACGAGAATCACCATCAGGATCATGCCCAGTCCGAAGAAAATCATGAGTCGCTTGTAGGTGTTTGCACTTCCCGCCAGTTTGTTGTAGCGGTAGATGTTGTATAAGGTTTTTTCGGCGCGGATAAAAGCACCTTCGCCTTTCACGATGTAGTCGAATGCACCGTATTTCATGGTATTTACCGCTACATCGATTTTGTCTTGACCCGAAATCATCACCACTTCGGTTTCCGGATACACTTCCTTGATTTCTTTCAGCACATCGATGCCATCCATGGCTTCGCGCACTTTGGAGTTGAGGTTGTAGTCGAGGAATACGATAGAGGGCTTACGCACCTTCGCAGCGGCCAGGCACTCTTCGCCCGTTGGGAAGCCATGCACTTCGTAGGCCGACATTTTCTGAAGGTGATCCTTCAGCAGTTCCAGCTGAAGCGGTTCGTCATCGACGATGTAAACAAGGGTTTTGTCTGACATGGTTCAGGCGCCGGTTTCCTGTAGGGCCTTTTCAAGCTCCACGCGGATGATTTCGTATTGTTGACGGAAATGCTCGATTTTTTTCTGCATCATGCCCAGCTCGGTATGGTCGGAGGCATTTCGCTCGATTTCACGCAAGAGTTCTTCGGCACCCTTCGCGCCGAAAAATCCAAGCTGGGGTTTCAGGGCATGCGCGGTTTGGCGTACACCCTCCCAATCCTTGCTCAGGGTGTTCAGTTCCATCTGCTGTAGGCTGATCGGCGCACCGGTCAGGAACATGCGGATGTACTTAGCGATTTTGTCGTTCGCCCCGCCGGTGAGGCTACGCAGGTAAGTGAGGTCAGTCAGGGATCCTGTCGATTCCATGCGGTAAAAGTAATCGAAAGGGCGGAGATTCCGAAACGGGCTCAGCCCCCGGTAAGCTCGATGATGGCCTGCCGGAGTTTTTCGGGCTCGAAGGGCTTGGCCAGGTGGCGGTTCATACCCGATTCGAGGCAGCGGTCGATTTCTTCTTTCACGGCGTTGGCCGTAAGCGCCAAGATGGGTGTGGCTGCGTTGGGACCGGCGGAACCGCGGATGGTGCGTGTGGCCGTGTATCCGTCCATCACAGGCATGTGAACGTCCAT
>JAJTFW010000026.1 GCA_021299095.1 Sphingobacteriales bacterium | reverse complement strand
GGCTCCTCCAACGCGACTCGCACCCGTATTTTTGATTTTAAGCGGTTTCGCGGTAGCCAGATTTACGTACTTGATTTTTCCATAGCGCGACATAGACTGGACCATATGACGTTCTTCGCCGGTCACCACGTCTTTTCGCCAACCTACCTGCTGACCCATGCGGGTAAAAAAGGCCATACTAGCTCCATTGGCCACCTGATCGGCACGACGGAATAAATCGGACAAGGACTTCACCTTAGCCACGAACTCCGTTACAAGCGTTGACCAAAATGACATTTCAGCTCCCGCTTGAACCATCCCGATGGATCCTACTGTACAAATCGCCTCGCCCTTTTCGAGGGGTTCAATCATCCGTGCAGCCCAATCTGGAGGATAAACACAATTGGCCTGAGCACACAAATGGTACTTGCCCCGAGCAATCCACATGCCTGCTTCACGAGCATACGCTGCCCCCTCTGCAGGTTGAAAAATCGAATTTACACCGCACCTGTCGATGATATCCTGCGTTTTGTCCTCTGAATTGTTGTTGCAAACGATTATTTCGTAAGGATAATGTATGACCTGCTCGGACAGTGAGGACAGGCAGGCCAGCAGATTGAATTCCTCGTTGCGCGCCACAATAACGATACTGACGACTGGTTGCTCAGCGTGGTTGCTGGCAAGATTTTCACGGATTTTCCGGAATACACTTTCCTGCCTGGCATCATTGGCCGAAGCTCCGTTCAGGTGTTTGTTAATCCAAGAAGCGATCCGTCCGGGTTGATTTGTGTTCATGTAGAAAATGCTGTTTGGGCGGGTATACGCAAAGTGCGGGGAGCTTGTTTCAACTCCGTCCGAACTATCTTTGTGCATGCCCCGATATTTCCTTGAGCTTGCTTACCGGGGAACCGAATACCACGGTTGGCAAATCCAACCCAATGCCCGCACCGTTCAGGCCACAATTCAGGAAGCCCTGCTCATTCTGACCAAGCATCCAAGCGAATTGACCGGTTGTGGCCGTACCGACACAGGGGTTCACGCCTCGCTGTATTACGCACATTTCGACCTTCAGGATCCGTTGCAGGATATCCAAAAACTGGTTTTTCAACTAAACGCTATCCTTCCGACTGACATCCGAATTCGAAACCTACACCCTGTTTCAGATGGTGCACATGCACGGTTTGATGCAAGGCATCGCTCCTATGGCTATTACCTATTCACCAAACCCGGACCTTTTCTGCAAGGACTGGGGCTTCCTTTTTCCGGCGATTTGAACATCGAACGTATGAATGAAGCCGCTGCACTTTGCATGGGCGAGCAGGACTTCGGCAGCTTCAGTAAAACCGGAACACAAACCGGACACAACCGGTGTACCGTTAGCACCTGCCATTGGTCGGAACATGAAGGTTTCATCAAATTCGATGTTGGCGCAAACCGCTTTCTGCGTGGAATGGTTCGCGCATTAACAGGCACCCTGTTAAACGTAGGCAAGGAAACCTTGTCCGTTGTCGCGTTTGCTGAAATTCTCGCTGCAAAAGACCGCAGTGTAGCCGGTGAATCGGTAGCACCTGATGGCTTGTTTTTGGAAGCAATTCACTATCCCTATCTCCCTGCACTCCGCATCCATCCCTTTTCGCCATGAGTGTAAGCGGTAATGCCTTCGACTTTGGTCTATTGCGCAGACTACTAGCGTTTGTAAAGCCATACAAGCGTCTTTTTCGCTGGTCGGTAGTACTCACCTTGGTACTCGCAGCTCTTGCTCCTGCAAGACCATTACTCACACAGCGCGTGCTGGATCGCGAAGTGGCCAATGGTGATGACCAGGGCCTGATTGTGATTTGCATCATTATGCTTGCCTTGCTGATTGTGCAGTCTTCACTTCAGTACTTGCACACCTGGAGCACCAACCTCCTCGGTCAAAAAGTTGTTCGCGATTTACGCAGCAATCTTTTCACACGGATGTTACGATTCAGGCTTTCATTTTTTGACCGGACGCCTGTCGGAACGAGTGTGACCCGCAACATTTCGGACATGGAAACCATCGCCGACATCTTTTCTGAGGGGATTATCGTGATTATTGGTGATCTATTACAACTTGTCGCAATCATAACGGTAATGTTCGTTGTTGACTGGCGGCTTGCGCTCATCAGCCTGAGCACATTGCCCATTTTGATTGCCGCTACAAACGTGTTTAAAAATGCCATCAAGACCACCTTTGGCGATGTCAGGAACCAGGTTGCAGCACTCAATACATTCGTGCAGGAACATCTCACCGGAATGCGCATCGTGCAGGTATTTGGACGCGAAGCAGAAGAATATGCACGATTCAAAACCATCAACGATCTGCATCGAAAAGCCAATAACCGCTCGGTATGGTATTACTCCATTTTTTTCCCGGTTGTAGAAATCCTTTCAGCAGTCAGTATAGGGCTGATTGTATGGTGGGGCGCGGGAAACATTGTTCGCGGAGAAGTGAGTTTCGGAAGCGTTGTAGCATTCATCATGTACGTCAACATGCTGTTCCGTCCAATGCGTGAACTCGCAGACAAATTCAACACCCTGCAGATGGGCATGGTCAGCACAGAACGCATATTTGCTTTACTTGACAGTGAGGAGGATAAAATTCCAGAGGGAAATCACGCCCCCGGGCGGGTACGGGGTGAAATCACGTTCAAAGACGTGTGGTTCCGGTATGATCGGGATGCCAACAGTGCTGCAGGAAGCGATGACCGATGGGTCCTACAGGGTTTGAACTTCAGCGTTAAACCGGGCGAAACCGTGGCCATTGTGGGTCCGACAGGAGCTGGAAAAACCAGCATTGTCGGCGTTCTGAACCGATTTTATGAGCCTGAAAAGGGAAGCATCACACTCGACGGGGTGAATGTGAGAGAATATAGCCTCGATGGATTAAGAAGCCAGGTAGGTCTTGTTATGCAGGATGTGTTTCTGTTTTCCGACTCAATCGGCAACAACATCAGTCTGGGCCACCCGGAAGTCACCGCAGAACGGATTCGATCAGCAGCAGAGGCACTCGGTGCGGCGGATTTTATCCAAAGTCTGCCGGGAGGGTTTGATTTTAACGTGCAGGAGCGAGGCAGTTCCCTTTCCACCGGACAACGTCAAGTCATCTCATTCGTGAGGGCCTATGCCTACGACCCTCCAGTTCTTGTTTTGGACGAAGCGACCTCCAGCGTAGATCCGGAGACCGAGGAGCTCATCACCCGTGCAACCCTTACGCTTACCCGAAAACGAACAGCCTTGGTAATAGCACACCGGCTTGCGACCATCCAAAATGCCGATCGAATCATTGTGCTTGACAAGGGCCGGATTGTAGAAACAGGCAGCCACGCGGAATTGCTTGCTCAGGGAGGCATGTACAGTGACCTATACCGGATCCAGTTCGAAAAGCGAGGCCATACGGTCGCCTAGTGAGCATTGCTTGGTGACCTTCTTATCTTTGTAAGAATGAATAACTCCCGAGGACGCGTATTGATGGCCATGAGTGGCGGAATTGATAGTTCCGTTGCGGCAATTCTTTTACACGAACAGGGCTATGAGGTAGTCGGAATCACGATGAAAACCTGGGATTATGTCAGCTCCGGAACACAAGGAAAGGAAACCGGATGCTGCAGCCTGGACTCGATCAATGATGCCCGTTCCATTGCCGTGCGTTTCGGATTCCCACACTACATTCTGGATATCCGTGAGGAGTTTGGTGAATCCGTCATTGGCAACTTTGTTGATGAATACCTGGCTGGCAGAACGCCCAACCCCTGTGTCATGTGCAACACGCACATCAAATGGGAGGCCTTGCTGAAGCGTGCGGACATGCTGAAATGCGATTTCATTGCAACCGGCCACTACGCCAAAGTCCGGGAGGAAAATGGACGCTACGTAATCTCCAAAGGATTGGACCCCACTAAGGATCAGTCATACGTACTTTGGGGAGTCAGTCAGGAATGTCTCTCCCGCACACTCTTTCCGATTGGAGGCTTCGAAAAATCGGCTATCCGACAAATGGCCAGGGACAAGGGCTTACACGAACTTGCCGAAAAAAGCGAGAGCTACGAAATCTGCTTTATCCCTGAAAATGACTACAGGGCGTTTCTTAAACACCGGATACCTGACCTTGACAAAAAACTGGATGGAGGGCACTTCATTGATAGTTCCGGAAATAAACTGGGTAAACACCGCGGGTATCCTTTTTACACCATCGGGCAGCGGAAAGGACTTGAAGTCGCTGTCGGTTCGGCGCTTTATGTCACACGAATCGATCCCGAAACCAATACCGTTGTGTTGGGTCCGATAGAGGAATTGCAACAGCAGGAAATGCAGGTGCGCAACTTCAACCTCATTAAATACGCCAAACTCATCGAGCCGACAGAAGCCATTACAAAAATCCGATACAAAGACCCGGGTGCATGGAGTAGCCTCGAACAATCGGGAGACCGAATGCTAGTCCGCTTTCATGCTCCGGTCAAGGCTATTGCACCGGGACAGAGCGCAGTTTTCTACGATGGTGATGATGTCATCGGCGGTGGATTCATCGACAGAGCACTTTAATTTCACCGTACAGTTCTGATTACCTTTAACCCATGGCCAACCGACTTACTTTACTCATACTGATTTTGTCAGCCATCGGATTCAGTTCCTGTAGCGATACAGATGAGCCACTCGGCGAAATCACGACCGAAGGTTTGGACTACTTTCCAACGGACTCGGGTCTGACGCGTATTTACCAGATCGACTCGGCTTACTGGGATGACTTCACAGGTACTTCCGGCTTAATCAGCTATCAAATCCGCGAAGTCCAGGCCGGCACATTTACCGACCTACAAGGGAGACCCGCCGTGCGCATAGAGCGATACCGTTCTGACAGCTTGGGTAATTGGACAATTGATCGTGTTTGGTCTGCTGTCCGAACGACAAAGCGCGCAGAAGTCACTGAAGAAAACAACCGCATCATCAAGCTCGTTTTCCCGCCCGATGCGGAATCGACTTGGAACGGGAACGCCTACAATACGCTAGCCGAAGAAACCTACCGCTACACCCGCTTCGGACCTGATACTGCAGCAGGACAGACTTTTCTGGAAACGGCTTCCGTGCTTCAAGGCGACGAGCAGGGGAACCTGATTGAGCTTCGTTACGGATCCGAGATTTACGCCAGAAATACGGGGCGCATTTACCGCAAGCGGGTTGACCTGGAGTTCAGTTTACCCAACCGGGACACCGTAGCCGGCTTTATCTACACCGAAAGACTCATTTCCTATCAGCGATGAAACGCACCTGTATCTTTATCACTTTATTGCTGGCTTTCCTTGCCAACTCGAAAACCACAAGCGCACAAGGAAGATACGTTGTTCAATTCACCGATAAATCCGCTTCACCTTTCTCGATTTCATCACCAATCGATTTTCTTTCACAACGCGCGATTGATCGACGAATCATCCAGGGAATCGCCATTGACCAATACGACATCCCTGTTAACGCTTCATACCTTACTGGGGTCGTGTCCGCTGGAGCGAGCATCCGTGCAAGTAGCCGTTGGTTAAACTCCGCAGTAATCGATGTACCCGGTGCAGTCGAGTTCGCTGCGATCCAGGCCCTGCCCTACGTGACATCTATCCGGCCTGCTGGATCGCTCAAACCTGGCACCTTACCGGATAAATTCGCGCAAGAGCCTTTGGTTAAAAAAGATGCCTCCCTGCTCCAACGTAGTGCATCACCTATTCCTTATGGATTCTCTGCCGATCAAATACAGCAAGTTGGATTGAATATGCTGCACAACGCCGGCTACACGGGCGCTGATGTACGCATTGCCGTGATTGACGCCGGTTTTTTGGATCTGCCGCTCATGCGTTGCCTCGATAGCATACGACTACACGGTCGCATCCTAGCCACTTACGATTTCGTCGATGCCGAGGCAGATGTATATGACGATCATTATCACGGGGCAGCCGTTCTTACTTGCATCGCATCCAACATCCCCGACACCCTGATCGGAACCGCACCACAGGCTGATTACATGTTGCTTCGGTCCGAAGATGCCGGTTCTGAAACCATTGCCGAAGAATTCTACTGGGCCACAGCCGCTGAATTTGCAGACAGTGCCGGTGCGGATATAATAAGCACATCCTTAGGATACACCACATTTGATGACAGCACACAAAACCACTCGTATGCTGAAATGGATGGAAATACTACACCCATCAGCATTGCATCCGATGTGGCAGCAAGCCGCGGGATCATTGTAGTCAACAGTGCGGGAAATGAGGGGAACAGCCCTTGGAATTACATCAGTGCCCCAGCCGACGCAGATTCTATTTTAGCCATTGGTGCAGTTGACATCAACGGTAACTATGCTTCATTCAGTGGAAATGGCCCTACGTTCGACGGGAGAGTCAAGCCGGATCTTGCGGCTTGCGGTGCAGCGACCTGGCTGGTTAGCCCCTACAGCAATAATCAACCGGTACAAGGAAACGGAACATCCTTTTCTGCACCCTTAATCGCCGGAGCCATGGCTTGCTTACGACAAGCTTTCCCTGCATTACCTTCCCAACAACTCATCGCAGCGATAAAAGCTAGCGCATCGCAATTCAATAGTCCTGACTCCCTACTGGGATTCGGCATTCCGAATTTCGCCTTTGCTTCAATGCTCTTGTCAGCCACAGAAGCTTCAACCAGTTCATTGAACAAAATCTTGGTATTTCCGAATCCGGCTTTCCTTTTTGAAACGGTAGAACTGAAACTCACCACAACGCATTCTACAGGCACTGTCCAAGTTCGCCTATTTGATGCACTGGGCAGAATTGTTTTTTCAACCACTGCCACTTCAACATCGGGAGATCGGACTACTTCGATTTCGGTTCCGTCCAACACGATAAAATCTGCTGGAATCTACCTGCTGGAAATCGAAACCGATCACAAAAGAGAACAAGCCCGCATTTTATACCGGTAAGGCAATAAAAAAACCCCGGCGGGATGGACCGGGGTTGGCAATGGGCGGCACATACCACCCGATTCAATGGTTTAAAGCCACTTGGCTACAAAGCCTATCAGGTCTTTTCTCAGTTCATTGAAAAGCAGCTCAAAGGTTTCAACACGCTCACGTAAGTGCGTGTGATCGTTCCAAGATCGCTGATCTGCAGCAGTGTCGTTTTTCTTCAAATGCACCTCAATTACCTTTTCATATTCATTTATGTCGTGCTTGAGGATATCGATCTGCTCCTTTTGAACGAGCATTCGATTCTGAAAATGCTCCACCATGGCCTGCACTTCCTTATCGGTGTTGCGAACAGCCACCTCATCCAATCGTCTCTTGAGAATTTGCAAATCGTCGTTGTAGAACAAAACTCGATTTCTCCATTCAACATGCTCGGCATGTAGTGTGTAAAGTGGTTTCTTTTCCATGGTGCAGGCTTGTGTTTGATTTCATCACGAAGTTGCGGTGGTCTGAGCCCTTCTGAAATGACTTGTGCTTCGGCGCTTTATGACTTACTCAACAGGGTGTTCGCGCCTGGTTGATCGGTGGATTCGTACGTGATTTGTTGTTGGGCAGGCCCTGCAAAGACATAGACATCACCGTGTTGGGGGACGGCATTGAATCGGCGCAGGCAGTCGCCCGGTCGTTGGGGCTGTCCCATCCCGTCAATGTTTTCAAAAATTTCGGCACGGCGATGTTCCATTTTGAGGGATACGATGTGGAATTTGTAGGAGCCAGAAAGGAGTCGTATCGCAGTGAGTCGCGTAAGCCCGATGTGAAAGCCGGAACACTCAGCGACGATCAAAATCGCAGGGATTTTACCATCAATGCTCTTGCGATCAGCCTGAACCACGACGACTTCGGCAGTTTGACCGATCCATTTAACGGTATAACCGACTTGAATGCTGGAATTATCCGCACACCACTTGACCCGGCCATTACCTATTCAGACGACCCTCTGAGAATGCTAAGGGCCATCCGATTTGCTGCCCAACTCGGTTTTGAAATTGAAGAAAAGTCCTTCCACGCTATCCGCGAACAAAAAGAGCGCATCCGTATCATCAGCATGGAGCGTGTTTCCGAAGAGCTGAACAAAATGCTCCTTGCCAGCAAACCCTCCGTCGGATTCCTTTTATTGCGGGAGACGCAATTGCTACCCATTATTTTCCCTGAATTCGCAGCACTTGAAGGGGTAGATACTGTGCAGGGCAGATCACACAAAGACAACTTCTTTCACACGCTTGAGGTGCTTGATAACCTTGCTGCAAACAGCGAAAACCTATGGTTGCGCTGGGCGGCTGTTTTGCACGACATCGCAAAACCTGGCACCAAACGATACGAGCCGGGACAAGGATGGACCTTTCATGGACACGAGGACAAAGGGGCGCGTATGGTACCGCGCATTTTCCGCGACTTGAAACTTCCGCTTAACGAAAAAATGAAATATGTGCAGAAACTTGTCCTGCTGCACCTACGTCCGATTGTTCTGGCCAAGAGTGAAGTCACCGACTCAGCAGTACGACGTCTGCTCTTCGAAGCAGGGGACGATATCGACGACCTCATGTGCTTATGCGCTGCGGATGTCACCACCAAAAATGAATTTAAGCAGCGTAAATACAGGTCTAATTTCGAATTGGTCAAGCAAAAGCTCAAGGAGGTGGAAGAAAAAGACCGCGTTCGGAATTGGCAACCTCCCGTGACCGGAGAGCTGATTATGGAAACGTTTGGATTAAGTCCATGCCGGGAAATCGGAATCATCAAGAATGTCATTCGGGAGGCCATATTGGATGGGAATATCCCAAACTCGTTCGAGCCCGCCTTCGGACTGATGCTGCAGCAGGGTGCCCTACTCGGCCTGAAACCAGTTAAGAATTCCGATTAAATATTGCAGGTTCGCCTACGGATTTTATATTTGTATCACGTCTGAACCTATGGCAACAGCATACAAATTCAGGGTTTCGTTTGAGGACTATGATGAAGTCAGCCGCGATATTGAAATCCGTAGCAATCAAACCTTTTTAGATCTCCACCGGTGTATCCAACAAGCCATCGCGTTTGATGGAAGTAAAGCTGCATCCTTTTTCATAAGTAACGACTACTGGATCAAAGGACAGGAGATTTCATCCCAGCCTAAGACAGACAAAGAAGGAAAGGACACGATTCTGATGGAATCCGGCAGGTTGTGCGATTTTATCGCAGATCCGCATCAGAAAATCTACTATGTAAGTGACGAGACGGCCAATTGGTCATTTTTCATTGAGTTGATTAAGATAATTCCCCAGGCTGAAGCCAGCAAGGAATATCCTATTTGTGTGAAATCGCACGGTGATGCTCCAAAACAGTATGCCGTTACTGCTGCACCCAAACTGGTCATTGCAGAAGAAGATGCTTTCGCCAAACTCCTCCAGGATGTAGAAGGAGAAGTCGTGCCAGAGGATGAACCGGAAGAAGAGAGCATCATGGGCGACACCGAAGATGGCGTTGAACTGGATGAGCTAGAAGGAATGGGAGAAGAAGGTGAAGAAGAAGAAAGAGGAGAAGATGGCGAATCGGATGGTGCAGAAGAAGGACAGGAGTACGGATCCGGCGAGGAAGACCGCGATGATTACTGATTCCCCGCGCCTCAAGAGCCGGTGCGCATGATTCCATGCCCAGACTGATTGTGATTGCCGGTGCAACGGCTAGCGGTAAATCCGATTTGGCGATTCGAATTGCCGGACATTTCAATACGCATATCGTTTCGGCCGACTCCAGGCAGTGCTACCGCGAGCTTTCTATTGGAACTGCGGTTCCTGAACCTGAGGAGCTACGGAAAACGCCACACCATTTCATCCACAGCCACTCCATTCATCAAAAAATGTCGGCGGGCAGCTATGCCTCCGAAGCACGTGACCTCATCACCAAACTTTTCAAGGATCACGAGGTCGTGGTCCTGTGTGGTGGAACAGGACTCTACATCAAAGCGCTGCTTGAAGGGCTCGATGAATTTTCAAAACCCACACCGGACATTACAGAGCGGATAATCCGCATTCAGAATGCAGGTGGACTGGAAGCACTTCGGCGGGCTTTGGAGTCTGACGACCCCGTTCGCTTCAACCAGATTGATACAAACAATCCAGCCAGGGTGATCCGAGCTCTGGAGATCGTTTGGTCTGGCAGAAAGCCATTCGGTGACCAGGCCGGAGATCGGAAAACCATCAACCCGGACTGGAAGATTGAACGCTATTGCATCGATTTGCCGCGAGAAGTTCTGTATGAACGCATCAACCTACGTACCGATGAAATGATGCAGCGTGGCTTGCTAGACGAGGTAAAATCACTACACCCATCTCAACATCTGAGCACCTTAAGCACTGTGGGCTATACGGAGTTATTTCAGTTTTTAAACGCTGAAATAAGTCTTATCGAGGCCGTTGAAAAAATCAAACAACACACCCGTAATTATGCCAAACGGCAGATGACCTGGTTCAGGAATCAGGGGGATTACCGGTTCTTATCCCCCTCCGAGCTACTCAGGACAGTTGTCGAGGGCATTTGACACTTCAGTGACTCCGAACACCCAATCGGCTGAAGCGTTGTGTGTATATTTGAACATCAACCTGATTCATGAAAAAAGCCATACTACCTATCCTGCTCTCCCTAACGCTATCTTCTGTATTCGGAGGGGACATACATTCACACCATGATGCTTCTGAGAAGCGCTTCATGGCTGACAGTAAACGTCTGCCCGACGCCAGCTACCAGGCAAGCCTTCGGGAAGCATCTCCATGGCAGCAATTCCTGAGCCAACACGGAGATTGGTGGGTACAATTCAACGAAGGCACTGGACGCCCACATCGCGCATTCGGAACACCCATCGATCTTGGAATCAGTGGTTCGCCCGCCGCCATGGCAAGTTATTTTGTAATGAATCAGTTGCCAGGTTTTGTTCAGCCCAACATGGAACTCGAGTTCATTTCTGCGCCCGAGACAAAAAAATACATAAACGTAAATTTCAAGCAACGTCATCTTGGAAAAGAGATTCTCTGGAGCCGCATATCGGTGCGTTTGTCCAAACCCGACTATAAGATTGTCATGTTCGGAGTTGACTTATTCGACAACATACAGGTTCCTATGACACCCACGCTGACGCCACAACAGGCTAACGCAGCAGCAATTGCAGACTTGACACTTCCCGTCACATCCATTCAGGCAAGCCCCGACCTGAAGATTTTACCTATCCCCGGCTACCGTAGCTATGATTACAGATTGGTGTATGAGCTAGAAGCACGAACGCTTCCCCAGGAAGGACAATCCTCCGCGTACTACACCCTTGTAGATGCGCACTCCGGGGAAGTGCTTTATCGCAAAAACCGCATTGTCAATTTCGCCAGTTCCGACATTGTTGTTGGCGCTACAGTATATCCGACACACCCCTACAACCCGACTTCAATTGTGAATCTTCCTTACCTGCAAGTCACAGTAGGCGGCATTGATTACAACACGGACAACAATGGATTCCTGAATTTCCCGAATACCTCACCCTACAATGCGACTTTTACGCTGCGTGGCCCCTGGGCACAAGTCTACACGGGTGCAAGCGGCACAACCCTTCAATCGTTCAGTGCCACGATGAATCCGGGACAGAACACCGTCAACTTCGATACGTATAGCACAGATCGTCACCTGTCCGCTTACTACCACACCAATGTTGTGCATGATTTCATGAAGGCCAAACTTGGAACGGGGTTCACCGGCCTCGACTTTCCAATCAACGTCAAGGTAGAACGAACCGATGGGACATGCAATGCCTTTTATGATGGCGGACTGAACTTCTACACCACCGCAGGCGGATGTTATGCGCTGAGCATGGTCGCTGATGTGATCTACCATGAGTATGGACACGGTATAACCAATGTATACTGGTCATTCAACGGATTAAACTTTGACAATGGAGCCATGGGCGAGGGATACTCCGATATCTGGGGAATTTCAATCACGGGAGATCCTGTCCTTGGAATCGGATTCAGCGACACCGATCCTACATCATACGTTCGCAACTATGATTTCAACAATGGCGTCAACCGCAAGGTGTATCCTCAAAACATAGTTGGTCAAGTACACGCAGACGGTGAAATCATTGCCGGTGCCTGGTGGTCGACCGGACTATTGCTTGGCTCCTTAACCACGATGTCCGATTTGTTTGCGGAAACGCATGCCGGACTTGCGAATGGACCTGACGGCGCAGAGGGACAGGTTTACACCGATATCCTCATTGACGCCCTACTGGCCGATGACAACGACGCGAACCTCAGCAATGGCACGCCGAATGCTGCAGCTATATCTCAAGGGTTTGCGCAACATGGAATCAGCCTGCTTTCAAACGCATCCCTGAACCACACGCCTGTCACCACGTCTTCTCCAAATGCGGCCATTACCTTGAATGCAAACCTGAGCAATCTGCAATTCGCTTGGGCGTTTTCAGCTGTAAAAGGAGCCTATCGATTGAATAACAGTACGACCTGGACGCCTTTCACGATGTCAACATCAGGTGCAAACAATTACACGACAACCATTCCTGGTCAACCAGCCGGAACTGTAATCGCATACTACATCGCCATTGAAGATGTAAACGGTACACTGAGCAACGTAATGCCACTCGGATCCAATACATCAAATCCGAACATCCCGTATTTCATCATGGTCGGATTCGATAAAATTTTCACGGACGACTTTGATGTCACCTCCGGAAGCTGGCAAGAGGGGCTTGCATCCGACGGAGCCACAACCGGTATCTGGGAGCAAAATGTTCCGGAACAGACCGACATCACCGGGACAGTCGTGCAACCCGACTTCCAGGTGACTCCGGGCGGAGCCATCTGCTACGTCACCGGAGGAACATCAGGTGGCGCTGCGGGTGCAAATGATGTTGACGGAGGTGCGACCACACTCACATCACCTGTATACGACCTCACCAGCTACACGAATCCAACCTTCGAGTACTACCGCTGGTATACCAACGACCAGGGGGCAACTCCAGGAACAGACTATTGGCAGGTTTATGTTTCAAACAACGGAAGCACCTATGTGCCGGTCGAAAACACCAATGTATCGGATCACAGCTGGAGACGATTCGTGTTTCGTCTAAATGATTACATCACGCCCAGTTCAACGGTAACAGTTCGGTTTGTGGCTGAAGATGCAACACCTGGAAGCCTGATTGAAGCACTTATGGACGAATTTTCCCTGTACGATGAACTCTCGAGCACGGGCATCAATGAGCCCATGGCGCTGACTTCATTCAGTGTATGGCCTAACCCCGCCGATGATTACTCACGCATTACAGTTGTTAGCAAAGAAAACCTGGAGGCCTGTGAACTTCAAATCATAGATCCAAGTGGAAGACTGGTCGACACCCGACAGGTGAACATCGTTGCAGGTCCTCAGGATTTCACTCTGTCCACACGCTCACTTTCAAACGGGATTTATCAGCTCCGCATTTTGAATAGAAATGGGATGGTTGGCAGCCGCAAGCTGTCTGTAATGCGCTAAAACCGACCAAGAATGCATAAAAAAAGCCCCGATGGGGCTTTTTTTATGCTTGGAGATCTTCAGGCTGTTTTTGCTGCGTCGGAAAGAAACTTCGCTAGACCCGAATCGGTAAGCGGGTGCTTGAGCAAATCGAGAATCGGTTGCAGGGGACATGTAGCCACATCAGCACCAAGCTCAGCACATTTGATGATGTGCATGGGGTGACGAATAGAAGCGGCCAAGACCTCGGTCCCCATACCGTAGTTGTCATAAATCAGAACAATCTGCTCAATTAGTGCAAGTCCGTCGGTTGATACATCATCTAGACGACCCAGGAAGGGCGAAACATAGCTCGCTCCCGCTTTAGCAGCGAGTAGAGCCTGTCCTGCAGAAAAAACCAGCGTACAATTGGTACGAATGCCCTTTTTAGAAAAATAACGGATTGCCTTTACACCGTCCTTAATCATCGGAACCTTCACGACGATTTGAGGGTGAAGTTCTGCCAACTCCTCGCCCTCCCGAATGATACCGGCAAAGTCTGTCGAAATAACCTCAGCACTGACATCTCCGCCCTGCGCTATCTCGCAGATGTCCACGTAATGTTTCATGACCGCATCACGGCCTTTGATTCCCTCTTTGGCCATGAGCGAGGGGTTTGTGGTCACACCGTCGAGTACGCCCAAGTCATAGGCTTCCCGGATTTGTTCAAGATTGGCAGTATCAATGAAGAATTTCATGGGTATATTGGTTGTTGCTGCAAAACTAAACCGAAGTATTGCCCGGAATTACACCTATCAACACCTGTTGATAAATCGAAAACCCTATCTTTGTCCCGGGTAAGTCTTATACGACCAGCTCCTGAAAACCTCCCCAGGGCCGGAAGGCAGCAAGGATAATCGGTTGAGCGGTGCGATATAAGTAGCTTACCCATTTTTTTTGTGGTACTATTGATTGTCAATGGTATCGGGACTATATTTGATAAAAATTATCCTGTATGCATCCCCCATCCACCCTAAAAACCGCCTTGAATTATGGTGTGCTAAGTGGTGCGGGCAGTTTTGTCTTTTTTCTTTTTCTGTACTTAACCGATACCAATCCTCTAGGTAATGCATCCTGGTTGGGCGCATGGATACCGCCGCTGTTCATGGTGCTTGCCTCCATTCATTACCGCAACATTGAAAACAAGGGGATTGTCGGATACTGGCAGGCCTTTCGGATCGGATTACTAACCAGCTCCGCCGGTGCATTACTCTTTGCCGGCATGGCATGGATATTTATCACCGTTTGGGACCCCACAATCCTTGAAAACCACAAACAAGAACTGCTTGCTGCAACCGAACTTGCTGAGGGCTATATGCAGGAACTGATCGGTGAAAGCGCCTACGAACAGTCGATTGAGAATATCAGCAACATGGATCTGTACGAGTTGGTGATGGGTGATGCGTTCAATAAAATGCTTGGCGGACTCGTTATTGCATTCATCACTGCAGCCTTCGTACGCCGCGAACCCTATTTCCCAGAAGAGTGAACTGAATGGACATTTCTGTCGTAATTCCACTTTACAACGAAGAAGAATCATTGCCCGAATTGCAGGCCTGGATTGACCGGGTGATGCAATCCAACGGATTTCAATATGAAATCATTTTTGTTGATGACGGCAGTACAGATAAATCCTGGAAAACCATTCGTGACCTAGGATTCAAATCAAAATCTGTTCGCGGCATACGGTTTCGTCGTAACTATGGAAAATCTGCAGCCCTTCAAAAAGGATTTGAGGCGTGTCGAGGCGAGGTCGTCATTACCATGGACGCCGACCTGCAGGATAGTCCTGATGAAATCCCAGAGCTTTACCGGATGATTGAGAGCGAAGGTTTCGACCTTGTTTCCGGATGGAAGCAAAAACGCTACGACCCGCTGAGTAAAACAATTCCAACGAAATTCTTCAATTGGGCTACGCGCAGCATGTCGGGAATCCACAACCTGCACGATTTCAACTGCGGACTCAAAGCCTACAGAAAGGACGTGGTTAAAAGCATTGAGGTGTATGGTGAAATGCACCGCTACATCCCGGTGATGGCAAAGTGGGCTGGTTTCGGCCGCATTGGCGAGAAGATCGTTGAGCACCGGGCCCGCAAATACGGAAGTACGAAATTCGGACTCGAACGGTTCGTAAACGGCTTCCTGGATCTGCTCTCCATCACCTTCGTCTCACGGTTCGGAAAGCGTCCCATGCACCTGTTTGGAACAATTGGAACCCTGGTGTTTGCTGCCGGCTTCCTCTTAGCCCTTTACCTTGGTGCATCCAAACTTTACGCCGTGTACACCAATCAATTTGCACGCCTTCTGACGGAACGTCCCTCGTTCTACATTTCGCTAACGTGCATGATCATCGGCACACAATTGTTTCTGGCCGGTTTTATCAGCGAACTGGTTGGACGTAGCAATGCAGAGCGTAACACATACCTGATCGCCGAAGTCATCGACAACCCGTGAAACATGTGGTGATTGCAGGTCCAGCGCATCCGCTCCGCGGCGGACTGGCTGCTTTTGGAGAACGACTTGGAAGAGCATTCCAGGACGAAGGCTGTCGTGTCACACTTCTATCCTTCTCACTCCAGTACCCGAACTTTCTATTTCCCGGGAAATCACAATATACGGACGCACCGCCCCCAGAAGGCTTGCGCATCGAATCGCGCATCAACTCCATTAATCCGTTGAATTGGATTCGAACGGGCATTTGGCTTAGAAAACAACGTCCGGATGTTGTTATTTTCAAGTACTGGATTCCCTTCATGGCGCCTTGCCTGGGCACCATTGCGCGTATTGTACGAGGAAATGGCCACACACAGGTCATGTGCATTCTTGATAACGTGATACCGCACGAGAAACGTATTGGCGACGGTATACTCACCCGCTATTTCATCCGCTCTATAGATCGTTTCATTGCGATGTCGAAACAAGTCATGGAGGAACTTTTGCAGTTCACCAATACATCGCAACGCCTACTGGTACCGCATCCCATCTACGACCATTACGGCAAATCGACGAGCAAGGAAATAGCCTGCGAAAAACTGGGGCTGGACCCTACTCTACCCTATCTCCTTTTCTTCGGATTTATACGCGCTTACAAAGGACTTGACCTCCTGCTGAAAGCGATCGGGGAACATGAGCTGCACAGCTTTCCTGGGAAGCTCATAATTGCCGGTGAATTCTACGAGGACGAAGAGCCCTACATGGATCTCATTCGAAACCTGGGAATTGAAGACAAGATCATTTTGCGCAAGGATTACATTCCGGACGAGGAAGTCGCAGCCTATTTTTGTGCCGCCGACCTACTGGTACAGCCCTATCACACGGCCACGCAAAGTGGAATCTCGCAAATGGCTTTTCACTTCGACAAACCGATGATTGTAACGCGAGTGGGCGGATTGCCGGAGATCGTACTGGATGGCATCAGTGGATTTGTCGTTGATAAAGACCCCGCTTCAATTGCCAAAGCAATTGCAAGGACTTACAGTGAAAATCGCATTCCGGATTTCACAGCTGCCGTACGGGAGGAAAAGAAAAAATACGATTGGCACAATATGACCAGCGCAGTTTGGAAGTTGTGCAAAACCTGATTAGAACATGCGACACGAACAAATACAGCGGATCATCAAATCATCAATGGACGCCAAACAAGCACTCCTTGAGAATACTGTGCTTATAGGGAGGATTGCCGAAGCTGCCAACCGATGCTCAGAAACATTGAGCAGCAAAGGGAAAATACTTCTTTGTGGAAACGGAGGGAGCGCTGCCGATGCCCAACATATTGCAGCCGAGCTGTCGGGACGCTTTTATACTGACAGACCTCCGCTGTATGCTGAGGCGCTGCATGTAAACGGTTCGTACATGACGGCAGTTGCCAATGACTACTCGTACGATGTGGTGTACAGCCGAATGGTGGAAGCGGCAGGCAGAAAAGGGGATGTCCTGATCGGCCTATCAACTTCCGGCAATTCCGAAAATGTGGTCAAGGCTTTAGAAACCGCTCGTGAATTGGGCATGGTATGCATCGGCCTGACTGGCGATGGTGGCGGAAAGATGGCTGGGCTTTGCGACATCATCATCGATGTACCCAGCAAGGACACCCCGCGCATTCAAGAGTGTCACATCCTAATTGGCCATATACTTTGTCAGCTGATTGAAGAAAGCCTGTTTCCGGCATCCTGAACCATGGACGAACTTTGGAATCCTGAGCGATTCAGAAACTGGACTTTGTTCCTTGATCGGGATGGCGTAATCAACCGGGAATTACCATCCGATTATGTCAAATGCATCGACGAGTTCGAATTTGAGCCTGGTGCCATTCAGGCAATAGCTGACCTCTCTGATTTGTTCAGTCTCATCGTTATCGTTACCAACCAACGAGGGGTTGGTGCCGGACTGATGACCAACACCGATTTAAACACTGTGCACGAGCACATGACTCGCCTAATCGTTTCAGCAGGTGGGCGAATTGACGCCATTTACGCTGCCACAGCAGAGGATAGACAGTCGACGGAACGCAAACCCAAGCCCACCATGGGGTTGAAGGCGAAATCAGATTACCCCGAAATCGAATTTGAAAAATCACTGATGGTGGGGAATTCCGAGTCCGACATTCTTTTTGGCAAAAACCTAGGAATGAAGACCGCGTTTATCGACGACAAGAATCAGTTTGAACAACGCAATAGCGCCTTTGGTAGTGACTGGGTATTTAGCAGTCTTAGCTCGCTTGCCTACAGTTTGATGAACTCAGGTATCGAGTAACGCAATACGTTCAGAGAGCTCATCGAATTCCGGATCATCACGGAAATCATCCGAAAACTTTCCGATTAAGGTTTGAGCAATGGTCAACTCCATGCTGCGCACCGAATTAAACCGTTCGGTGCTAACCTGATTTACCCGCATAGCCATTTCCTTGTATGCATCGCCCGCCTCGGTCAGGAAACTTCTACATACCAGTTCAAGCATGGCATAAAAGAGATAGACTTCTTCTTTGCTCAGCTCAAGTTTTTCGCCCGGAAAAGCGGCCCCGAACCGACTCGCCAAAGCTGCTACACCTTCTTTGTTTACCAAATCGATCATCATGGCCCGGATGACAAAGTCTACCTGATCCTGACGGAATACAAACTGATAAGTAGCAGCCATCGAGCGTACAAACAGCTTCAACTCCTTGGTCGCAGTAATTTCAACCGAATCCCGAAACTGCTTTTCTTCTGCCATGCAACAAAAGTACGACCGTAACGGGATTGCGCCCAAGGCCATTCACAGAACAAGGTTGAAAAACAGTGTACCGCTATTGGTTAAAAAATGCATCATTGCTTATTTTTATGCGTACACCCTCATGAATCCGCAGTGTTGACCCTTAGCTGATGAAAGCCCCGGTTGTTGTATTTGCTTTTTCACTCCTCCTCGGTTCCTGCCAGGAGATTCCCCCGCCCGGTGCGCGCGCTGCTGTGCCGGAGGATACCGGATCCCAATTTGTCCGAAAAACCATTGTTTCTGATTCAGACACCACAGTTGCCGACTTTTTGAGTGCAAGGGCCTTGTATTCCGAGGGGTGGGACACACTTGCTCATCCGCGTTTTTGGAAGCAAATCATGTGTTTGTCGCCCGATTCCTGCATCATCAACATTGCAGAATCCCGACTACCAATTCAAACGGCCTGCTTCCGCACCTGGAATACGCAAAGTGAAACGGAAAAAAGCGTAGTAAAGAACAGACTTCGTGAAGAGTATTGTATCGACTACGACGATGAGTTGTTTGTCACCAATGGCAAACGTGAGTTCTACGAACACCGGAAAAGCATCCCGACGATTGCAAAAGCTGTATCCTACTTTCAGCAGTACGGAACGGACCCTTGGTATGCCCAAACCATCCTGCTGATTGAAAGTCCTGGCAAGCACTCATCGCAGTCCTATGCCGGCGCTCGCGGACCTTTTCAACTCATGCGGAGTGTCGCGCTGCAATATGGGCTCAAGGTCAACAAATATGTTGACGAACGTACCCGACTGGACAGGGCCGCCTATGGAGCATCACGGTTAATCAGTAGTATTTGTTTGCCCAAAGTCCGTTCGATGCTTGATACACGTAACATCCCCTACAAAGAAACAGACCTTTGGTTCCGATTATTGGTGTTACACGCATACCATGCCGGTTCGGGAAACCTATCTGCCGCCATCAACAAGATCAATCCTGATAGCGGGGGTCAATGGTTGATTACCACCTTATGGAAAACGCAAGCAGGCGGATTCAAAAACGAATCACAGAACTACTCCCAGATTGCACTGGCCGCGTTGTTGAACTTTGATGAACTTTTGCGGATTGATGGAGATACCGTTTTCATGGTTTGGGGTAATCGGGCAATGTCAACTGGCCGCGACGGAAAACGGATAGATTGGGAAGCGTGTACAGAGGCACTTTTCATGTACGAAAAAGATCTGGCCGACGGCACACTTGACTACCCCCGTTTCATTGAAAAAATCCGTGAAGTTCAAGCTTCCGCACTTCGGATCAGCAACAATATATACCGATGCCATTCGGCTGCTGGAACTCAATCTTGAATATTACCCGAACTCACTGCCAACACGACGTGCGTTGGGAAAAACCCATCAACGGGCTGGGAACCCGGGGATGGCACAGAAGTACCTGAGCTCAGCCCAAGAAACGGGCTCAGGCCTGTGATTTGCGCTGCTTTTCTGGAGCTGCTTTCTCTTCCTGCACCACCAGATCCTTGATGTCAGCGGTGGTTTTGACATTTCCGAACAACACAATCACACGATCGCCTCTGCGAGAGTCGACCTGGCCATACACTTTACCGTTTTTCAAACGAACAGAAACTCCTTTACGGATATTCAACCGGTTGAATGAAACAAGCTCTTCCTGTTTGATCTGCTCTTTTGCGCTGAGTTCATTTTTCCGCTCATCCAACTTACGGGTGTACTTGTGCAATACGGCTTTTTTGTCTCGCGACTCCTTCCAATCCTTGACGAACCGCTGAAAGCGATCCTCCAATTGTCTTGACAGCCTAAGTTCTTTCTGGCGGACGCGTTCTGTATCCTGAACTTCACGTTGCTCTTGTTTTACCACATTCCGCTCGTAGCGACCTACCAACTCCTGAAGTCTTTTCTCCTGATTCCGATTTACCTCCAGCAATCGTGCTACCTCCGATTTTTCGCGCTCAAGCTTGTTCAACAACTCCTCCAGCAACAAGGTGTTTTTCTTGACTTTTTTCCGGGCTTTGTTGATTACTGAATGTGGCAAACCACTTCGTTCGGCTACAACAAAAGTGTAGGAGCTTCCAGGCTTGCCGACCTCAAGTTTGTACATGGGTTCGAGCCTGCGGGCATCGAAGGCCATGGATCCATTGATGATTCCTTTCGTACGATCGGCCAGCACCTTCAGATTCATGTAATGGGTAGTGATGATTCCGAACGAACGCTTGTAATTCAGTTCTTCGAGAATCGCCTCGGCCAGTGCACCACCCAGGGCAGGATCGGTTCCGGTACCGAATTCGTCAATCAGGAACAAGGTCCTTTCACCTGATCGTGAAACAAACTCCTTCATGTGCCGAAGCCGTGAACTATAGGTGCTCAATTCAAACTCCAGAGATTGAGAATCGCCGATATCGACCAAGAGGTGACTGAACAGACCAAACCGAGAATTGCCATCGGCCGTAACGAGATAACCAGCTTGCAACATCAACTGCAGCAAACCGACTGTTTTCAGACACACCGTTTTTCCGCCGGCATTCGGTCCACTGATTACCAGAATGCGGCTGTCACCACCAAGATCAAGACTGAATGGAACGGTTTTCTTTCCGGACTGGATGTTTTTTAAAAACAACAAGGGGTGACTGGCATCGATGAGATGAACCATCGGAATCGGCTCAACAAATGGCAATGAGGCTCTCATTTTGAGTGCAAGCCTTGCTTTTGCTGCAATGCGATCGAAGCGAACGTTCTGATCGAAGTACAGAGAAATCGCCTCGTGGTGGTTGCGCAGCTGGTCGCTCAGAGCACGTAAAATCCGCAGGATTTCTTGCCGTTCCTCCTCTTCCAACGACTGAATCAGGTTATTGTATGGAATGGCCTCTTCCGGCTCGATGAAACAGGTTTTACCAGTCGCAGAAATATCGTGAATGATCCCTTTTGCAGTCCGCTTTTGTTCCGCCTGAATGGACACGACCCTTCTTCCGTTACGCCAACTCTCCTGGGCATCGCTGAGCCATCCGCTCTTCCTATACCGTGAAAGTGCTGACTGATAAATCTGCTCCACCTCAGCGCGTTTTCGCCCAAGCTGCTTCCTTATCGATGCCAATTCGGATGAAGCGGAACTTCGAACAACACCAACCTCATCCATAACCACATCGATAGAGGACAACAGATCTGCATCATATCGGCTTCCGGATAAAACACTCGCCAAAAGCGGGTACAGCTCGGCACGTGTTTTAAAAAATGCATGAATAACCGCTGTTCGCTCGAGGATTCGCCGGATCTCCAAAACCTGACCGACGGAGAGCATGGCATTGCGAACACGGAGCAACTTGAGGCAATCCCTAAGGTCGGGATAGGCATCGGATGGGAACGGCTGACTATCTGCAATCAGCTTTCGCATTTCATCGGTTTGTTCTAACCGACCGAGCACATCCACAAAATCGGAACCGGGCATCTCCTGCTCGATCACTTCTGCGGCCGGGCGACCACAACATTCAGCCACTGCCAACTGGCGGATTTTGCCAAATTCATCGAGAAGCAAGGATTGACCGGGGAAAATTTCCATTCTGCGCAAAGGTAATCCGCGCAGGAAGGTTCGGGGGCATCCCATGGCAAATCAGAATCGCTCAAAAACCACATATTTTATCCACAAAGCGTGTCACTGTGTTCATAACACGTCAGGATGCCTCAGCAGGCGAATACCTTTGCAGCAATCCATCAACACCATGAAAGAACTTGCTGAACTCCGCGACTTTGCAACACAGGTCCGCAGGGACATCTTGCGTATGGTACATGCCGTGCAAAGCGGACACCCGGGCGGATCGCTAGGTTGTACCGAGTTCATGACCGTTTTGTACCAAGAAATCCTCCAGTACTCAGCTAAACCCTGGGACATGAACGGTACCAATCAGGATCTATTTTTCCTGTCAAATGGTCACATTTCTCCCCTGTGGTATAGTGTGCTTGCCCGAACCGGTCATTTTCCGTTGGAAGAATTAGGCACCTTTAGAAAACTCGACTCGAGATTACAAGGTCACCCCGCAACACACGATGGATTGCCCGGCGTGAGAGTGGCATCCGGTTCGCTCGGTCAAGGCCTGTCCGTTGCCGTTGGTGCTGCGCTAGCCAAAAAACTGAACAATGACGAGCATCTTGTTTTCGTTCTTATGGGTGACGGAGAGATTCAAGAAGGTCAGGTTTGGGAGGCGGCGATGTTGGCGGCTGCAAAGCGTGTCGACAACCTGATTGCCACCATCGACCTCAATGGGCAACAGATTGATGGAGCAACGAAAGATGTTTTACCCATGGGAGACGTAAAGGCTAAATGGGAAGCGTTCGGATGGGATGTGATTGAAATGAACGGGAACGACATCGAACACGTCAGAGCGAACCTCCTGAAGGCGAAGACCATGACCGGACTTGGCAAGCCGGTGATGATACTAATGGAAACCATCATGGGACATGGAGTCGATTTCATGATGCACACCCACAAATGGCATGGCGTTGCACCCAACAACGATCAGTTAACTGCAGCGCTAGAGCAAAACGCCTCCACCCTGGGCGACTACTGAACATGTTCAAATTCCAATCAACTGCAGGTTTGAAAACGACCACATTGGTCGTGTTGGTAATTCTTGGCTGCTCTTTTCGTAGCCTGGCTCAGAACCTGGGCCAGACAACCCGAATCCTGTTCCTTTTTGATGCCTCGCAGAGCATGTATGCACGCTGGGAGAGCGATACCAAATTCGAAGTTGCAAAGAAAATGCTGTCCGAAATGGTAGACAGCTTGCAAGGCGTAGAGAACCTTGAACTTGCACTGAGGGTGTATGGTCATACCAAGCGCTATCCTCCCCAGGATTGTGATGACACACGACTTGAAGTGCCTTTCGGAAAACAGAACGGCCCCAGAATAAAATCAAAGCTGAACGATATCAAACCGTCCGGAACGACTCCCATCGCACGGGCATTGGAAGAATGCGGAAACGATTTCCCTGCAGCAAAAGGCCGTCACATCATCATTCTCATCACGGACGGTATTGAGGAATGCAATGGGGACCCTTGTGCTGTTTCTGCGCTTCTTCAACGCCGGAATGTGGTGCTTAAGCCATTTGTAATCGGCCTAGGACTGGGCAAAGACTTCATCCGCTCATTCGACTGTGTAGGCAATTACTTCGACGCCACGGACGAAACCCAGTTTCGCACTGCATTCAACATCGTAATCACGCAGGCGCTGAACAACACCACCATGCAGGTCAACCTGATCGATTTTAACGGAAAACCAAGTGAGTCGAATGTCGGGATGACATTTTACGACCAGCATACCGGAGAAATTCGATACAACTTCATCCACACCATGACTGCTCGAGGTGTACCAGACACCTTACCCGTTGACCCATTGGGACGTTACAGGCTAACGGTACACACGCTTCCTCCGGTCAGCCGGGATAGCATAACTCTGGTCCCGGGGAAGCACAATGTTATTGCTGTAGATGCCCCCCAAGGTGATTTACAGCTCAAAGTAGAAGGGTCGAACGAATACAGAAAACTGAAAGCCATTGTACGGAAGCGAGGTGAAAAAACCACCCTGAACGTGCAGGACTTTGACGAGACAATCCGGTACATCGTGGGTGACTATGACCTTGAAATCCTGACCACACCCCGCACCTACATCGATAATGTATCTATCGATCAAAGCAAAACCACCACAGTTCAGATTCCGACTCCCGGCATGGTCACCTTCATCTGTAATGCACCCGGAGTCGGCGAGATTCTTTTGGAGGAGAAAAATATCCTGCGACGGGTTCACCGCATGGGCATAATTTCCACCAAGGAAAGTCTTTTGCTACAACCCGGATCCTACAGATTGGTATTTCGTCCGAAGAATTCCCAGTCAAGTATTTACACCATCGAAAAAACATTCCGCGTTGCACCGGGAACGGGCATCAGCGTAAATATCAATTAAACGCTACATCCATGAGTGAAGTAAAGTCTTACGAAAAAAAAGATACCCGTTCCGGATTTGGAGCCGGACTCCTCGAACTTGGTTCAAATAACCCCAAGGTGGTAGCGCTGTGTGCTGACCTCACGGGATCACTGAAAATGGATGCCTTCGCCAAAGCCTATCCCGACCGCTTTTTCCAGACAGGAATTGCAGAAGCCAATATGATGGGGATTGCAGCGGGAATGACCATCGGAGGGCTAATACCTTTCACGGGCACTTTTGCCAACTTCAGCACCGGACGAGTTTATGATCAAATTCGCCAATCGATTGCCTACTCTGATAAAAACGTTAAGATATGTGCCAGCCATGCCGGCATCACCTTAGGAGAAGATGGTGCAACGCACCAGATTCTGGAGGACATCGGCATGATGCGGATGCTTCCTGGCATGGTGGTTATTAATCCCTGTGATTACAACCAAACCAGAAGTGCGACGTTAGCAATTGCCAAACACCATGGTCCGGTTTATCTCCGATTCGGACGGCCTGCAGTGCCGAATTTCACTGATGCCGACAGCTCCTTCATCATCGGCAAAGCGGTACACCTGCGCGAGGGAAGTGATGTGAGCATATTCGCTACCGGGCATCTGGTTTGGAAAGCCCTTGAAGCCTGTTCTCAACTTGCTGAAATGGGCATCTCAGCCGAGGTCATCAACATCCACACCATCAAGCCGCTCGATTCGGAGGCAATATTGCACTCTGTACGAAAAACGGGATGCCTGGTAACGGCGGAAGAACACAACCGGATTGGAGGTTTAGGGGATGCCATTGCCCAGCTTACATCTCGCCACCACCCCGCACCACAAGAGTTTGTTGCCGTGAACGATACCTTTGGGGAAAGTGGCACTCCCGACCAGTTGATGCGGAAGTATGGTCTCGAAACAGAGCACATCGTTCGGGCGGCTCAGGAGGCCTTGAAGCGAAAAGCGGTAACCGTTTAATTTTTTCTAAGACAAAATAAACCTCAGCAGCATTGCGTCCTCTAACCACTGCCCGGTATGAGTACGTACAGCGACCATGAGTTGATTACACTCTTCCATTCGGAGGAAGGAAAAAACAGGCATTACGCGTTCAGACTGATTGTTGAGGCACATACCGAGCGCGTGTATCAACTGGTTCGCCGCATGGTCATCGACCACGATGATAGCAACGACCTGGTACAAAACACGTTCATCAAGGTATGGCAGAACCTGGATGGATTCCGGGAGGACAGTCAATTGTTTACCTGGATTTATCGTATTGCCACCAATGAGTGCCTGGCATTCCTGCGTCAGAAACGTCGGCGCTTTTTCTTGCCACTGATTGATGTCGAAAAGGAGTTAGCCTCAAAGCTCATGGAGCATGATTCCATGGACGCGAATAAACTCGAGTACCGATTACAGCAAGCCATCCTGAGTCTCCCTCCTAAACAACGACTCGTTTTTCAATTGCGCTACTTTGACGGATTGCGCTATGAAGAAATGTCTGAAGTCCTGGGAACTTCGGTTGGAGCTTTGAAGGCCTCTTATCACCATGCCGCAAAAAAAATCGAATTAAAACTGAAAAACGGTTAAACCCAGAGCCCGAACTCATATCTTAAACAAGCATGCTGTCGCATAAAGAACAAGAAAGCCGAATCCAAGAAGTTCGAGAAGAGCTGGGAGTTCATTCACCGCTTTACGAATTGGCTGGAACCCGCGTGTTCACTCCCGCCAGCACGTACCTACTGGAAGTGCCATCGCAGATTCAGGAGAAGATTAGCAGCCTCGAGCAATCGCAACCTACATATTCACTCCGGCTCTCTCCCTTGGCGGGCACGTGTCTCTATCTGGTGATCCTAAGCGTTTTATTCCTCGTTTACTTCCCGATTGATTCCGGAATCAACAGCCAGTTCGCTCAAAACAATCTTAAAGCCGAACGTGTTGAATCCTCGGAAGTAACCATTGACGATGCACTGCTTCACGAAATGCCGGAGAACGAGCTCATGAATGCATACCAGGAAGTTTTAATTGAAGAAGTCGAACCTGAAACAGACTCATCCTACAGAGAACGCGCATACGAGGAATACCTTATGCTGCATGTAGACGAACACACATTGATGCAATCCATAGAACCATGAACGCATACAAATTCCTTTTCGTGCTTTTAACTTCTGTGCTTACCAGCCATTTTAGTTTGGCGCAGCCTCCTCAACCCGGACCTGAAGTCAAGGAAGAAATCGAATCCATGCGGATTGCGTTTTTCACACGCAAACTGCAATTGAGTCCGGATGAGGCCAAAGTGTTTTGGCCCGTATTCAATAGCTATACCGATGAAATGAGCACATTGAGGCATGAGCATGGCAAAAAAATGCGCTCAAGCCGGGAGAAGATAGACAACCTCAATGCGGCTGAAATCGAGAAACTGGCGGACGAGGAAATTGCTTTCGGACAGCAAGAACTTGACATCCGAAAAAAATACCATGCACAATTTAAACAGGTACTTCCCGCAAAAAAAGTCGTCATGCTGTACCATGCCGAAGATGAATTTAAGCGTGAGTTGATCGGTAGGTTAAGGGAACGCAAATCAGATGGACCACCTCCGCACCATCCGCACAACCACCACCGGCGTTAATACCCACTTAAAACGCATTGCCAAGTCAGCATAAAACAAAAAGCGACCCACTTGAGTCGCTTTTTGTTTTGGTATAGAAGTAAACGAATCGAATCAGGCCTTCATGTACATTACCTCTTTCACCGCCTTGATGACCCGGGCAGGATTCGGAAGGTAGGCATCGATTAAAGTAGGCGCATAGGGAAGCGGCACATCCCCACCCATAACCCGCAAAACGGGAGCATCCAGGTAATCGAAAGCGTCTTTCTGAACCTTAAAACCGATTTCGGAGGCGATGGAGGCCAGCGGCCAACTTTCTTCAACAATGACCAAACGGTTTGTTTTGCGTACAGAATTTACAATTGTTTTGTAATCGATTGGGCGGACACTGCGCAAATCAATGACTTCGGCATCGATTTGTTCGGCTGCCAATTCCTCGGCTGCCTTCAATGCCACTTTCATCATTTTACCGAATGATACAATCGTCACATCGCTTCCCTCCCGCTTAATGTCAGCCACGCCAATTGGCATCAGATATTCGCCATCAGGCACCATGCCCTTGTCGCCGTACATCTGCTCCGATTCCATGAAAATGACCGGATCATCATCGCGAATGGCTGATTTCAGTAGCCCCTTGGCATCGGCCGGATTGGAGGGAACAATTACCTTGAGTCCCGGACAATTGGCATACCAATTCTCAAATGCCTGGCTGTGCTGTGAACTGAGCATTCCCGCAGAAGCAGTAGGCCCTCGGAATACGATGGGGACATTGAAGTGACCACCACTCATGCTCATCATCTTCGCTGCCGAATTAACCACCTGATCGATGGCAACCAGTGAAAAGTTGAACGTCATGAACTCAATGACAGGACGAAGACCATTCATGGCGGCTCCTACTCCGATACCAGCAAATCCCAGTTCGGCGATTGGCGTATCAATAACCCTGCGCGGCCCGAATTCATCCAGCATACCCTGGCTGACCTTGTAGGCACCATTGTATTGGGCAACTTCTTCTCCCATTAAAAACACCCGTTCATCCCTACGCATCTCCTCATTGAGTGCTTCACGAAGCGCTTCACGAAACTGAATTTCTCTCATGTCTGATGGTTAATCACAGCAAAAATAAGTCATTCAGCCTCACCTTACCCCTGAGCCGAAACACGGGCAAGTCGGCGGCTTCAATCAGCGTAGTCCTCGGCAAGAAAGTTCAACTCAGCCAGTGCGTGTTTTTCACCCGTTGAACGGGCCAACTGTATACCCGCCTGAATGACCAGCATGGCCTCGGATTTTCGGTTGGCATCCCCAAGCAATTTACCGAGCTGATAATAAGCAGGAAGATAAACGGGGGTATCAGCCACCAAGCCTTGCAAAAGATCAATACTCCTTTGGGAACCCGATTCCAATCCGGCATATTCCAAGGCCAACGCGTAGCGGCAAAATGGATCTGAGGGATCTTCCGCCAACATGGCCTCGAGGGCTAAAATCCTGTTTTGATCTGGCATCTTGCAAATTTACCTCTGTCCGACGAATCCAAATGACTTTGATTATTGGCAGGTTGGCGCGTTTGCTTAGGTTTGCAGCCTGAAATCGGAAGGCATGAAAGTTCTTGTTTGCATCAGTAACGTACCCGACACAACCACGAAAATCACCTTTAATGACGACAACAAGTCATTGAATATCAACGGTGTGCAGTTCATAATTAATCCTTACGATGAAATCGCTCTCACCCGTGCATTGGAGCTGACCGAAGCCCAGGGTGGAACAGTTACTGTGTTACACGTCGGCGATTCATCCACCGAACCTACGCTCCGCAAGGCTTTGGCCATTGGGGCACACGATGCGGTACGGATCGATGCACTGCCGCGCGATGCATTTTTCGTTGCAATGCAGATTTCAGCTTACGCCAAAGAACAGAACTACGACCTGATTTTGACCGGGCGTGAATCCATTGATTACAACGGTGCTCAAGTAAGCTCAATGCTTGCTGAACTCCTTGACCTGCCCTCAGTCAACATTGTCAAAAGCCTTCAAATTGAAGGGGGGCAAGCCAGCCTCGAGCGAGAAATCGAAGGGGGTAAAGAAGTGATTTCATGTCCGCTCCCATTGGTTGCCAGTGCCACCGAGGGAATGGCCGAGCCACGCATTCCAAATATGCGCGGCATCATGAGTGCGCGAACAAAACCCCTCACTGTTGTTCCCGCAGTTGAAGTTCCCGTTTATCAGCACATCGAGCGTTTAGAAAAGCCCGCCCCCAGAAGCAGCGTAAAACTTGTTGATGCCACAGAAACAGTGAAGTTGGTAGGCTTGCTGCACCAGGAAGCCAAAGTGATATAACCTCCAAGAACCCACACGCATGTCAGTACTATTCTATGCCGAAAACAACGGTGGTAAATTCAAAAAATCCACGTTTGAGCTAGCCAGCTACGCTGCAGCAGTCGCCGCACAACATCAAACTGATGCTGTTGCAATCTCCATAGGAGATGTTTCTGAAAGCGAATTGTCGAGATTGGGCCAATATGGCGCAGGACGAGTTTTGCAGGTCAACAATGAACAACTAAAATCATTTGTAAACCAGGCATACGCCTCGGTAATCGCTCAGGCTGCTAGCCATACCAATGCTACGGTTGTGGTGCTCAGCGCCAGTTTTACTGGTAAAGCCTTGGCTCCTCGCATTGCTGCCAAGCTGAATGCCGGCTACGTGGATGGAGCGATAGACCTGCCAGTATTCAATGGCGCATCAATCACCGTTCGCAAAGGGGCGTTTTCGGGAAAAGCATTCGCCGATGTAACCTTGAGCAGTGCCAACAAAGTGATAAGCCTTATTCCAAATTCCTACAAACTGGAGGAAAAGCCAACCACAGTCTCGATAGAATCCTTCCAACCGGAAGTGCGCCCAGGAGATTTCAGGGCTATGGTCAAAGAAATAGTCAAGGCCTCCGATAAGGTTTCGCTTCCTGAGGCCGAAATCGTTGTTTCTGGTGGGCGCGGATTAAAGGGACCAGAGAATTGGGGCATGGTTGAAGAATTAGCCGATTTGCTGGGTGCAGCCACGGCCTGCTCCAAGCCCGTAAGCGATGCGCATTGGAGACCTCACTCTGAACACGTTGGCCAAACCGGAATCGCCGTAAGCCCGAATCTTTACATCGCCATTGGAATTTCGGGTGCTATTCAGCACCTCGCTGGTGTCAGTTCCTCCAAAACGATTGTGGTCATCAACAAGGATCCAGAGGCTCCCTTTTTCAAAGCAGCAGATTACGGCATTGTAGGTGACGCCTTTGATGTGATCCCGCAATTGATTTCTGCCATCCGGGAATTCAAATCCGCACACGCCTGATTTTTTTCTACCTTTCAGACGGATCATGGAGAAGATCAAGCTGGAAATCATCGGACTGTCGTTTAGCCAGACCCAGACCGGTGCATACGCCCTGATTTTGGGCGAAGAAAACGGTCAGCGCCGTCTTCCCATCATCATCGGTGGGTTCGAAGCCCAGGCCATTGCCGTCGAGTTGGAGCACATGCAGCCGACCCGCCCGCTCACCCACGACCTCTTTCGGAACTTCGCAATCGAATTCAACATATCGATAGACGAAGTGATCGTTTACAACCTGAAAGAAGGGATCTTTTTTTCCAAACTCGTCTGTTCGAATGAGGCCGGAGAGGTTCGGGAAATTGATGCACGGACATCCGATGCAATCGCTATGGCGGTCCGCTTCAATTGCCCGATTTACACCGATGAATCGATTTTATCGCAAGCTGGAATGATCCTCGACGAGAACGAAGAAGGGGAGGCTGGCGAAGGTGAAAAACCTGCCCTTCCGGAGGCAACAAGCGATACGGCCAAAAGCAAAACCCCGGCGCGTATCGCATCCGGTCGCTCAGAGTCCGATCTTTCCACGCTTTCTGAAGAGGATTTGAAGAATTCGCTCGTTCGTGCAATCGACGATGAAGATTACGAAGCGGCTTCCCGGTTCCGTGATGAACTGAACCGGCGGAAGGGACCAGAGGCGTCCTGATCAGTTGATATCTTTCTTCAAATTTTCAGCTGAAGGTCAGCGATTTCGCGCTGCATTTCCTGTAACTATGTGGCTGAAACCAAACATCCTTCCCCATGGAAAGAATCCTACGACTTGTCTTGCCCCTTGCTTTTCTTTTTACCCATCATGCAGGCCTATCCCAATGGAACTGGGCACACCCTACTCCACAGGGTAACACCCTCAACAGCCTTCACTTCATTTCTGCGTCCACTGGATGGGCGGCCGGCGAAAACGGCACCCTGATTCGTACCACGGATGGTGGACAAACTTGGAAGCCACAGTTTGCAGGAACATTCGAAGACCTTCAGCACGTCCGGTTTATCAATGCGGATACCGGTATGCTGGGATTCAGTTCCGACATTCTTCGCAGCTCTGACGGCGGATTTACATGGGATCTGTTGTATCGCTTCCCACTATCGACTATCACTGCATTGGTCATGCTCGACCAGAACACAGCCTTTGTCGGTGTTCGCGATGGACTGACCGGCCTGAGCAGTCTACAGGCAACGGTGAATGGCGGCACAGTTTGGAATGCCGTCATCGGCAGCATTACAGGTGATATCCGTGACATCACCTTTCTAGCCAATGGCACCGGTGTATTGGTTGGTGACGGTGGACTTGCCAAGCGTAGCACGGATGGAGGGATTTCCTGGACTGATTTGACTATAGGGTCATCGGATGATTTTGTGGATGCATGTATGCCCGATGCACAGCAAATCTGGATCCTGGACAACGACGAGTTGCATTATACATCAAACGGTGGCACCACTTTCTCTACACTTGCCGGGCCCGCGCAGGCTGTTTTCGCTAATCAAATTGCCTGTGACTTTGACATATCCGGGAATGGGCTAGTTGGTTGTGACCAGGGATACGTATTTTCCACTGGCAATACAGGTACATCTTGGACGCCCTTTACTTCAGTTTATCCTTGGTTTGAAGCCAGAGCAGTCCGGTTGGGCAGTTCAGGTGTTCGCATGGCCTTGGGCACAGCGGGTACACAGTACGGAAGTACCAATGGCGGAACAAGCTGGACAGAACAAAGCCTCCGCGCAAGCGACTACCCACTTGCTGCAATCGATGCAGCCAATGCCAATATAGCCTTTGCAGCTGGTGGTGCCGGAACAGTACTCAAAACCACCAATGGCGGAAATACTTGGACTGCCCTTAGCACAAATGCTGGCGGTGAAGACCTGAACGACATCCTGTTCTGGACAGCAACAACGGGTATCGCCTGCGGATACAACGGAACAATTATCCGAACAAATGATGGAGGTACAACCTGGACCACACCATTAAGCGGTGTCAGTGAAAACCTTTTTGGCATCGCAAGGAATAACGTCGGTCAGTTGTACGTATGTGGTGATGATGCCACCGTACTGACCTCCACGAACGGAGGCACAACTTGGACAAGCATTTCCACAGGACTTACCGGTATCGGTTACAATTTCCGGAAAATCCAATGTTTCGGAACAACCATTGTCGTTTCAACAGATCAGCCCTATATCGTGGTTTCGCCCAACAATGGCACCAGTTGGAATCTGCTTGCCAACGGAAGCGGATTTGAAACCTCCTCCATGCATTTTGTGAACGCTAATACAGGATATCTGGGTACAAGCGTTGGCGAAATCCTGAAAACCACTGACGGAGGCAACAACTGGAACCTCTTGTTCACTTCGCTCAGTAGCAATCCGGTAGACGCCTTGTTTTTCATCTCCTCCTCTACCGGTTGGTTTACTTCTCTGAACGAAACATACAGCACCAACAACGGCGGAAATGTATGGGGCCGTGAACTGAAATTCAACAAGGATCAGATTTTCGACATGGACACCTTAAATAGTTCCACCGTGTTGTCGGCAGGCGGAGGCTATGGTTGCATTTTCAGAAGGCAGAACAGCTTGTCCTTCACCACAAGCTCCGATACATTGTGTACGGATAATTCCTACACTGTTAACATCACCCCTACCGGAATTTGGAATGCCGGCAACCAATTCATTGTCGAGTTGAGCGATGATTTCGGAGACTTCACCTTCCCCTATGTGCTTGGATCCACTTCAGCATCCGGAAGCTCATCCATTCTCTTCAACTTGCCCAACGGATTAACCGATGGAACAGATTACCGCATTCGCATCTATTCGAGCGACCCTCCGATGTGGAGCTATCTGAACTCAGCACCCATCACCATCCGTACAAGCCCCGATGCATTCGTAAACCCGGGTGGCCCCACGACCTTCTGCCAAGGCGATTCCGTGACACTCTTTGCCTTAACCGACCCGCTGTGGACATATCAGTGGTTTGTTGATGGAAATATCATTCCAAACGCCACCGCCGATCAACTGGTTGTAAATGCTACCGGCGATTATACTGTACTTGTAAGTGATGGAGTTTGCTCTATGCTCAGCGAGATTACCGATATCCTGGTGGACAACTGCACAGGACTTGGTACGATTGCAGCTCAGTCGGGATTCATTGCTGCACCCAATCCTACTAACGGCCGATGCATGATCAGCAATCGGCTTGGCCACACTGTGGATTTGGTTCAAGTTTATGATTTAGCCGGCAGATTAATCCAAAGTCAGAGGCCCGAAAACACCCTTCAGATTACACTGGATTTAAATACACTCGCACCCGGTAATTATGTCGTTAGAATAACAGGAAACGTCACTTCTACCCTAATGCTGACGAAGCAATAAGCTACACATTCAAAACGACGAAGGGCCGCCGGAACGCGGCCCTTCGTCGTTTTGTCAATGCAAACATCAGCCCATGGTTTAGACCGTGCCCTCGTATATTTGCACATACACAAATCCCATGCGTCAATTCTTTAAAACACTGCTTGCTTCCGCACTTGGAACAATTGTCGGACTGCTGATACTCTCTTTCCTTTTCTTCATATTCATTTCGGCACTCGTAGCGTTGGGTGGTGACAGTGAGTCGCAGGTAGAGGATAAGAGTGTGCTCCACCTTACGCTTGAGGAACCCATTGAAGACCGCACCAGCGATAATCCACTGGATGGTTTTGACTTCACCTCGTTTGACGTGAATAAAAAAATTGGACTGAATGACCTGCTGGACTGCATTGACAAAGCGGCAGCGGACGATCGTATCAAAGGTATTTTTCTCGATTTCACGAGCATCAGCTCCGGAATGGCAACTGCCCAAACCGTTCGAAATGCATTGGTCGACTTTCGCAAGACAGGCAAGTTCATTTACGCCTATGCCGATTATTATAGTCAAGGCGCGTACTACATGGCCTCGGTTGCCGATTCCATTTTTATGAATCCACAAGGTGACCTTATGCTCAATGGTCTTGCTGCCGAAATCATGTTTTTCAAAGGGACGCTCGAAAAACTCGAAATCAAACCCCAAATCATCCGGCATGGAAAATTCAAAAGTGCTGTGGAGCCCTACTTGCTCGACAAAATGAGTGATGAAAACCGTCGCCAAATGGCCGAACTCATCGAACCCATTTGGGCGCAGATGAAAAAGGACATTGGAAGCAGCAGAAAGATTTCACCCGAGGCACTAGAGGGTATCTCAGATAGTTTATCTCTTCGTTCGCCCGATGATGCCATAAATGAGCGGTTACTTGACAACCTGATTTATCGTGATCAGTTCATGGCTATACTGAAAAGAGCTTGTAAGATTGGAAAAGACGCCGACGCCAACCTGATCAGCCTTGATAGCTATGCAGATGCGTCCGATCCCCGTACGACGAAATCTACCTCCCGCGATAAAATTGCGGTAATTTACGCTGTCGGTGAAATAGCCAATGGCTCTGGCGAAGGTGATGGCATTTACACCGACGACCTTGCGGAAACCATCCGTAAAGCACGGGAAGATAAAAAAGTAAAGGCCATCGTTTTGCGTGTGAATTCTCCCGGAGGCGATGCATTGGCCTCTGAAGAGGTTTGGCGCGAAACCTTGCTTGCCAAGAAAGCAAAACCACTGGTTGTATCCATGGGCGATGTTGCTGCTTCAGGTGGCTACTATATCAGTTGCGCTGCCGATAAAATCGTTGCACAACCGAACACCATAACTGGTTCGATCGGGGTATTTGGACTGATGTTCAACGCCGAGGATATGCTGCGCAATAAGCTTGGAATCACTACCGATACATACAAAACCGGACCCATGACGGATATCGGAAGCATGACAAGACCGATGACAGAACAGGAAAGACTCATCATCCAACAACAGGTAGACAATGTTTACGCAGTTTTCACCAAGCGTGTTGCCGACGGCCGCAAGATGCGTGTTTCACAAGTTGATAGCATAGGACAGGGTCGAGTTTGGCCTGGCAGTACCGCCAAAGCCATCGGCCTTGTGGATGAGTTGGGTGGATTAGATACAGCCATTAAACTGGCCGCAAAACTTGCCAAACTGAAAGACTACCGCATCCGGGAGTTACCAGCTCAAAAGCCCTTATTTGAGGTGATGTTACAAAATATGGGTACTGAAGCGCGTATTCACATATTAGGAAACACAGTACCTGAATCGAATGCCTACATCCTCGAGAGTGAAAAGATCCTGCGCAGAAGAGGAATACAGGCTTATTCTCCCGTGCAAGTCAGGCTTCGCTGATTCAGCGCACAGCAGTCATTTTCAGTGCGAAATAATCCGACAGGTTGTCAGAGGTTAGAATTCCACACAAGAGTCCGTTTTCAAATACAGGAAGTAATGGCCATGCGCCCTCACGCATCATAAGCCAAGCCTGGTCCAATGGCTGTCTGGCATCGAGAACCGGCGGATTCGGCTGCATCACTTCTCTTACATACAATTGATGCATTTCCTGATTTGCAAAAGCACGCAACAGTTGATCACGCTTGAGTACACCCACAGGAACACCCTGCTCAAGAACCAGAAAATCGGTCGCATATCCTGCCAGCAAATGATTTGCTGCTATGGATAACGCATCCTCAGGACCAACTGAATCGAATTTCCGCATCGTCAGTAAGCCTACCGATTGCTTTTTAAAAGCCGCGTCCTCAAGGACCGAACGCAACTCGGATTGCGCACCGAAAAACACAAATACACCAATCAAAACAAGCATGGGATTGTAGGCCAATCCGGCCAAGACAAATCCGACAGCAAATACCTGACCGGTTGTAGCCGCTATGCGTGTAGCGCGCTCCCGTCCCATCCGAATAGCCAATAAAGACCTAAGCACGCGCCCTCCATCCATGGGGAATGCGGGGATAAGATTAAACACAACCAGCACCACATTCACGATTACCAATTGTGAGAAAAAGTCCGCCCATGAAACACCCGCAGGTGTCATTTTCAGCGGAAACAGATCAAAAATCAGCAGGAGCGGAACAAGCACAATCAGGATGACAACATTGACAGCTGGACCGCCAATCGCTACCAGAAATTCCTGAATCGGTTTTTCTGGAATACGCTCAAGCCGAGCAACCCCTCCAATGGGCAACAATGTGATATCCCGTGTTTTGACACCAAATCGAAGTGCAGTCAATGCGTGACCGAATTCGTGTAACACAACACAGGTAAAAACGGCAAGCACCAGCCCCAACTCAAACAAAGCAGCATTTGTTCCGGAACCATCCATCAGTGTCTTACCAACAATCCATACCAACAACAGGAAAAAAGTCCAATGAACGGTAACGATTATCCCTTTGATGGTACCGAGACGGATAGAAGAAGGCATTGGCTGCAATTTGAAAATGTGATATCCCGAATGTAGGGAGATTGTTGCAAATGCAGCTTTATCTTCGTTGCATGCGGAATTCGGAAATCGCCTTGCTCCTTGAGGAAGCAGCAGAACTCATGGATCTCCATGATGAAAATCCTTTCAAAACGAAATCGCTGCTCCGTGCCGCCCAGCGCATTGAACGACTGAGCGAACCACTGGAACAAATGACAATCGAAGAATTGGAAGGCACCGAAGGAATCGGAAAAAGCATTGCCCAGAAGATTGCTGAGATGAATAGCATAGGCACGTTTTCTGAACTTGAAGACCTGCGAAGGAAAACACCGCCGGGTGTAGCACGAATACTCAACATCAAAGGATTGGGGCCTAAGAAGGTGAAAACCCTTTGGCGGGAACTGGGAATCGAATCACCTGGAGAATTGCTGTATGCCTGCGAGGAAAATCGCCTCATCGAGTTAAAGGGATTTGGCAGTAAATCACAGGAAACCATCCGCCAGTCGGTGGCATACAATCTCATGCACGAAGGACATTTTCACTATGCCAAGGCAGAGAGAATCCTGAATTCATTTCTTAGTGCATTGGCCTCTTCTCATCCACATGTAGAAGTACATCTGGCTGGTGAAATGAGACGCAAATGCGAAACGGTGCAGGAGGCCAAGCTACTGGTCGCGCGTGATTTGTTCCCGGCATTAACCGAGAACCTGAACCTGAACAAGATTGAATTTGCTACAGACGAGGAAGGTCGGATAAACGCACACATTGATGGTCTGCCGTTAATCTTCATTCCAATACCCCAAGATGAGCTCGCTTATCATCTCTGGCTATACACAGGAAACGAAGGACATGTCATGAACATCCAGACGCGCATGCAGGGCACTGACCAAGCAACCCTCAAATTGGTAAAAACCGAGGAGGACTTGTACGAGCGCGCTAAACTGCCATTCATGGAACCGGAATGGCGAGAAGACGTTTTCGAATTCGATTTTTTCGAAAAACAAGCGCTCCCCGAACGTCTTATCCGGATTGAAGATATGCGTGGCACGCTACACAACCATACTACATACAGTGATGGAAAAAACGCTCTTGAAGAAATGGCCCAGGCATGCATTGAGCTCGGGCTGGAATACTTCGGGGTTTGCGACCACAGCCGTACAGCTGTGTACGCAGGTGGATTGAGCATTGAATCGGTAAAAAGGCAACAGGAAGAAATCGCCCGACTCAACCAGAAACTCGCACCCTTCCATATTTTTTCCGGAATAGAATCGGATATCCTGGCTGATGGTAGCCTTGATTATCCGGACGAAATTCTTGCAACCTTCGACTTTGTTGTCGCTTCCGTTCATTCAGGATTGCGCATGGACAAAGAACGAGCTACGGAACGACTCATTAAGGCAATCAGCAATCCCTACACCAGTATACTTGGCCACCCTACAGGCCGACTTCTACTTTCACGGGAAGGGTATCCGATTGATGTGGACCGAATTCTGGACGCCTGTCAAACACATGGTGTCGCCATTGAGCTCAATGCGAATCCCTATCGACTTGATTTGGACTGGCGCCATCTTCCAAAGGCCATCGAGCGTTGTATTCCAATCTCCATCAACCCCGACGCTCACCATACAGGAGGCTTATTGGATATGCGCTTTGGTGTGTATGCTGCCAGAAAAGGCTTTGCTGGGCCAGGACATGTGCTGAACACCCTGAACCTGGAAGACATACGAACCTGGTTTTCAAACCGAAGAAACCCGGTAGTGGGTTGAGCTCAATTGCCTACCTTAGGCCTGAGGATAGGCACCCATGGCACTAATCAGTTCCGTTTTTTCCTGGATCATGAAGCAACGCCTTCATCAGATCGAGCTGTTCATGAAGTTTCCCAATGAGGTGCAGCAGGATGTCTTGCGTAATCTGCTAAAATCTGGACGCCACACCGAATTCGGACGACGATTTGATTTTTCGACCATAAACGATGCCAGCACATTTCGCGAACGTATACCGGTTCAGGACTATGAGAGCCTGAAGCCCTACATACTTCGACTGAAGGATGGTGAGCGTGATCTACTGTGGCCAGGCGAGATCCGCTGGTTTGCCAAATCGAGTGGAACAACAAGTGACCGCTCCAAATTCATCCCAGTCAGTACGGAGGCTTTGGAAGATTGCCACTACAAGGGTGGCAAGGATTTACTCTGCCTCTATTTTCACAACCGCCCCGATACCCAGCTATTCAACGGCAAACTCCTTTCACTTGGTGGCAGTCATCAGATTAATTCATTCAGCAATGATTCTTTTTATGGCGATTTGAGCGCGATACTGATCGAGAACTTACCCTTCTGGATCCAACTTTTCAGAACCCCCGACCGATCCATTGCACTCATGGACGAATGGGAAGAAAAGATTGAACGCATGGCGAGAATCACCATGCACGAAAATGTGACCAACATCGCCGGTGTTCCATCCTGGACACTCGTATTAATCAAACGCATTCTTGAACTCACTGGAAAAACCGACTTATCTGAAGTTTGGCCAAATCTTGAACTCTTTGTGCATGGTGCTGTAAATTTTACGCCGTACAGAGAGCAATTCAAGTCGCTGATTTCAAGACCCGACATGTATTACCTGGAAACCTACAATGCGTCGGAAGGTTTTTTCGGCATTCAGGATCAAGCCAATTCGGAAGAAATGCTCCTGATGCTTGATTACGGGATTTATTACGAATTCCTGCCTCAGGGAGAATGGGAAAAAGAATTCCCGAATAGCATAGCACTTGACGAAGTACGTATTGGCGAAAACTACGCCTTGGTCATCACTACGAATGCCGGTTTGTGGCGATACCGGATCGGCGACACCATTCGTTTCACAGCGCTCAACCCCTATCGGATTCAAATAACTGGAAGAACGGCTCACTTCATCAATGCATTCGGTGAAGAAGTCATCATCGACAATGCCGAAAAGGCACTGAATAAAGCCTGTGAAAGCACTGGCTCTGTTATTCGAGAATACACGGCTGCACCAGTCTATTTCAGCGGAGATAAAAATGGGGCGCATGAATGGCTCATTGAGTTTGAACAGCCTCCTGCATCACTGGCAGAATTTTCGAATACACTCGATGAAGCCCTTCGCGAACTCAATTCCGATTACGATGCGAAACGCTACAAGAGCAAAGTCCTTGGGCCACCTCTGATCAGACACATGTCGGACGGTAGTTTCTACCGCTGGCTTAAGCGAAGAGAAAAACTTGGTGGGCAACACAAAGTACCGCGCCTTTCCAACAACCGTCAAACTGTTGATGACATCCTCTTGCATGAGATCCCTGCGGCTTAAACACTTGCCGGTCGCACTTCTCCTTGCCATGCTGCCAACCACAAACGTGCGTGCGCAGAGTACATCCGACCCCATCAATCTCGGCAAAGCTCTCGACTTCCGTTCGGATCCCATGGGGAATATCTATGTTGTATCAGGTGCGGAAATACAGAAATTTTCACCAGCCGGTACACCCGGTGTCCGTTACAGCCGCAAGGACCTCGGAACACCGACCTCGATTGATGTGAGCAACCCGCTGCGAATTCTTGTGTTTTACGCTGAGTTTGCGCTGATCAAGATAACAGATAACAACTTGGTGGATCAATCGGAGATCGATTTGCGTTCGCTCGGATACTTGCAACCACGGGCTGCTGCCATCGCACCGGATCAGGGTATCTGGATCTTTGACGAGATCATTGGAGCGCTGATAAAAATCGACACCCGTCTCCAATCGGCATCCATCTCGGTCGACTTGATTCAATTGCTCGGGTACAGACCGCAGATTCGTGAAATCGCTACAAGCCGCGACTGGGTCATCGCCCGCGACGATTCACTAATTCATGTGTTTGACTTGTTCGGCACCAAATCCATGAGTATTCCAATCTATTCCAGACCCGTTTTGTGTCAATTGATTGAGGGGACACTTTTGTTTTCACAGGGAGAAGAACTGATCCGCACCGACCTACGCACCCGAACTGATCAGCGCTCTGCACTACCCTGCCCATCAGAATCCGAACGGACCGAATGGATTAACAACCGCTGCCGGTACATGTACCGAGGGAACCTGTATATGGCCCGTTGATTTTATCAACATTAGCTTGCTTCCCTCGGCCCAAAGGTTAATTTTGACCCTGTTTGTACCGGTTTTCGGTCCTGAAATAATTTAGATTCCCTTGGCAACTACACCGACTCAAAAAAACATGCACATCGCCGTAGCCGGAAATATCGGCTCAGGTAAAACGACACTAACCAGTCTGCTTGCTAAAAACCTCAAATGGGATCCCCATTACGAGGATGTAGATGACAACCCGTACCTGAACGATTTTTACGAGGACATGCAGCGCTGGTCTTTCAACCTGCAGATTTACTTCTTGAACAGCCGATTCAATCAGATCCTAAAAATCCGCAAGACGAATAAAACCGTTGTTCAGGATCGAACGATTTACGAAGACGCATTCATATTCGCTCCCAACCTACACGCTTACCTCAGGGGTAGCGTTCCTGCGCTTGTCAATCAGATTCAAAAACGCGGCAGGGCCTATGAAAATTCAATCCGCCTAGACTACCTCAAGCGACTGAACGAACGTTACGAAGCCTGGATTTCCCAGTACGAAGCCGGAAAATTACTTGTGATTGATATCGACGATATCAATTTCGCAGAAAACGCTGAGCACCTCGGTATGGTCATCAACAAGATCAATGGCGAGTTGCACGGCCTTTTCTGACCTTTTAAAGCCCCCGCAATTACTCTTCTTCTTTGTTTAGTCCCTCGACAACCTGTCGGGTGATGTCCAAGGAATCATTTGCCAGCATAATACCTCCGCCACGGGTATAACCGAGAATATAATCATACCCCCTCCTAGCGTTGAATTTCTTCAAAAATGCCTGCAGGTCATTAAAAATACTGTCGGTGAGAGCAGCTTCTTCATTCTTCATGGCTTCCAATAAGGACTCACGCTGATCAAGCAGGGCTTGCTGTTTCCGCATAAGGGCTTCCTCGCGCAGCTGACGCTCTCCGCTGCTCATCGATGCAGCTTTCTCCTGATAGTCCATCACTTCCTTTTCAAGGGCCTGTCCACGGGCATTCAGTACTGCATCCAAGCTATCACTCTTCTTCTCCATCCGGTTTTTCAAATCCGTAAACAGCCGGTAGTTGTCCATCAAACTGTCTGAATTCACATAGACCAGCCGTGCAGCAGCGGCATTGCGCGAAACGGGAATGACCGGCTCCTCGTTTTCGCTGTACACCTTTACGTACAAAAATGCGACAGCAATGAGCAGGACGAGATTAAGTGCGAGCGAGATCTGTTTCACCGGAGCTTGTTTTTGCCCAAAGGTAAATCATCTGCACCTCCTCAGTCGCCACATAGCCTACCTTTGCAGGCGATGAGTACGAACCAGGAAATAAAGCGACGCAGAACCTTCGCGATCATCAGTCACCCCGATGCCGGCAAGACCACCTTGACCGAGAAGTTCCTCTTGTTTGGCGGAGCCATTCAGACTGCAGGAGCCGTCAAGTCAAACAAAATCAAGAAAAGCGCCACGTCCGACTTCATGGAAATCGAGCGCCAGCGCGGCATCTCGGTAGCTACCTCCGTCATGAATTTCGAGTACAACGACACCCTCATTACACTGCTGGACACACCGGGTCACAAAGATTTCGCAGAAGACACCTATCGCACACTGACGGCTGTTGACAGTGTCATTTTGGTCGTTGACTGCCAAAAAGGTGTCGAGGAGCAGACCTTCAAACTCATGGAGGTATGCAGGATGCGGTCCACTCCGGTCATCATTTTTGTCAACAAGATGGACCGTGAGGGAAAGTACCCATTCGATCTGCTTGATGAACTGGAGCAAAAACTGAATATCCGAGTTCGGCCTCTGAGTTGGCCAATCAGCATAGGACAGACCTTCAAAGGCGTATACAACCTATACGACAAAAGCTTGTATGCTTTTATTCCGGGTAGCACGAAAAAGCCTGAGGGTCTTCGCATCAACAGCCTCAACGACCCCCAAATCGATCAAATTGCAGGACCCTATGCGGCCCAACTTCGCGAAGACATCGACCTCATTGAAGGCGTATATGAACCCTTTGACCGCGACAGTTATGCGGCCGGCTCACTGGCTCCGGTGTTTTTCGGATCAGCAATCAACAATTTCGGAGTGAGGGAATTGCTTGACACCTTCATTGAAATCGCTCCTATGCCGGGTAGTCGCCCAACCGATAAACGGGAAGTAAAACCGGATGACAAGCCCTTTACGGGTTTTGTTTTTAAAATACATGCAAACCTAGACCCCCGTCACCGTGACCGAATTGCCTTTCTAAGAGTTTGCAGTGGAAAATTTGAACGTGGTAAATTTTACCACCATGTTCGATTGGACAAGGATATCCGATTCAACAACCCCGCAACCTTTTTGGGGCAGAGCAAGAATATTGTTGACGAGGCCTTTCCCGGAGATGTAATCGGACTATACGATTCCGGTAATTTCAAAATCGGTGATACGCTCACAGAAGGAGAATTGATGCAGTTTCAGGGAATCCCCAGCTTCTCACCCGAGATCTTTAAAGAGTTGGTGAATACCGACCCGATGAAAACAAAACAACTTGAAAAGGGAATCAACCAGCTGACCGACGAGGGCGTCGCTCAACTTTTTGTGCAACATGGTGGCAATCGGAAGATTGTCGGCACCGTTGGTGAACTGCAGTTTGAAGTAATCCAGTATAGGCTCGAGCACGAGTATGGGGCAAGCTGTAAATTCAATATGCTCAATGTTTTTAAGGCCTGCTGGATCACTGCCGAGGACAAATCAAAACTGGATGAACTTGTTAAGTTCAGGCAACATCAGGTAGCTACGGATAAAGATGGGAATCTGGTCTATTTGGCCGAATCGCAGTGGATGCTCGATCAAATGATCAAGAACCACCCTGATGTGGAATTTCATTTCACATCCGAATTCAAACGCAAGAGCAAAGAAGAAGCCTAACAAGGGCTTATTTGACAACAGCTCTGTACTGGAGTTCTCCCCGTTCGATTTGTTGTACGATGGATTCAATCAGCAGATCCTCGTCCGCTGGCTTGTATTCCGACTTCAGGTTTGCCCCGAACAGGCGTGCCAGGCTTTGCCAAAAGAAAGCTTGAAAAGAACCCCTCAGGTCTTTAACCAGCGAATACGAAGTGCGACCAGTTTCCCGGTCCACCAACTTGATCAAAATGCGACCCTGAGTAAACGTCAGTTTCCGAAGGTCCTTTTCAAATTGCGCCTTCATTTCATCTTCCGTCGCCTTTATAAATCGCTTTCGCGCCTTCTCGTTTGGAATTCGGCCCACACTGTCATTGATGTATTTAAGTTTATCAGCCGCCAGCCGTGCGTAGGGGTACGCTTTTAGCACATCCCGTCGGAGTTTGTTGAACGCCTTGATTTTCTCCGCTGCTTCCGGAGAAAGCGTCGCAAACACCTCCGCAGGTGCCAGATGGATCAGTGGAATGGTATCGCCATCAACCACATTGGCCAGAACGCGAAGTCTACCGTCTGGCATCTCGATCTGACCAAAAGAAAGTTCGGAGAGGAACAGGAACAATAAAAACGGGAGGCAACGCATCAGCATTTTTTCAGCAAAGGCCGTGCCTGATTGATCAACTGCGGTTTAGTTTCCAGGGAGACAAGGACGAAGCCGGTGGCTCTACTTTTTCCGCTGCAATTGAGCCTCCGCTTCCGGCTTGAAGCGCGTGAGCCAGTACAGCAAGGGCTTTTTCTTCCTCGGGCTCAAGTTCGGGACGCAGAAACTCGGGTTGGAAATAAAATTTCACAAAGTGCGTATCAAAGCGGCCCGAGCGAAAAGCCTCGTGATTCATGACAAAACGACAAAAGCCCAAGGTGGTTTCGCAGCCCACTATCAGATACTCATCAATGGCCCTGATCATGCGATCCATTGCAGCATCCCTGTTGTCGGCCCAAACGATAAGTTTTGAAATCATTGGATCGTAATAGATTGGGATATCCATACCCTCTTCGTATCCGTCATCCACACGAACACCAGGCCCCTGTGGACGCACATAACGGCGAAGCGTTCCGATATCAGGCAAAAAATTGTTGGCCGGATCTTCGGCATACACCCGCACCTCAATCGCATGTCCATTAATCCGAAGGTCTTCCTGTTTGAATGAAATCGGCTCACCCTCAGCGATACGGATCTGTTCACGAACCAGATCAACTCCAGTGATCATTTCCGTTACCGGATGCTCTACCTGTAATCGCGTGTTCATCTCCAGAAAATAGAAGTCCAGGTTCTCGTCCAGCAAAAACTCGACTGTTCCTGCACCCCGATAATCACACGCCCTGGCAACCTGCACTGCGCACAGTCCCATTGCCTCCCGTTTCTCCGGAGTTAGTACAGCACTTGGGGCTTCTTCTACAACCTTCTGATGACGGCGTTGAACAGAACACTCCCGCTCAAAGAGATAAACCACATTACCATGATTGTCGGCCAACACCTGGATTTCGATGTGACGGGGCGAACCTACATAGCGCTCAATGAAGACCGAACCGTCACCGAAGGCAGACCGCGCCTCACTGACTGCACGTTCCAGCATCTCATCAAATTGGCTCACCTGCTCAACGATCCGCATGCCCTTTCCACCTCCACCTGCAGACGCCTTGATCAAAATCGGGAAGCCGACCTGCTCAGCAATCTGACGTGCTTCATTCACATCGGAAATGGCTTCATCCGTGCCTGGGACCAGTGGAATCCCGTACTGCTTGGCTGCAGCTTTTGCCGCCAGTTTACTACCCATCATTTCCATCGCCTCTGCAGTGGGCCCAATCAATACCAGACCTGCCGCCTTAACCGCTCGGGCAAATGCCGGATTCTCAGAAAGAAATCCATAACCCGGGTGAATTGCCTGGGCACCCGTTTCTAGGGCCGAACGAATGATTTTATCTATGACCAAATAACTTTCTGACGATGGCGCATTTCCGATGTGAACAGCTTCATCGGCTTGACGCACATGGGGCGCATCACGATCCACATCCGAGTAAACCGCCACAGTACGAATTCCCATTTCGCGGGCAGAACGCAAAATACGAACGGCAATTTCGCCACGGTTGGCAACTAAAATCTTGGTGAATTTCATGGCATAAAATTACTGAGATTGGATCAAGACAGCACAAAAGAAACGGGGTATCCGCTATGGACACCCCGTTTAATATTCCAACCGGTTTCAGCCTACAACCTGCTGCACCAAATCGGCGGCCTCTTTCAACTCGATGGCTGAATAGACCTTCAGTCCGCTCTCATCAATGAGGCGTTTTGCCTCATCCGCATTGGTTCCTTGCAAGCGTACAATAATCGGCACGGGAATGTTGCCAATGTTGCGATAGGCATCGACAATACCTTGTGCAACCCGGTCGCAGCGAACAATTCCTCCAAAAATATTTACCAGTATGGCTTTTACGTTCGGATCTTTCAGAATGATCCGGAATGCCTGCTCTACGCGAGCAGCATTTGCTGTTCCACCAACATCAAGGAAGTTGGCAGGTTCGCCACCGGCCAATTTGATAATGTCCATGGTAGCCATGGCAAGTCCGGCACCGTTCACCATACACCCCACGTTTCCGTCGAGTTTTACATAGTTCAGGTTATGCTCTGCGGCTTCCACCTCTGTGGGGTCTTCTTCCAACACATCACGCATCGCTTCAAAATCGGGGTGACGGAAAAGTCCGTTTTCGTCCAGATTCACCTTCGCATCTACCGCAATAATCCGATCATCGGAGGTCTTGAGTACCGGATTGATTTCAAACAAAGACGAATCGGTGTGTTCATAGGCTTTGTACAATGCGGCAACAAAACGGGTCATTTCTTTGAACGCATTTCCGGACAGACCTAAGTTGAAAGCGATTTTCCTCGCCTGAAAGGCCTGAAGGCCGACTGCAGGATCAATTTCCTCCTTGAATATACGCTCCGGTGTTTTTTCAGCCACTTCTTCGATATCCATTCCACCTTCTGTGGAATACATGATGATATTGCGGCCAGTCGTACGGTTCAGCAGAACGCTCATGTAAAATTCCGATGTGGGGTTGGGGCCCGGATAGTAAACGTCCTGCGCAATGAGGACTTTGTGTACTTTTTTTCCTTGAGGACCCGTTTGAGGCGTTACGAGATTCATACCGATGATGTTACCCGCTTTCTCACGCACCTCATCGATGCTTTTGGCAAGCTTAACACCTCCACCCTTGCCACGGCCACCGGCGTGTATTTGAGCCTTGACTACCCACCATTGGGTACCGGTTTGTTCACTCAATTTTTTTGCGGCATCAACCGCCTGATCTGCGGTTTCGGCCACCAGACCTTCCTGGATGGCAACACCGTAGCGTTTTAAGATTTCTTTTCCCTGGTACTCGTGAACGTTCATGGTTGGATGATTGAGTCGCAAAAGTAGAAAAAAGGCTTGCACCATTCCGTATAAACATAATTCCTACTCGTGTGTTTATCGCATATGGCAACATTAAAAACCGGAAACAAAGCACCTGCATTCACCGGCTTGGATCAAGATGGAAACAAGGTCAGTCTCAAAGACTTCGCAGGAAAGACCCTCATTCTGTTTTTCTACCCCAAAGACATGACTTCTGGGTGTACAGCCGAAGCCTGCAACCTGCGGGATAATTACGCTGAACTGATCCGAAATGGTTATGCCGTAGTCGGTGTGAGCCCCGATCCGGCGAGCAGCCACCTGAAATTCATTTCTAAGTACACCTTGCCGTTTCCCCTCATTGCGGATACTGATCAGTCGATTTGCAACAAATACGAAGCTTGGGGTGAAAAATCCATGTATGGTAAAAAATACATGGGCGTAATCCGGAAAACTTTTGTGATCAGTCCTGAAGGTAAAATCTTACACATAATCGACAAGGTGAAAACCGATGACCATGCAAGCCAGATTCTTGCACTCGAAACGGCCTAATCAGGATTTCTGAGCGGAAACAAACCGTTGTTTTCCACTCAAATCCAAGTGAACAGCCGCACTTGAAAAAACTGTTCCCTGAAATAAATCCGATACTGCATTTGCGTAAGCGGGGTTTACCTCAAGCCAGATTCGCCCTCCGGGAGCAACCGATATTGCCGCTATTTCGACGATTTTTCGGTAAAAAACCAAGGGGTCCAAATCGGGGACGAACAATGCCAAATGCGGTTCATGATCCACAACAACAGCCGACATTCTTCGCGATTCGCTTTTCAACACGTATGGCGGATTACTGAGTAACAAGTCGATTTGCTTAGGAAGGATTGCAACAATATCCTCGCCGAGTACATCAGCCTGAATTTGTTGGATTGAAAGTCCGGTACGATCGGCATTAGTTCGGATGACCTCCAATGCTCCGGAATCCAACTCCACCGCAAACACCTGTGATGTCGGCATACGTTGTTTACATGCGAGTGCAATACATCCACTCCCTGAACATAAGTCGACGGTGATTTGTGCATCCGGGAACGATGCATGAGCATGCTGAACCAACTCTTCTGTCTCAGGCCTTGGAATAAGCACCCGAGAGTCTACACACAGGTGAAGTCCATCGAACCAGGCATGACCCAATACATACTGCATTGGCTCACCCGAGTTGAGTCTTTGCAGGTCCGTCGCCAACAAAAGTTCAAACTCCACTGACAACATCCTGGACGGATCACTTCGAAGTGCAGCGTTCGTTACAGACAATCTGCTACACAACAGAAAATCGACTACGGCTACCGCTTCTTCGTGATGTGGTGAACCCATCAGCAATCGAATGGCATCGCGCCTAAAATGATCTACACGCATAGGCAAAAATACGAGCTTGTTCCGGGATATGGTGATGATGCTTCGACCGATTACATTTGCAAACCATGCTAATTCAGGAAGAACAGCCTTTTTACATGCAACGCTGCTTGCAGTTAGCACTGCTTGGTTTAGGTCGGACACGCACGAACCCCATGGTGGGTTGTGTCATTGTGCGTGAAAACCGCATTATCGCAGAAGGATATCACAGTGGTTTCGGGTTGCCACATGCCGAAGCAGATGCGCTATCGAAGGTGAAAGATCCGGCACTGCTGAGTGAATGCACAATGTATGTGAACCTGGAACCATGTTGTCACCAGGGAAAAACGCCCCCCTGCACCGATGCCATTATTCAATCTGGCATAAAACGGGTGGTTGTAGCCATGGAAGACCCGTTTCCTGCTGTAGCCGGCGAGGGGATTCGTATGCTAAGGCGTGCCGGAATAGATGTCACGTGTGGCCTTCTCGATATGGAAGCGCGTCAACTCAACCGGCGGTTCATCACCTACCACAGCGAGAAACGTCCGTTTGTGGTATTGAAATGGGCTCAAAGTGCAGATGGGTTTACCGGTTCCACTGAAAAGGAAATCCGAATCAGCAGCTCTGATAGTCTTGAACTGACGCACAGTTGGAGAAGTGAAGAACACGGTATACTAATCGGATCACAAACGGCACTTACCGATAACCCATCCCTGAATGTCAGGCACTGGAATGGACCTGAGCCGGTACGAATTCTCTTTGACCCGAATGGCCGCTGTTCATCAGTAAGCCATTTGACTCTCTTCGATGGCAAGTCCCGTACGCTGGTGTTAACCGCCGACAGTGAAGCAAGTTATCCCAATGCGGAAGTGATTTCATTGAATGGCGGAAGTAAGCCGGTTCACGCTATTACCACAGCACTTCACGAATCCGGTATTGCATCCATTTTGGTGGAGGGTGGCTCAAGACTACATTCCCTGTTTCTAAACGAAGGAATTTGGGATGAATGCAGGATTATCACCAACCCGATTCGCCTTGGAGGAGAGTGCAAAGCACCTGGATGGCCCTCCGGTGAAATGCACTGCATGCAATCCGGCGAGGATGTTGTACACTTCATTAGAAAAATCGCATGAGCACTACACTGGCCATCGAAATCGTTCTTGCGTCCGCGTTTTCAGCCTCCCTGTATGTAGTCCTTCGGTATTTCAGTGTTTGGAGGGTCGATAATTTGCATGGACTTACGGCCAATTACATCACTGCTGCCACGCTCTCGTTCTGCTGGAATTTTTCCAATAACATGAACGCCGCGCAAACTGCGGCATGGATGATCCCCTATGCTGCCGGTATCGGATTATTGTTCATTGGTGTTTTTTACATCGCCGCACTGACCACGCAAAAAGCCGGAATCACGATTACGTCGATCGCAGGAAAAATGTCGATGATCATTCCCATTTGTGCCGGCATCATCCTTTTCAACGACAAAGTCACTACTGCACGAATCATAGGCATGATACTGGCCTTGCTCGCAGTGCTACTCAGTACATACAGCAAAAACAAAGGGGCAAGTCAACAGAAAATCGGAGCGGGCACGGTGATTTTGCCCATTATGCTGTTTATAGGCAGTGGAATGGTTGATACGAGCATCAAGCTTTCGGAGCACTTCCTGATGGAGGGCGAAGGGGATCAATTGTTCGTGTCAATGCTTTTTGGATCTGCAGGACTAATCGGGACTTTACTCACTTTTAGAGGCTTCCTATTTAGACGCTTCGAACAAAACAGAGTGTGGCCCAACCGCAGGAGTATTTCAGCCGGTGTGTTGCTGGGAATCCTGAACTTCTTCTCATTGCTTTTTCTGATCAATGCGCTTGCAAGTCCGGGTGCCGAAAGCTCACTGATATTTGCCATCACCAATGTACTGGTTGTACTTTTCAGCACCGCAAGCGGACTATTGCTTTTTCATGAAAAACTGAGTCGTACAAAAATCGCCGGACTCCTCGTTGCTATCATCAGTATTGTAATTCTGAGCAGATAATGCTTTTCGAGGATATCTTTCTGAGTCTCGCAAGTAAGGGAGAGGGTGAATTCCGCGATCGAGGTAGCCGTTTCATCGGCATTGCATTTCCAGTTACAACAGAGCGTGAAGTAAAAGAACTCCTGCAGGATGTTAAAAAATCACACCCGCAGGCGAATCATCATTGCTATGCCTTTCGATTGGGCGCCGATGGATTGGCACAACGCAGCAGCGATGACCGCGAACCTTCAGGATCAGCAGGAAAACCAATACTTGGCGCGCTGCTTTCCAAAGAGATTACGAATTCACTGGTGGTGGTCGTACGCTATTTTGGTGGCACCTTGCTCGGTGTGCCCGGACTCATCAATGCCTACCGCAATTCAGCCATAATCGCCATTGAACAGGCTGGAATTCAGGAGCAAGTTGTAGTCGAGAAGTTTATCCTTGAATTTTCGCAAGAAACCAGTGGCGCTGTACACCAGTTATTACGCCAATTCGATGCCAGAATACTGGATCAGGCCTACGACTCAACCTGCATCATCCGCTTCAGCATACGAAGAAGCCGAAGCACAGAGCTACTCAACAAATGGCAACAGCACCCGACTCTCGGATTTAAAACCCTACTCAAACATGATTGATACGGACCTCATCAAAACACTTTGTTCCATTCCTTCCGTTTCGGGGAACGAAGAGAACATGCACCGTTTTTTACTTAACCACATCGAAAAGCATGCAGGATCCTGGAAGCACCAACCTGAAGTCATTCACGGACCGGATTTTCAGCACTGCATCGTCTTATCCTTTGGCGCTCCGAGAACAGCTGTTTTTGCCCACATCGATTCCATTGGATTTCACGTTCGATATTCGAACCAACTGGTACGAATCGGAGGGCCGAAACTCGTTAGCGGATATATGCTAGCAGGCCATGACAGCCAGGGGCCAATAGAAGGTCCATTGCACATAGATGAGGCAGAGGAAACAATCAGCATCCAATTCGGAAGAACCATCGATCGCGGAACGCCCCTGCATTTCAAGATGAATTTTCGTGAAACCGCTGAACACATTCAATCCTGCTACCTCGACAACCGACTGGGCGTTTACAATGCACTGAAATTAGCTGAGACCCTGGAAAATGGCGTAATCGTATTTAGTTGCTGGGAGGAGCACGGAGGAGGCTCTGTACCGTATATCACCAAATACCTTTGGGAACGCTTCAGGATTAGACAATGTCTCATCAGTGATATTACCTGGGTAACCGAAGGCGTTCCGGCCGGTGAAGGGGTTGCGGTAAGCCTGCGCGACTCAGGAATTCCGCGAAGAAGCTACACAGACCGAATCATAAAAAGCCTTCAGGAAGCAGGTGTCCGTTTTCAGCTGGAGGTGGAAGGAAGCGGAGGAAGTGACGGAAATGAAATTCAGAAACAACCCTACCCTATCGATTGGTGTTTCATCGGCGCTCCGGAGGACTATGTTCACAGTCCGGATGAGCGAGTACACAAGCGTGACTTATCAGATATGCTACATGCATACCGGATTCTGATGAACGTGCTTTGATCGTCGGATCAGAAAAATGGACGCAATCGCTCCAGTAGTGCTACAGGCGGCTTGCATGGCTTGCCGTCCGATTTATTGACAAAAACCAATGTCGTTTCGGCAGTAGTCAACAAACCGCCGGATTCGTTTTGCAATGAAAAAGTGAAACGGATCCGTGCGCCGGGCATTTCAGGAATGCAGGTCTGCAATAAAAGCAGATCGTCGTAACGTGCGGGACGAATGTATTTCACCGCATACTCCAATACAGGCAACTGAATACCCTCCTCCTCCATATGCTTGTAATTTATACCCAGACTGCGCAAGGCTTCCACTCTGCCCACCTCGAAATAGGTGGCATAGTTCCCATAATACACGCAATCCATGCGATCGGTTTCTGCATAGCGAACCCGGAACTGAAATTCATGACAATGCATATACAAAGCTTTGATGCTAAAATCGGCAAACGAATGATACATCAGGTTTCCTATTTTTAGGACATGCGGAAATGCGTCCTGCCGATTTGTATCTTTTTGATGTTCGCAAGTTGCGCAGCTTTGCGAATCAACCAGGTTGATTTGCCTCAGCTTGCACGGGTTGACTCACTTGCCGCCAGCAACGACACCACCCTAATACAAATGCTTCAGCCTTTTCGCGACAGCATGAATATTCGCATGGGCATCGTGATTGGACAATCGTCCCAACCCATGACCAAGGCACTTCCCGAGGGTTTGCTCGGCAATTACTGTGCAGAAGCCTGTATGCGCCAGGTTACTGACTGGTGCAGGCAGAACCAAACTCCGAAACCTGATTTTTGCATCCTCAACCACGGCGGCCTTCGTGCATCACTTCCTTTCGGCGACATCACACTTGGGAATGTGTATGAACTCATGCCCTTCGACAACGAACTGGTGATCATTCGTATTTCACAGGACGACTTGAAGGCATTGGCCAAGCACACCGCGAGCAAAGGTGGTGCTCCGGTAGTCGGCCTTCGAATGCGCATCCATGAAGGTGAAGCCGATAGCATCGAAATCATCTCAAACAGGAATTCGGGGAAAACCACGTTCACCATGCTGACCTCGGACTACCTGGCAAATGGTGGTGACGGCTTTCCAATTCGCGGTACATCTGCCAATCAAACCGCTACAGGTTTGAAGGTGCGAGATGTACTTATTGGCGATGTTCACGAACACAAACTTAAAAACGACTCTATCCGGAGTGGCATTGATGGAAGAATACGTTGAACTCAGCCGCAGAAGATTCATCCGTGTCGCATTGAGCGGAGGGGTAGCCGCCTGCCTTTCACCATCACTACTACTATCAAGTGCTCAAGAGACGCGAATCACAATACTACATACTAACGATACGCATAGCCGAATAGATCCATTTCCTTCGAACGACCCGAAGTATGCAGGAATGGGCGGAGTTGCTCGCAGGTCGGAAATGATTAAAATGACCCGTTCTTCGAGCGAACACGTTCTGCTGCTTGATAGCGGGGACTTTTTCCAAGGTACCCCCTACTTCAATCTATTTGGTGGTGCAGTTGAAATTGCGGCCATGAACAGCATGCTATACGATGCGAGCACTTTGGGCAATCACGAATTCGACAATGGTGTTGACGCGCTGGCAAAACAGCTTTCATTGGCCCGTTTTCCAATCATAAACAGCAATTACAAGTTCACAGGCACGCCACTTGAATCCCTAATACAGCCCTATCGGATTTTTGAGCGAGGCGGAATACACATAGGCGTGTTTGGACTTGGAATAGAACTTTCAGGACTTGTGGATCCAACCCTTTGTGCCGGTGTTGAATACGCTGAACCAATAGAAACGGCAAAACGAATGGTGCGTTTCCTACGGAAAGAAGCAGGTTGCCAAGTGGTTATCTGCCTTTCGCACCTTGGCCATTCCTACAAGGATCATAAAATCAGTGATCGAGTACTTGCCGAACGTACAACTGGAATCGACTTGATTCTCGGAGGACACTCGCACACTTTCCTCGAAAAACCAGACTGCATCAAAAACGAAGATGGAGACTATACACTTGTTGCACAGGCCGGATGGGCAGGACTTCGCCTCGGAAGGATAGATTTCATTATCAGTCGAAAACAAAAAAGATTCACCTGCGAATCCCTACAAGTAAAAAAAACGGGATAGACAATAGTAAAAAAATTTTTTTTTATCCCTTTTTGAACAATATTTGCGCTGTCGTTCCAATCAATCTTTCTCACACTCCGAATACCTACCACTTTCCTCATTCCCGGTATGCCAAAAGAAAAAGAATCCACAAGCAAGATTATCAATGAGACTACCGTTTGGGAAAACTGCCTGAAGCTGATTCGTGACAATGTAAATCCGCAGAATTTCAAAACCTGGTTTGAGCCGATCAAAGCGGTCAAGCTTGAACAAAATACACTGACCATTGAAGTTCCCAGCCAGTTCGTTTACGAATGGCTTGAAGAACATTACATCGGCTTGCTGCGCAAGACCATCAAGCGCGAATTAGGCGCAGAGGGTCGCTTAGAGTATTCCATCTTAATGGAAACCTCCAGCCAGGCCGAGAAGCCATACACGGTAAAGCTTCCTGCCAAAGGAAACAGCGGACTTAAGAACCCCTCTGTTCCCATGCCCCAGCAGATCAGCGGCGGCATCCGCAATCCATTTATCATTCCTGGATTGAAGAAAATCGACATCGACTCTCAGTTGATTTCGAACTATTCATTTGAGAACCTAGTTGAAGGCGACTGTAACCGCCTGGCGCGTTCTGCAGGATTTGCAGTAGCACAGAAGCCCGGTGGAACATCATTCAACCCGCTCTTGATTTATGGAAGCGTTGGACTGGGAAAGACGCATTTGGCCCATGCAATCGGAATTGAAATCAAGAACAACTTCCCGAACAAGACCGTCCTCTACGTTCCGAGTGAAAAATTCATGCATCAGTTTGTTGATGCTGTGAAAAACAACAGCCAGAACGATTTCGTGCACTTCTATCAAATGATGGACGTGCTGATTATTGATGACATCCAGTTTTTTACCGGAAAGGAAAAAACGCAGGATGTTTTCTTCCACATCTTCAACCACCTGCACCAAAACAACAAACAGATTATTCTAACGTGTGACAAGCCGCCGGTCGATCTCCAGAACATGGAGCAACGTCTTCTGAGCCGTTTCAAATGGGGCTTGTCGGCTGATCTTCAAGTTCCCGATTTGGAAACACGCATTGCCATCCTCCGCAAGAAAATGTATGTGGACGGCATTGAACTATCCAATGAGATAACTGAATACATCGCATTGAGTATCACCAACAATATTCGTGAACTTGAAGGTGCGCTTGTATCCATCATCGCCCAATCCAGCCTGAATAAAAAACCCATTACGCTGGAGCTTGCCAAGCAGATGATTGACAAGTTCGTGAAGAATACAGTTCACGAGATTTCAATCGACTACATTCAGAAGATTGTTTGCGACTACTTTGAACTCCCCCTTGAAGTCCTGAAATCAAAGACCCGGAAGCGCGAAGTTGTTCAGGCACGCCAATTGGCCATGTACTTCAGTAAGCAACTGACCAAGTCCTCCCTTTCTAACATCGGCATGCACTGTGGCGGCAAAGACCATGCGACAGTTTTACACGCTTGCAGGACGGTCAACAACCTGATCGATACCGACAAGAAGTTCAAGGCTCAGGTAGCCGATTTGCAAAAACGAATCAACCTGTCCCGCTAAACCCAATCACATATCCCGGTCCAGCGCCGGGATTTTTTTTATGCATATCCTGGTCGTCTGTCTTGGCAACATTTGCCGTTCACCCCTAGCTGAAGGGATCCTACGCGATAAACTTTCCGACCAACCCGATGTCATTATCGACTCGGCCGGAACCGGAAACTGGCATGCGGGTGAGCCACCCGATCGACGCTCCATCTCGACCGCTCTAGAATCAGGAATCGACATACGCTCCCAGCGGGCCAGGCAAGTTGTTGCGGCTGATTTTGAGAACTTCGACCTGATTCTAGCCATGGACGAACAAAACAGGCTTGACCTGCTTAAAATCGCTCCAGCACACGCCAAGCATAAAATTCACCGGATTCTTGAATTTGCCAACATGGGCAATGATGGCGTTCCCGACCCCTGGTTCGGCGAATTAGAAGGCTTCAGGGACGTTTATGATTTGCTTGACAAGGCCTGCGAACGCGTCCGTGAGCGCATTTGCAGAACCTAAAACCGGTTGAATAACCAGCCCTGATCGCTTTTACAGGTAGCTGAAAACGACTATCTTTGCGCCTCAAATCGCATATTTATATCATGTCAGAGGAACAAAAATCCGGCCTTGAAATCAACCAAAGTATCGATCGCGCCGAGTCATATGTCCGTGAAAACAAAAAGAGCCTGAGCATCATCGGCCTTTCCATTCTGGGTGTTGTTCTCGCCTACCTGGGCTATAATCAGTTCATCGTAAAACCACAGGAGGAGCAGGCACAACAGGAAATGTTCATTGCCGAGCAATATTTCGGACAAGACAGCACCAACCTGGCCATCAATGGTGACGGTTCATATCCTGGATTTCAGGAAATCGTGGATAATTATGGTTCAGCTCCTTCCGGAAACCTTGCTCAATACTATTTGGGGATGAGCTTGCTCAAGAAAGGCGATTATCAAGCTGCAATCGATGCGCTTAAAAGTTATGATGCCGAGGATGACATTACCGGTGCATTGGCTTTGGGTGCAATTGGCGGTGCATACCTCGAACTAGGAAACAACGACGAGGCGGCTTCGTATTTTGATAAAGCAGTTTCATACGACGAGAACAACTTCACTACCCCCCTTTTCCTAATGAAGAAAGCCTTTGTACTTGAGATGAACAAAGATTACAATGGCTCTCTAGAAATCTACAACAGGATCAAGGCCGATTACCCATTCAGTACGGAAGCGCGTGAAATCGAAAAATACATTGGTCGTGCTGAGGCCATGACAACCAGTAGTAATTAATCGCATGTCATCTGCACACCAGCACTTATCACAAGTTCCAGAAAATCTTCCCAATGCCGAACCGTTCCGGTTCGGCATTGTTGTTTCATCCTGGAATCAAGATGTAACGCATAAATTAAAAACCGGAGCACTTGAAGCCTTGCACAAATCCGGAGCAAAGCCCGAAAACATCCGTATTGTTGAAGTTCCCGGAAGCTATGAACTAACGGCAGGCGCTTCATTGCTATTACGCAGTGCCGCTCCACCCGATGCAATCATTTGCCTTGGAGCTGTGATTCAGGGAGAAACGCGGCATTTTGATTTTATTTGTAATGCAGTCGCCAACGGGCTGACACAACTCACAGTTGTTCATGGAAAACCGGTCATTTTTGGTGTATTAACCACCAACACCCTTGACCAAGCACTTGAACGGGCTGGAGGCAAATACGGAAACAAGGGGTTTGAAGCTGGAATTACCGCGGCCACCATGGCTGTTCTTGCAGGTTGAGAATCCACTTGATAACTATCTTTGAATAAACCCAATAACCATGAAAAACGCGATCCTTATTTGCCTGCTGGTCGGCTTCGTGAATCAGACAACCCTGGCACAACAGGCTAAAAAATCTACTGCCAAACCTCAGGCTGCAACTGCAAAAGCGCAGCCTGCAATAAAGCTCAAGTTTTGTACACTACCCGACGATAGTAGCCGATCAGCTAAGCTTCCCCTCAAGACCATTCAAGATTGGGCTAACTTTCTGCCTTTAAAGGTCACTTGCGACAATGGACAGATTTTCGAACTCAAGCAATTCAACTTTACGGTCATAAACAAATCACCAATGCAATCCCGCGATTTCGGAATCGCGAACAACGGAATTCCCATACTTGGTCGCAAAGCGATTGACCAGATGAAGGCGGGAGATACGGTCTTCATGAAGGATGTAAGCGGAACTGGTAAAGACGGTCAGGAAATCAAACTCCCGAACATTGTATTCAGCGTGAGCGAATAATACAATCACCAACAACAGAAAGGGGCGGATATCCGCCCCTTTCTGTTGTTAGCAGGTAGCACAACTCGTATCATCTGCAACTGATACAGGCTCGAACACCTTAGAGCCCGCCCTGTAGAATGCAATCGATTTTAAGCCCAATCGCCAAGCTTCCAGAATACAACTCGAAATCGTTTCCCTCGAAGCCGTGTGCGGAAGATTCAAGGTCTTTGAAATACCACCACCTATGAATACCTGAACAACGGCCATCATTTCAAGTTGCGCATGCGGTCGAATTGCAAAGGGACTGTCCTCATCGGCGGCAGCTACAGCAAATACCGGAATGTGTCGAGAATCCAATCGTGCAGGATTGACCCAGGGCTTTCCTGCAAGAAGCTCTGTTTCGATTTGAAGAATCAGTTCTTGGTTGTACCCAAGATTTTGCAAGCCTCGTGAGATTGACTTGCCGATCTGGCGCAAGGGTGTGGCCGAATCTGAAAACCAACGCTGCTTCACATGTGCGTAATGTGGTTCAATTCCACCCGTATCCGCTCCCATAAGCAAGCCGATTGTACCCGTTGGGGCGATGGCGGTGAGCAAAGCATTCCGAAATCCGTACATCTTTCCCAATTCTATCGCGTGATCAAATTGCTTTCGTGCTGCGTTGATCAAACCGGCCGGTGCAGATTCGAGTGCACGATGTAACACGCTAAGCTCCCCATCTTCATGAATTTCTCGAAAGGAAATCAGGCTTCTTTGCTTCGACACGAGACTCATCAGTTCAGCAGCGTTCAACTTGTAGGCAGGAAATGCACCACGCTTCGCTGCCAGGTTCGCAGATGTCGCCAGGGCGGTCGCTTGCATTAGCGAGGTTATTGCGGCCGCCAATCCCCGCCCCCGATCCGAATCGTAAGGGATACCGCAGGACATCAGCATCCCACCCAGACCACAAAAACCAAGTCCTACGGGCCTGAAATCAGCCGTATTTTGCGCAACCTGCTTTGCCGGATACCGAGAGAAGTCGATGGTCAAATCGAGTACAATCGTAAGCAGGCGGCAAACATGCTGAAAGCCTCCTACATCAAATTGGCCGGCTTCGTTTAAAAATCGCTCAAGATTCACAGAGGCCAGATTGCATGCGCTATCATCCAAAAAGAGGAATTCTGCGCAGGGATTCGAAGCCCGAATCTGCCCACTTTGCGGACACGGATTCCATGTGTTTATGGTTGTATCGAATTGAACTCCCGGATCACCACACGACCAAGCTGAATCGACAAGTTCGTCAAACAGTTTTTTTGCTGGAATGCTCTCGGCATTTAGCCCCTCTAACCGTGGAGTCAATTCCCAATCACCACCTGACTTCAGTGCTTCCATGAATGCATCATTCAATCGCACAGATACATTCGCATTTTGACCGGAAACACTTCGAACGGCCTCTCCATCAGGACCACCCGAGTAACCGGCACGAACCAATGCCATTGCCTTATATTCTTCTTCTCTTTTCCAGCGAATAAACGAAAGCACTTCCGGATGGTTGGCATCCAAACACAGCATACGAGCTGCGCGCCTGTGTGCTCCCCCCGACCTCATGACACCTGCCAACTGATCATCGAGCCTGAGAAAAGACATCAGACCCGAACTACTTCCACCACCTGACAAAGACTCGCCTGCAGCCCTCAAGTCCGAAACATTTGACCCGACCCCTGAACCGAATTTAAACGCACGCGCCTCCCGGTGAAACAGATCCATAATACCACCCTCCCCAAGCAATTCATCTTTCACCGAAAAAATAAAACATGCGGCCGTTTGGGGCCGTTTGGATGAATCTGGTTCAGCAACCGCCTTCCCTGAGTTTTGATCAATGGAATAAAAACCGGAGGAGGATTGCCGAACTCCATAAGCCAAACCCAGTCCAGAGTTGAACCATTGAGGCGAATTGGGTGCTGCCTGACCAGAGCACAACACGTAACGAAGCTCATCAGCGAAGGCAAATTCGTCCTCCGTTTGCTCAAAGATCGAAGCACTCCGTGCAGCATCAATCCATTCAGCAACCATCCGATCAATCACCTGACGCAATGAGTACTCACCACCTTCCTGACCGAACCGATAACAATACCGCGTAGCCAAGATACGCGCAGATTCAGTTGTCCAGAATTCGGGAACTTCTACGGATGATTGAATTTCGGAATCGATGTAGACTTCTTTCCAATTGAACGTTCGATAAACATCTTCGCCAGATCGCGTAAAATATCGCGGAAAAGCCACTGAACCTTCTTTAGTATATGTCACAACCCCAAATTATAAATACAAAACTCAATCCGGCTTGATGAATGTCATACTGACACCTGACTTAAAGCGGGTTGTACGTTTTTTAAACCTAAATA
>JAJTFW010000080.1 GCA_021299095.1 Sphingobacteriales bacterium | reverse complement strand
TCGAAGCTTCCGGTCTAAGCGACTGGCTTGCAAAGGCCTTGTTGTCGTGGCGGGACGTGCCCACCCCGATACTTGTCATCTGTATCGGACTTGTGGTCACCCTGATTTCCGAATTTGCGTCGAACGTGGCAAGTATACAATTGGTTTTACCCATACTCATCTCACTGCAACAAGCCTTGGACTTACCACCCCAGCTACTGCTGATCCCCGCTACCTTGGCTGCATCCTGCGGATTTATGCTTCCAGTAGCGACTGCACCGAACACCATTGTGTTTTCGAGCGGAAAAATCAAGGTGCGCGAAATGGCAGGAATCGGAATCATGGTGGACTTGATTGCAATCGCCCTCATTTCCGGAACGTGTATTTTCATTTTCCGGTAACCAACTAACACGCTTAACCATGCGCTCCCTTCGATTGATCCTTTTAAAACTAGTACTGACTTTTTCCTGTGCCCAGGCTCAGTTTAACGGAACAGATGTGCTTCACTATGCAATACGACTGACGGAGGTGAATCTTACAAGTAAAACAATTCACGCAGCAACGAGTCTAAGCTGCAAAGTTCAAGCTGGATCAAGCGATACAATTCATACAAGCTTGCTGAAACTCACCATCGACTCCATCATTTCGTCTACCGGTAGTACATTGTCTTATACATACAACGACACGACACTCTCGGTAACCCTTCCATCGGGATCTGTTGTTGGTGACACGATCAATTACACCGTTTTTTACCGCGGAAGTCCACAGGGAGATCCTGCAGGTTGGGGAGGGTTTCGCTTCAGTGGAAACCAGGCATTTAATATGGGGGTCGGATTCGGAACCAATCCGCACAACCTCGGCAGGGTTTGGTTTCCCTGCAACGATAATTTCACCGATCGCGCAACTTATTCGTTCGAAGTTGTTACCGATGCCGGATCCAAGGCCTTTTGCAATGGCATACTCGTGTCCGACTCATCGCTTCCAAACAACAAACACGTTTGGAACTGGGAATTAAACCAGTCCATTCCGACCTATTTAGCCTCTGTCGCCATTGCACCTTATACAACATGGCGCGACACCTGCCAGAACATCCCCGTTGAAATCGCTTGCCTGGCTTCCGACACTGCAAAGGTCAGCGGCACTTTCGTTCACCTCGACTCCGTCATGCATCACTTCATCGATGCTTACGGCCCCTATCGCTTTGACAAGATCGGCTATTGCCTTGTGCCATTCAACTCAGGAGCAATGGAACATGCCTCGAGCATACACATTGGCAGACCATACATCAATGGCCAATTGACCTACGAGTCGCTCTGGGTGCACGAACTCGCACACATGTGGTGGGGCGACTGGGTCACCTGTGAAAGCGAAGGTGAAATGTGGCTCAACGAAGGATTCGCCAGTTTCAACGAAGGATTCATCGCACAACAATTGTACGGAGACTCAGCCTACAAGGACTGGTTCAGAAGCAACCACCGACCAGTACTTCAATTTGCACACATCACGGACAATGCCTACCTACCCCTCATCAACATACCCCACGAGCATACGTACGGCCCAACGGTTTATAACAAAGGCGCGGATGTAGCCCATACACTTCGATATTATATGGGCGATTCACTTTTCTTCGAAGGATGTAAAGCATATTTCGACAGCCTCGGAGATGGTCATGCTGGCAGTGAAGCATTTCGTGACGTACTTGAACAATCTTCAGGCATGAGCCTAGATCGCTTCTTCGAGGACTGGGTGTTCACTCCTGGATTTCCACACTTCACCGTTGATTCAGTCATACAGGATTCACAAACTGCGAACCGGTATCGCATTTACACCCGACAACGCAGCAAAGGAAACCTACACGTTTATTCCATGCCTGTGGAATGGTACGCCGGCAATGGGAATTCCGATACAAGCATCGTGCTCCAAATCGACTCCATAACACAGGAGTTCATTGTTGACCTGCCGTTCAATCCGACTTGGTGGAGTCTTGACCGCTCGGACCGAATGGCCGATGCAAGCATTGCCTTTGAACGCAACATTGCTCAAGCCGGTTTGTATGACATGCCTGAAACGAACACCACCATGAATGTCTTGCAGGCTCCAACACCAGCTTTGCTCAGGACAATCCATCACTTCGTGGCACCGGATGAGATTAAAACGAATACGACTGGTATACGGATCAGTGATTATCACTATTGGTCTGTTGAAGGGATGCTACCCGCCGGATTTTCTGCAGTACTTCGACTGATTTACAACGGAAGCAATAGCACCTCGGTTGGATATCTCGATAACACACTCATCACTGGAACGGAGGACAGCCTCGTACTTCTATTTAGATCCGGAGCCGAGGCAGATTGGCAGGTGGTCACCGCTTGTTCTCTTGCAGCGGGTAACAAGTTTGATAAAATCGGTTCTTTCTATGTTGATTCGCTCAAGTGCGGTGAGTACGCTTTGGGGTATCGTGACGGAACTACGGGATTTGCACCTTCCATCGAACGCAATCGGCCTTCCTTAAAAATTTGGCCAAATCCAGCATCAGAAGAAATCCAACTCACCTTGGAGACTGCAGACCACAGATCGGCAGACGTTTCAGTCTGTGATCTTTCGGGGCGTGAAGTTGCCTATATTCAACTGAGTTCTGGTACGATTCATTCGTGGAAGCCGACCGACCCCGGCACCTATTTGTTTACACTGATGCGCGACAAATACCGATTCGAATCCCAAACTGTCCAATTCATCCGGTGATTGAACCTATGCACAACTACCCTATCATTCAGCTGAAACCCGGAAAAGAACGTTCGCTTCTACAACGACACCCTTGGGTATTCAGTGGCGCAATTGCCCGACAGCCGAACGGAATTCAGGAAGGGGATTTGGTTGTTGTTGAAAGTTCCCAGGGGGTATTCCTTGCAATCGGACACTTTCACAAAGGAACCATCACCGTACGTTGCCTGTCGTTCATTGACAGTCCGATTGATGAGCACTTCATTCGCGAACGCATTGAGGCCTGTATAATGCTAAGGAAAACCATTGGTCTGCCGAATAAAACCACCGATTGCTTTAGATTGATCCACGGTGAAGGAGACGGATTTCCAGGACTCGTAGTGGATGTTTACGCAAATGTAGCAGTTGTGCAAACGTATACTTTGGGAATGCATCGCTTACGGAACAAGGTTGCCGATGCAATCACGGAATTGGCGCCATACATCACCGCTGTCTACGACAAAAGCCGAGAATCCATGGCCAAGCAGGGGATTGATGGGATTGAAGATGGCTTCCTTGTTAAATCGTCAAACCACATCGACAAAGAAACCGTTTTAGAAAACGGAATCCAGATCGGAGTAGATTACATCCAAGGTCAGAAAACCGGTTTCTTTCTCGACCAGCGCGACAACAGGAATCTCTTGCGCAACTATTCAAATTGCAAAAGCGTACTGAACACCTTTTGCTATACCGGCGGGTTTTCCATTGCGGCCCTAGAGGGAGGTGCAAGCCTTGTTCATTCCGTTGACAGTTCCGCTAGAGCGATGGAAGGAACACGCCAAAATGTGGATAGAACCGAGCATGCACAGCGACATGAATGTTACACGAAAGATGTGATGCCTTTTCTGAAATCCTGTAACAGAACCTACGACGTTATTGTGCTTGACCCACCCGCGTATGCCAAGCACCTCAGCCAGGTTTCGCAGGCAATGATTGGCTATCGGAACCTGAATACTGAAGGGCTGAAATCGGTGAGCCCGGGCGGACTGCTTTTCACATTTTCCTGCTCACAGGCAGTAGACCGCGAACTATTCAGAAAGCTGATTTTTCAGGCCGGATTACAAGCGGGACGTAATTTGCGAATCCTGCATCAACTCACTCAACCGGCAGACCACCCAGTCAGCATTTATCATCCCGAAGCCGAATACCTCAAGGGGCTTGTTTTGCACGTGAGTTAGCCTCGCGAAAGCGACTATCTTTGCCGGGATGTTACAGAACATTCCCAGACTTCATCATACCGACACGGATAATTTTTTCCTCCTGGCCGGCACCTGTGTAGTTGAATCGGAGGAAATCACCTTTCAAACCGCTCAACGACTGAAGGAAATTACAAGTCGACTGGAAATCCCCTTCGTTTTTAAGGCTTCATACCGAAAAGCCAACAGGACGCGAATCGATTCGTACACCGGCCCTGGAGATGAATTGGCCTTAATGACCTTGAAGCGTGTAGCGGATCAACTCGATCTTCCACTGGTTACCGACATCCATGAAAGCCATGAGGCGCAAATGGCTGCCGAATATGTCGACATCCTGCAGATACCGGCCTTTTTATGCCGGCAAACCGACCTGCTGGTTGCCGCTGCAAAAACCGGCAAGACCGTCAATATCAAGAAGGGGCAATTCCTATCGCCTGAAGCGATGCAATTCGCCATCAGGAAGGTTGTTGACTCCGGAAACAACCATGTAATGCTGACAGAACGTGGCAGTATGTTCGGATACTCGGATATGATTGTCGATTTCCGCTCGATACCCACCATGCAGTCCTTCGGTCATCCCGTTGTTATGGACATCACCCACAGTGTTCAACAACCCAACCAGAATAGTGGTGTGACCGGTGGGCGACCCGAGTTGATCAGCACCATTGCACGTGCAGCCATTGCTGCAGGAGCCGATGGTATTTTCCTTGAAACACACCCAAATCCCGCTGAAGCACTAAGCGATGGTGCCAACATGATTCCACTTGATAAGGTAGAAGAGCTGTTGCGCGACCTAATCCGCATTCGGCGCGCTGTCCGTGCTTCTTCGCACTAAGCCTTCATTCCACTACTTCATGACAACTTCACGTAAACTGGTTGCAGGAAACTGGAAGATGAATCTTCTCAGAGAGGAGGCACTGGCCCTTACTGCAGAAATCAAAGGCATGATGACGACGGATGTATCATCAGCATGTCAAATCATCCTTTTCCCTCCATTCGTGCACCTTACCAGTATAGTCCAGTTGTGCTCCGACAACACCCGAATCGCTGTTGGCGCACAGGACTGTTCGGAATTCAGTTTTGGAGCCTATACCGGCCAGGTATCTGCAGAAATGATCAAGTCTTGCGGTGCCACCCATGTTTTGATCGGACATTCCGAACGGAGAGCACTTTGTGCTGAATCCAATGAAATGGTCAGGATGAAAATCCAGCAGGCTTTAAAGTCTGGATTAACTCCGGTCTTATGCATCGGTGAATCACTGGCGCAACGTGAAAACGGACTCGCATTCAGCACTGTGAATCATCAATTGGAAGAAGGCTTGTTTTCATTACCCGCAACCGATGTCGCCAAGGTGATTATTGCCTACGAACCTGTTTGGGCCATTGGAACCGGCTTAAGCGCAACTCCCGAGCAGGCACAGGAAATGCATGCGTACATCCGTGGACAGATTGCCAAACACATCGGCGACAAGGCCGCTGCGTTTTCCAGCATTTTATACGGCGGAAGTTGTACCCCTGAAAACGCTCCCAGCCTCTTTTCAAAACCTGACATCGACGGAGGACTTATCGGAGGAGCTTCCCTAAAATCCCGCCCCTTCATCGACATCGTGAAGGCGATTGGTTAAGGAGAATCAGTTGAGCATGAATTCGCGGAACTCGACCGGATGGCTCCAGTTCCCATCCTGACTGGCTCCTCCAACGCGACTCGCGCCCGTATTTTTGATTTTAAGCGGTTTCGCAGTAGCCAGATTTACGTACTTGATTTTTCCATAGCGCGACATAGACTG
>JAJTFW010000005.1 GCA_021299095.1 Sphingobacteriales bacterium | reverse complement strand
AATAAATAAGGGGTAGAACCAAAGGTAGGAAACAGAACGGCCCGCCATGAAGCGGGCCGTTTTATTGGGAACTGAAACTAATCAGGCTCCTACAGGAAGCTGGCTGATTGCAGACTTTATCGCTTCGAAATCAGGAATATCGCCTGCACTTTCCTTGACTTCAGCATAGCGAACGATGCCATCTTCGTCAATCAGAAATGCAGAGCGACGTGCAGTTCCTTTCATTCCAAACACGAAAGTATCATACTGGGAACCAAATGCAGCGCACATTTCCTTGTTGTAGTCGGAAGCCAACGTAAAACTCAAACCTTGCTCTTGCTTGAATTTTGCCAATGTGAACAAGGTATCGGTCGATACACCGATGACCTGAACATTCATACCATTGTAATTGGCCATATCGTCACGAACACTGCAAAGCTCCTGTGTACAAACGCCAGTAAAAGCAGCTGGAAAGAACAGAATCAGGGTGCGTTTGCCGGCAATGGTTTCGTTGGAAACGGGTTGCTTATCGGAATCAACGATAGAGAAAGCGGGGATTTTGGAACCTACGGTTAACATGGTGTCGTTTTTTTATGAGCGCGAATGTACGCCGAACCGGTCAATTTAGCTACCAGAATGCTTTGGCATTCGGCTACAAACCCTTTGATTTGGCTTCATCCCAAAACACATCCATTTCCTGAAGGTTCAAGTCCGAAAACTTCAGCCCGGCTTCTGCAATTCGCTCCTCCATGTACTTGAATCGCCGGATGAATTTTTTGTTTGTTCTCTCCAAAGCATCTTCCGGGTTCACTCCAACAAAGCGTCCATAATTCACCATGGCAAACAGCACATCACCAAACTCTTCCTCCACTTTTGAAGAGAGACCGGAGTCGATGGCCTCCCGGAGTTCATTCATCTCTTCACTGACCTTCTCCCAGACCTGTTCCTTTTGCTCCCAATCGAATCCGGCTGCCCTGGCCTTTTCCTGTACACGCATGGCCTTTACCAGGGCTGGAAGTGAACCGGGAACGCCCTCAAGAACAGACTTCTTGCCCTCCTGCAACTTCAGCTTTTCCCAGTTACGGCTTACTTCCTCCTCATCCTTTACAACGGTATCACTGTAAATATGGGGGTGTCGGTGAATCACCTTTTCGCAAAGGCTATCAATTACATCCGCTATATCGAAGTCGTTTGTTTCGGATGCGATGCGTGCATAAAACACGATGTGAAGCAAAATATCGCCGAGCTCCTTCCGGATTTCTACTCGGTCATCGTCCAGAATCGCATCTGCCAGTTCATACACCTCCTCGATGGTGAGGTGTCGAAGCGATTGGATGGTTTGCTTTTTATCCCAGGGACATTGTTCCCGCAGTTCATCCATGATGGTCAACAATCGACCAAACGCCTCTTTCTTACGCTCAAGTGAGTTCATCCTCCAAAAGTAGAGAAGATGTACCTGCGCCGAGAACTACCTTTGCTGCATGGCAAATTCCCTGGCATTTCTAAAGCTGACCAGCTGCCTTGTTATCGCGTGTGTTTGCCTGACCGCCCAGGCCCAGGAAAACCCTGAGGCCAACCAACCCGACGCACGACTTAGCCAACGTATAAACGAATTGAGCTTCCGATGTTATGGCGGATTTCTAATGGCGCACAGGCCCAGTATGGTATACCTGCAAAATGCACATTCCGCTTCAATCGAAATCGACTACCTCTGGCGTTGCAGTGGTTCGGCATCTTGGCACAAGGCATACCGCTTTCCCTCCGTGGGTGTTTCCTACCGCCTCACTTCTTTCGGTAACCCTGATCTGGTTGGCGACGGTCATTCCATTTCGGTGGCGACGGAATTTCCACTAAGCTCTGGAACGAAGTTCTCCATCCGAACTCGTGGCAGTTTCGGAATCGGATGGATAGAACGTCCATTCGATGTGCGGGACAACTACAAGAACCTTGCGGCAGGCTCTCACCTCAATGGCGTAGTCGGGTTCGGGATTAGCGGCGGCATTCACATTGGAAAAAGTAGCACACTGAACACCGGAATTCACTTTCTGCATTTTTCTAATGGGTCAGCCCGAACCCCAAACCTCGGGCTGAATGTACCCTCGCTCTCTATTTCGTACACCCGTATTTTTAGTCGAACGCTGAGTTCTCCTCGCACCCTGCAGGGGCCAGCTGATTTTTCTCACAACAACCTGTACCTCGCAACAGGAATCAAGGAGATATACCCTCCATCGGGTAAATCCTACCCGATAGCGGTAATCGACTATTCAAGGACTTATCTGCGTGGTAAAAAAGGTGTGCTTGGTTGCGGACTCAGTTTCATGTACGACAGCAGTCTACCAACCAAGGTTCAACGTGAAAACAACTCCGAAAGCAATGATCAGAGCGATGCAATCCGCATCGGAACATATGGGTCAGCAGGGCTCCGAATGGGACCCTGGAGTGCGAATCTGCAGGTTGGCCTGTATCTTTACAACCGTGTAAAATCGGATGGTGACGTGTTCAACCGCCTTTCGCTGAGGCATCACCGGCCCAATGGACTATTTTACTGCATCAACCTTAAAAGCCACTTCGGGAAGGCGGATTACATCGAATGGGGTATCGGAAAGTCGTTCTAACCTGGTCAAAGAGGACTGTAATCCTGGTGATTTGCTGGCTCATTTCAGCATGCCAGGATGCGGGTGAGTGCCTGCAGAGCACCGGTGCGGTCGTTACCGAAGTACGACCACTAGCACCGTTTGACCGCATTGACTTGAGCGACGATATTGACCTCGTAATTTACCCCGGAAGCCAACGTCAAGAAGTCCGAATTACCGGAGGAGGGAATTTACTGGGCGACATCGAGACACGTGTAAACGCCGGAACATTGTATTTAAGAAACAACAATCGCTGTAATTGGGTGCGATCCTTCAAAAACACGTTTACTGCGGAGGTGTACTGTGATTCGGTCACAGCCTTATGGATTGAAGATGCCGTGGGTCGTGTTAAGATCAAAGACACCATCTCGGTATTCAATTTCAGCCTGGATAGCTACAGTAGCATGGGCGATTACGACCTCCTACTCAACTGTTCAAATGCTGCGACATTGGCCATACACAACGGTCCTGCCAATCTAACGGTGGCCGGAATATGTCAAAGCCAATACAACTACCAGACGGGCTATGGAAGAATCGATTGCTCGGCTCTAACCAGTGAATATGTATTTCTGACCAACAACGGCAGCAACGATACCTATGTCCGTGCCCGACAGTTGCTCGAAGCGAAAATCGAACATACAGGCAATGTATATTACTCAGGTAGACCTGATACCGTAATTTCGTATATCCGCGGCCGTGGTCGTTTAATCCCCTATTAATCGTGTTTGTACTTCAAGATATTACTTTCGAATTCGGCGCCCGTGTTCTTTACAGCGACCTCAGTTGGCATATCCGCCCAAAAGACAAAACCGGACTTATCGGGGCGAACGGGACAGGAAAATCGACGCTCCTGCGCATCATCAGCGGCGATTACAGTCCAAGTGCTGGCGAAATTTCGCGTCGTAACGGCCTTGTAATCGGATTCCTCAATCAGGACCTGCTCAGTTACCTTTCTGAAAGCAGCATTTTGGAAGTGGCCATGGAAGCGTTTGAGCGAGCAAACGTTGTCCACCACCAAATCGCAGAGGTACTACTGCAACTCGAATACGATCAGAGCGACAATGTGCTTGAACGTCTACATCGTCTTCAGACCGAATATGAAGCCCTTGATGGCTATCAATTGCAATCTAAAGCCGAAGCTATTCTTGAGGGGCTTGGGTTTTCTACCAATGACCTGAACCGACCATTGAGCCAGTTTTCAGGAGGATGGCGCATGCGGGTCATGCTGGCCAAGACCCTTCTTCAACAACCTGATCTATTGCTATTAGACGAGCCGACCAACCACCTTGACTTGCCGTCTATCCAGTGGCTGGAACAATATTTGCAGGAATACGAGGGTGCGGTAATCATCGTATCGCACGACCGGTTCTTCCTCGACAAAACCGTGAACCGTATTGCGGAAATCGAATACAGCCAATTAACCCTCTACAAAGGAAATTACAGCGATTACCTTCTTGAAAAAGAAGAGCGCAGAATTATCCAGCAGAACGCTTTTAAGAACCAGGAAAAATACATCCGCGAACAGGAGCGATTCATCGAGCGCTTTAGGGCCAAAGCAACGAAAGCCACCGCTGTTCAGTCGCGTATAAAGGCACTTGACCGGCTTGAACGTGTAGACGCTGTAGATGATCCATCCGCAGCCATCAAAATCCGATTTGCTGTTGACCGCCAACCTGGCCGCATCATTAGCAAACTCGATGTCAGCGAAAAAGCGTACGGATCAAATTTGATTTTCCGCAATACCCAAGCCGAGGTCGTACGCGGAGACAAAATCGCCTTCATCGGTGCAAATGGAAAAGGGAAATCAACCCTGCTGCGGATGATTACAGGCAGCGAGCCCTTTGAAGGCGATGCTGAACCGACCCACAACGTCATACCGGCGTTTTACGCACAGCACCAGCTTGAAAGCCTTCACGTCGACAACGACTGCCTGGAAGAACTCCGCTCTGCAGCACCTGACGAAAGTGACACAACCCTACGTTCCATCCTTGGTGCCTTTTTGCTTCAGGGAGACGATGTCTTCAAAAAAATAAAAGTGCTTTCTGGTGGAGAGCGCGCAAGGGTGGCTCTAGCCAAGACCATTCTTGCCAAGGCGAACTTCCTGCTGCTGGACGAGCCAACGAACCACCTTGACATCCAAAGTGTGAATGTACTGGTGGAAGTTTTAAATCGTTACGAGGGCACCTATATTGTGGTATCGCACGACCGATACTTCCTGTCACGTATCGCCAACAAGATCTGGCACATACAGGACCATGAGCTTAAGGAATATCCCGGCACATACGATGAGTATGAACTGAGCAAGAAACCAGTAGCCGCACCGAAACCGGCCGCTCAGGTAAAACAACCAGCCCCTGAGATTAAGACCAAAAACGAAGCAAAAGCCGTAAAGCCGGGGAATGAGCTACAAAAAAAAGAAAAGCAACGCATCGAACAACAGCTGGCCAAGCTTGACAAACAGCTGGAGCCCATCCGGAACGAGCACGAAGGTCTAAGCCAGAAGTTAAGTGACCCGGAACTTTACAAAAACAAACAGGCATTCATGGAAGCCCAGCAAGCCTTCGATGCTTGCGACAAACGCCTCAAATCGTTGGAGTCTGAGTGGGAGAGCGCCTATGGCCGGCTGATTGAACTTGGAACATGAAATCGCTGCGCCAGCTCTTTTTTATCGTTCTCATCGTTGGTTGCACGTCTCACCAATCGTATTGCGGCGACACCCTCCGGTTTGATGATCGTGTTTACGAGCAAGTACTTCACACACCACTGCTCGAGCCGGAAAATGAACCACAGGGCGAACCCATCTACCGGCTCGGATCGAACGAACGACTTGTTCTCCGCTTTGACCTATTGGAGGACGATTCAAGAGAGCTCGCGTACAAAATCATCCACTGCGATCCGGACTGGCGTCCCTCAACCATCAGTGAATACGAATACCTGAGTGGCTTCACAACCGACCGCATTACCGAAATCAGGCATTCGCTAAATACCATTACAGGATACTGGCATTATTCTCTCAAACTTCCCAACGAGCAGATTAACCCATCACTTTCCGGCAACTATTTGTTGGTCGTGTACGATGTCCGCAACGAAGAAGATCTGTTGCTCAGCCGCAGATTCCGTGTTGTAGAACCTCTGGTAGAAATCGACGCAAATGCCCATCGAGCAACACGAATCGAGTGGCGGAACTCACATCAGGAAATTGATTTCAAAGTCGGGCTCGGCACACTGAACATTGCACAGCCCTACAGTGAAATACGGGTAGAACTTGTCCAGAACGGAGATGCCAGTCGCTCCATCAAAACCCTCAAGCCGCTAACGGCCAATGGCAAATTGTTGGACTTCGACCTTGATGAGGGCAATGTATTTGAAGGTGGCAGCGAATTCCGTCCCCTGGATCTACGCACAAGCCGGTTTCTGACGGGATCGATTGCCCGATTCGAGCCAAGCGATGGATATCATCCCGCTGTGGCCTACCTAAAACCCGATACCCGTACCGCCAGCCAACGGCACAGTGCTCGGGATGATTTGAACGGACGGTTTGCCGTGCTGACCTATGAAGGCCGGGATCCACATCTGGAAGGGGATTACACCCGCGTAGAATTCCTTTTCAAAACCAGTGACTTGTTTTTTTCTCATCCAGTTTACCTCTACGGAGGATTCCGGGATTACCGCACCGAGGCCGAAACACGACTTGCTTTCGAGGCCGATAGTGTTCGGTTCACGCAGAGTCTACTGATTAAACAAGGGTATTACGACTACCGTTATGTAACTCTCGCACCGGATGGCACCATCAGCACCCTCGAGACTGAAGGAAGCCATTACGAGACCCGCAACCGATACGACATCTTTGTCTTCTGGACACCTCCAGGCGCACGATATACACGCCTCGTTGGACATGTCAGGCGCAACGCCGGGGGTTTTTAGTCTGGTTTTTCCGCTGATTTATCCACCCTTCACCACCCCAAGTTGCCGATTGGTCAAAAAATCCCGGAACCGGTGATCCCGATTCATAGTTTTGGTCACGAACCATGGGCATTTTCACAGAAATCACTGCAGGAATACGGGTTAGCGTAGAAACGTTCTACCAGCCCACCCATAGCAATCCGTCCCAAGGGCACTACGTTTTCGCATACAGAATCACCATCCGTAATGGAAGTGAACAGGCGATCCGCCTGCGCCGTCGCCAGTGGTACATCATCGATTCAGACGGATCACGCCGCGAGGTGGAAGGCGAAGGCGTTGTCGGAGAACAACCCTTCATCGCGCCCGGGGAGACCTACCGTTATGTATCCGGTTGTAACCTGAATACCGAAATCGGTAAAATGTTCGGAACCTACTTGATGGAGAGGCAGCATGATAAGAAACTGTTCTTCGTGAAGATTCCCGAATTCAAAATGGTGGTACCCACCAAACTCAATTAAGCTGGTTTTCCAAACCTCCGCTTGAATTCGGCGCACAAAACACCTGTGGCAACTGCCACATTCAAGGATTCCGCATGACCTTTTCTTGAACCTGCCTGGTAGGCGGGAATACTGAGGCTTGCAGACACGAAAGGCAACAACAAAGGACTGAGGCCACGACTTTCATTCCCCAGGATCAGGAGTGCATCCTGTGCAAGTTGGTGGTCGTAAAGATTATCGCCACCCAGCGCTGCTGCAAAAACGGGCAAGGATGCTTCTTGGCTGTTTTTCATCAGCAATTCGGGCAGAGACACGTATCGAACGTTTACCCTGAATGCACTACCCATGGTGGCCTGTAGGACTTTGGGATTGTATAGTTCAACCGTATCGAGCGAGCAGAATATCGTATCGATCCCAAACCAATCGGCGATTCGGATCATAGTACCCAAATTTCCCGGGTCACTGATGCGATCCAACAGCAAGTGAAGCCCGTTTACCGGTGCTACAACGTAGGAAGATGCCGTTGGTATTGCAGAAACAGCCAATACACGGTTTGCCGTATCGAAAGCAGAAATCTGCTCAAGCTCCTTATCCGTTACTTCCACTAGGTGCACATCAACCCGTTGAATCGCTGGCGGATGCCATTCGCTGGTGTGGTAAATCCAAATCTCGCTGAGGTGGGTTCGCAACAACTCATCGACCAGCTTTGGACCTTCGGCAATGAACATACCCTCCAAATCCCTGAACTTACGCTGGTGCAGCGAACGGATACGTTTGATATCGGCTTTGGAAAGCATCAGTAGAATGTAGTTCGCAAAGGTTTACTTTTACCGCATACGCCATGACCCGATTTGAGCGGAATACCGGACGCTTGCTTCTGCTTTGGCTGACTGCTTTTGCAGCAGGCGGATGCCAGATTCAACGCTCGATTCCGGAGGGGGCGTACTTATTGGACAAAAATACCATTAAGTGCGACCGGGCCGAATTCAAGGAAAGTCTCTACCCAATAATCAAGCAACAGCCTAACCGGAAAATCCTGGGGATGTTCCGGTTTCACCTGGGCGTCTACTCCATGGCAGACCGGGGAAAGAGCACCAAAACCAAACAATGGCTAAAAACAGCCGTTGGCGAGGCACCGGTACTTGTTGACAAACGACTGACTGAAACCTCGCGTGAGCAACTCCTTCAGTTCATGATCAACAGTGGGCATTTTGACGCCATTGTTCAGGACACAACACTCGTCAGAAAAAAGAAAGCGCGCGTAAGCTATTCGATCAACAGCGGGGCTGAATACCGGTATCGTTCCGTGCGCTATTTAAGTAGTGACACCACCTTAAATCCAATTCTTGCTGCTGACAGCCTGAATCGCGGAGTTAAAATCGGACAAACCTACTCGAGCACACAACTTCAAAAAGAGCGTGACAGGCTCAGTAATGTGCTGAAAAACTCAGGGTATTTTCAGTTCACACCGGTATACATAACATTTCAGGTTGACTCCAATTTGCCCGGTGAGCTGGTCGATATCGAACTCTCAATTTCAAGGCCTGTGGAAGTGGTCCGCGAGGGGATGAAGCGGGACACCACTCCTCCGGTACATAAGACCTCCGTTTTCAAAGAGATTCTGATTGAGCTGGACTATGACCCACTGGTCATTCAGGATACTGCGGCGAAGGATACTGTTGAAGCGCGTGGTATTCAGTTCGTGCGCTCCGGAAAAGTCGAGGACAGATACCATCCAAAACACCTTGCAGACCACATCTTTATTCATCCCGGTGAACTATACAACCAGGAAGATGTACAACTCACCTATAGGCGACTGAGCGACCTTGGCATTTTCAGGTTTGTAAACATCCGGCTCGAACCCATGAACGGTTTGGATTCAGCCGGGCGAACACTGTTGCGCTGCGTGATTAACCTGAGTCCGCAGTTGAGGCAAGGCTACCAGATTGAAAGCGAAGCGACCAACAACGGAGGCAACTTCGGAATTGCCGGAAACCTGGTTTACCGGAACAAAAACGTTTTTAGGGGAGCCGAATCCCTCAACATCAAGATCAAGGGAGGATTGGAAATACAGCAAAACTTCGGTGACACAACCTACCAAAGTACGCGGCAGCTTGGATTCTTCAACGCGTACGAAATCGGACCGGAGATCAGCATCAACTTTCCCCGAACCCTCTGGCCTTTCCGCCTTAGGGATCCGCATCGCGTCAGCAATCCGACTACATCCATTACGGCTGGATTCAACACCCAAAACCGTCCGGAGTATTTCCGACAACTGGCGAACATCTCGTACTACTACACCCAAAAAACCACGCGATACAACCGATTTTATTTCTACCCAGCTGAAATCAACTACCTGAACGTTGAACTTGATCCCGCATTCGACAAGCAGCTGGACGATTTACAGGACCCCTCTATCAGGCTTGGTTACTCGGACCAGTTCATTGCGGACGGACGCGTAAGTTACCTGTTCAATAACCAAGAATTGAACACAAGGCAGGAGTATGTTTATTTCAGAATCAACATAGAATTTGCCGGTAACAGCCTGTATCTGCTCAATCGAATTGCCGGCAACAATTCGGAGGTCGACGGCCCAGTCAAACTATTTAACGTTCCTTTCGCACAATACTTCCGGCCCGACATCGATTTGCGATGGTACAAACCGGTGTGGAAAAATGACAACCTGTGGGTATTCCGTTTTGCTTCAGGCATAGGACTCGCCTACGGCAATAATAAAATCCTGCCATTTGAAAAGAGTTTTTTTGCCGGTGGGCCGAACGAAATGCGCGCCTGGAGAACCAGACAGTTGGGCCCGGGATCGAACCTGAAAGAAGATTATTACGAACGCTTCGGTGAAATGAAACTCACGGCCAATGTCGAATGGAGGTTCAACCTGCTTCGCAAACTGAAAGCCGCCTGGTTTTGCGATGCCGGAAACATTTGGCTCATCCGCGAATCCGAGGGAAGGGAGGATGGCCTTTTCCGTTGGAACACCTTCGCCGAACAGGTTGCGGTGGGAACCGGCTTAGGATTAAGGCTTGATTTGACCTTTTTCATCATTCGCATGGACGGAGCCATACGGGCTGTCGACCCGGCCATGCCGCTGGGCAACCGCTGGGTTTTGGCCGACCAATCGCTTCGCGACATCACCTTCAATTTCGGGATTGGATATCCGTTCTAACGGTTGAAAGCTTTTGAATTAAGATTTCGATTTTATTGATTATCATATTTATTTTCAATACTTTAATAACAAACACCTTAAGTAAATAGGAGCCTGAACGTGCACCTCCGGCTGTAAGGAAACACCTGAAAGTGTCCGATCTGTTTTGAGGGAGCTTGCGTATACCGCCTGAACCAGTGCCCCACAGGCTTATGAATTCAAATATTCTGATAGTTGACGACAAACCCGAAAACCTGTATTCACTCGAGTGCATGTTAAGCGAACCCGACCGCACGATTTTAAAAGCATCGGGCGGACGAGAGGCGTTGCGCATCGTATTGCAAGAGGAAATATCCTTGATTTTACTCGATGTACAGATGCCTGAAATGGACGGCTACGAAGTGGCTGCCATGCTGCAATCGACCAGTCGAACACGAAGGATACCCATCATTTTCGTTACAGCTATCAGTACAGAACGGGAGTACATGTTACGCGGGCTTAACTCCGGGGCTGTGGACTACCTGTTTAAACCACTGGATACGGAAATCACCCGGGCAAAAGTCAATACCATTCTTAAAATCCAGCAACAGCAGGCCGAAATTGAGCGGATGAATGCTCAACTGACCGCACTAAACAAAGAGAAGAACTTCTTTCTGGGGATGGCTGCACACGACTTGCGGAATCCGATTGGCAACATTTTGACCCTGGCCTCTATGTTGCGCGAGGAGCTGGATGAAAATCTGAACGAGGAGCAGCAAACCTGTTTTGAAATGCTCAGGAGCACGGGCAACCAAATGCTTGAATTACTTGATAACCTTCTGGATATTTCCAAAATAGAATCGGGATCAGTCCTCCGTGATGTACGTACGCACACCCTCGAGTCACTCCTCATGGACTGCATTGGCAGCAACCGGAAAATCGCATCAAAGAAGAACATCCAATTGCACTGTTCGTTCAAAGAGGAACAGGTTCAATTGAATACCGACAGGCAGCAATTCACGCAAATATTGAACAACCTGGTATCGAACGCCATCAAATACTCGCCATCGGGGAGCGTGGTCGATATATCAGCAGAAATCCACACACAGGAAATCACCATACATGTGAGGGACCAGGGTGCCGGTATTCCGCTAGATGAACAAGCCAGGGTGTTCTCGCCCTTTGCCAGAACCAGTGTAGAAACAACAGGTGGGGAATCGAGCACCGGACTCGGGCTCAGCATCGTTAAACGCTTGCTGGAGTCGAATGGTGGTCGCATCTGGTTTGAGAGCGCCCCAGGCAAAGGTTCGTCATTCTCGTTTTCCTTACCGGTCTGCGTTGGTGAAATGACTGAAAATCGAGGTTGATCAGCAAGCCTCAATTACCACCGCAAAGCCCTGCCCTACTCCAACACACATGGTCACCAAGGCATAGCGCTTGTTTCGGTTTTTTAATTCCAGTGCAGCCGATAGAAGTATTCTGGCACCACTCATACCCAGTGGATGTCCCAGTGCGATCGCACCGCCATTCGGATTGATTCGCTCGTCTTTATCATCAAGCCCCCATGCTCTGATGCAAGCCAGACTTTGTGCTGCGAAGGCCTCGTTCAGCTCGATGATATCAATCTCATTCCAATTGATTCCAGCACGTCGAATGGCTTTATTGGCAGCCTCTACCGGTCCAATACCCATGATTCTGGGCTCGACACCCACCGCTGCCGCAGCACAGATACGTGCAAGGGGCTTGAGGCCATGAGTAGCCAGTCCGGAATCCGATGCCAGCAGTAAAGCTGCAGCACCATCATTAAGACCGGAAGCATTGCCTGCAGTGACTGAGCCTTCTTTGCGAAAAGCAGGCTTCAGCGATGCAAGACCCTCTACCGTTGTTGCCGGCTTCATAAACTCATCGCGAGCAAAGAGAATCGGCTCACCCTTCTTTTGTGGAATCGGCACCGGAACAATTTCCTGACTGAAACGACCAGCTTCGGCTGCGGCTTTGGCCTTCTGCTGGGACCACAAGGCAAATGCATCCTGATCTTCTCTGGAAATCGAATCGCGCTCGGCAAGACACTCCGCTGTTTCACCCATGGCATCAACACCGAAAAGTTGCTTCATTTGCGGATTGATGAATCGCCACCCGAACGAGGAGTCAAACATCTGTGCATCGCGTCCGAATGGCGCAGAGGTTTTCGATATAACCCAAGGTGAACGCGTCATGTGTTCAACACCACCTGCAACCATAATATCGGCTTCACCCGCGCGAATAGCTCTTGCAGCATTCGCTGCAGCACTCAGACCGGAGGCACAAAGACGGTTAACGGTTTCGGCAGCAGCACTGATTGGATAACCCGCCAGAAGTGATGCCATCCGTGCAACGTTCCTATTGTCTTCGCCAGCCTGATTTGCACAACCCAGGATTACCTCTTCGATGGAAGCCGGATCAAGTCCTGGTTGTTGAACCAGTAATGCCTTCAACACATGAGCGGCCAAATCATCGGCTCGAGTGGAGGAAAGGCTACCGGCAAGATTACCGATCGGGGTCCGGACACCGGACACCAGGTAGGCGTTGGCTGATTTCATGGTTAAATTCAATTGGATTCGTCCTCTGGAAACCAGGTTTTAGGAGTTCGGTAGACCGTGCCTTTGAAGAATGCGACCGGCTTTCCATCCTGGTTGGTGACCCGGACTTCGTAGAGTGCGATTTTATCGGTGCGATTGAGTTCGGTAGCAGTAGCCGTTAGGACATCGCCGGATCGAACGGGCAGAGTATGGGAAATGGACGTTTCAACAGAAACGCTCATACGTCCATGACCGTTTGAGGCAAAGGCCAGTGCACTGTCTGCCAAAGAGTAAGAGATTCCTCCGTGGGCTATGGAGAAACCATTCAGCATCTCGTCTCTAACTAGCATGCGGAGTACACATTGACCGGGGCCAACTTCCACGCGCTCGATACCAAGCCACTGACTGAACGGGTCGTTGTCGAACATCCGGTCAACCACTTTTTTCGACAGGTCTATCTGATTGTCCATGCGCGGAGTTGAATGTTCAAAGGTAAACAATGCTGATGGCAAGGCTTAGAACAAGGAACCTTGCAGGCTGCTTTGTTCATGGTTCAGCAACCAAGCCTTTCGCTGTGTACCCCACGCATACCCGGCCAACTGTCCTGCCGAGCCAACAATCCGATGACAGGGGACAACAACCGCAAGCGGATTGGCCGATAGTGCACTGGCAAGGCTTCGCACTCCCCCATCACCAAGTTGAAGACTCAATGCAGAATAGCTTGTGGTTTTTCCGAATCCGACCTGAGTTGCTGTTGACCAGACCTGTCGTTGCCAAGCGGTTCCAGCAGGTTCAATTGGCAATTCAAAAGTCTGCAACTTGCCCTCAAAGTAAGCCATCAATTGCCTTGAGGCTTCAAGCAGCAGTGGGTGGTCCGATCGCTCCTGGTGGGGATGAGGTGTAAAATATGAATTGTACAATGCCCAATCACCGGCCTCCAGATTCATCCAACCCAAAGGTGTGTTTAATGCGGTGATGTTCATGGCTTGACACAGGGATTACCCGAAAAGCGGTTTTCCGGAGGCGACCCGTTCCCGCAGCAGAGAGGAAGCCCTGTAGCGGTCATCCCCGTATTTCGACTGCAAGTTGTCGAGACAGGCAAGTATTCGCTCGGGTCCGATTTCGTCTCCCCAAGCCAACAATCCCTTTGGGTAATTCACCCCTTTGGTCATGGCCAGATCCAATGCCGATGCACTGGCTACTCCTAACAGCAGGGCCTCTGCAGCTTCATTCACAAGCATAGAGATCACGCGCATGAAGACCAGATTCCAGATCTGTTCATCACCCGATGGCCCAGGATTCGTTGCTTGTTCCGCATAATCATAGTAGCCTCGGCCTGATTTTTTCCCTAGAAACCCGGCTTCTTTCATGCGTCGCTGGATGAGCGATGGCCGATACCGGGGGTCATAGTAAAATTGAGACCATACCGTTTCACTGACTGTGTAATTCACATCATTCCCGATCAGATCCATCAGCTCGAATGGTCCCATACGGAATCCTCCAATTGATTTCAATGCATGATCGATACTTGGAATGTCGGCAATCCCCTCTTCAAGTATCCGCAGGGACTCGCCGTAATAGGGTCGGGCCAGGCGGTTCACGATAAACCCGGGGGTGTCTTTTGCCACCACAGGTATCTTCCCCCAAGCCTTCACCTCATCCGCAATCCTCAGAGCCAATCCCTCAGCCGTCTGAATGGCCGGAATCACTTCCACCAGTGGCATAAGCGGTGCCGGATTGAAAAAATGAATTCCGACAACTCTTCCTGGATGGGCACAAGCCGAAGCGATCGAGGTAACAGAAAGCGAAGAAGTGTTGGTTGCGAGAACGGCACTCTGGTTGACGATGGATTCGACTTCCGCAAACAAGTTCTTTTTCACATCGAGGTCTTCAATCACGGCCTCGATAAACAGGCTTGCTTCGGCTGCATCCTGTAATGAAGTCGCAGTATGGATTCTGCTTTTCACCTCATCGGCCAGCGCAGATTCCATCTTCCCCTTCGCTACTAGCTTGTCAAGTGCAGAAGCAACGGATAGTTTCGCTTGAGCAGCTGCATTCGGACGGTTGTCGAAAAGCCACACATTCCAACCGGCTTGAGCAAAAACCTGGGCAATCCCCTGCCCCATGGCTCCGGCTCCCGCAACAAAGGCCCGCTTGTTTTCGAACATCATGTCACCTCCCGTTAAACTGTGGTTGTCTTTTTTGTAAAAACGCCTCAACTCCTTCCTTATGATCCTCGGTTGAGGCCGCTTCAGCCTGAATCTGCTCTTCTAAATCGAGCTGCTCATCGAGTGAATTGTCCAAACCGGCATTGAGCAAGCGCTTGGTCAGCCCTAAACCGCGTGTAGGCATGGCAGCTAGTCCTTCCGTAAAACGCATTGCTTCAGTAGCAAATTCCTCGTCGTGGAATACCTTGAACACCAGACCAAGATGCAGCGCTTCATCTGCTGTCACTTTCTCGGCCGTCATCATCAATGCAGCAGCACGATGAAATCCCACAAGCCGTGGCAGTAGAAAGGTTGCTCCGCTGTCGGGAATCAGGCCGATTTTTGAAAAAGCCTGAATGAACGCTGCTGACTTGGAAGCAACAACAATATCGCAGGCCAATGCCAGACTTGCTCCGGCACCGGCGGCTACACCATTCACAGCACAGACCACGGGCTTTTCAATCGCCCTGAGCTTACGGATGATCGGATTGTAATGCTCCGCAACGATTTTACGGATACCAGGTCCATCGGGCGCTATCGCCTCCGATAAATCCTGTCCGGCACAAAATGCCTTCCCGGAAGCGGTAATCAGCACCGCACGGATGTTCTCATCGGCCGCAGCAAGGTCAAGCTCAGCTTGCAGGGTGAGGGCCATTTCACGGTTGAAACTGTTGAATTTTTCCGGGCGATCGAGCTTCAACACTCGAACCGCACCCTCGGTAGATGCAGAAATGAAAGGCATTGCGCAGTATTTGTTGCACGAAGGTACTGAATGGCGCCTGAGCGGAAGCTCCGTTACCGATCAGGGGCTTTTAATTCCTGTAGTCAGTCATTACCTTCGCAGACCTTAAAAAGCAAAATTCTACCATGAACGGCTCAGCTATCACCATTAAAAAAGGCAAACTCAAGGTTCCCAGCGACCCAATCATTCCCTTTATTGAGGGCGACGGAATCGGACCAGATATTTGGGCCGCATCGGTACGGGTTATCGATGCCGCGGTTGAAAAAGCCTTTGGAGGAAAGAAAAAAATCATCTGGAAAGAAGTTTTAGCTGGTGAAAAGGCGTACAACAAAACCGGCAACTGGCTTCCACAGGAAACCCTTGATCAGATCAGTGAATACAAGGTGGCGATTAAGGGTCCACTCACCACGCCGGTTGGCGGTGGAATCCGCTCTCTAAACGTGGCACTGCGCCAACAGCTTGACCTGTACGCCTGCGTCCGTCCGGTACGTTGGTTTCGCGGAGTCCCCAGCCCTGTTAAAGAACCTGGACTGGTCAACATGACGATTTTCAGAGAGAATACAGAAGACATCTATGCCGGAATTGAGTACATGGCCGGAACTCCCGAGGTGCAGAAAGTCATCGGTTTTCTTGAACAGGAAATGGGCGTAAAGAAAATCCGTTTCCCAGAGAGTTCCTCCATCGGCATCAAGCCAGTTTCACAGGAAGGAACCGAGCGACTAGTACGGGCAGCACTTGAACATGCGTTCCTGTACAAGCATAAATCGCTCACGCTTGTGCACAAAGGCAATATCATGAAATTCACGGAAGGCAAATTCAAGGACTGGGGGTACGCCCTTGCAGAGCGCGAATATGGCGACCGTGTATTTACGTGGGTGCAGTATGATCGCATTAAAGCTGAACAAGGCGAAGATGCAGCCAACAAGGCGCAAAACGATGCGATTGCTGCTGGAAAACTGATTGTAAAAGATGTTATCGCCGATGCGTTTTTGCAACAGATCCTTCTACGTCCCTCCGAGTACGACGTAATTGCAACGCTCAACCTCAATGGCGATTATGTTTCCGATGCCCTTGCTGCTCAGGTGGGTGGAATCGGAATCGCTCCTGGGGCCAATATCAACTACGTAACTGGTCACGCCATTTTTGAAGCTACGCACGGTACTGCCCCCAAGTATGCAGGAAAAGACATGGTCAATCCATCCTCGGTCATCCTTTCTGCTGTCATGATGCTCGAATACATGGGTTGGAACAAGGCGGCGAAACTGATTGTCAGGGGACTTGAACGCAGCATCCGCAAAAAGCGCGTCACCTACGATTTCGAACGATTAATGAAAGGCGCCACCAAACTCCGCTGCTCAGAATTCGGAGACGAAATCATCGCAAACATGTAATACCAGACGCCCTCCCCGGAGGGCGTCTCCATTTCAATCCACTACGGCAATGGAAAATCATGATCCCACATCCATCCGGGTCACCTTCAATCCTCTTATCAGAACCTACATTTTCTGGTACGTAGCTATCGTACTTATCTTCAGTATTATCGGATTGGTAGTTCTCCCCTTCTGGCTGCTGGGCCTCGGCCAATGGTACAGCAGACTTTATTTCGAAAAACTCGAGTGCGAACTCTCAACACGTAATCTTCGCTTCAAAAGGGGGATACTTTTCCAGTTCGAGAAAACGATTCCACTGGAAAACATCCAGGACTTAACGTTCACAGAAGGTCCATTGCTCCGCAAATTGCAACTCAGCAATATCCGAGTTGAAACGGCCGGTCAAAGCGTGCACGATGCGAACAACATGTCGTTGATCGGCATAATCGATGCCCACGCCTTCAGACATGCACTGCTTGAACGAAGGCATGAACTGAAACAGGCGAGTACTACACCGAATGATCCTTTGGTGAAAATTTCAGAACAACTCGGGACAATCATCAGCCTGCTTGAAAAAAAGCAAGGATAATGCGCTTGGGTCAGTGGCACTTGAACAGCTCAAACGGCTGCCTGCACCCATCACAGAAATACAGGGCTTTACACGCAGTTGATCCGAATTGACTGGTCAGTTTCGTATCCACCGAATCACAAAAGGGACAAGAAACTCGTGACGGCTCGTCGGAATCCAGCGGATGAAATCGCTTGACAGTTAGACGAGGAGGCGGTGCTATGCCATATGCCTTCAGCTTGGCCTTTGCCCCTTCGCTCAACCAATCGGTTGTCCAAGCGGGTTTGTACACGATGCGGATGTTCACTTCATACCCGTTGGCCTGCAACTCGGCCAACACAGCATCTTCCATGGTTTTTAGGGCAGGACAACCCGAATAGGTCGGAGTCATTTCAACCACAACCTGCTTCCCGCTGAGTTGCACATCGCGAATCACGCCCAGCTCTACAATCGAAATAGCCGGAACTTCCGGATCAGGGATTTGATCAAGCAGTGTCCAAACCGGACGTGTTTCGTCTGTAATGCGGGGCTGGATATTGGCTTCCATTGGGAATTCTACCAACGTGCGTCAGGATAGGCCCTGGGAAGGTATTGCATTTCAGAAAGCATGTGCCCAAGGTACTCGGTATGTACACCATGCATACCGCCTTTGGAGCGATATCCTTTGGGAGGAACCACAAGCCCTGCGGCGTGGAGCACATCGTTCACCATTACATCCCACTCTGGCTTCAGGAGGCCGATGTCGCAGATAATCCCTTCGGATACCAGCTGCTCATCAATCCGATCCGTATCGAATAATTCCTCCGTAAAAGACCACAACTCGTCCAAGGAGGATTGAATCCTTTGGTGACTTTCTTCGGTACCATCGCCTAAGCGGACAATCCACTGACCAGTATGGCGGGCGTGGTATTGCAATTCCTTCCACGCTTTTTGGGCGACTCCGGAAATCGTTTCATCGGTGGAAGAGCGCAGTTCACGGTGCTGCAGTGCAGAAAAGGCTGAGTAGAAAAAACTCCTCATCATGGTATGACCAAAATCGCCGTTTGGTTGCTCTACCAGACAACGATTCATGAATTCCCGTTCGTTCCGGTGAAATGCCAGATCGTCTTCTGAACGACCTCCCCCCTCGATGTTCGCTGCATAGGAATAATAGCCGCGTGACTGACCAATCAGGTCAAGCCCCATATTGCTCATGGCGATATCTTCTTCCAAAACAGGTCCATGGCCGCACCATTCGCAAAGGCGTTGTGCAAGCACTAGGGCGGAGTCTGCCTGACGGACTGAGAACGTAAAGAGCGCTTCGTTCATTCCCATCAGATTTGCTTGATTCCGTCTGGAGTCTTGTAAAAATTGGGGGAACGATACATTTTATCGTTTGCAGGATCAAAAAACGGCCCCACGTCCTCGGGTGTAGATGCAACAATGGACTCGGTTGGCACAACCCATAAACTGATGGCTTCGTTTCGACGTGAATACACATCACGCGCGTTCAATAAGGCCAGTTCGGCATCGGGAGCATGAACATTTCCGGCGTGCTCATGCGGCGCACCCTGAGCCTTCTGTGTAAAGACTTCCCACGTTGGCCAATTGTTTGAATCACTCATTGAAAAAGCATTGCGTTAGGTTAAGGACTAGGCGGCTTTTGTCCGCTTGTTTTGTTTGGCAGCATATGCCATGGCAGCTTCGCGTACCCAGCGCCCATTTTCGTGGGCATCCCGGCGCTGCTTGATGCGAAGCCGATTGCAGGGGCCATTCCCGCTAATCACCTGATTGAACTCGTCCCAGTTGATTTCACCGAACTCATAGTGCCTGGTCGTCGGGTTCCACTTCAGTTTATCATCCGGTATCCGTAAGCCAATGGCCTCGGCCTGGGGAACAACCCGGTCGATGAAACGCTGGCGCAGATCATCGTTCGAATGCAGCTTCACCTTCCACTTCATCAGGTCGGCCGAATTCGGCGAGTCCTTGTCGGACGGACCGAACATCATCAGCGAGGGCCACCACCACCTATTCATGGAATCCTGTGCCATTTCACGTTGAGCGGGAGTTCCCTGCATCATACGGGCCAGGATCTGATAACCCTGCTTGTTGTGGAAATTCTCCTCCTTGCAAATCCGAACCATTGCCCGTGCGTAAGGTCCATAGGAGCATTTAGCAAGCACTGTCTGATTCACGATTGCTGCTCCATCCACAAGCCAGCCAATGGCACCCATATCGGCCCAGTTGAGGCTGGGATAATTGAAAATACTGGAATACTTGGCCTTGCCAGCCAGCAACTGATCGTTCATCTCCACCCGGCTGGTACCAAGGGTCTCCGCACCGGAGTAAATGTACAATCCATGACCCGCCTCATCCTGGATTTTAGCCAGGAGTACTGCCTTGCGCATCAGACTGGGGGCGCGGGTAAGCCAATTTCCCTCAGGCAACATCCCAACAACCTCAGAATGAGCATGTTGAGACATCATTCTCAACAACTGTTTACGGTAGCGTTCGGGCATCCAATCCTTGGGTTCGATAACATGACCCGAGGCAATTTTCCGGTCGAACTCCGCTTCGAGTTCAGCAAGTTGTTGAGAAGATTGAACCTGATCCATATGCGGTTTTCTTTGGCTCTCAAAAATAGCGAGAACCGCTTGCAGAGGCAAATGATCCCCGTCAGAACTACGCAACAATCTGCCTCAGGGAATCTGGGGTTATTGCCTGAGCAGATGTAACCCCAAGGATACTGTGCCGTAAAAGCATGCCGTGACAATTCCGGAACCTCACCGGATAGCACGTCCCGATCATTACATTTGTCTCTATGACTCGAAAGCTTATCCTACTGACACTCATAACGATGGCCTTACTGACTTCGTGCCGGCCAGTTGCAGATGTCGCCTATTTCCAACCCGATCGCCGTGCGTCGGAGACCGATTCGCTTTCAGACTCGATTGCCCGTGTGGCCTTTCTACTGACTGCCGAACACATCATCCGACCAAACGATATTCTATCCATTTACGTTTCCAGCCTCAGCCCAGAGGCCAGCAGCTTCTTCAATGCAATTGCTCCGGTAGAGCGAAATGAAATGAGCACCGCCAGTTCGTTCACAACGCGCACCGACATCGGATACCTTGTTGATCAGAAAGGACAAATTGATTTACCGCTCATCGGAAAAGTAAAAGTTGGCGGACTGAGCACATTCACGGCAAAAGACACCTTGACACGCCGCCTTGAACAATTCCTGCAGTCTCCATCCGTCCGTATCTATGTGCAGAATTTCAAAGTCACCATCCTTGGCGAGGTGAATCGTCCGGGCGTTTATACCGTCACAAACGAAAAAATAAATGCGATTGAGGCAATTGGTCTGGCGGGAGACTTGAACATATTCGCAAACCGTAAAAACATCACGTTGATTCGTGAGGACGAAAACGGAAAGCAATTCATCCCCATCGACCTAACAAAAAGAGATCTGTTCAAATCGCCCTACTTTCAATTGAAATCAGGCGATATCGTGTATGTAGAACCCGTATCAGGCAGGGTGGCGCAAAGCGACAACTTCTACCGGGTCACACCGCTCATCATCAGTACACTCACACTCATTGCTGTATTGGCCACGCGCCTAGTCGGCACCAACTGATAGACATGTCAGAACAACCATCGCAAGCTGGGAATCCGTATCCGAACCAACAACAGGCCATCGGTGGCGGCGAACCACAAAACCAGCTGAACCTAAAACTTCTCATCGGAAAGTTCATCTTCCGGTATTGGTATCTCTACGTATACACCATTACACTTGGTCTATTAACCGCGTACTTCTACAACTGGTACGCTACGCCCGTGTATTTCACATCGTGCTCCGTACTAATCAAGGATGACAAACAGAAGCACAATTCAAACGACCTGATTGCGCAACTGAACGAATTCAACACAGAAGGTGGAATCGAGACCGAAATCGGCATTATACGCTCCCGCCAATTGATTTACAAAACACTCGAATCGCTTGATTTCCCCAAAAGCTATTTCCTGAAAGGCGAAATCAAGACTTCGGAGATGTACAAGGAATCACCCATTAAACTGATGGAAGACACCTTGTACCCCATCGCCTACAGCACCGGGCTGAGTCTTGAAATCATCGACGACAGAAAATTCAAGATACGTTACAATCACCCCAGCGGACCCCAAACCGGATATCACTTATTCGGAAAGCGTGTCATCAGCAAGTTGGGCGTTTTCCGCATCGAAAAAACGGACAAGTTCAACGATGAAGCCTACCGCAAACCGGAATATTCAAAGCGTAAGATTTTGATCCGCTTCCAAGGGCTTGACAACCTCACCGACCAATACCAGGCCTTGCTCAAAGTAGACAAAGTGAGCAAAGCATCCACGATACTCCAGGCAAGTGTACAGGGTCCTGTACCGAAGAAGAACGAAGATTTCTTAAACAGGCTTTTCGAACTCTACGTAGGCAAAGGCATTGAGCTGAAAAACGAATACGCTGTCAATACACTGCGATTCATTGACGAACAAGTAAATCTGCTGACCCAGGATATCGACGCAAACGAAGCCAACGTGGAGCGATTCAGGATTACACGCGGAATCACTGACCTTGATGTTGAAGCCACCTCCTATCTCGAGAGCGTTAAAAACTTCGATGCGAAAATATCCGAACTGCAGGTTCAGGTATCCTTCTTGAATTACCTGGAAAAATACGTTGCCGATGGACGAGAAATGTCGGGCAACATTTCGCCTGGCAGCATTCTGGTCAATGACCCACTGCTCACCAACCTTATCCTTCGCATCAACGAGCTGGAAAACAAACGCAAATCACAATCAGTCCTTGCCAAACAGGATAACCCCTTGTTGGTTGGGATCAACATTGAATTGCAAAACACAAAAGCGTCCTTACTTGAAAACATCCGAAGCCTGAGGGCGGGACTAAACTCATCGCTGCGTGAAGCCATGACACAAAAAGCGAGTGTACAAGGCAAGCTCCGGCTACTTCCCGGTGCACAACGGGAACTTCAGACCCTGCTCCGCGGATCAAATATCAAGGAAGCCTTGTATTCCTACTTGCTTCAAAAGCGTGCGGAGACTGCCATCCTCCTGGCCTCAACTACCGCCGACAACCGCGTCATTGATGCGGCCAAAACACTGTACAAGCCCCTAAAGCCTGTCAAAAGCTTGAGCTATTCAATTGCACTGGTCCTTGGCCTCGCAATTCCGGCTTTCCTGATTTACGTGCGTGACATCATGAACGACAAGGTTTCTGATCGATTCGATTTAGAGCGACAAACGAAAATCCCAATGCTTGGAATGATCGGATTGAGCGCCTCGAAATCGAACCTGGTGGTGACGGAAAAACCGAACTCACACATATCCGAAGCTTTCCGCTCCATCCGTACAAACCTGCAGTATTTCAATCCGAATAAGAACCAGAACGTAATCATGCTGACTTCCTCCATCAGCTCCGAAGGGAAGTCGTTTTGCTCCATAAATCTCGCGGTCATGTTGGCAATGTCGGGTCGGAAAACCATTATGGTGGGTTGTGACTTGAGAAAACCAAAAAACACCGTTGGATTCGACTTCGTATCCGATACCGGCTTAAGTAATTATCTCATCGGAATCGCCAGCGAGAAAGATATCATACAGAACTCTGGCGCAATTCCGAACCTCGACATTATCCTATCGGGCCCCAAGCCTCCAAACCCCTCGGAGCTTATCATCTCCCCAAGGATGGATGAGTTGATTGATTATCTAAAGAAACACTATGACAATATCGTACTTGACACCCCACCTGTCGGATTGATAACAGACGCCATGGTCCTGTCAAAGTATACCGATATCAATATTTATGTGGTGAGGCAAGGCGTTACACGCAGGCACCACCTGGCCTTCATCAACAAACTGTACACCGATGGCAAGATCGGCAACTTGTGTCTGATCCTGAATGCCATGAAGGGTAGCAACCAATCGTATGGTTATGGATATGAATATTCATACGGGTACGGGTACGGCTATGGGTACGGCTATGGGTATGGCTATTACGAGGAGGACGACAAGCCAACAGGAATGATGGCCACCATGAAAAAACTGCTTAGCAAGCCGAAACGCAAGCGTCGCACGACGGCAAGTTCCAAATAAATTCCGTCGGTTTGTGATCACACATGCGCTGCATTCGATAAAAGTGAAGCTGTTCGGCGGAATTGACACTGAAACGGAGAGACTGCTAGACAATAGCCGCTGGGTTTTTCTTGCCAACGGAGTCGGCACCATTGGTGGAATTCTTCGGGTAGTCCTGGCCACACGTATTCTTGGCGCGGAGTTGTTTGGCTCCTACACCTTGGCTATTGCAGGAGTTTTGATTCTACAGGAATTCATGCGACTGAACATCGCCATGGGACTAATCCGCTTCGGCGCGCGGTTCCTTGGAGAAGGTGCACCTGAAAAAATAGGAGCACTTTTCCGATACGCACTCCTACTGACCAGCATATCCATCGCAGGCTCTGTTACGCTGATTGCGGCGTATGTCAACATTATGCCGACTGAAAATATTATTACACATGGGATCGGCACACTGATCATACTGTTCGCCTTTGCAAATGGCCTCAGTTTTATCGACGCCTTATCTCGGGCCGGACTCAAACTCTTCTATCGTTTCAGGTCAGCATCCATACTGCAGATTACGATGGATTTAACAGAACTCGCTGTTATTTCATGGACCCTTTACACGTACGGGCCTGACCTGAAGGCCTTTTTTATAGCGGTAATCTCTGTGCGGATTGTCAATAGCATCGTTTGCAACATCGGAGCCTGGATGGAGTTCAGACGCGAGCTTGGAACAGCGCTAGGTGGTAGCATTCGATTGATGAAGCCGCATCGGGCGGAATTCAACAAATACATCCTTGGCAATTCGGCCAGCAGTTCGCTAAAAGTTTTCATGAATCAAGCCGATGTGATTTTACTCGGTTCGTTTTTCGGTACATCAACAGTAGGGCTATACGCCGCTACAAAAAAATTGGGCTATTCGATTCTATCCATTACCGACCCCTTCATGCAAGCGGTTTTTCCCCAATTTTCCAGAATGCTTGGTGAGGCCTCATCTGAAAAGATCAAACCCATGATCAAGAATCTTGTTCGCGTGGCCCTACCAGCCTCATTGATCATACTTGGGCTTTGCACCTTATTACGCGAACCAATTGTTCAGCTTGTATTTGGCAAAACATACGCAGGAGCAGGTTGGCCATTCGTCATCAGCCTAGCCGGAGCATTACAGGGTGCTGTTTTCTTCTGGGCTTTACCATTGGTCCAAAGCCTTGGCCTCATCAAAAAACGTCTGCTTGTCACTATTTTAGGTCTGATTTCGGGAGCGATTGCAGGCTACCTGCTTACGCCAAGTTTAGGCGCTGCCGGAACAGCTCTTGCATTGCTGATTGCCAACGTGGTCATAACCGCCAAATTCATTCAGATTGGTTTACAAGCGATTTCATCTGAACAGAAAAGTCATAATACCGATAAACAGCCTGCATGATGAAAAAACGATTCAACGCATCATCACGGCTCACAGCAATAAAGCACCCCTGGGCTGCTTTTCAATTCATCCGTGGACAAAAGTCCAAACTGCATCGTGCGCTGATATCCGAAGCTTCATCACACCTTTGGAAAGACAAGGGCATCAGGGCTGGATTTGCAGCGGCACTGGATGAACTTGATCAACAACCAAACATACCTGCCAACACAAGGACACAAAAGAGAAACGCAGGAAACAACCTGAACACCACTTTTGGCAAATGGCTTTGGTGCTGTGTCAGGGTGTTCAAACCAATTCATATGGTTGAAACCGGAGTTGCTCACGGCGCTTCTTCCTGGATTATCCTGAACGCCATGCGCCTCAATGGAAGGGGTACACTGCACTCCATTGACCTCCCCAACCTGGACACAAACCATGACTACAATTTCGGATCAAAACCAACCGAAACCGGCTGGATGGTTCCTGACGTACTAAAAAGTTGCTGGGATCTACGGTTAGGCGATGCCAAAACACTCCTTCCAGAATTACTGAAAGAAGTGGGACAGATCGACATCTTTTTTCACGACAGCGACCACAGTGCTGAGCATATGCAATTCGAATTCGAGCTTGCAGAAAAGCATCTCAGGCTGGGCGGCCTCTTGTTAAGCGACGATATTGACAAAAACAGCGCGTTTGACGAGTTTAGCAACCGAACTGCCTGGCCACATGTGGTGTTTGGCAAGGGCGGTTGTGCAATATCCATAAGTAAGTCATGAAACGTGCTACAGTGATTTACCTGTCGCCGTACGACATACTCCGACCTCGCACGAATCAGGTCAGCGATGTTCGATTCACAGAAGGCTTTTCACAAAATAATTGTGAAGCATATTTCATATGCCCGTATGTAAAACGTGACGACAACATTGAAACATCCGACATTAACAGAATTTACGGCCTGCAATACCCTGTCCATTTCCACATCCTCAGCACCCGATTTAAAAGAGATGTCAAAGGAAAACGTGCGCTTGTTCGAATTGCCGGAAAATCTATTCCCATAGTCAGATCCATTATTAAATCCAGCGAAAAGGATGTTCCCGTAATTATTATCAGCAGAAGTCCGTTTTTGCTAGTTCCTTACTTGCTGTTGCGATCAATAGGAATTTTCCGAAATACGAAACTGGTTTATTGGGCACACGATGTACATCCATCAAAACATATACATTGGATTTATTCGAATTGCGACCACTTGTTGGCTACCAACAAATCGATACTGGATGTAATCACGAAGCAATCAAAAAGATCCTATTCATCTGCCAACATCACTTCAAATCCCATAACCGAAGCGCAAGCGAATTCCATTTCAGACAGACAGTCGGCACGACATGCACTTGGACTTGGTACTTTAAAAGACCCACTTGTTGTATACACCGGTAAAATCGGACTGAACTACTCAAAGGAACTGGAGTTCATCCTTCAGGCTTCGGCACAGCTACCTGGCGTACGTTTTCTGCTGACTGGCGGCACACCCGAAGCTGTTGCGTACTGGAAAAAATACGCCGAAAAAATCGGTGCAACGGCAGAATTCACCGGATACATCCACGATTACAGTCGAATCCACTTATACCAACAGGCTGCAGATGTGCTGGTGAGTTATTATACGAATCAGGGACATGATATCCGCTACAACCTGCCCAACAAGCTATGCGAATACATGCTGACTGGAAATATCATTGTCAGTCCGGACCACCCCGCTACACGCGAATTGTTGACGCCGGAAAATTGTCATTTCGTAGAAGCCGAGAATGCAACCGCATTGGCTGAAGGCATTGATTGGTGCTTATCAAACCCTGAATTATCCAAGCGAAAAGCGGATGTGGCTGCAGGGCATGCCCGCCAACTTACCTTCCGAAACATTTGTTCTAAAACCCTTGAATCTTTCTTATGATCCATAGGGAGCGAATCAGGACTTATCTGGAAAGAGGTTACTGGAACCGCAGGTCCATGCTCATGTTCAGGACCGGAATTCGCATGTCACCGGGTCTTTCAAATGTCCTACTCGGCAGATCTGATCAAGGAAACAAGAATCCTACAACGAACCTGTCTACAATACAGGATGCACCCTCGAAATTAAGCAACCTGATCAGTACAATTCAAGGAATCGAACATGCTGCTATAATCGGTTGTGCTGTGTTTGGCAGCTATGCCGATGGCAGCTCGTGCAGCTACAGTGATTTTGATGGAATCATGCTCATAGACCTGAAGCGAATCGATCGTAATAAAAACAGCCTTAAGTCCCTCCGGAAAATCATTTCAAAAACGGATTCACAACTTTTATCCATTGACTCCCTTCAACACCACGGATGGCATATCGTATTCACCGATGACACCAATGGAAATCCGCACGTGATTCCAACAGCCGCCCTTGGTGAGTGCTATGCACTTTCAAAACCTTTTGATCTCCCGCTTTACAACAATACGCTGGATCGATCCGCTGTTTTGCACTTTTGCCAACGTCTCAATCAATCGATTGTACTGGTAAACGAATCATACAGCCTGTATGCATTCAAATCGATCTTGAGCCGATTCATGCTATTACCAGCACTTTACCTGCAGGCGACTACAGGAAAACAAGTCACCAAAAAAGAGAGCTTTGATGCATTACGCTTGCTCATGCCAGGATTGAACTATTCGGCTCTGAATACGGCCGGTACCTGGAGGTTGAACTGGAGACAGCCCAATAGCCATGATGCAGATTTGAAACCAATACGCAAATACATTTTCCCGCTCACTCCGAAATATCCTCGATCCGATTCCCATATAGGTATGAATGAAATACAGCCTTGGAAACAGGATGCAATCGCCTTCATTCAATCGTTGATTGCAACACTCGAAAGCGGCTTTCAGGAGTAGCCGAGCTTTTCCATAATTACTGAGCAACGTGAAGCGATCTCATTACACGCTTCATGAGTCAAACGGGCTTTCGCTTCAGCATTCATGTTTCGGATTTCGGATTGCTGCTCGTGAATTTGGAATTCACCTGACACAGCACGAGGATCCAAAGGTGATAGTCCTAAAAATCCAGTAATCCGATTCAATGTGTCGATAGGATGTTGAACCAGGTCTTCATATTTAACTTCAATCACCTGTTCCAGGAAACTGGCATCCTCCAGTAACATCCGATTGGACTCAGCCCATTGCGTTGCTGCGTCGGAAATTGCATGACCTTCCTTACGTATGATACCCTCCGAAACCGCGAAGGGGTCTCGAAAAATCAACACGAATTTCGATCCTTTGAAATTGGATTGCAACCAACGGGTACGTGCTGCATTCGCAATCGTCTTATCCATTAAAACAGCACGATGGGTGTCGTTCATGAACCAGGCCCATTGTTTCTTCAAACGTCCAGGGTTAGCTGAGGCATTCCGCTCGGTCCAGTGGAACAAGTCCGGCCGCAAGGCCCATAGCCGAGGAATCCCAAAGTCGGCTCCCCTGGGCAACTGGTCGGTGAAAAATTGACCCTCATTGGGCATGGAACCGATATCGGGGTGCGATGCGAGCAACTTATGCAACAAGGTCGTTCCGGAATTGTAGCAACCCACGACAAATAACCAGGTATCAGGTTCGGGCACCTTGCAAACATATGGGGCGAGCCAGCGGGTTTTGAGCCTAAGCCAATGCGTGAGTTTAAAGCGCCTTGCGGACATAGAACGAAGATACTGCTCAGGCATGGAATCGCTTACATTTGTATACACCATGCGCAGACAGATTCTGATGCTTCTGGATGGACCGATTGTACCGGTCTATGCCCTGCGCCTGTCTGAACAGCTCCGCAATGAACTCGACTGTTCGGTTACTTTCCAAGCTATTCCTCATCAGACCAGCAAAATCACCGGGCTTCCTTCGCATTGGAAACCCGATCTGCTTGAGAATAGCATGGAAACGACAATCCAATCAAGAACTACTGAAGATTCAGCGCCCAATCTTGTAATTGATTTTCGCTCCTCACCTGATCACCTGATCAATACCTGCCCGGTTATACGTTGTGACTTTTTTGCGCATGCACGCAGTTGGGAGTTTCCTTCACTGGTACACAGCATTATCGAAAGTCGCCCAATCATTGAATTACAAATGATCCTGCAGGCCGCGGGGAGCCATGAGGAAAAGTGCATACAAACTGCACAGATACCGGTCACCCTCCACCAATACCGTCGTTCCCTAAATCGCATCCTATCCGAATCGATTCGTTTGATTTTACGATCAGCAATGCTTGTTTTAACAAATTCAGAGCAGGAGGTCATCCAAACAGAAAAAACGGAACCGTCAAGTACCAATTTCACCCCATTCAGGATTCGGATATCCATCCTAAAGCACCAGATCAAACACCGCTACCGACAGTTTACCTCAACCGATGTGTGGAACATCGCGAAAGTAGAACTACCCATTCAGCACTTGGCATTGGGACAATCGAATCACATCGAAAAAACATCCTGGATGAAAGAACCTACGAGGGGATCATTTCAGGCTGACCCGTTTGCCATCCTAGGGAAAGACAAAAACGACATTGTTCTTTTTGAGTACTACACCCAGGGCAGAGGGTCAATTGTCATTTCGGCCGAAAACCGACTTCTATTGAGCGGGGGCCATTTCAGCTATCCGTACACCGTTGAGTACGAAGGTGCACACTATGTTTTGCCCGAAAATCAAATCTCCGGACGACTTGTACTGCACAAACTGAATTCCGAGATCAGTGGAATTGAGAAATCCTACAATCTATTGGATCACTTTCATGCAGTCGATCCCTCACTGGTATTTTTTGAAAAGCGTTGGTGGCTGTTTTGTACCGATGCATCAGACAAGGGTGCAGATATTCGACTACACGTATTTTACTCAGAATCCCTGACCGGACCATTCTTTCCGCACTTCAAAAACCCCGTCAAGACCGATATCCGATCCGCCAGACCTGCAGGTCACCTGTTCATTCATGAGGGAAAACTGTACAGACCTGCGCAAGACAGCAGCAAAAGCTACGGCGGCAGTATACGAATACACCGCATTGACACTATCAATCCGAGTGATTTTTCCGAAACCTGCATCAACACCCTTGTACCGCAACAGTTCGGCAATACGTACACTGCAGGAATTCACACCCTCTCAATTTGCGGAGACCACTGTTACATTGATGGAAAAAGGACGCGCAGGGGATTGTTTTCCCCTTTCAAAACTGCCAGGAAATAAGCCATGTCAGCACTAAAATTCATTGATCAACCGGCGCCATGTTCACGGCAACTCTATGAGGATGCCTGCGCAGGGATTGTTCAACGCAATAAAAGAATTGCTGGCTTGCGTTCCATTTATAGATTCGGCAACATTACTGCGCCGGGCATATCTGACCTCGATTTGCTGTTCGTATTTGAACCCGGAACAATCTGCGAGCGAAACGGATTGGAAGACCTTCCTGAAGCCCACAGAAGACTTTTCACTCACGGTATAATGGCTATCAGTGCTGATCACTTGGAGGATAACACACGGTTTACCCTGTGGAGTGACATGCACCTTTTATGGGGAGAAGAATGCTACTCGGAGCCGGCTCAAACTCCGGAAAACCTCGAGCATATCCGAATACAGACTGCCATCGAATTTCTTGCTGCGAATTTCATCGACCTGCATGTACAGCGAAGCTATGGCATCATCAAGCTAAGATCCTTTTTACAACACATGAAGGGTCTGATCTATGACCTTGAGTATTTAAACAACCCTGAAGGGGCGGTCCATGATTTGCTGGCCGAAATTCGCAACCTGATTGCAAATTGGTTTACACGCGCCAATGCCGAGCAAGAAATCAGAGAATGGCTCAACCGCTTTATGCCGGAATTCATCTCTTTTTTTCAGACAAGTGTTAAGAAGCACCCATTATTTCTACCACTCTCTGATTCGTCCGACTATGTGATTGCACGAAATATGCGACTCACACCCGCTATGCATGTAGCTGCACACTCACGCGGAATCGTTCTTCCGAGCTTTCTTCTACCGCAAGGGCGGGAGGCATTCAAAATCCTGCACCGACTCAATCGCTTCACCTTCCAAATGCCCATCAGGCACGATGGGCCTGTCGTCCTTCAAGAACGCTTCCGGTTTCTTCAACGCATGAAGTCCTACAACCGAGAACACCTGCCCAACTTCATGACGATAACGACGAGCATTACCTCAAAAATCATCTGAACATGGTGAAAAGAAATCCGGGTGCACTGATAGAGGATTCCATACGGAGAGAGAAACTGAAGCTATTTCTGGAAACACGAACCTGCGGAGGAATACTACTTGACCTTGGATGTGGCCCAAGACCTTATTTTGATCTATACTCTCCCTACTTCGATAAAACCATTGGAGCGGATTTACCGAACACGCCCTTTCCGACGCGTAACATCGACATCCAATGCGAGGCCACTTCCGTACCCTTACCCGACAATCACATTGATGTCATTCTCTGCACCGAAGTCTTGCACGACATCGCTGAACCAGACCTTTTTTTCAATGAAGTGTATCGCTTGCTGAAACCCGGAGGGTGCCTTTTTCTGACCAGTCCATTTGTGGTTCCGATTGTTGATGGAGACTTTGACCACTATCGATACACCAAAACCGGACTGCGTTACCGGATCAGCAAATCGGGTCTGCTTGTCGATGAGATTATCCCTATAGGAGATTTAATATCCTCGACCATTACACTTTCGATCAAGCCAGCCCTTCGCCTATTCAATTATTTGGCGAAAAAGTGCCGTTTCCCTTTGCTCAGATCTGCATGGAACCCTCTTTTCTTTTTGTGCGTCATCCTTCCCCAGCTGGCGTATTTGGGCGTTCGGAAAAGCCCGGTCCGTTACGTGTTACGAAAAGCCGAATATGGTGCGACCGGATATGTATCCATTGCCCGCAAGCCTTCGTAAAAAGGCACTATGTCCGTTAACCAGGTCCTTCATATCCTTTGGTCAACCCGCATGGGTGGCATCTCATCACTGGTCAGAAACCTCTGTGTAGCTCAACTGAGTTCGGGCGAGAGTGGTGCGTGTGTGTACAGCGCCCGCTTCGACCCGAAGGGGTCGGAAGAATTCCGACAGCAGTTCATCCCACTAACCAACGGTAAATTCAAACGCGGAAGCGACCTCAAACCTTTGGGTGATTCCCGTCTTCACAAACTCATCCAGGAACATGATATCATCCATTTCCATGCATTCCACCCGATGCTTTTTCGTCTTGCAGCACGATCAGGAAAAAAAATCGTGTATACTGAACATGGAAATTTTGGATTAGGTAGGTCTTGGGATTTGGGTGAGCGAATAAACGGTTGGTTGAAAGCGCGCATGGTGAACAAGCATGCGAACGCCATTACCTTTAACTCAAGCTTTACCCGAGACACCTACCTTAGGTTATATGGGACTCCACTGTGTGAGGGCCACGTCATTCCCAATGGTATTTCGGCTACTCCATTCAATGATAAGCAGTGGTCAGGGCCATTCACCGTAGCCTGTGCAGGTCGTCTTGCTTCAGTTAAACGATTTGACCGCGTCATCGACGCGTTTCGAATTGCTAGGCTCAACAATGCGCGATTGATCATTATGGGTGATGGACCCGAACTACACACCTTACGCGAGCAAGCCGCAAAATCGGACATGGGAGCACACATTGAATTCAAGCCTGCAGGCAATACGAGCGAACTGTTTGCGTCTGCTGATGTATGCATCGTAAGTTCACAGGGAGAAGCCTTTGGCCTAGTGGCGCTAGAGGCATATCAACAAGGAAAGAAAGTAATCGCCTTTGCAGATGGAGGAGGGATTTGTGAACTCGTAAAACAGGAAGACACAAATGCACTGGTCAAGGGTATTGACGAATTGGCCTCGCTATTGCATGACCTCCATACTAATCGCACAGCATTGAACAATACTGATGCGGTTCGTCGACGTATTGCCCTCGCGAACTCCTACAGCATTGAGCGCATGGCAACACAGTTTCAATCTGTTTATACATCCTAACCCATGTGCGGAATCAACGGGCTTTTTTTTGGTAACGGCTCCCCGATGGGAACTGAATCGACCTTAGAGCTCATTGGTCGCATGAACAACCGCATTGCACACAGGGGGCCTGATGATGAAGGCACGTGGTGTGATCCGCAGCAAGGGGTGTTTCTTGGTCATCGCAGGCTAAGCATCCTTGATCTGAGTCAGGCAGGGCATCAACCCTACAAGGACGAACAGGGGAATGCCCTCGTTTACAACGGAGAACTTTACGACCACCTTAGCTACAGGAACAAACTCCATTCACGACACACATTCGCATCCAGCTCAGATACGGAGGTGCTGTTCGAATTATTAAAAGAGAGCGAATCAAAAACCCTGGACCTGATTGAGGGCATGTTCGCTTTTGCATTCTGGAGTGCGCGTGAAAAAAGCTTGCTACTTGTGCGGGATCGCATCGGGAAAAAGCCACTCTATTTCACCGGCGATCATAATCGTTTCGCATTTTCCAGTGAGATAAAAGCTTTGACTGAACTGCCTTGGCACAATCCGGAGCCGGACACCGAGGCGCTGTACCATTTCCTCACCTACAATCAATTGCCTGCGCCCTATACACTTTTTAAGGGGGTGAAAAAACTTGGGCCTGGAGAATGGATGCGCGTTGATTCCAATGGGATTCGCACAGGAATCTATTGGCGGCCGAAACGTGGAACCGACATGATCCACGGTGAAGATGCGTACGCTGAAAAACTACTTGAACAACTTAGGAGTGCCGTGGAGCGCAGATTGGTATCGGATGTTCCGGTTGGGGCCTTTATGAGCGGCGGAGTGGACTCAACGGCAATTGTTTCGTTGATGAAGCAAATCGGCGGCGGTCAGATAAAAACCTATTCCATCGGATTTGATGGTGCGCCAGGTTATGATGAACGCGCCCTTGCTCGGGAAGCTGCGAACCGTATCGGTACGGAACATCATGAACACATCATCACCAAGCGGAATTTAATTGACGACTTACCGGAAATCATACGCACGTTTGACGAACCACTGGCCGACCCTACTGCAATTCCGATTCATTATCTGGCCAAAATGGCCAAAGCAAATGGTACTCAGGTCGTACTGACCGGCGACGGAGCTGACGAGCTCTTCGCAGGCTATTCTTCCTGGGTGCGCTACTCAAAACTAGCCCCAATCTATTCGGCGCTACAGAAATCCCCACTGCTTGTGAGACAAGTCAATTACCGACTTTGCTCCGTTATGTCCAGCGAAGGCTCCTCCCTCCGCGAATTCGCATATAGGCTGAGCCGCGGGCAGACGATCTTCTGGGGAGGTGCTAGAGCAATAAAAGAACACAACAAAAACGAAATACTTTCCGAAAGTATGCGTGCATCTTGTCGGAACCTTGACTCCTACTCCATCATTCAACAAATCGACCAGGAATACGAATCAGAATTTGAGAACGATGAACATAGCGACTTCATCAACCGGATGTGCTATACCGGCCTTCGCTTTCAAATTCCGAGTAAATACCTCTTCCGGATGGACCGATTGGGAATGGCACACGGAGTCGAAGTCAGGAACCCGTTTCTAGACCAGCGCATCATTGAAACGGCCATGTCCATACCTGGAGAGATGAAAATCAGAGGTGGCGTACCGAAGTGGATATTGAAACAAGCACTGACCACGATTCTTCCCCATGAAACCCTTTACCGAAAAAAAATGGGGTTTTGCATGCCCATCCGCGAGTGGGCCGGCGAACTACTGATCGAATACGTCGACTCGACCATCGATCAATTCGTACAGCAACACGATGTGTTTAATGCACATGAGGTAAAGCGGTTGCTGAACCGATTCAAAAAGGGTGATAAACAACTCACCAATACGGTATGGACCCTCTATTTTTTGATGAATTGGTTTGACCAGTGGATGCGAAAAAAATGAAAACTGTCGTTCTAATCACCAACATTCCGACACCGTACCGGGTCCCGTTGTTCGGTGCGGTTGCATCCATGCTGGAATCAAAAGGGATCAGACTGCATGTTGTCTTTTGTGAAAAGACATATGCAAGAAGGCAATTTCAGTTGAATCCGGAATCATTCCCCTTCCGTTATGAAATCATCCATGGAGGTACACGCACCAACGATTCGGATCCGGAAAAAACACAATTCCTATATAGCGGACTCTTTAGCTGCCTGAACAGGATCCGCCCCGACCACATCATTGTCTCCGGCTTCTCGCGTGCAAGCCTTTACACCTTGATCTGGAAATTGGTAACGGGAACTTCATTCAGCATTTGGAGCGGCACAATACCAGAACGCGGACGAAAATCGGGATTACTCAGGCGACTGAGCAGGAAGGTTCTTGTACGATTTACGGACAATTTCATTGCCTATGGCAGCCTTGCCGCTTCCTACCTCGAATCGATTGGAGCACCGGTTGATTCCATTCATGTAGCAACCAATACTGTTGATACAGATTTCTTCCAAAAGCAATCCGCACTTGAACGAAATGCCATCGAAACAGGGATCAAAACCACAAGCGAACCGATTCACTTCCTTTTTACGGGCTATCTCGTACAACGAAAAGAACCCGAAACCATCCTAGAAGCTGCCCAACTCCTGAAAGAACGCGGAGTTGATTTCCGAATCACATTCGTAGGGGACGGTCCATTGAAGCAGGAACTGATGGATCGTGTTTCCACGAGCCAACTCAATACCCATGTGTCCTTTGCAGGCTATGTGCAAACTGACAAACTACCCACTTACCTTGCACAGGCTGATGTCTTTTTGTTTCAGACCGGTTTTGATATTTGGGGACTGGTGCTCAACGAAGCCATGGCTGCCGGACTTCCTGCCATCGCATCAGTCCATGCCGGTGCCACTCCTGATCTCGTCGTTGAAGGGCTTACTGGTTTCCAAATCGATTATAGAAACACGGTACAGCTTGCAGATTGCATGGCAGAATGCATCAACATGGGCAGAGATAATCTGCGAAAGATGGGTGAAAAAGCCAGGCTTCACCTCATGAACAAGGCATCCTTGACAAGTAGTGCACGCGGCTTCGTATCTGCAGTTCCCAACCACCTATTTTCAAGTAAATGAACGTTAAGTACTGGTGGCAATGGTTCAAGAGATTACCGCTCAGCAAGAGTTGGTTCATTGTACTTATCCTTTTACGGCCCATCATTGATAATTTTTACGAACTCAAGGAAACCTCTGCACTCGCATCTCCACTGTACATTGTCGGCATTCTGACTCCAATCCTTATTGGCATGAGTTTCCTGTCTGGCGACATGGGAAGAAAGTCGGATGCAATTGAGGAATTTCCATTTCGTTTATGGAGCATTTTGCTTGTATTCAATGCCGTTGTATTCTGGTTCATTCAGTTGAACATTTCAGCATTTGGAGACCTGATCAAATATGTAACGCCCGTGTTCCTCTTCCTGTATGCGAGACGTTTTGTTCAAACGCGGGAGGATTTGCATGGGATTCTCACCACTTTTTTGATTTCCTGCATATTCCCCATTGGCATTTTCCTGTACGAGGTGATTGTAAACCCCATCGCCATTGAATACATCAGCGCAGGACGTGGCGGTGCTTCCCGCATTCGGGGAGCATATGCAGATGTAATGAGCTATGCCATCTATTTCATTTTATTCATCCTCACGATGGCATATTACTTCCTGCTCAGTTTATACAAGGGTGCAGGAAACATTCGCGTGAACAATACCATGCTGATCGGTTCGGTGTTGTTGATTTTTTTCGCACTAACACGGATCAATCACGTTTCAACCTGGGGCGTATTTCTGGCAATCATCGGACTGTTCTTCGCCCACAACCTACGGAATGCCAAAGGTTTTTTCCTGGTGATTTTCGCAGTATTTGTCGTTGGGATTTTCTTCGCGGAGGACATCTACACAAAATTCCTGGAGCCTCTGATCAGCAAAGAATTGCTTGTGGTCAGTGGAGAGTCGGAATCGAACCAGGCCTTCAATGGTCGCATGACCCGTTGGGAGCGATACTTCGAAGTATGGGAACAGATGCCTGCCATCAATCACTTCTTTGGCATCGTATCGTCTAATTTCAAGGAGACTGTTGTGATGATAGGCGGTGGCATGCACAGTGACTATGTGCGACTCATGTTCATGACCGGTTTTGCCGGACTTGGATTTTACATTTTATTCCTTACCGGAATCCTATCCAAATGGTTCGGGCTAGAAATGCCGGAGAAGTTCCTGATATCGACATCCGTCATTATGATTTTCCTCTGGTCCATTACCACTGTACCGACTCTTTACGCTCCCCTTCTGTACATCCTCTATCCCATTTACGCCTACAGTCTATTGCCGAAAGAGCGGCAGTAATCCCCATGTCAGTCGCCTATAAGCCTACCGTATTTCTTTTCGGCAAACTTCCTCCGCCGTACATGGGTCCATCCATCGCAACTGAACTGCTGCTGCGCTCAGCTCTGAACGATGAATTCAAGTTGATTCACATCGACACCCGCATCAATTCGAGCTTGTCCACCATGGGCAAATTCAGTCTGAAAAAACTAATTGGGCAATTCAAGGTATATGTCAACCTTATCTCAAAATTAATCAGACTTAAGCCCGCGCTGGCTTGGATTCCCATCAGCCAGAGCAAGGGAGGATTTGCCAAGGACGCCATCCTCATCCTCCTTTGCCGTTTCCTCGGCACACGTGTACTGATCCACTTGCGGGGCAGTGAATTCCGCGACCGAATGGAAAATGGTTCAAGCCTCAATTTGAAATTCGTACGCTTCGTACTTGGGAAAACATCTGGTGTTATTGTGCTGGGCGAACGACTCAAATCGATTTTTTTGGGCTGGATTCCGGAGGACCGGATTTATGTATGTCCGAATGGGGGCGACTTCAGCATACCTGAAAAGCCCTTGAGTACAGACGATACGATTCGCCTGCTTTACATCGGCAATCTCCAACCCGGCAAAGGGGTTGACGATTTGCTTCAGGCATTTTGCCTACTTCCCGAACCGATTAAATCGCGCACTGAACTGACCTTACTGGGTGCCTGGCGGGATACTGAAACCCGGCAGCGCTGTACTGAGTTGATTCAAACAAAAGGACTGCGGGTACTTGTTTACGGACAGCATGAAAGCGGGCGTAAATTCGAACTGCTTTCCAAAGCTGATTTGTTTGTCTTTCCTCCGCGTGATCCAGAGGGGCATCCCTGGGTCATCGTTGAGGCTATGGCTGCTGGCCTTCCCGTAATCACAACCGACCGTGGTGCAATCGCTGAGTCGGTCGAGGACGGTTACAACGGCTATATCGTACCTTTGAATAGCCCAGTTGAATTGGCCGGAGGAATCGCTGAACTGAGTCAGAATCCCGAAAAAAGGAAACGAATGGGGGCTGCTTCCCGTAAAAGGTACCTTGAGCGGTTTACAGAGCAAGCTATGGTTACTCAATTGAGCCGCATTATACACACCGTCATCGAACGACCGAAATGCAACAACTGACTCAAAACCTGAAGAACGGGGATATGAAGTTGCTGGAGACCCCCTATCCTGCCCTTCAGGCAGGCCAGGTGCTGGTCAGGAATCACTATTCACTGATTAGTGCAGGAACCGAAGGGCGAACGGTAAGAGATGCGCGTGCAGGATGGTTAGCGAAAGCGAGAGCACGTAAAGCGGAAGTAGCTAAGGTGTTGCGATCTGTTAAGACTCTTGGAATATCTGACACCTATCGCATGGTAATGAACCGCCTAGAAGCGCCCCAAGCATTGGGATACAGCTGCGCGGGCATCGTCATTGCCGTGAGTGATGACGTCACGTCATTCAGGATTGGAGACCGCGTAGCCTGCGGTGGCTCCGGTGCAGTGCATGCAGAAGTCGTGGCGGTACCGGCAATGCTGTGCACATTGATTCCCGACCAAGTTTCATTTCAGGATGCATCCTTTACCACCCTGGGTGCTATTGCCATGCAGGGCGTGCGCCAGGCCGGATTACACGTTGGTGAATCCTGCGCAGTCATCGGACTTGGCCTGATTGGACAACTCACCTTATCAATCTTAGAGGCTTCCGGAGTATCCTGCATCGGAATTGACACGGACCCTGCACAGGTTGAGCTTGCCCGAAAGAACGGCCACAAACACGTTTATTTGAGGAATGAATCACGGTTACAGCTAATTGTTGATAAGCATACGGATGGCCATGGCTGCGATGCGGTTGTTATCACTGCTTCTTCAGGTAGCACTGATCCCATCAATCTTGCCGGAGAACTTTGCAGGATAAAAGGAAAAGTCATCATCGTAGGTTCGGTACCAACGGGGTTTGAACGGAAGCCTTTCTACGAAAAAGAACTCGAATTGAAAATGTCCATGTCGTATGGCCCTGGCCGTTACGATGCGGAATACGAAGAACACGGAATAGACTACCCATACCCCTACGTCAGATGGACAGAAAACCGCAACATGTCGGCGTTTGTCGCATTGATTGCAACAGGCAAATTACCGCTACGGGAATTACAAACACATGAGTTCCCGTTCCAAAAAGCCCCTGACGCTTACCGTTTAATCCTGGAGCGAAGCGAACCCTTTGCCGGAATCCTTCTCGCCTACTCCGTCAGCAACCAATTACGCGACAAGATTATTCTTTCAAACCCTGTACAAAAGTCGCAGGCTGTTCGTGTCGGTATGCTTGGTGCGGGCTCGTTTGCCCAGAACTTTTTACTTCCGGGCATTCGAAACAAAGCTTCATTGATCGGGCTCTCCACCAACCGGCCCAACATGGCACAGCATGTAGCTGAAAAATTCGGTTTTACGTATTGCAGCGGAGACGCCCAGTCGGTAATCCGCGACCAGGACATCAATACGATTGTGATTGCAACGCGGCACGACAGCCATGCCCACTATGTTACAGAAGCACTAAAGGCGCGAAAGCATGTGTTTACTGAAAAGCCCTTGTGCCTGCACCCTGAAGAGCTTGAACACATTCGTGACGCTTACCGTGAAGCTGGAACCCAATTGATGATCGGCTTCAACCGTCGTTTTTCTCCGGCCGTTCGTCTGCTCATGGAGCATATCAATTCGGAAATTCCGCTTGCCATCAACTACCGAATCAATGCAGGAAAAGTAGATGCAGGCCATTGGATTCACGACCCAAAAATCGGGGGAGGCAGAATTATCGGTGAGGCCTGTCACTTCGTAGACCTTTGTGCATTTCTTTCAGGGAGTCGAATCAGCCACGTCAGTGCAGTTGCAATGCCTGCAAACGGAATCCAATCAGACACCGTTTGCATTAGCCTAAGGATGCAGAATGGAAGCATTGCCAATATTTCCTACTTCTCCAATGGTAATTCCAATGTTCCAAAAGAACACCTGGAAGTATTCAATGGAGGGTTTGTTGGACGGATAGAAGACTTTGCCAAGGTCTTTATCATTAACGACAAAAAAACAGTTAAACGCAATACGGCAAGCGACAAAGGACATGCCTCGTGCATAAGCTCGTTCATACACAGCATTGAAACAGGGACACCAAGCCCGATAGGATTTGATGCCATCTACAATTCAACGCGTGCCACTTTCATGGTGCTTGAATCCATAGCAAAGCAAGGTGAACTCATTCCACTCGCATCCAATGAATCGGAATGAACAGGTTCGCGAAGCCGTTCTCAACCTGTTGTCAGCCATGCGAAAGGCAGACTTTCGCGGCCGCGACCCGTACGATGCATTACAATCGCCAGTGATTGTAAGGTTCACCGGAAAGAACAACCGACTACGCTTTTATGCCCAGCAAGTAATCAAACGCTTTCCGTTCGACACCGGCAAGCTGCTTAACATCCAACCTCAAACAAATCCCGTCACCCTTGCACTTGCTTTACAGGGCGTTTTAAATCTAGAGCGGGCTGGTATTGTTGCTCAGGAAGAATCCAAGAACCTGCAGAAAGACTTGACCAACCGGCTTAAGTCGATGCAATCAACAGATTTCCCGGTAGCATGCTGGGGTTATCCCTTTGACTGGGAGGCTCGCTATGCAAGCATACCGGCAAATTACCCAACCGTTGTTTCGACAGGGATTGTCACCAATGCACTATTTCAAGCCTGGAAAGCGACACAAGATGAACAACTAGCCGAGTTGATTATCGGTGCGTGCCGTTTTGTAACCGATTACTTGAATAGAACAATTCATAAAGGGCATGTGGTGTTTTCATATTCTCCATCAGACCGTGAACAGGTATTGAACGCAAGTGGAAAAGCTGTGCGCATCCTGGCACAGGGATATGCAGTCAGCGGAGATGAGTCTTTCAGAACGCTCGCAGCCGATGCCGCTTCAGCTATCATTGAACTGCAGAGGCCGGACGGGTCCTGGCCCTACTCTATGCGTGCAACAGGTGGTTGGATTGACAATTACCATACCGGATACCTGCTCGACTGTCTCAACGATTACAGCTTACTTTGCCGAGATAATTCAGCACAGAACGCTGTGAACATAGGACTTTCCTTTTACGTGCACCATTTTTTCAATTCCGATGGAAGCCCGAAATTGTTTCACAACCTCAGTCGGCCTGTCGATTGCACAGCAGCCGGCCAGTCCCTGCTTACCCTTACCCGCTTTGGCAAACTCGAAGCAGCCGGGAAGACAGCCAGCTATATGATTGAAAACCTCCGGAATAAAGAGGGTCGTTTTTACTACCGAAAACACCGCTTCAGCACAGACAAGCGAACCTTCATGCGCTGGTCGGACGCCTGGATGCTTGCCGGTTTAAGTGCATTGGTCAACTCACAAAACAATATCAACTGAACGATGCGTTACCATTTCTACCTGGCGCATCCAGCCCACTTTCATCTCTTCCTCAATACCATCGTCGGTTTGAGAGGAAAAGGGCATGAGGTAAGCATCAGTATCAAATCAAAAGATGTACTCGAAAAATTACTGATTGAGTCAGGGCTTGAATATGTTAACATTTCAAGTGCGGAGCGGAAACCAGGAAGCCTGGCTGCTATCATCGCAATGATCAAGCGAAACTGGTATCATTTAAACCTTTTTAGTGGTAAAAAGCCGGATGTGTTTATTTCCACCTCTGCCGAATTTGCACCGTTAGGTCGAATGTTGGGGATACGTTGCGTGAGTATGTTTGAAGACGACCTTGAGTTATTTCCGGTTTACAGCAGGGTTTTCGTCCCTTTCCTGAACCATCAGCTTTGTCCGGCTGCGTGCTCGGCAGGCCAGTGGGATAAGCATCCCAAAACCATACATTACGCAGGCAATCACGAACTCGCTTATCTGAGACCAAATAGATTCCAGGCGGACAAAAGCAGGATACAACATTGCATCAGCGGAAATAACAAAACCTTTCTTATCCGGTTTTCAAGGCTGGATGCCTGGCATGATGACGGCGTGAAGGGGATAGATAATTCACTTGCGCGAAAGCTCATTGCCAAGTTGCAAAACCATGGTCGAGTGTGGATTTCGTCTGAGCGACCATTACCTACTGAGCTTGAACCGCTACGATTGCAAATACCGGCTTCAGACATCCTACATCTTGTGGCGCATTGTGATCTGTATATTGGTGATAGCCAAACCATGACTGCAGAAGCTGCGGTACTCGGGACGCCTGCCATTCGCTTCAATGATTTCGTGGGAAAAATCGGGTACCTTGAAGAACTCGAACACCGCTTTGGCCTTTGTTTTTCATTCCGTACAGACCAGGCAGATGAAATGCTGGCATGCGCAGAACGTCTGGCAACATCAGATAACATAAAATCCGAATGGGAAACCAAACGAAGTGCCATGCTCAATGAAACGATTGATCCGACAGACCTCTTCGTACACTTCCTTGACAACTACCCGACCTTTGTGAAGGAATCCAAACAACTCTATACCTCACCACAAGCATCAGCCTGAACCTATGCGCGATTTCACGCTGAAAAAATACAGGAAACTGATTCAGACCATTCTGGAATCAGGATACACGATCACCACGTTTGAGGAATTCATACGATCAAATCCGCCAGGTAAGGTTGTTGTCCTCCGACATGATGTGGACGACCGCCCGTATCAAAGCCTGCTGAAAGCTCGCTTTGAAAACTCGATTGGCGTAAAATCGACCTATTACTTCAGAATTGTGCCCGAGAGTAACCATCCGGAAATCATCCGCGAAATTGCAGAGCTAGGACATGAAATCGGCTATCACTACGAAGACCTATCTCTGGCCAACGGCGAACCCGACAAAGCCATTGAATTATTCGTTCGAAACCTACACTACTTCCGAAAATACTATCCGGTTGACACCATCTGCATGCATGGAAGTCCGGCTTCTGTGTGGGACAACAGATTGATATGGCAAAGCTTCAAGTACAAGGACTATGGCATTTCGGCTGAACCGTATTTCGATATCGATTTCAACAACACACTTTACCTGACCGATACCGGCAGAACATGGAACGGAAGCAGTGTCAGTGTGCGCGACAAGGTCAAATCCCCCTTGCAGAAAAAGCACTCGGTCAGGACGACCCAACAACTAATTAACCGATTTAAAGACCAAAGACTTCCGAACCGGATTATGATCACGACCCATCCACAGCGCTGGGATGACCAGATCATTCCCTGGTTGCGGGAACTGATTCTTCAAAACATCAAAAACGGCATCAAGAAATACCTCTACATTTCGCCACCGATGACCGACTGATATGCGCGAGTCCAGCATTTATTTTACTTCTGATTCCCGGAGAGTAGACACCTCTGAATGGGAGCAATACGTACTCGCCCATCCTCAGGGGAATTTTTTTCAATCACCGGTTGCTTATCGGGTTTTCAACCAAACCCGCGGATACACGCCAAACGTATTGTTTGCCTTGAACAAAAAAGACAACAAACTTTGCGGTATACTACTATCGGTAGTGCAGCAGGAAAGCGGATGGTACTCGGCACTTACATCGAGAAGTATTGTTTGGGGAGGTCCATTGGCGGACTCAGGTGAAATCGCAGCAGAGTTGCTCAGGGAATACGATCGAACTTTAAGCCAGGGCGTCATTTATACCCAGATCAGGAACCTATTCGAGCAATCGACGCTGATTGAATCTGCAGCTGTATTCGGCTATTCCTTTTCACCTCACTTAAACATACTCGTAGCGACAACAGGGAAAACCGAAAAAGACCTGTTGACCGAAATGAGTAAAAGCAAAGCCCGGCAAATCCGAAAAGGACTGGAAAACTGCACCATTGAAATTTGCAACTCGACAAGTGACCTTAACGACCTCTACTCCATTCTGAAAAACCTGTACCGAACAAAGGCTAAGAAACCCTTACCCGACATCAGTTTCTTTCAGTCCTTTTACAACGAGACCGCCGGTGGCGAATACGGATCCGTTTTTATAATTCGACATAAGGATAGGATCATCGGCGGAATGGTTGCCCCGAAACTTCCCGGAAAGAAAATATACGAATGGTACGTTGCAGGCGATGATACACACTACAAAGAATGTTACCCCAGCGTTCTGGCTACTTGGGCGGCAATCAGACAGGCAAATACTGAAGGGATGCGGCATTTCGATTTTCTAGGAGCAGGAAAACCCGATGCCGATTATGGCGTCCGTGAATTCAAGGCGCGTTTTGGCGGAACCGAAGTGAACTACGGAAGGTTCGAAAAAATCCACCGACCCATCCTGATGAAAATCGGTACTTTCGGATTGAAGGCACTCTCCCAACTCAAAACCATCAAAGCCTCATGAAGCCCTTTTACTCCATTCTGCGGCTCATTGCGCAGCATGCTCCGCTCAACTTTTTGCGTGTTTCCGCCTTGAGAGCATGTGGGTTTTCGATTGGTAGCAAGGTATATGTTTCTGCCGGAACACAACTCAGTTATGAGTTGAAAAGCGGCAAGGATATGCTCGTAATCGGCAATCGGGTTTCAATTGGGCCAGGCGTGGTTTTTGTGATTTCTGCCCATGCCAACCATTCAAGGATTTCGGAATTCATCTCTGCAAGTTGCGCACCCATTGTTGTGGGAGATGATGTGTGGATCGGCGCCAATGCCACCATTCTTGGAGGAGTCAAAATTGACGAATGCGCTGCCATTGCAGCCGGAGCGGTGGTGAACCGACCGGTGGAAGCACGGACTCTGGTTGGAGGAGTGCCTGCCAAGCTGATCCGGAAACTATAACACTTCGGCTGTGAAGCCAGTTACAATCAGGCCTTCACCAAAAACAGATCCCTTACCTTTTCAACCACATAATCGACTTCCGCCTCGGTGTTGAACCGGGAGAACGAAAAGCGAATTGCGGGCCGGTCGGGGGATGCACCGATCGCCCTCAGCACATGTGAACCGGCATTGGAACCGGATGTACACGCACTTCCTGCAGAACAAGCGATTCCTGCAATATCCAGATTAAAAAGCAACATTTCCGCATGGTCACAAGGCGGAAAACTGACATTCAGTACGGTGTACAAACTGCCCTCATCACTGATGTCGCCATTGAACTCAACACCCGAAACCTCTTCTTTCAACCTGGCAACCATCCTGCTTTTCAGTCCACGCACATGGCTCATATCGTCATCCATGTCCTTGTAAGCGATTTCGAGTGCTTTTGAGAGACCGACAATCCCATAAACATTTTCCGTTCCACCGCGCATATTACGCTCCTGCGAACCTCCTGTAATGTAGGGTTTGATACGAACGCCGTTGCGGATGTACAAAAAGCCAACCCCCTTTGGTCCATGAAATTTATGGGCCGCACCGGTAATAAAATCAACTGGTAGTGTTGCAAGGTCATGACGATAATGACCCATGGTTTGTACCGTGTCGGACTGAAACAGTGCGTTGTATTTCCGACAAAGTCCACCGACCTCTTCAAGTGAAATCATGGTACCGATTTCGTTGTTGGCGTGCATAAGAGAAACCAACGCCTTACCTTCTGTTTGCAAAAGGCGCTCAAGGTCGTTGAGGTCAACATGTCCGGCCGAATCAACTTTTACAAGGTTCAGTCGGATCTGGCCCCGCTCGGCCATGTCCTCGAGTGTATGCAGTACCGCGTGGTGTTCAAGCTCCGAAGTAATAACGTGTTCGACTCCCAAATCCTGAACCGAACAGCGCAAGGACATGTTATCGGCTTCGGTTCCACCCGAGGTGAAAAAAATCTCGGATGGCGATGCATTCAACATCTGTGCGACTTTTTTACGCGCCACTTCTATTGTGGCTCGCACCTCTCTTCCGTAAGCATGAATTGAAGAAGGATTGCCGAACTGCTGGCTGAACACGGGAAGCATCGCTTCAATCACATCGGGATGAATCGGAGTAGTAGCAGCGTTATCGAAATACACGTTCATGATCAATTGATGTTTTTTCAGGGTCAAGCCGGAATTCCAGGAATACGTTCTTTGAGCTCAGCTACGATTCGCTTCGCCAGGGCATCCGCTTTTTCTTCAGAAGCAGATTCGGCGTAAATCCGGATAATGGGCTCCGTGTTTGAACGTCTGAGATGCACCCATTCATCGCCGAACTCAATTCGAACTCCATCTACGGTATTCATAGGTTGGTCCTTGTAACGGCTTTGCATGGCAGAAACCAAGGCTTCAACATCGGTTCCGGGCTCAAGTTCAAGTTTGTTTTTCGAAATGTAATAATCGGGATATGTAGATCGAAGCGACTTACAGGACTTTCCCGAGCGGGCCAGGTGAGATAGAAAAAGTGCGATTCCGACCAGCGCATCACGACCGTAGTGCAACTCAGGTAAAATCACACCGCCATTCCCTTCGCCACCGATGATGGCCTGGTTCGCTTTCATGGCTACTACGACATTCACCTCACCAACTGCCGATGCCGTATGTTGCATGCTATATTTTTCTGCTATGACCTGCAGCGCTCTCGTGGACGAGAGGTTTGACACTGTGTTGCCAGGTGTTCGTGACAAGACATAGTCAGCTACTGAAACCAGGGTATATTCCTCTCCGAACATTGTTCCGTCTTCACACACAATCGCAAGCCGGTCAACATCCGGATCCACCACCAGACCCAAGTGCGCCTTGTTTATCACCACTTCTGAGGATAAATCGGACAAGTGCTCAGGTAATGGTTCAGGGTTGTGTGGAAATTCACCAGTGGGTTCGCAGTACAAGCGAATCGTATTGCTAACACCCAAGGCTTCCAGCAACATTGGAACAGCTATCCCTCCGGTTGAGTTCACTGCATCGACCACCACACGGAAACCAGCAGTGCGGATGGCATCACAATCAACCAACGGTAAGTCCAGAATTGCGCGGATATGCCGTTCAATCGAACTCTCATCGTATGTAATGTGACCCAAGGCATCTACCTCTGCATAACGCGCTTGGTTACTTTCTGCACGTGCAAGAATCGCTTCGCCATCGGCGGCAGAAACAAACTCACCAAACTCGTTCAACAGTTTGAGTGCATTCCACTGCCTTGGATTGTGACTAGCGGTCAGAATGATTCCGCCCTGGGCTTTGTGATACGGAACAGCCATTTCCACAGAAGGAGTGGTTGACAATCCCGCATCAATGACATCAATGCCCATCCCGCAAAGCGTCGAAGCAACGAGCGAAGAAACCATCGCACCGGAAATACGCGCATCGCGACCGATGACAACCGAACAGGTTTTACCGGGATTGCGCGACTTGAGCCAGTCACCATAAGCGGAAGTGAACCGAATGATATCAGGAGGCGTAAGCGCCGAACCGGGAACACCGCCAATGGTTCCCCGAATTCCGGAAATGGAAGTAATTAACGTCATGGCACGAATACCGACTTTGAGCCGGAAAACAGTGCAAAGATACGTTTTACGATTCGGTCATTCACCGCGGAGCGCATGCCCCATCTTATCCCGCTTGGTAGCCAGATATTCGCGGTTGTGGGGATTTGCCGGAACCTCGATCGGGATGCGTTCAATAATCTCCAAACCATAGCCTGTAAGGCCGGCCCGCTTGGTGGGATTATTGGTCAGCAGTCGCATTTTCGAAATGCCAAGGCTCCGCAGAATTTGCGCACCTACGCCATAATCCCGCTCATCCATTCTGAAACCAAGCTGCAAATTGGCTTCAACCGTGTCGAAGCCCTGCTCCTGAAGTTTGTAGGCCTTCAATTTATTGAGCAAGCCAATGCCACGTCCTTCCTGATTCATATACAGAAGCACCCCCTTGCCTTCCTCATCAATACGGCTTAAAGCTGCATGCAATTGAGGACCGCAGTCGCAGCGACAGGAACCGAAAATATCGCCTGTCATACAGGATGAATGCACGCGTACCAGCACCGCCTCATCGGGCTTCCATTCCCCTTTCACGAGTGCTAAATGCTCCTGTCCACTTTCGCGGTGTGTGAATGCAACCAATTGAAAATCGCCATAAACGGTAGGCATTTCCACGGAGACGACACGTTCCACATCGCACTCCTTCTCCATTCTGTATTTAATCAAGTCCTCGATGGAAATGATCTTCATTCCAAAGCGTGAAGCAATCTGAATCAACTCGGGCAGTCGAGCCATGCTTCCGTCCTCATTCATGATTTCAACTATCACTCCTGAGGACTCGAATCCTGCCAGCCTGGATAAATCCGAAGCAGCTTCCGTGTGTCCAGCGCGCCGCAAAACTCCGCCGGACTTTGCACGGAGCGGAAAGATATGACCTGGGCGACCTAGGTCTTCAGGCATTGTTTCCGGATGAATCAATGCCTGAATGGTTTTGGAGCGATCCGATGCAGAAATACCTGTTGTACATCCATGACCCAATAGGTCAACTGATACAGTGAATGCCGTTTCATGCGAAGCCGTATTGGTACTAACCATACTCGGCAAGTCCAATTCTCGGCAACGCTCATCCGTGAGACTTATACAAATGAGCCCTCTTCCATGCGTAGCCATGAAATTCACCACTTCAGGGGTGGCATGTCTGGATGCAACCAGAAAATCACCCTCGTTTTCCCGGTCAGCATCATCAACTACAATGATAATTCGCCCGGCTTTGATGTCTTCAATCGCCTCGTCAATGGTATTTAGCCGGATGTGTTCGATCATGGTCTGCAAAGTTAGCCACTGACTAACCCCTGACAGCCCCTTTGGGTTTTATACTGGGGTAGGAAATTCGATTTAATCCAAGATAATATGAAATTATAATACTGTAAATCAATTATTTAAATGTGATTCAGAAAAAAATATTTAAAAACCGGAACCTTTCAAAAAAAGCTCCGTTCAACCCCCATGTCAGCAGGTTACTAAGTTGGCAGCGTTCTCAAGGTTAAAAATAGGGTTTTGTTTGGTTTAGGTTGATGTCAGAGAATCGGGTAGCCCCGTAAGGCTACCCGAGCCTGACAAGCCGGAATCCCCCGAAATAAAATAACCCGTCTGCAACCACCAGGCTAACGGGCAAAAGAATTGGTTATGGTGTTTAGGTTGATGTCAGGAAGGGTAGCCCCGTAAGGCTACTCGAGCCTGGCAAGCCGAAGACCCCGAAAAAACCACCCGCACAAGGCCAACAGGCCAACGGGTAAATGAATTGGTTATGGTGTTTAGGTTGATGTCAGGAAGGGTAGCCCCGTAAGGCTATCCCGACTGGCTTTTTAGGTATACCTACACACTCTTTTTCAAAGCGAGGATCGAAAAATCCGAATCGACTTTGCGGATGGTATTCCTAAGGCACCCCAATCCATCTATGCTCATTTCCACTACATCGCCATCCTGGAGCCATTGCACCGGATAATCCGGGTTATTCAGTTTTCCTGTTCCGTTCAGTTCGAGGAAGCAACCGGTTCCCACGGTTCCCGAGCCAATGACGTCACCCGGAAGAATGTCGGTTCCGTAGGCGCAGCGTTCAATGATTTCGGCAAATGTCCAATCCATCTGGGCCACATTTCCCTCGCTGACCTGAACACCATTCACCCAGCATTTCATACTGAGGTTGAAACGGCTTCCGGTATGATTCGGCTTTGGACCGACTTTATAGGCATCCAATTCATCCGGCGTAACCAACCAGGGCCCGATCACGGTTGAAAAATCCTTTCCTTTGGCCGGCCCCAGATTCAGCTTCATCTCCTCCATCTGTAGCACCCTGGCGCTCATGTCGTTCATAATCATGTAGCCTGCAATGTATTGATCAGCGTGTTCAGCCTTCAGGTTCCGCCCCTTTTTACCAATCACCACAGCAGCCTCCAGCTCAAAATCCAATTGCTTAAAATGATCGGGCATACACCAGATATCTCCGGGCCCCTGAATCGCATTGTGGTTGGTGAAATAGAAAATCGGGTATTCATCAAACTCCGGAATCATCTCCACACGTCTGTTTCTGCGAGCCGCTTCAACGTGCTGTCGAAAAGCATATCCGTCTCGGCAGGATGTGGGATGTGGAACGGGCGCCAGAACTTCAACAGCCGCCCAGAGATAGGAATCTGATTCGACTTTCCCATCTGCAATCAAGCGCTCAATTTCACGGACAGCGTCCATCGACTTCTCCTCGCCTTTGAGCAACTCGGACATGGTGGAAGCAGCAGCTCGTCCGGCCCGGTCTGCAGCGTCGGGTACGGAGTAAATCCGCTCGTTTAAGTAAAGTCCAAGGGTTTCAACACCTTGGTTTAGGAAAGAAATCAGTTTCATGTGATGTTGGTCAGGCTTCAAAAATAACCAATGGTTACCTTTGAAGCCGGCCAATAGTCAATCTGCCGGGATTTTATTCGAGAACATCATGCCACAGTACCATTCACAGGGAACATTCCCACACAAACGTCACACACAATTCAGAAAACCGGATGGGTCCCTTTACGCGGAAGAGCTGGTTTCTACCCACGGATTCTCCAACGTTTACTCACTGATCTATCACTGTCACGCACCTACGTTGGTTAAATCGGTTGGTGAGCCATTCTCGAGGGAACCCAAAATAACGCACCAGCGTTTCTTGCGTCACCAGAGTTTTGAAGGATTCAACATTGCGCCGGAAGACGATTACATCGATAGTAAAAAAGCGGTTTTAGTGAATGATGATTTACACATTTCCCTTGCCGCACCAAGAAAGTCCATCACTGCGTATTTCCTCAAAAACGCTGATGCAGACGAACTCATTTTCGTGCATGAGGGCAGTGGCACCCTTGAGACTATTTACGGTTCGATCAAATTCGGCTACGGTGATTATCTGGTGATCCCACGCGGTACCATATTTCAACTGCATTTCGATACGCCCGACAACCGACTGTTGATTGTGGAATCGTTTTCACCAATTGAAACGCCCCGGCGCTACCGAAACGCCTACGGTCAACTAGAAGAACATTCCCCGTTTTGCGAGCGTGATATCCGTAGGCCTCAAGACCTAAAAACCCACGATGAAAACGGGGAGTTTCGCGTTCTGATAAAAAAACAAGGGATTGTGTACCCTTATGTCTATGCCACGCATCCCTTCGATGCCATTGGTTGGGATGGAAACCACTATCCCTGGGCTCTGAATATCAAGGATTTCGAACCCATCACCGGCAGGGTTCACCAGCCGCCTCCCGTTCACCAGACTTTTGAGGCGCACAATTATGTCATTTGCTCCTTCGTTCCGCGACTTTACGACTACCATCCCGACGCCATTCCGGCACCCTATAACCACAGCAACGTGGACTCGGACGAGGTGCTGTACTACGTTGACGGAGATTTCATGAGCCGAAAACATGTCACCAAGGGCATGATAACCTTGCATCCTGCCGGTATTCCGCATGGCCCACACCCGGGTACAGTCGAAAAAAGCATTGGGAAAAAGGAGACCCTCGAACTGGCCGTCATGATCGACACCTTTAGGCCTCTATGGCTGACGGAAGCAGGACTGGGGATTATGAGTGACGATTATTACAAATCCTGGATTGATTAAGACCATCCCCCTCCGTTCCGTGGTCTGTTGAAAATTCCACGAAAAATAGCCCCTTCCCAGTCTGCAGGAAGGGGTTTTTATTTACTTTTGATTATTCCACTTGAACCAAACTAACACACGCGTCAATAAAACCAACCATCCTATGAAAAGATGTTTACTGGCACTGCTTGCCTTGCTGTATTTCGGGACATCACAAGCCCAGGTCACGCAACTGTGGTGCGAAAATTTCGACGGAGCCACCGTCAATGCCACGTCCACCGGTACTCCGGGCTGGGCAATTGACAACAATTACTCGGTCAGTGCTCCAAATTGTTACCGGGGACAGTACCAAGCGAGTGGCGGACCAGTGTATCTCACCTCGCCCGTTTTCAGTACAATCGGCCTAAATTTCGTCACCGTTGAATTCGACCAGATCTGTAAGATCGAATTCACGGATGCGGCTCGAATCCAGTACACCATCGATGGCGGTGCAACTTGGGTTGACTTTAGCGACAACCCTCCCTCAATCGACTATCAGGGGACTGGAAACTTTGCCTTCAACGCAAACTCGTTCACCGAAGCTTCTTATCCGGATTGGTTTCCCGGTACACCCACCGCCCCACTGAACACCTGGTGGAAGAATGAGAAATTCGACATCTCAGGTGTTTGTGGCAACCAAGCCAGTGTCCAGCTTCGCTTCGTGATGACCGATGTGATTCTCGGTCTCAATGGCCGCTACGGCTGGCTGCTTGACAACCTCTGCGTAAAAGGAGCTCCCTGTGAGTTGATTCCCCCAACAGCCTCTGCTCCTGCAACCGGTTCTCCGCTTTGGCAGGGTACGATTTTCAACCTGGGACCATTCCCGCTGGATGTATACATCAACGACCCAAGCGGTATTCAGTCAGCAATTCTCGGACCCGGCTTCGCCGATCTCTACTACACGGTTAATGGTGGTCCTGTGCAGCAAGATTTTCTTTTCCAGATCGTGGATTCACTGTTCTCCGGTCAATTGCCCGCCGCCAACGATGGAGACACCATTTGCTGGTGGTTTGAAGCGTATGACGCGTCCGGTTGTAACAACTTCGTTCGTTACCCCGCGAACGGAGAAATCTGTTTTTATCCTGTTTCCGGAATTACCTTCCCCTTCTGCGACAACTTTGAAATCCAGAATGACCTCTGGACAGCAGATGACAGTACAGGCACAGGTTGGACACGCGGTATTCCTACAGGTGCAGTCCTGAATTCGGCTCATTCACCTGTGAACGTATGGGGTGTAGGAGAAATCAATTCCACACCTGCATATGCACCCAATACCATTTCGTATTTGCTTTCACCGGTGTTCGACTTCTCCACTGTATCGGTAGCTAACCTTTCATTCTGGCAAAACCGTGATGTTGAAGCTTCGTGGGATGGTGTGCGACTGGAATTCAGCACCAACGGTGGAAGTTCATGGACTACTGTTGGTTCCGGAACGACTGCCAATCCTGACCCAAATGGCCTCAACTGGTACACCGATGATGCCATCAACTCCAGTAACACCTTTGCGTGGGACGGAACTTCAAACGGATGGGTCGAGTCAAAGTATAAGTTGGGAACCGTTGCTGGCCTTGCCGGATCAACCAGTGTTCAGTTCCGGTATGTTTTCACCTCGGATCCTTCCGTTCAAGATGCCGGATTCCACCTGGACGACTTCTGCATCACCATTCCCTGTAACGACGATGTAGGTGTTACATCATTTCTCTCCCCTCCCGCAGGAAGCGGACAACCTGCAGGCAGCAGCTCACAAATCACTGTCGGACTCGAGAACTTCGGTCAACTTGATCAAAGCAACTTCCCGATCCAGTGGTCTATCAACGGTGTTACGCAAGCTCCAATCACTTACCCCGGCACACTGGCGGCTGGAACGGTCGGACAGGCTACTTTGCCAACCTTCACCGTGCCCAGCAACAGCTACACCGTGTGCGTATGGTCTGAACTACCTAACGACTGCATCGGACTGAACGACACTGTCTGCGGTTCTTTCATCGGTATTCCCACCCTTACACCGTCTCCATTCTACTGCGACGACTTCGAGTCCGGAAACATCGGTTGGTCAGCTCAGCTTGGCCCCAATGGTGATCCTGGAACAGTTTGGGAACTCGGTACACCCGCATTCCAGTCTACCAGCTCGGCATTTTCGGGCAATAACGCCTGGGATATCAACCTGAGCACAGTGTATACAAACAATGCCAATGCTCAACTCTACACGCCGTACTTCGACTTCTCTTCCATCGGTTCTGCGCGCCTGTCGTTCATGATGAACTACTACGCAGAAAACAACTGGGATGGAACACGCTTGGAGTACACGGTTAACGGAGGAACAACGTGGGTTATTCTCGGTTCAGGTAGCACCAACCCTGCAAACCAAGATCCTTGCGGATCCAATTGGTATAACGATGATATTTTGTTGTCGAGCCAATTGCCCGGCTGGACTGGTCTCGCGAATAGTGGTACAGGTTGGTTACCCACCTCTTACAAACTTTGCTGCACGAACGGCATCTTCTTCAACCCGACGCCGGTCCAGTTCCGCTTCGTTTTCACCTCTGACCCCAGCGTGTTGCGCGATGGTGTTTCAATCGACGACTTCTGCATCTACGCAGCATCCGGTGATGATGTTGGAATTTCAGCTATCACTTCTCCCGTTGGCGGAGTTCCGGTGGGCGTAGCACAGCCGGTCATCGTTACCCTGGAAAACTACGGTGCAACCACAATCACTTCAACACCGATCAGTTATTCAGTCAACGGAGGCACACCAATCACCATCAACTGGACAGGAAGCCTGCCTCCCTGCGGACAGGTATCGGTTGTTCTTCCGAACTACACCTTCGCACAGGGTCCGAACACCATTTGCTCTTGGACATCCCTGGCAACCGACCAGATTCCGGCAAACGATACAAGCTGTGCTGATGTGATTGGCCAGCCTATCCTGGCTCCGACTTACATTGCCAGCTACGACGATAACTTCGACAATGGAAACATCGGTTGGGCTCCGGGAGTAAATCCAGGAGGAACCAATACCACTGTCTGGGAATTCGGTACACCAAACTTCGGTGGAACCAGCGGTGCCTACACGGCTCCGAATTGCTGGGACGTTAACTTGAACACCGGTGTGACCGGTGGTGCAAACGCCTATGTAACAACACCATTCTTCGATTTCGCCAATGCACAGGCTGCAACGCTGAAGTTCTGGCAGAATCGCGTGATGAACGCATTTGGCGATAAATTGTACATTGAGTACTCAGTGAATGGCGGCGCTTGGACCCTGCTTACTCCTACCACCCAGCCAGTCACCAACTGGTATAACAACAACGATAGTTGGGATGACAACACCGGACTCTGGATCCAGTCGATCTTCAAGGATGTTTACTCCGTTGTGGGTAACGGCATCGTACAATTCCGCTTTGTGTATACGTCCGTCAACTTCACCAATTCTGACGGAGCGTCAGTAGACAATTTCGAAATCTTTGTTCCGATTCCGCTGTCTGTCACAACGCTTTCTGTGAACACCTCTGTTCCGAACCAACTGATCTTCCCTGGACAACCAATCACGTTCGCTGCACCGATTAAAAACAACGGTGTGAACACGGTGTTCAACCACAATGCTACGCTCACCATTGATGGAGGTATCGTTTCCAGTGATCCGATCATCTACTCACCCAATGGCCTTGCACCTGACAGCAGCCAGACGCACAACTTCAATAACACCTGGATTGCTGTTCCTGGATTCCACGAAGTATGTGTGTACACCGATAGCCCGAACGGCTCAACCGACCTGTTCACTCCGGATGACACAGCCTGCGTGACTGTCCTTGTGTTTGACTCTGTAGCAACCAGTCAGCTGCCCTTCTGCACGAGCTTCGAAACAGGAAGCCAGTGGGTAACAGCCAATGCTATTTCTTACCGAAACGAAAGCAGCTGGGAAATTGGAACACCCGCCAAGCCGACCCTGAACGGAGCACGCACCGGTAGTACCGCATGGACTACCAAACTCAGCGGTACTTATCCGGAGAAAGATTCTTCCGGTCTCTTCTCTTCCCTGTTCCGTGTTCAGCCCGGACATTGCTACAAGCTGAGCTTCCACCACCGCTTCCTGATGGAATACGGATCGGACGGTGGCGCTGTTGACTACTCGGTTGATTATGGTCAGAATTGGGAACGGGTTGACTTCCTTGGCACACCGAACATCGTGTTGTATGGCACCAGTCCGAACTACACTTATGTTTCTGAACTTGACCCGTCCAACCCTGGTCTCAAGGGCTTCACCGGTTCACGCGCATCCTGGATTTACCATGAGAAGATTATCCGTCCTGATGCAGATGCCCAGTTGATTGTACGCTGGAGGTTCGCTTCTGATTACAGTGCCAACGATGAGGGCTGGTCAATCGATGACGTATGTTTCGAAGACCTAGGAACTTGCGATGTGATCGGTCTGGATGACTTCGCTGTGAATAATCTTGGCATAAGCCAGAACTACCCGAACCCTGCCGACGCTTCAACCACACTTGAGTACATGATTCCTGCTCAAGGTCAAGTTCGAATCGTAATGACCGATTTGATTGGACAAGTAGTTGCCGTGCTTGCAGATGGATCTATGGCTGCCGGAAAGCATACCGTACAGGTTAACACCTCTACGCTCGCGCCCGGTATGTATCAATACACCTTCATGTATGAGGGTCAACAGATCACAAAACGGATGATTGTCACACACTAACATACCATCCCATTGAAAAAAGGCCGGAGGAAACTCCGGCCTTTTTTTATGTTCATAATCGCGCGTATGAACCTATCCGGACAACTGACTTAATCCAAACAGCAGAAAGAAGGACGGTGGGGATTGATGAAATAAAAAAGGGCCTCTGAATCAGAAGCCCTTGTGGAGAATATCGGAGTCGAACCGATGACCTCTTGCATGCCATGCAAACGCTCTAGCCAGCTGAGCTAATTCCCCTTACAGCTACAAAAATAGCACGAAATCCTGAATAAACGCAAGACCCGAATTCAGTTTTTGGCTGAGGTGACTTACTGAGGAGAGCGGTACAGGTAACCGTTGTTACCGCACAAAACCGGGTAACCCTGAAGATCCCGACCCAGCAACGGTGAGTTGGAAGACTTGGAAACGACATGTGCATCCGAAAAGGTTCTGCTTTCACTGCGATTAAACACCGTAAAATTTGCGGTTTCACCTTCCCGTATGACCGGAACCGGAATGCCAAGAATCCGGCGGGGATTCGTCACCAAAACATCCACCAGCCTCTGAAGCGGCAATTGACCGCCAAAGGCCGTATTTAACACCGAGAAACAAGACTCCAGGCCGATCATCCCGAATGCCGCAAAGTCGAATTCCACCGCCTTTACTTCCACTTCGTGTGGATTATGGTCACTGCAGATCACATCCACCGTACCATCCAACACCCCCTTTCGCAAGGCTTCAACATCACTGACCGACCTAAGTGGTGGCATTGTTTTAACTAAACTGTCGAATCCGCCCAGCTCCGAGTCGTCTAACAGGAGGTGATATGCATAAACCTCTGCCGTTACGGGCAAACCGGCTGCCTTGGCTTTTGCAATTTCAAGAACCGAATCAGCTGTACTGATTCCGGAAACGTGCAGTGGAATTCCTGCGTAGGCGATAAGATTCAGATCGCGCTGCAAAGCAATTTTCTCGGCAACCGGAGGCATGCCTTTCATACCCAACACAACGGTATTGGTACTTTCGTTGACGCTTCTTTTTGCGGTGAGTCCGGAATCGTCCAGATAGGAAATCAGCTTGGCACCGATTCCATCAGCATACTGCATGAGTCGCAGCATGAGTCCGGAGTCCCTAACCCAACGTTTCCCGTCAGTGAATGCCGCAGCACCTGCAAGACGCATATCGTACATCCCGGACACATCTTTCCCTTCTCCCCCATCCGTCATAACACCGCAGGGATATACGTCCACTGAATGTTGTGCGGCACGCCCTTTTACAAAACTGATGTCGGAAGCCGACTGTAGGGGCGGCAAGGTAGAGGGCATCAACAAAACTCCGGTAAATCCACCGGCTGCTGCTGCGTTCTGACCGCTTCGGATGGTCTCCTTTTGCTCGGCACCCGGCTCACCAAAGGCCGATCGCATATCGAACCAACCGCCCGACATGTGTAATCCGGTGCAATCCATTTCTTCAACCACCCCATCGGCTTTCAATGCGGTACCGATCTGCTCATAGACTCCGTTACGAATCAACACATCGACTGATTTTCCGTCTAACGCGGAACCGGGTTCCACAAGAGTGATGTTTTTCAGCAGGATATTCATGATGTCTTCCAGTAGCGAATAAGGACAACTTCAATCAGGAGAAACAAGAGACTCAATAAGATTGCCCATTTCCAGAGCGGCGTACCGCTTTGTTCCTGCTTTAGGACTTTGCCGACATCCGGAACACCCGTCGACATGATGGCCCAATTGTTTAGTCCACGCGTGGAGATCATGGCTTCGAGCTCATCCTCCGAGAAATACTCAAGCGCCGACTCCGCACGATTGAAATTGTAGGCCAATACTGCTTTTGTTTCCTTGCCCGCCATCAGTCCATACAAACCGGCATTTTTCAGTTCATCACCGGGATCGACCTGAATGCGGTTTCCGGTCGTGCGTACACGCGGAATCAACTCATCGTTTTTGCCAAGCTCACTGAGCTTGAGCACTTCTTCATCGCCCTTGGCGGCCAATTGTAACGACACGGGAATAGACTGGCCAATCGTTGCTGCATTGGCTATAGGCCGCGCGCCCAGCAATGCCATGCGGTACAGGATGGGAGCAAAAATCGGATGCGTTGGCAGATTACTGCTTTTTGCATCGAGGGGTACCGAAAACAAGAACACCTGACCATCACCGATACTGTATGAAACCAACAATGGGACTCCGCTCTCGAGACGCAACAAGACCTCGGCCGGTGCTGATGTAGACGTATTCAACGAATAGGTAGCAGAAACTACTGGCAGGTCCAGGTTCTTTCCTCCGCTCGCCTGCCTTTCGAATACATCAGAGAACAGCGGATGATTCCATTCAACTCCATTGGTTCTATCGGACAGGGAAGTCCATTGACCAAGCCCCGGAAGCCCCAAACCGTTGAACAAGGTATTTGACTGATCAGATGCATTAGAATCGGGAAATACACATAGAATACCACCAGCATCCACGTATTTCTTGAATTCATCTGTGCTACCCGATGTGAAACCCGTTGAGGTCTCAAGTATCAGCAATTGCGTAGTAGAAAGTGCTGAGTAATCGATAGCGTTTCTGCTCACCGATTTGAAGTTCACGCCGGAATCATTTCCGAATAAGGCCTTGGTATAGGTAGATGCCTGACGATCCGAAACCGCACTTACATTGAGTTTCTCCTTGACTTCGAAGGAGAGGAAATACGTATCATCGAAATTGATTGACTGATCCGAGAGCGATACACTCACACCCTGCCAGCCTGCCTCGCGAATGGTAAAACCGAAAGGCAGATCGACAAATTTTCCAGATTTGACTGCACATGTACTAACAGCCCTACGGCTTCCATTGATATCGAGCCTGACAGTAATATTGTCGGCATCCTTTCCACCCGAGTTGACCACACGCACAACAAGCTCGGAGGGCTGATTCAACTGGACCAACGGAGATGCCATCCAACACGTATCAATGTAAAGGTTCGGTGTCGATTGGGTTTCGAGCGAAACGAGGGTGATTTTGAACGTTGATTCGGCTGCAAGACGCTCCTGGCTAAGCATACTCTTCTGAAAATCACTGATGATAAACAGCCTGCCTGTCCGAAAACCGGCAGCGCTGACCGCATCGCGCTGACGCGAAATCACCTCATCAACCATTCTGCTGGACGAGGATGGCTTTATTCTTGACAATTCCGAAAGAAATTCTTCCCGATTGATAAGACGCTGTTGAACGGCATAAAAATCGGCGGTCAATAACTGTAATGGGGTATTGACCGGAAGGGAACGTACCAATTCTTCGGCCCGTACGCGCGCACGGTCGAGCAAAGCACCTTTGGCCCCCTGAGCATTCATGCTGAAACTGTTGTCAACGAAGATGCTGACGGGATCACCCGACTTTACCAGATCGGCACTGGCATACCGGATAACGGGCTGCGCAAAAGCAAGGGCCAGCATCACAATTGCAAGTATTCTGGATAACAGCACCAGCAGATGCTTCAACCGGGATGTTCGTGAGGTCTGCTCCTGAACATTCTTCAAAAAACGAACATTGGTGAACTCTACCCGCTTATACCTGCGGAAATTGAACAAATGAATCAGAACGGGTATGGCTATCAGCGCAATGCCGAAGAGAAAAGCAGGGGCAAGAAACTGAATCACTGATGAACCGGTTTTCCGTTGTATACAAAGGTAGACAATGAACCCGAGCAATTGGGGGCCAGGATCGGGTTCGGCACTATCAACCATTGCCTGTGGATTAACCGACATCGAACAACACACCGCCCTCCCAGGCCTGATATTACCTTTAGTACGACCCGAAAAACCATGGCCACACGCAGCGCAGCATCCCGA
>JAJTFW010000079.1 GCA_021299095.1 Sphingobacteriales bacterium | reverse complement strand
TCCACGTGGGGGTGAAGCACCACCGCATGCAAACCGGCCGGAACCGGCAGGGCTTGTAAAATGCCACTGTGGTGACATAAAACAATTCCACCCATTAGGCAGGGAGCTACATTATCTGGATGGGCCGTGCCGCAGGCGACACGTTCTCCTTCCATCGCGTAGCGCACCAACTGCGCACGGGTAAAGGGGCGGCCCATAGCCTCATTCACCGCAAAGGCGCCTGCGGCAGCGCTGGCAGCGCTGCTGCCGAGTCCGCTGCCCAAGGGCATCTGCTTGCGCAATACCACGTCGAACCCCTGCGTACTGCCCAGCGCAGACAAGACTTCCGCCATGGCTACCGTAACGGTATTTTGTTTCGGATCACGACTCAGTTTGCCTCCGTCGCCCGTTATGCGGCGAATCACTAAGGTGCCCGATGTGTTCGGACTGATGTCAACGCGATCGCCCGGTTCACCGATGGCCATGCCAAGGATATCGAATCCACAGGCGATGTTGGCTACGGTAGCCGGAGCAAAGACAGAAACGGACTTGGGTTTCCGGGGCATATCAATCGAGGTATTTGCTGAGGCTGATGATTTCGGCGAAGACTCCGGCAGCCGTCACTTCTGCACCGGCGCCCGGACCTTTCACTACGAGTGGCCGGTTGTTGTAGCGTTCGGTGGTAAAGGAAATGATGTTGTCGCTGCCCGAAAGGTTGTAGAAGGGATGGGTCGTGTCTACTTCCTCGAGACGTATCGATGCCTTGCCTTTGTCGAGCTTGGCAATAAAGCGTAGCACCTTGCCCTTGGCAGCAGCGCTTGCTCTGCGCTTTTCAAACACCGCATTGTTGCGCTCCAGTGCCTTGAAGAATTCATCCACCGATTTGGCCTTCATGCATTCAGCAGGAAGAATCTGTTCGATGGCGATATCCTTCAATTCGATCTGCATACCGGTTTCGCGGGCGAGGATGAGGAGTTTGCGTGCCACATCAAGTCCGCTGAGGTCTACGCGTGGATCGGGTTCGGTGTATCCGAGACGCTTGGCTTCTTTAACCACGTTGCTGAACTTGTGATCGGCATTGAAGGTATTGAAGATATACGATAATGTACCCGACAAGACGGCTTCAATGCGGATAATGCGGTCGCCCGAAGTAATGAGATCGTTCAATGTATTAATGACAGGAAGCCCGGCACCGACATTGGTCTCATACAGGAAATTCACGTTGCGTCGACGCATGATCTCACGCAATTTGCTGTACTCTTTCATGGTACCGCTATTAGCCACTTTGTTGGGTGTGACAATCGAAATATTGGCACCCAACACACGGGCGTATTGCTTTGCGAGTTCAGGACCACCGGTACAATCGACTAACACACTGTTAGGCTGGTTTTGCACAATCATGCGGTCAATGAAATTTCCCAGATCGGCCTTCTCCCCTTCCTTCACCTGATCGGAATAGTGCGAAAGCGATACACCCGAAGCATTAAATAGCATATTGCGGCTGTTGCTGATTCCGGCCACAACGATATCCAATGAACGCGCCTGGCGCAGGTGAGCCAGGTGTGAAGCAATTTGTTTCATAAGTGTCCCACCAATCAATCCGGTACCAACGAGGTAAACCGACAGGGTCTTTACACCCGACAGGAAGAAAGCCTGGTGGATGGTGTTGAGGGCCTTGCTGAGTTGGTCGTTTTGTATGACTACCGAAATGTTGAGTTCGCTCGAGCCTTGTGCGGTAGCGACTACACTGATGCCGTTGCGACCCAGGGCGTTAAAGAGCTTGCCGCTTACGCCAGGCTGGTTGCGCATGTTCTCACCGATTACAGCCACTACCGATAGCCCCTCCTCTACCCGCACCTTGTCGATGAGGCGCGATTTCATCTCGAGGGCGAAGGCTTCCTCGATTGCTGTCTTGGCGGTATGTGCATCTTCGGGGCGAACCGCAAAGCTGATGGTGTGTTCGGATGAACCTTGTGTAATGAGAATCACATTGACCTTGGCCATGTGGATGGCACCGAACAGGCGCGCCGAAATGCCGGTCACTCCGACCATGCCACTGCCGCTGAGCGTAAGTAAGGCAATCTGATCGATGGACGAGATGCCCTTGATGAGAAATCCGTTCTCGCCGGGCTTCACCGAGATGAAGGTTCCCGGATGTTCCGGATGGAAGGTATTCTTGATGCGTAGCGGAATCTTCTTGTCGAGTGCCGGCTGAATGGTTGGTGGATGAATCACCTTGGCACCAAAGTGTGAGAGTTCCATGGCCTCATCGTAAGTCATGGAAGGCACACTAAACGCTTTTTTCACCTTGCGCGGATCGGCAGTCATAACGCCATCTACGTCGGTCCAGATTTGGATTTCGGTGGCGTTGAGTGCTGCGCCGAAAATGGCAGCCGAGTAATCGGAACCACCTCGACCGAGTGTGGTCATTTCGCCCTTGTGTGTAGAACCGATAAAGCCGGTGATGACGGCCGTGCCTTTGAGTTTGCGAAAGTGCTCGCGGATGCGTGTGTTGGTGGCATTGAAATCGACGCGTGCGCTACCAAAGGTCTCGTCGGTGCGGATCAGCTCCCGCGCATCCACAAAGCTGGCTTGCATGCCCTGCGAACGGAAGTAGGCACTGATGATTGCAGAGGAGAGTACTTCGCCTTGTCCACTGACAAAATCAAGGGTGCGGGTCGATAGCTCGCGCACCAGGTAAATACCGTGCAGGATGTCGTGCAACTCGCCGAATACCCCTTCCACAAAATCGTAGAGGGCCTTATCACGGCGCAGGCCGAGTTCGCGGATGCAGAGCGTGTGACGCTCGCGCACCTTGTCGAATACCTCGATGTACTCATCCTTGCGGCGGGCGGCGAGCCTGCTCATGCGGATGAGGTCGTCGGTGACTCCGCCGAAGGCCGAAAACACAACTGCTGTGCCTTTGGCCGATTTCTGATTGCGTACGATGGAGGCCACACCCTGGATACGGGTGGCCGAGGCGACGGAACTGCCGCCGAATTTCAGGACTTGCATAATCGCTTATTGGTCGTGATTATACGCAATTGAATGGCCGAGGGTTACCCTGTTGAAAAGGCTGTGGTTCACAGGGCCCAATAGACCTCAGCATACCTATATTCGTATATCTAAATCAGCCTATGAAAAACCTCTACACCCTTCTACTCGCCCTTCTGATGGGCAGCGCCGTACAAGCCCAGGACACCCTGCTGTACGAAAACTTCGACGTGGACAATTCCCTGAACTGGGCCACCATCAACAACGGCAACGACACCATTTTCGTGAACCTCGATGCCGACGGCCTCAACGACGCCAGCGGCAACGGCTTTCCCAGCAACTGGTTCTGGAGCCAGGGCGCCTTTGCAGGTAACGACAGTACCGGATGCATCATCAGCAACAGCTGGGTGACTCCGGTCGACACCACCTTCAATTACTTCATTTCACCACCTATCGCTATTACGGGCAGCAACGGACAAGTAAGCTGGACCTCGGCTCCGAGCCAGACACCTCTGTACCTGGACGGCTACCTCGTGAAGGTTTCTACGACCGACAACCTCGAAACAAGCTTCACCGACACCTTGTTCCAGGCGGCCGAATACGAGAGTGGTTCATCCAGCAACGGATTCAACTTCGCTGCCTACACCTTCTCACCCGGCTTCGTGCACGGTGCTGATTCCCTTTACGTAGACCTGGCCGGAGCCGCTACAGCGAGCGATTCAGCGCGTGCGAACGGATTACTTCGCCCCTTCAGTGCCAGCCTGGCGCAGTATGCCGGACAAACCATTTACATCGCCTGGATCCACAAATCCTTCGACGACTTCCTGGTAGCCATCGACGACATTCTGGTAACCGGACAGGCTGCAACGGGCCTGCAGGAAAATCAATTGCTGAGTGGTGCGGTCATTTACCCCAACCCGACCAGCGACCTGTGTAAACTCCGATTCAACGGTTCCGAAGCCGGTGTGGCCACCCTGCGCATTTTCAGTACCGAAGGCAAACAGCAACTCTTCAGCGCTGTGCGCCTAAACGGCTTTGCCCAGGAGTTCGACCTGCCGGTTTCAAGCCTGTCGGCCGGACACTACATCCTCGTAGCCGAATCAGCCGGTAAAAGCACCCGCCTGCCGCTGGTGGTGGTGCGCTAATCAACTCGCTTAAGATCATTAAATACAAAAGCCGCTTCCGAATGGAGGCGGCTTTTGTATTGTTGATACAAATTTAAGTCGAATAAAAAAATAACGTTTTGCAGCTTGGCGTAGTGGCGGATTTTTAGCACAAAAGTTCAATCGAAGAACCGCACTTGAACCTACCACAAAACTGTCATACGAAGCACTGCACCCGCCATTACGCCAAACCGCTGTTAGCAAACGTTATTATTTATTAAGGACAATTCTGTAAGTCATTTCAGCGTTGTCACTTATTACTTTTAGAAAATATAAACCTGCTTCATGCAATAATTCAATTTGGCCAGTTTGTCCTGTAATTATCTCACTTTGAACTAATGAACCTCTAGAATCGTAAATTAAAACAGTTGCGTCAACTTCTTTGTTAAAATTGAGTGTAAATATGCCATTTGTTGGGTTTGGAAAAATTATTGGAAAGTTTGTTTGTTCATACTGATTAACTCCAAGAATTGTTGATGTATTTAAAAACAGTCTTGTCGCATGAGTAGGTTGCGTAAATGAAGTTCCAGAGTGAATTATATCTGCTTTATTATCGCCATTAACGTCCGCAATAGCGGCAGATGAAAAATAAGCCCCAACAATCGATGCTGCTTCAATAAAAGTATTGGTTCCCATATTTGCATAAATTTTTGCAATAACTGCACTTCCTCCACCGGGACCAGTCCCCATCACATAAACATCCAAGTCACCATCATTATCAAAATCAGCTAACTTAACCGTGCCTAACATTACAGGTGCAAATGGAGTTCCGGTAAGTTCTGAAAAAACACCCGAACCATTATTAAGATAAAGTTTGGTCGCAATATTAGCACCAGATTGTCCACATATGATGAAATCAATATCACCATCATTATCAATATCTCCGGTTGCAATGTCTGAGCTGGTAAAACCATCAATTGTTGATGAAGTATTTAAGGTAAATATACCTGAACCATTGTTGCTGTATAGTTCTGTAATTGGCTGTCCAGTATTGTTTTCACCACATAAAAGAAGATCTAAGTCTCCATCGTTATCAATGTCAATAAACCTCGCAGCACCATATTGAAGATTAGTAAATGGAGAAGATGACTGGGGATTATAAATTCCCGAACCATTATTTAAGTAAAATTTAGTCACAGGATTACCACTTGGGTTTTGCCCGGTTGTGATGATATCAATATCACCATCACCATCTACATCACCAATATCATTTTTACCTGCCCTCACTAACTCGAAATTACTCCCTGTTGATAAAGTATAAAATCCAATGCCGTTGTTTAAATAAAGGTTAGCAGTATTGGAGGGAGAACTTGTGCTACCAGTAATAATTACATCAAGATCTCCATCGTTATCAGCATCAAGAAATTTAACGTCTCCATCAAAAACATTTACCAAAGAAGGATTAGATAATGCAGTGAAGCTACCGCTACCATTATTTAAGTAAAGCGTGGTCAAAATAGGGCCGCCTTTCCCGATTATCAATAAATCCATATCGCCATCATTATCTACGTCAGCAAATGCCATTGCTCCCACATCAGCATCCTGAAATATCTGAGTTGTGTCAAGTTGAAAATTGATGGATTGCGAAAATCCTGTTGTCGATGCTAAAAAGCAAATAAGAATCAAGTAAGTTTTTTTCATGTTG
>JAJTFW010000078.1 GCA_021299095.1 Sphingobacteriales bacterium | reverse complement strand
ACTGCACTCCAGTTGGCGGTTCCGGCCGGGAATCCTGTAGTTCCGGTCAATTCCAATCGCCCTCCAGCATTGACCAAAAATCGCATTTTGGCCACGCCACTCACGGGGCTGTAAACGGCGCTAGCCTTGATCACGCCCCCCTTTCCGATCGTAAAATTGCAAGGATTGGCGGCGTTGATGTTATTGGTAGTGGCATACAAGATACCCGGCACAATGAGAGTGCCATTCACGGTGATGTTCCCTCCTGCTTCAGCAGTTCCAGTTCCATTGATTCCGTCAATGGCAAGGTTGCCCGGTGAGGCCGCACTGCCTGCACAGTTGAGCGTATAACCGGCATTCACGGTTACATTGAACAGACTTGCAGCGCTGGTGTTGTTGTATAGTTGTGTGTTGGATGCCTGGTCCCAGCGCAGGGTAACGTTCATGGCAATGACCAGTGCAGTGGTCGGGTTGGTTACTGCGCTTTTGCGGAAGCGCGAGGCGGTAAAGGTGCCCAGTCCGCTGATGGTGGTGGAGGCTGCTTCGAAGTTGAAACCGATACCATCGAAGGTGACACCGTTTCCGATTTCACCATTGCAAATGATGTTCGATCCCCACACGCTGAGGTAAACGTTCGTGGCAATTGAATTGCAAAAGAGCTTCCCCCCGGTCTCGACGGTGATTCGCCCGATGTTATAAGGCCCGGGAGCCGGCAGAGTTACCGTACTTCCTGAGAGTATATACACGTTCTGGGTGGATCCGTTGGGGAAAGCGGCCGGTACCGTGTTCCAACCCACGCCATCCCACTGCCTCCAAATGGACGCGGTGGTCCAGGTGCCGGAACTGATGGCACCGAAATCGTTCACCGCCTGGGCAGAACTTCCCACAGCACGGCCAAGCAGGAGCAATACCAGCAGGAGGCGGATGAAGGTGGGGAGATGGGATTTCCGCATGTGGGCTACATTCGGCGTCGCAAAGCTACGCCGTTCCGGACGATTCCGGATGACCTTAATGTTAATCCCGTAAAAGTAGACCCAACAGAGGGCATCTGCAAGGCTTTTTTCCGTGAATGGGATGATTTGCCACGCCAACGTTCGGGGGTGCTCAAAAGGGCTTCAGCGCGGCCGGGGTCAATTGCCACATTGCGCGACAAACACTACCTTCGCGGGATTCGCCTTAGACTATGCCTAACTATCGTCTTATCAACAATTTATGCGGATGGCTGAGTTTTGCCATCTCTGCTTTTGTGTACATCAGCACCCTGGAGCCCACAGGCAGTTTCTGGGATTGTGGTGAGTTCATCGCATCGAGCTATAAGCTTCAGGTGGGTCACCCCCCCGGCGCCCCCTTGTTTATGATGATGGGACGTATCATGAGCTTGTTTGCCGGCGGCGATGTAGAGGCGGTATCGGTCATGATCAATCTGCTCAGTGCATTGATGAGTGCCGGAACTATCCTGTTCCTGTTCTGGACCATTACCATCCTGGCCCGCAAAATCCTTGTTCCCAAAGGGGACCCTGATATGGGCAACACCCTGGCCATCATGGGAGCCGGCCTTGTAGGTGCCTTGGCCTATACCTTCAGCGATTCGTTCTGGTTCTCGGCGGTAGAAGGGGAAGTATATGCCAGTTCATCCTTTTTCACGGCCATTGTGTTCTGGGCCATGTTCAAGTGGGAGGCCGTAGCCGATGAGCGCCATGGCAACCGCTGGATCATCCTCATTGCCTATCTGATGGGATTGTCCATCGGAGTCCACTTGCTCAACCTGCTTACCATTCCTGCACTTGCCTTTATTTACTACTTCCGTAAATACACTGTCACAACCAACGGCCTCATCAAAACCGCTGCTGCCGGTGTGCTCATTCTTGCCGTTGTTCAGTACGGAATCATTTCCGGTTTTGTCAAGTTCGCCTCCAAATTCGAGCTGTTCTTTGTAAACGGACTCGGTTTGCCCTTTTGGTCGGGTTTCGTCTTCTTCTTCCTGCTGATTGCGGCTGGAATCGTTTATGGACTCAATTACACACGTCAGCGCAATATGCCCATGTGGAACCTGAGCCTGCTCTGCCTCACCTTCATCCTGGTGGGCTACTCGTCCTATGCCATGATTGTGTTGCGCTCCAACGCGAATCCGCCCATGGATGAAAACGACCCCGAGCACGCCTTCAACCTGCTGGGCTACATCAACCGTGAACAGTACGGCGATCGTCCACTCTTCTACGGTCAGTATTACAACGCCGATCAGGTGAGCATTGAGGAAGGAAGCATGCAATATACCAAGGGCGAGGATGGCTATACCGAAACCTCCAAGAAGCTCTCGCCGGTGTACGACCCCAAGTTCAGCACGATCTTCCCCCGCATGTACAGCGCGCAGGAAAATCACATCTCCGCCTACAAGGAATGGGGTGGCATCCGCGGCGACGGTAAACCGACTTTTGCGCAAAACCTCAAGTTCTTCTGGAACTACCAGGTGGTGCACATGTACTGGCGCTACTTCATGTGGAATTTCGCAGGCCGTCAGAATGACATTCAGGGACATGGCGGCATTACCAAGGGCAACTGGATCAGTGGTATCAAGGGCATCGACGAAATGCGCCTGGGACCACAAAACGATTTGCCCGAAAACATGCGCAATAACAAAGCGCACAACACCTTTTATTTCCTTCCGCTCATCCTGGGGCTGATCGGGTTGGTGTGGCATTACCGACGCGACAACCACGATGCCTGGACCGTGATGCTCCTGTTCTTCTTCACCGGTCTGGCAATTGTCTTATACCTCAACCAATATCCTTACCAGCCCCGCGAGCGTGATTACGCGTACGCAGCTTCGTTTTACACCTTCGCCATCTGGATCGGACTCGGTGTAACGGCAATCATCGACCGTTTGCGCCGTACCAAGGCTCCGATGGCTCTTACAGCCGTAGCTACCACCCTCGTCTGTCTGGTTGCGGTTCCCGGAATCATGGCCAGCCAAGGCTGGGACGACCACAACCGCGCCGGTCGATTCACATCGCGCGATATCGCCTGGAATTACCTGCAGAGCTGCGCTCCCAATGCCATCATCTTCACCAACGGCGATAACGATACCTTCCCCTTGTGGTATGCACAGGATGTGGAGGGCATCCGCACCGATGTGCGCGTGGTGAACCTCAGTCTTCTCAACACAGACTGGTACATTGATCAGATGAAACGCAAGGCATACGAAAGTGCTCCGGTTCCATTCATGACACCGCACGAAAAATATGTGCAGGGTACGCGTGATTACGTGCCGTTCTACGACAAGCGCCTCCCGGGGTATTCGGAAGCGAAAGATGTGATGAAGTTTGTAAACAGCGAGGGACCCGAGTACAAAGTTCAGGCCGGCAGCGGAGCTCCTATGAGTTATTTCCCCACACAACGTATTTGCATCAAGGTCGACAAAGAGGCTGTGCTGCGCAATGGTGTGGTGAAACCCGAAGATGCCGACCGCATCGTTGATACCATCTACTGGGATCTCACGCGCAATTACCTCATGAAGGCCGATCTGATGATCCTTGATCTCATCGCCCACAACGATTGGACACGTCCCATCTACTTCGCCGTTACAGTCGGAAACGACAGCTATCTGAACCTCGAACCATACTTCCAGCTCGAGGGCCTGGCTTACCGTTTCGTACCCATCCGCAACAGCAACGACCCGCAGACACAGACCGGCAGGGTTCAGTCCAGTGTCATGTATGACAACATGATGAACAAGTTCCGCTGGGGCAATATCGACAAGCCGGAAATCTACCTCGACCAGAACAACCTGAACATGACGATGAATTTCCGCAACAACTTCGCCCGTTTGGCGGACGGACTCATCGAGCAGGGGCGCTTGGATTCGGCCATGAAATGCCTCGACCGCATGAACAAGGAGATTCCTGATGCGACGGTTCCTTATAACGTGATGATGCTACGTCCTATCGAGCAGTACTTCCAGTTGGCTCAAGGCTTGCAGCGTCCGGAAATCACACCCGATGGAAAAATCAACATGCGCAGCATCGAACTGCCCGAAGCGGAACGCAAGCGGGCACTCGAATCGGCCAAGGCGATCACGTTGCGCATGGCGGATCACTACGAAGACGAACTGCAGTATTACTTCAGCCTCAAGCGTACGCCATATATCCGTATCGTGGACCGGGAATACAACCAGGCCATGGCGATCTTCAATGAGTTGTTGCGCATTGCCAAGGCCAACAATGCCGAGGACCTGGTCAAGAACCTCGAACCGCGCTTCCGTAAGTTGGAGCAGCAGTTTACCGGAGCATAAGGACAGATGACGCGTCCGCCCTGGCTCTTGCGCGCCCTTTTTCCGGGCATGCTCTGGCATGGCGATCGCAACCGACCGGAGGTGTATCTCACCTTCGATGATGGTCCGCATCCGGACGTCACACCGAAGGTGCTTGATCTGCTTGAGCAGTATACAGCTAAGGCGACATTTTTCTGCGTGGGTGCTAACGTACAGGCCCATCCGCATGTCTTCCGACACATCGTGGAATCAGGTCATGCGGTTGGAAACCACACCTGGTCGCACCGGAGTGGCTGGGGCATGAGTAGGAAAGCGTATGTGGAGGAGATAAATAAAACATCCGCCCTTGTTCCCGGGCCACTGTTTCGCCCACCATACGGACGCATCGGTCTCGGTCAATATTACACTTTACGCAAATCGTATCGCGTGGTGATGTGGGATGTGTTGAGTTATGACTGGAAAGCGGAACGCACTCCCGAACGCATCGCCGCGGATGTCTTGAAAGCGATACGTCCGGGATCGGTGGTCGTTTTTCACGACAGTGCCAAGGCTGCGCCCCGGATGATGCCTGCACTGGAACTGGTGTTGAAGGGATTGAAAGCGCGTGGGCTGCGCTGTGTTGCGATGACACCTTGATGATTCGATAAGTTGAAAATATGACGACAGCTTCCTGGCTGTTGCTTTGGTGATTTGAGGATGCCATTTAGCGGGACAAGACCAACTCGAGCTACGAGTAGAATCCTGCTTTAACCACAAAGTTCACAGAGATGCCACAGAGGTCACTGGGCCTTACCGTTTTCTCCATGCTAAAACTAAGGTCAAGCATTTGGTAGGCAACTCTGGTTTTAGTGCGATTGTTTTTTTCTCACGTACAAGCTTTACATAGGAAGCTCAAAGGTCATTAAGGGTAATTCAGTTCATGATGAGTGAATTTGATAAGAGGTGATTTGAAATTATGGTAATGGTCTTTGCGGCTGTAGAAAAGATGATGTTGTGATTTTGCCGTTTGATGTTGGAAAGCGTTGTCAAGAAAAATAGGTAAACGTGTTCATGATTGTGATTTATACGCACAGCAAGCACCGGATTAAAATGAACGGATGCAGTGAACGGAGATGTTGTGTTGATTGGTTGAATTGATGATCTGACAATTCCTTTTATGGCTGAGTACTGAACCAGAGGCGATGCCACGGTTCAGAGCCGAAACTCAGGTTGGTTGGCGTGTTGCTTGATTTCCGGTTGACAACCCGTCATCTGCCGAAGCGGGAATTTGTGTGCACACAGCACACAAATGGATACAACAAACATTGTTCGGTAATCGCCCAGCATGAGTGTACGCACCTAATTGTAACCCCACATCGCTATGTGCGTACCAAGGGGGCTATGAAGAAGGAATTTAATCCAGGACGCAACCGGTTTGAGGAGACGAAATATGCCTGTGCCGGCCTTGCCTTATTTGGCTTGTGGTATGACCGTGTAAACTTTCCATCAACGGACGTGTTTACCGGGAAGAATAAGAATAAAAATCATTCGCCAAA
>JAJTFW010000004.1 GCA_021299095.1 Sphingobacteriales bacterium | reverse complement strand
GATTTCATCACGGGTAATTTCACGCACGATTTTTCCGCTCACAGTCATGATGCGGATCCGCAGCTTGTCGGGGACTTCAGAACCTGTCAATGTGAATACGAAGCGAGTAGAAGTACTAAACGGATTCGGATAATTGATTACCTCCGTTACCGAACTGGTGTTGTCCACTTCGAACTCCACAGTGTAATCATTCTCGCCACTTAAATTGCCCGTCCTGTCCTTGGCCTCGACCGTAAGGCGGTACAAACCATCTTCTGACAGAATTGGTTTGTAGTCGATCGAAAAGCTGTTAGAGGGTAAAGCAGCCGGGGTCCAGGATAAAAGCAACGGATCGGAGAACAAACCCGGAGATTGCTCGAAATTCAGGTATGAAATAGTTCCCGAAGGTGTCCGCAGACTGACTCGAAAATCCGAAGTATCGTCGAGCGCGATGAACCGGTTTTCATCCTTTAGCCTGATGTGCACATGGGGTCGTGCTGAAACGATATCGCGGTTCAAGATGTGCTGGCCGTCGAACGTGACTTCCAACAAGGGGTTTGTTATGTCACGTGTCACATTGAACCGCACAGTAGCGTAATTGTTGAAGTGGGCTTGCTCGGGTTGATTTTCACGCGGATTCACTTCACCTGACAATCCCAAAGTCGGGCCCTTAACCGAAACCATAATCGTATCGCCCGGTGGAAGGTTTCGTGTGGTTTTGAATGTGGCTACATCGCGTCGGACATTGTCCTTATCGAAAACATAGGCATCAACCAGGAGCGTGTCCATCGGAGTGGGACTGATGTTTTGGAAAGCGACTTGCATAGACCACTCATCTCCCTCCTGCAAGGTATCCTTATAAAAACTCAGGAAGCGTCCATTAACGGCCCCTTCGGGCACCGGCTGATAATGCACCTGCCAGCGTGAAATTTGAGGCGGAGTTCGTAGTGCAAGATCCTCAGTATAGGCCTTCAAACGAATACGAGGGAATTGTTGTGCATCAATGAAACTGATATCGGTTGGTCCACCGGGACTAAAAACCGGACCCAATTGCAAAACCTCCTGACCAGTTGGTGTGATTCCAAAAACTTGCAGGTAAATCTGGTCGGCACTTGTGCCCGATTCAACCGAATTGTAATCCCAATACAAGGACTCCCAGGAAACAGCAGGCCCGATATCGGTAGAGGAAACGATGCCCTTCTCCCAATCGCGCGAAAGCAAATAGTCAAGCCTGAGTACACTATCGGGATACACCCCTTTGGTGAACAGTGCAGTAGACGGATCGCCTTTTTTGACAAAAGACATGTACTTATCCTGATTGCGCAGGCTGTCGTATTCGGTAATTCCAAGCGCATTGAACGCTGCTTTTACCTGCGTCAGGGTATCGAAATTGACCGGGAACACCGTCCAACTCAAAATATAATTTCCAGTCGGAACAACATTGTTTATCATGTTGATCAGGCTAGTGATTCCTGCCTGATTGTTCACGTTGAACAGGAAATATTTATCGGCCCGTGTCCTGAACGCACAACCATCGTTGTTGTAACAGACGTAGTAATTGTAGTTGCCGTAATACATCGAACAGGAATCGGCTTCCCAGGGCTTTTGGAATTCAATCGAATCCAACACTGCAATGGCAATCTGTGGCAGGAAAAAGCACCCACCATAATCCATGTTCACGCCATTGATCTCGTAACTGGGCCGTGCGCCCTGGTGTGTCATGACGAGGGAGTAGTTTGAATTGATGTATTCCATTCGCCTGAGTGAGTCCACCAGTTCGATGTTACTCAAACCGCTTCGTCCAAACTGATACCAATGGGCTTGCGACCAACCATTCACACCCGGCTTGTGTACAAAAGAACTGCTCCTCCACCTGAACCGTGCTGCCACGGCGGTATCGGGATGATTGATGGAATCGTTGGCGACACGCCAGTAATACACCCGACCGGAATCAACCGGAACTGGAACGTTCCAGGTTACGATACCGAATGTGGACTGCGTAACACCAAAGTAGCGCGCGGGACTATCGAACGTAATGGCCGTATCGATTTCAAACCGGTAATCGCGGGGAATCGCATCGAGTGTTGCCGTTGTTGCAGTCAACACCACAGTATCGTCCGGTACAATCGCATATTCAGGCGGATACACGGGATTGATATCCGTAGAGTTGATCTGAAAAAGAAAACTGGATACATTGTTGTTAACGTTATCGACTTCATCTACTTCATCGTAAACGTCAATGGTCACCTCGATTTTATTAAGTCCGGAAGCTTTCCGGATTTCCATAGGAAGAGTAACAGAAAGGGTGTCGCGGTACGTGATATATGGGACCCTGAAAATCGTATCGCGTTTAGTGCCGTCGGGAAAGGTCCGGCTTGACAGGACATAAATGCTGTCAGAAACGTTACGGGCAAAATTACTGACTGCAATTTTGAGGTTGAACGAATCGACATCCGTTGTGAGCTCCGATGGTTCAGTGAAAAGTCCGGACTGCTCGATTGCATAATCCGCCTTGTCGAAGCTATAGATTTGCAATGAGGGATCACCGTGCAAGGTCATATTCATGCACACGCTACGCCGTTCAAAATCAGGGAGGATAATATCTGAGATGGTCTGGCGCATGGCCTTACCGACAGTTGTGCCATAAGAATCACGAAACATGATCTCATGGAACCTCGATGAATAGTCGTCCAATGGCTGAATAAGACCCTTTTCGGGCACGGCAATAAAGCCTATTGAACCTTTGTCGGCCGTCAGAACAAAACGCTCATTGAGTGAATTTCCTCCTGTGTGAACATTGCCCACAAAACAAGACTGCGCCAGCAGGAGAGGATAACGGTCTTTGTTGCGGTAACTGTCCGGATCATCGGTAGAAATATCGAATGATGTTCCGGAAGCATGCGCATAAAAGGTCATCATCGCGCAACCGGAATCGATCAACTGTTCAAGGAAAACGGTCTGATTGATCTGTATGGGATCGGTTGAACTTTTCAGGAAGGTGTGAACAAATCCACCAAACAAGGTGTCTTCGATTACTTGACGATAGCCATCCAGTTTGGCTGCCAGTAGATTTTGCTCGCCTAAGTCAGTGCCGCCACCAAAATGCAGGACTTGCTTCTTCCATTCTGCAGGATTCTGGTTCTGTTCGGCATCAAAGGCAACGATCTTGTCGAGATAAGCCAAGACTTGTGCATCTGTACGTGCCGAGACCCTTCCGGTAGCCAATTCTGGTTTAAAATCCGTGCTGTTCAGTCGGGAGGTGAACATCTGATCAGAGGGTGGCTCACCGAAAGTAGGAACCAAATTCAAAGCATGGTTCCCTCCGCTGCGGGAATCGTAACCGACCACCGATTTACCCAGGAGCAACAGATACTCTGGCGCCGGGGTGAATGCATCAATCATCTGATCACAAAAACGACGTATGGACAAGGCATGCTTACGAACTCCATAGGCGTACTGATCGTAGAGCTCATCTACGTCTGCGAGTACGACATTTCTTCCGGTGGATGCCCGGTTTGCGGCATAGGCAGTAGCACCATTCCAAAGCGTACGATGGGTTACAATCAGCATACCTTCTTCGGCCGGAAGAGCGGTAAAATCCGTGAATCTACCGTAACGTGAGGGATTCGGATCAGGATTCACCGCGGTGATGATGACCTTGCCCCCCGCAGGCGTGAGTAGTTGCGTGTCGTCTGTAATGAACGCAGTTTTTTCATTGCCTGACAAAGGAAGTACAGCCAGCAGTGTTGATGGTGCACCGATACCGGTTACTGAACGGTACACCGTATCGCCGCTGCTTAAAAATAATCGAGGTGAGTTGGAAGGCACTGCATTGCACAACAAAGTGGATAGTCCTTGTGGGGGAAGGTTGAACTTCAAAGGCAGCACTTCTCCACTGAAGTCAAAATTCCGGGCATACCTAAGCCGGGCAAAAGCCATTTGCATGTAGTTCAAATTACCCGGGAATGTGGTGTCGTTCTGGGGGGCAAATTGAAGATCATACGTGCCGTTGGCAGGCAAGTTATTTAGACTGAAACGGTGCCTTGACATTACATAACCAAGAACTGTTGTATCAATCAGCACCTGTGAATTTCCTGATAACCTGTATGGATGGTAGTTTGCATTGGCCCCCATCAAGGTCACATCAATGACCGGCACTGCAAGTGATTGCAGGGACTTCTGAACGGGAAAGTTCACAGTGAACGGGGCATTCTTCGAAATCAACTGGGTATAATACCCTTCCCCTTCCATGAAAGGATTATCAGCAATTTCATTGTAATCTCTGGGCCCAATGTTATACCTGTTCGAAAAAGCACGAACCTCTTCACGAATGGCATAACTTACTGTGGGATGGGAAGAGTATGTTGTGTCACTAAGTAATGGCATGCGAAGCCCCGAGGAACCCGAAGGATCATAGGTCAGAAAATAAGCAGCGGTATCGTTGTAAAGGCTGACGTAGGGGTTTGGCTGATATCCGGGGGCCTCGTATAGCGCTCGGTCCGCCGCACCATCATTTGGACGTCCCAAAAATTCCAGATAATCGCCCTGATCGAAAACTCCATTACCGGATGAATCGACAACATGAACGAATTGCTCAACGCCCAGATTATACATTTTCAATCCGGATGGCGAAGCCCAGGTGGAAAGTGTCACGCCGGAAACCTGGAGGTCCTGGTAGCTAATGCGGTAGAGTCCCTCCTGCCAAATACCCAACCGTATATACTGCTGATCGGAGTAACCGCTGCCGCCGGAAAACGGAATCCATTCGTTTCCGTATGGCTGTGCCTGCATCTTACCGCAGCAGATGAAAAAAAGTAACGTTAACAGACGAAGTCTCATGTCAGTTTGCAGGCTTATTGTCAGTAGGATTTTCCTGACGGAAAATATCAAGACGCAATGAAAAAACGTTCGAGTACAAGGCGCCGGACGCACTACCTATGTTGGTCAGGGCATAATCAATGCTCAGGTTGCGTAACCGGATACCCAGACCCATATTGGGCTGAACAGTGGTGGAGGTACTAGCATCGATGTTTTTTACAGTTTGGATATTTCCAACACCACCGCGCAGGTAAATCAGGTTATCATAACACAACTCAAGGCCGATTTTCGGATCGATGCTGAACACATCGGTTTTCACAGGTACGTTACGCTTTCCATCAAAAGTGATGTCGAGATCGAGTGATGGTTGCACACTGAATTTCTTGCCCACAGGCATCAGACGGGACACTCCGGCAACGAGCCTTGGCAGCGTGACTTCCAGACCGTTTTCGGGAATCGCGTTACCGGTTTGTTGAAACACGGTTTCGAGTCGTTCGGTGTTGTATGACCATGCATTGAATGTGGACGTAATATCCTTTCCCACGAGAGCATATGACCACCGGTTGTGCGTGTATTGAAGCCCCGCATCCAAACCGAAACCCCAGGCGGATGCAAACTCCCCTACCTTCCTGTGAATCACCTTCGCATTGACACCGAAACGCAACCCTTCTTTCTTGAGGCGTTGGGCGTACGACAGAACAAATGCATAATCCGCAGAGCTGAAGGAACGCAAACGATCGTAATCGATATTCCCATCCTTGTCGATCAGATCGGTGGAATCGATGATATCATCCACTGCAAAACGGATCATAGAAAAGCCGACGGTCCTCGTAGCATCAATGGGCGCAGCAAGGGCGCCGTAGTCATATTTGGCAATACCGGCAAAATACTCGCTGTGCATCAGCGCCACCTGAAGGTTTCCGCGTACACGCGTTAGCCCTGCAGGATTCCAGTAGCCGGAAGTCACATCATCGCTCAGTGAAGATACAGCGCCACTCATGCCTAGTGCACGGGCCCCCACTCCGATTGCCAGAAACTCATTGCTGTATTTCGGAGCCAATGTCTGGGATGAGGCGGATAAGGAAAGGATAAGCAGGAAAATGAATAGAATCGGTTTTGACATATTGGATGATCGAGTTTCTGAGACTTGAGTTCAGAACGTTAAAACACACATGCAGGTATATCAAATGTAAGCCGAAACAACGCAACGATTCCCCATTCACGTGTAAAATTTGAACACCTGCGGGCTGACAATCCCCTTATCTTCGTATCCCGATGCGCCACATTCCCAATCTACTCACCCTGGCGAATTTGCTCTGCGGCTGCCTAGCTGTAGTCGCCCTAATGCAGAGCGATACGATTGGAGCACTTTGGCTCACAGGTGCGGCCATGGTTTTCGACTTCCTTGACGGCCTCGCCGCCCGAGCTCTGCGTGCATACAGCCCCATCGGCAAAGAACTCGACTCACTGGCCGATATGGTCAGTTTCGGATTCGTACCCGGACTAGCCATTTTTATTATTCTGGGCGACACACTGGTCGAATCCGGCCTTCCGGTTCCGTTCGCCTACGCAGGTTTTTCGGTCACATTGTTCTCGGCACTGCGCCTGGCGAAATTCAACACCGACTCCCGTCAGACCCGACACTTCATCGGCTTGCCAACACCGGCCAATGCGGGCTGGATATTACCACTCGTGGCTTCATCCGCCAATAGCAGTGGAATACTGATGGGCCTAACCAGTCATGCCGGATTCTGGATGGTTTTCAGTGTTGTTTCCAGTGCATTACTTATTGCCGAAATCCCCCTGTTCTCACTGAAGTTCAACCGGATGGGATGGAGAAAGAACTTGGGACCCATTGCCCTTGTCCTGACCGGTATTCCACTGGTGGTCCTGTTGGGCCTAGAGGGCATCCCCCTGATCGTACTTTTGTACTTAATTTTGTCCCTGATATTTCCACCAGCAAGCGAAACCCCATGAAATTTCAAGCGCACATCGATGTAATGCCTCAAAAAGCACTCCTCGACCCACAGGGAAGGGCTGTCACCGCGAGTATGAAAAACCTATCGCTGAGTGAAATCGGAAATGTCAGAATCGGGAAACACATCACGCTCGAAATTGAAGCCGACACTGAATCGGCCGCTCGTGAAAAAGTGGATTTGGCCTGCAAAAAGCTATTGGCCAATCCAATCATGGAAACCTACACTTTCGAATTGAGTCCGGCCTGATCAGGAGCGGAGTTCAAAGTTTTTACCGAGGTAAACCCTTCTGACTTGCTCGTCGGATGCGAGTTCTTGTGCGGTGCCCTCTTTCAGGATTTTACCTTCAAACAAGAGGTAAGCCCGATCGGTGATGGTCAACGTTTCATGTACGTTATGATCCGTAATCAGGATGCCAATATTTTTCTCCCTCAGTTTGTGGACAATGCTTTGAATGTCTTCAACGGCGATAGGGTCCACGCCGGCAAAAGGTTCATCCAGCAGGATGAACTTGGGATCCACAGCCAAGCATCTGGCGATTTCAGTCCTACGCCGCTCTCCTCCTGATAGTACATCTCCCCTGCTTTTCCGGATTTTCTGTAAACCGAACTCATCAAGCAATTCCTCGAGTTTGCTGACTTGCTCCGCTTTCGAGAACCCGGTCATTTCAAGAACCGCACGAATGTTGTCCTCTACGCTGAGCTTACGAAACACAGAAGCCTCCTGTGCAAGGTAGCCCACACCCCGTTTGGCTCTGCGGTACATGGGCTCATTCGTGAGCTCAGTCTCGTCGAGGTAAATCCTTCCTTCGTTGGGTTTAATCAGCCCAACAATCATGTAAAAGGTAGTTGTTTTACCGGCCCCATTGGGACCTAACAATCCTACAATCTCTCCTTGTTCGACACGAATCGACACATGGTTGACCACGGTCCGGCCTTTGTACCGTTTGACCAGATCTTCGGAACGCAAAACCGACATGTGGCAAAGGTAACGCAATGGAAGCCAAACAAAGGACTGTCAGAAGGTGAACTGAAAACTCCCCCTGAAGCCAAATCGCGCGATATTCGGGTTATCGAGGTAACTCATGCGCCAAAGGAAATCGACCCGAATGATTTTTAGAATGTTTTCTACGCCCAGCCCCACTTCAACATACGGCTTCCTGTTGAGCGAATAAAACAGGTTCGTCCCAGTTTGCAGATTGAGATTGGATTCGCGGAGCTCGCCCCAAACCGCTTTAACCTGAGCCACCTCCCTCCACTTGAGTTTACGCATCAATGGAATCTTGTCCAGAAAGAAGCCATCAAAATGGTGTGTGGCAAAACCACTGAAGTAGTAATCGCTGACGAATTCAAAGAAGTTCATCATGTTGAAGGCCGCATAGTCATAGAAATACGTTTCATTTCCCGGATGAATTTCGAGTAGCGGGTAAGGGACTTTGCCCCAGGTCTTACCAGCGCTCAGCACCCAGTACGTATAACCGAATGGACTCAAAGGCAAACGATCATCGATTCGCACACCGACCTTCTGGTAGTTGAAATCAGCCCGCAGAACATCCTTGAAGCCCTTGGTATAATACACCTGCAATACTGGATAATCGCTACCTAGACTAACGCGATCCACTTTACCGGCAACAAACTTCTCCCTGTAGGCGAATCGCGTAAAGAGTGTGACCTGGGAAGTCCGTATGGTATTGCTTACTTCAGTACGGGCATCGTTGGCATAATATGCAATGTCAAGATCTCCCAGTGGGCTGAAAAAGCCATGGGAAAACGTGATCCTGTTGGATAACCCTGGAAACCATTCAATCTCATACCAGGCTTTCTGGGTCTCGGAGGTATTCAACTTCGTGGCGGGATTCCGGCGAAAAAGAGAAGACAGGATGTTGTCATCCTGAAAAGCATTATCACTTTGCCCGAGCTGCTCTACATCGAATCGGTACTTCAGACCAGCGAATTGACGAGGCTTGTCTGAAATTTTATACCGAAGTCCGGCCATATATTTGAAGCGCTCGTCCAAGAGTCCGTAAGCAAGATACCCTTCCAATTGGATCCGTGTGCTCAGGCATCCTTGTACCCCGTAAAAAACATGGTAACCAGGTTCACATACGTCTGAAATGCAGGGAGTGAACGGATCGTATCGACCATCTGGTAAATTTTCAATTCCCGGTCAGACAGGGAATCGTGCCGATTTTCAACCCAAAATTCCTGAGTACGTTGCAAGGCTTTATCGTCGAGCACAATGTTTTCAGAGCCCTTGAAAAAATCATCCGATGGTCGCGTAAGGATATCGAATCCACGGTAGCTGGCTGTCTTTCGCCCTATAAAACTCATACCCTCATCGCGGGCCGAAAAATCCATGACGAGCATATCCTTGGAGAGCATCCAGCACGAATCCTCTACGTGAGCAAACTCCTGCACTATAGCCATATCTTGAACCCAGTTTATATTGGCATCATGGGCTATCCGCATGGCAATCTTTTTCACTGCAAACGTCGAATCATGAACCCAGAATTCGCCACTGAAAGTGAGTTCCTGTGGTCGACGGGGTTTGAATTTCAATTTGTAACACCACTGATCCCCTAAATAGGCTGAATCGAGCAGATAATACCTGTAGTATACCAGGCCCAAATCCGAGATCGGACTAATGAACCCTTTACCAAACAAATCAATGAAATTCTCATAGATATTCACCCGTTGGTACATATCGCCGAGGAATTGTGTGACGGATGCATTTTCCAACCCAGATACCTTACTTGCCCGTATCACCTCGCGCTTATCGGCCGGATTGTTCCGAAAAACCACATCAGACAAGGATTCCGAAATGAAAAACGGCAAAAACGGTTTCGCATTGGTCTCGGAGCTATCAATGTTATCCCAAATAAAAGCGAATGGCTTGAGTAGCCTGTTCGATTTCATCTTTTCAGAGATGTTGGTAAGATCGAATTCTACCTTGTTGTACACTTCGTAACGGTAGAAAGGAAGGGAGGATGGGTCATTCCGCTCTTTATTGCGAATGACCTGCTTCAGGAGGATATTGGCCGGATTTTCGCCGGCCTTGATCACAACCTCCTGTAGTTCGACTTTCTGCGCCTTCATACTCACCATAATGGTTTGATCCTGGCCGGGCTTCACACGCATCTTAACGGTTTGGTACCCGACTAACGAAAAAATGATGGTGTCGGCGACTCCGTCATACGAAATGGTATAACGTCCATCCATATCCGTATTGATCCCTGCAACAGTTCCCTTCAGCACCACGGCTGTAAACGGAAGCGATTCATTGGTCAGCTCATCGATCACCCGGCCGCTTACGCGTGTCTTTTGGGCAAGTGCCGACAAAGGAAGCAATAGCATCAACGCACAAAACCACCGAACTTGCACCATGGACTTGCTATCACTCATTTTTTATGCAGTTCATCCCAGTACTCCATGGCCCGACGTGTATGCGGAATCACGATACTTCCTCCTACCAGATTTGCAATTGCGAAGACCTCCATCAGTTCGGATGTAGATAGTCCAGCTTCATGACATTTGCCGAGGTGATAGCGAATGCAGTCATCGCATCGCAAGACCATGGAGGCAACAAGCCCGAGCATTTCCTTGGTTCGCACGTCTAATGCACCGTCTTGGTAGGCCGCTCCATCGAGCGACCAGAACCGCTTAAGAGTCAGATTGTCCTGCTCCAGAATACGGGCATTCATCCGTTCACGATACTTGTTGAATTCCTCTACCATTGACATTTGAAGGGTTCCTTTTGTGCCTGCTAAATGTAGTCAGCAAATCCTGAAAATACCTCAAGCATTGAGGGCGAAATATCCGCAATGGGATGTGTAAAGCTGTCAGATCAATTCACGCTCGCGGTTGCGGTTGACGGCTGCACTCACGTAAATACTCACCTCGTACAATAGAAATAAGGGAACTGCCACAAGGAGTTGCGAGGTCACATCGGGAGAAGGTGTTATCAGTGCAGCGACAATCAGATTTACAACCATCGCATGCCTACGGTATGTACGCATGAAGGCAGGCGTCAGCATACCCAGTTTACTTAGCACGTATACGACCATGGGAAGCTCGAACACCAGACCTGTTGAGAGTGAGAGCACCGTTACGGTATTGATGTAGGAATCCATGCTGATTGCATTTGCAATCTCTTCACTCACCTTATAATTCCCCAGAAAATTGATTGAGAGGGGTGTAATTAGAAAATAGCCGAAAGACACCCCAGCTAAAAAAAGAATGGATGTGTAAAAAACTATACCACGGCTGTACTTGATTTCACGCTCAGAAAGTGCGGGCTTTACAAAACGCCATATCTCCCACGCCAGATAGGGGAATCCTATGACAAAACCTGTCATCAGTGCTATCCACATGTGCGTTGTGAACTGCCCACTGATACTTAAATTGATGACATCAAAGTCGACCTTATCCAGGCACATGTCAAGGTTGTACTTCTGTGACAAATCACACAACACCCGATACGTTAAGAAATCGGCATTTTTAGGCGCCAAAATGATTCCATCAAAAATGATGTCCTTGTTGAGAAATGCCGCTACTGCGACTCCAACAATTACGACTGCCGAACGCACCACATGCCAACGCAAGGCTTCCAGGTGATCCAGAAAAGTCATCTCAGTTTGAGGAGTGGGCGCAGACATTTCAGCGTTTATTCAGTAGAAGCATCAAATAATTCCTTCTCGCAATAGATCGTGTAGATGAATAAAACCGATTAAGCGTGATTTGTCTGCAATCAATAATTGTGTGATGTTTTTTTCTTTCATGAGTGCCAAAGCCTCCACTGCCATGGTTTGAGGCGGGAGTGTGCAAGGATTGGGTGTCATGATATCGCGAGCACTGAGGGACTCCAGGCGCTTGTGTCGGGACATCATTCTGCGCAAATCCCCATCCGTGATGATACCGACCAATTTCTTTTTTTTGTCGAGAACGGCGGCGGCGCCCAAGCGCTTGGAACTAATTTCCAAAATAACCTCTGTCAGTGGGGCATCGGGAAATACGACAGGACAGGGGTTGGCTGGCCAAAGGTCATCGACTTTCAAATACAAACGCTTCCCGAGCGATCCTCCTGGATGATAGCGTGCAAAATCCTGTGCCGTAAAGCCACGCAGTTCGAGCAAACATACGGCCAACGCATCACCCAGGGCGAGTTGGGCAGTGGTGCTGCTTGTTGGTGCCAAATTATTCGGACAGGCTTCCTTGCTGACGGCACTTGAAATCACATAGTCAGCATGGCTTGATAAAAAGGAATCGACGCCACCAGTAATGGCTACAAGGACATTCCCACCGGCTTTGACCAATGGTGCCAACACCTTGATTTCGGGTGTACTGCCGGAGTGGGAAATGAGTATGACCACATCATTTCGCTGAACCATGCCCATATCGCCATGAATGGCATCGGCAGCGTGTAAAAAAAGTGAGGGTGTACCAGTGGAGTTGAGTGTAGCCACAATCTTGTTCGCGATGATGGCTGATTTTCCAATTCCACTGATTACAACGCGACCTTTTCCCTCTAGAATCAACCTGACAACAGCGGCGAAATCCTTACCGATGCTTGACTCAACCTCCCGCAGGGCTTCGGCTTCTGTTTTCAGTGTACGCGAGGCACTGGCTAGAATTTTCTTATCGGAAACAGGTGTTTTTCGGGCTGACATCGGTCAATTTCCTTGTGAACTCGGACTTTTTGAACTATCTTCGGTTGAACTTGTTGTGGAATCGATGTTTTGATCCGAAATGTTTCGAAAGAAACATTCCTGTGAACTTCCCCTCATCCGGACGCATTTTTTGGAGAACCAAAAACTACGTCGAAACAGGCTCAAAATTACGTAAATTCGCACTCCTTCAACCGAAAATCATCTATGCTAGTCGCCGAACAAAGCCTTTCTGAAGCGCTTTACCGCTTTTTCGGCTATGATAAATTCAAGGGCGAGCAGGAAGCGGTCATCCGAAACGTACTTGCCGGAAAAAACACCTTCGTCATTATGCCGACAGGAGGTGGAAAGTCCATGTGTTACCAGCTTCCAGCGCTGATGAGTGAAGGAACGGCCATCGTCATTTCACCGCTTATCGCCCTGATGAAAAACCAGGTTGATGCCATTCGCGGATTCAATACCGATGATGGGGTAGCGCATTTCATGAATTCGTCGTTGAGTAAAAACGAAATCGCCCGGGTTCGTAAGGACATAAAAGCCGGGAAGACGAAATTGCTTTATGTTGCACCTGAATCGCTCACGAAGGATGAGAATGTGAAATTCCTGCGGGAGGTGAATATTTCTTTCTTCGCCATCGATGAGGCACATTGCATTTCAGAGTGGGGCCACGACTTCCGTCCTGAATACAGAAGATTGAGGCCCATCATCGACCAAATCGGCGAAGTGCCCATTATTGCCCTTACTGCTACAGCTACAGAGAAAGTTCAGGCCGATATCCAGAAAAACCTGGGCATGCTAGATGCCAGTGTTTTCAAAGCTTCCTTTAATCGACCAAACCTTTATTACGAGGTCAAGCCGAAGGTCAATGTATTGAAGGAGATTATCCGCTTCGTTAAACAGCATTCGGGCAAATCCGGAATCATTTACTGCCTGAGCAGGAAAAAGGTGGAAGAGGTTGCACAGACACTAAGTGTAAACGGCGTTCGTGCTTTACCCTACCACGCAGGACTTGATGCGTCCACCCGGGCTTTGCATCAAGACAAATTCCTGATGGAAGAAGTGGACGTAATTGTTGCCACCATCGCATTCGGTATGGGTATCGACAAACCGGATGTGCGTTTTGTCATCCACCACGATATTCCAAAAAGTCTAGAAGGTTATTATCAGGAAACAGGACGTGCAGGACGTGACGGACGAGAGGGTCTCTGCCTTTGCTTTTACAGCCACAAGGACATCGAGAAACTCGAGAAGTTCATGAAAAACAAGCATGTGGCTGAATTTGAAATCGGCAAGCAGCTCTTGCTCGAAACCGAAGGCTACGCCGAAACTTCGGTATGCCGCCGACGTGTGTTACTTAATTACTTCGGCGAACAATTTGAGCTGGACAACTGCAACAGTTGCGACAACTGCCTGCATCCCAAACCGAAAATAGAGGCCAGCGAACAGATGGCGCTCTTGCTCGAAGCCGTTAAATTGGTGAAAGAAAAACACCAGGGCGAGCATGTGGTGAATGTCCTGATGGGCTTCACCAACCAGCAGGTAAAAAATTATAAGCATGATTTGCTGGAGGTATTCGGGTCGGGCTTTGAAGAAGGTGTCAAATTCTGGAATGCCATCATCCGCCAAGGGATTCTGGCTGGTTTTCTTTCCAAAGACATTGATCATTACGGACTACTGAAAATCACTCCGGCAGGTCAGTCATTCCTTGAAAACCCAGGCTCCTTCACCGTTGTTCCGGACGCTGATTTCGGCGACACGGAAAGTGACGATGACGACGAATTTTCCGGCAGCGGACAGGCTTCTGCGGCTGACGAGAAACTTTTTGAAATGCTGAAAAACCTTCGCAAGACCGTTGCGAAGCAAAAGAACGTGCCTCCGTTTGTCGTTTTTCAAGACCCCTCTTTGGAGGAAATGGCTACCAATTACCCTATCACTCAGGATGAATTGAAAAACATCACGGGTGTAGGTGCAGGAAAAGCCACCAAATTCGGCAAACCCTTCATTGACCTGATTTGCCAGTATGTAGAGGACAACGGCATCGAGCGCCCCATGGATCTCGTCGTTAAGAGTGTGGTTAACAAGAGCGGCCTGAAGGTTTATATCATCCAAAACATCGACCGTAAAATTTCGCTCGAGGATATGGCTGGCTCAAAAGGAATCAGACTTTCGGAGTTGATTGGTGAAATCGAATCGATTGTGGCTTCCGGCACACGCATCGACATACAGTACTACATCAATGAGGTCATTGACCAAGACCGACAGGACGAGGTATATGATTACTTCAACAGTGCCGAAACGGATTCCGTTGAAGATGCCATTCAAGAACTTGGCGAAGACGAATACACTCAGGATGAGATCCGCCTTATGCGCATCAAATTTATGAGTGAAATGGCCAACTAATTGATTTTCAAAAGCCTTTAATTCGGCTACGGTATTTCAAGCCAAGTACTTTTTCTGTAGAAATGCTTCTAAACCTGTTGAAAAGCCAATGCAACTGTTATGCTCAGCCCAGGGGGAATAACTACCTTCGGGCCTTGCTTTCCTCGCACCTGTTCCGAGGCAAAGTGATTGAACACTTCAGACACACTAAACCAATCTAAACACATGAGAAAATCACTACTCGTTGCGTTCGCCTGCCTCTTCGGCATGCAGGCCATCGCTCAATCTGGAGCCGAGACCGCCATTGTAAAGAACAAGTACAACAGCGGCATTTCATCTAAATCACTGGTTCAGGCTTCTACTGCTCGTCAGGGAGGCACACCTGCAATTGCCACCACCATTTTCTCTGAAGACTTTGCTTCAGGTATTCCGGCGGGTTGGACCAACGTTGACCTCTCAGGTGGAGGTGAAATTTTCCGTTACACCACAACAGGTTCCACAGCTGGTCCTGTTGCGGCTGTTGCCCTGAATCCTGTAAACACGACTGCAGCCAACGGCTATGTCATTTTCGACAGTGACTCTGCAGGACAGGCATCAGGTCCTGAAGATGCAGAATTGACCACATCTGCCATCAACTGCACGGGTTACAACACCGTTTTCATGTCTTTAAACGAAGTGTTTGTACAGTATGCAACAGGTGTTGGTGAAGTTGCAGTCAGTAATGATGGCATCAACTGGACTATTGTGCACAATGCTGAGACTGGACTTGGCCAAAACCAAAGCACAGCGAATCCCTTCTTTGTGCAAGCGGATATCAGCAGCGTAGCTGCCAACCAGGCTACCGTATATCTTCGCTTCAAGTGGACCGGTGATTGGGACTGGTTCTGGATGTTTGATGATGTAACGCTGTATGAGCCTGCTGCAACAGATGCTGGCATTACTGCGATCACAGGCATCAACTCAGGTTGCAACCTTTCTTCCAGCACCCCGGTAAGCGTAACTGTCCGCAACTACGGTGGATCAGCTATTTCCAACGTTCCGGTAAGTTTCAGTGTTAATGGTGGTACCCCTGTAACTGAAACAGTTGCAGGCCCAATCGCTTCTAACAGCGATATCAATTACACGTTCACTGCTACTGCAAACCTGAGCGCTGCGGGCACTTTCGACATCGTAGCCTACTCCTCCCTCACAGGTGATGCAGCTCCCGTTAACGATAGTACATCTATCACCGTTGACAACCTTAGCCCTACCAGCCTGGCCTCTCCATACACCATGGACTTTGAACCAGGTGAAGATTTGAGCGCATGGGCCGTATCTGATGAAAATGGCGACGGAACTTCTTGGGCACTCGCCAACACACTTGCATTCAGCGGAACACAGTGTATCCGTAAAGCAGGCAGCGGTGACTTCGATGACGATTGGGTTTGGACCAACTGCTTCGATCTTCAGGCAGGAACGACGTACACGCTGGATTACTGGTACCGTCAGTTCGACCTGCAGGCTCCATGCAGCCTCGAGGTACTCGTTGGAACTGCACAGAACGTAGCATCGACCACCCAATTGATCGCCACTGAAGTAATTGATTCTATTTATTTCAACTCGGTCAACAACTTCACAGTTGCATCCAGTGGATCCTACCACATTGCCTTCCACGCATTCCTCCCCATCACGGCACCAACCACCGGTTCCAGCTCACTTCGTGTAGACCTGGTAACGCTTTCATTGGCCACCAGCCTGAACGAGAATGCTAACCCTGGAGGTGTAAGCGTGTTCCCGAACCCCACAAGCGGTATCTTCAACCTCCGTGTAATGAAGTTTGAAAATGCCAACGTGCGTATTTTCGATGCCATCGGCAAAGAAGTATTCAATACCCGCATGAATGACACGCAAACGCTTATCGATTTGAGCAACCAGTCTAACGGACTGTACTTTGTTCAGGTTGAAGGCCGTGACTTCAGCTACACACAGAAAGTTACTGTTGAGTAATCCTTAAACCACGTAATTGCGAAGGGCCCTCTTGGGGCCCTTCTTTTTTTAATCATACCAGCCAATTCTATTTAGTATGGTGCCATAAAAACGAAAGAAGCCATCCAAAGCGGACGGCCTCTTTCCTTGTTAGCGCTCTATTGGCTCAGTATTCGTCTTCGTTGAAGAAGAAATCATCTTTGGTTGGATAATCGGGCCATATTTCTTCTATATTCTCGTATGGCTCGCCCTCGTCTTCGAGCTCCTGTAAATTCTCTATCACTTCCATCGGTGCTCCAGAGCGGATTGCATAATCAATCAATTCATCCTTGGTGGCCGGCCATGGCGCATCTTCAAGGTGTTGAGCTAGTTCGAGTGTCCAGTACATGATTTTCAGCGTTTTAACCCTCTTCTACCCGTAATGTACCGGTTCCGTCGAGGGGTCGCAAAAATAACAAAATAGCAAGCGAAATATCCAAGCCTTTAGACAGGCTTTTTTTCACATTCGGGGAGTCCAAGGCGTTTCGGGAGCATTTAGCGTTTGAGCAAAATGCCGGGACAACATGAACAGATAGTCCGACAGGCGGTTCAAATAGCGGAGAATACGGTCTTCGACCGGGCTGACTTCTTTCAGTTGGGAAACGAGACGCTCGGCCCGGCGGCATACGCAACGCGCCACATGACAATACGATACGATCGTGTGACCTCCAGGAAGCACAAAAGACTTGAGCTCAGGCAATTCGGTCTCCATTCGGTCCATTTCGGATTCCAAGTGGAGGATGTCGTCCTCACACAATTCTGGCAATTTCATCCGTGAAGTATCCGGATCAGAAGCAAGCCTTGACCCGATGGTAAACAGCCTGTCCTGAACCTCAAGAAGTGTCGTAATGGAATGATCATCTACGTCCTGATCTCTCAAAAGTCCAATCCAGGAATTGAGCTCATCAACGGTTCCGTACGTTTCAATCCTCAGGTGGTGCTTGGGAACCCGAGTACCTCCAATTAGGGATGTTTCACCGGAATCGCCGGTCTTCGTGTAAATCTTCATGACAAGGTCCCCGCTGCTAGCGTATGAATGTTTGGGCCATCGGATTCCACCAGTCCATCTTTCAACCGCACGATACGGTGCGCATGTCGTGCGATGTCCTCTTCGTGGGTAACCAACACGACAGTGTTCCCTTTCTTGTGAATCTCCTCCAACAATCCCATAATCTCGTAGGATGTTTTGGAATCGAGGTTTCCGGTAGGCTCATCCGCCAGAATAATAGCTGGCTGGGTAACTAAAGCACGTGCAATGGCTACACGCTGGCGCTGCCCTCCGGACAACTCGTTGGGGCGATGCGTTACCCGGTCGGACAGTCCCACATCCTGCAGGGCCTTCATCGCGCGTTCAATCCGCTGCGCTTTAGGTAGTCCGGCATAAATGAGCGGAAGAGCGACATTCTCGAGCGCGGTGGAACGGGGTAAAAGATTGAAGGTTTGGAATACAAAACCAATCTGGCTATTTCGGATTTCAGCCAGCTGATTGTCGCTCATGCCTGAAACATCGGTACCATTGAGAAGGTACCTTCCATCCGATGGTGTATCCAAACAACCCAATACGTTCATGAGGGTGGATTTTCCGGATCCGGAAGATCCCATGAGCGCTACATATTCGTTTTTATTGATGTCGAGTGTAATAGAGCGCAAGGCATGAATCGTTTCAGAGCCTACTTTGTAGACCCTGGAAATATTCTCGACACGGATAACGGGTTGCATATTGAATTATGGACAAATGTAAACCGAACGGATGGACAAACTTCGCGTAGAGCAAAATGGCTAGTTACGCAGGGTTGAAGTCAAGAGCAAAACACACCCAAACTCTCGAATTTCTTTCAAGACTTACGCCACAAGTAAAATGAACCCCACCTGAAATTTGGCAGGGGGCCGCCACTCCTCCGCCCCAGCACAAAAATACCGGTTTGAAACTATGTATTCGTATAATAAACGTTTATATTCAGTTACTTACAAAAATAGCCGCATTCCCCTCATCCATTAATTACCCCAGGCTTCACCCCAAAAAAATCCGTCAGAACTTCCTTAAACCTGTCTGCGTTTTATACAGTTGTAGGCAGCTAAAATTCTAAATCATTTTCGGTCTTAAACCCACCCCGGCTAAAAACAGGCCTCAGTATCTGATTTCAAGATTTTCCTTACACAAGTCGACATCGCGAAAGAGGATTCCAAGCATGAACACATCCACGGTCAAGGTAAACCGCGGATCCTTGCATAAGACGAACCATGCCTCACGCATGTCATCCGACCAATTGATATCGTCAACGACAACAACTGCCCTGGGAGATAATATGGGCATACAGCGATTGATGTAATTCAGTGTGGGTTCAAGCTGATGGTGCCCATCAACAAACAACAAATCGAATTGCTCAGATGTATTGAGAAGTGCATTAATTGCCTGGTCGAACTCTGAATTGAGCGGTTCGATTTTAAGTTCGGGGAAGCGGTCGAAACCTGCTCGTGCTACAACAGCAGTTTCGGGACAACCCTCTACCGTCACAACACGGGCTCCTGCCGCAGCCATATAAAGTGAACTGACTCCGACGGATGTCCCAAGCTCAAGTACAGTTTGAGCATGCAAGGCCTTTACCAAGCGGTATAGCATGCGGGCATACCGAGGCGGTTTTGAAGAGTTTCGTGTGATGTAGGCAACTGTTCTCTCCTGATGACGCTTCCCGGAAAATCCAGCACCAAAATCACGAATGTGGATAGTGGCATTCGAACGAAGCATTTCCTTGCGGTATGCCTCAATCGGCCTATGGATTGACTCAACATGGTCTTTTCGCCAAACCGAGTCGTTGAGTGCATAGAGAAATGGTGCTTGAATGCCATGCCTGTTACGTGAACGCATCCAATACACCAGGTATCGAATCACCAAGGCAGTCGTTGAACGAATTGACATGACAGGGCAAAGATGAGGAATGAAAAAGCAAGTACGGTAGCATCAATGCAGATCAAACGGATTCAGTACGCTTGGAAAATCTTCTTCGAACCACTTTTTCAACTTCAACTGCATGAAAAAGGAGAACAGCCGGTAGGACGGACAGGCCAAGTTCGGCGAAGGTCAACTTGTGCAAGTGCAATAAATTCCGCGTCCATTCCGAATACAAGACCAATAGTTGTATGATAGAACTAAAAAACACGATCAAGAAGAGCGACTTGTTTCTACCAAGCCCTGCCTGATAGAGGTTGCGTCGTTCGTTTTTCACGGCAATGACATGCGCGAACTGCAGAAAGCACAATGCTGTGAAGACAATTGTTGACATGTGACTGGAATTCATATTCAGGCAATGAGCCTCCAACAAAAATACCAGAGCGGCCATGGTTATTCCAACCCATAGAATGTGCAATCCTACTCCGCCAGCGAAAATGCTCTCATCTTTTTTTCTTGGAGGGCGGTGCATGGAATCATGCTCATGGTCTTCGCCAGCGAGTGCGATGCCCGGTAGGCCATCAGTAACCAGGTTGATGTACAAAATCTGGACAGGCAATAAGGGTATCGGCAAACCCAACAGGGGAGCACATGTGATGATGAGTATTTCGGCGCTATTGCAGGTGAAGGTATACCGGACAAACTTGCGTATATTATCAACGATTCGACGACCTTCATGAACAGCCGATACAATTGTTGTGAAGTCATCATCCAAAACAACCAAGTGTGCAGCTTGACGACTCACATCAGTACCGCCTTTTCCCATGGCAATACCAATATCAGCATTTCTCAGTGCGGGCGCGTCGTTCACACCATCACCAGTCATTGCAACCGTTTCACCTGAATCCTTCAGCAGATTCACAATCTGTAGTTTTTGAACCGGGTCAACGCGGGCAAAAACGCTCACCGATTTCAGCTTTCGCTGTATTTCAGTAACGCCGAGCTCCACCAACTCCTTACCCTCAACCAATACGCCATCATTGTCCATGATACCGATTTCCCTGGCAATAGCAGAAGCAGTGAGTGGGTGATCACCCGTAATCATGACCGGACGTATACCGGCCTGCCTACACAATTGGACAGCTTCTCGTACACCAGGACGTGGCGGATCTTGAAGCCCGCAGATACCGATAACTTTTCCAGGAATTATTTGTCCCGTTGTATTCTCTTTTACGCTTAACGCATAAGCTAAAACACGCAAGCCCTCAGCGGACATACCATTGGATGTTTCTATTAACCACGTCGACTCATCCGGATTCGTTAGCATTGGAGCAATGGCCTCTGGCGCACCTTTCACGATGGAGACCTGAACCTCCTGTATGCGGTGAACCGTAGTCATACACCTACTTGCCGGATCAAATGGGATTTCCGATTGGCGCGGCGCATTTCTTACACATGTTTGAAACCCCTCTTGCCCCAGTTGGTCCAATGCAGATTCATACAGAGCAACCTCCATCGGATCTCCGCTCAGAGTTCCGTCACTCAGGCGCTTGACATCGAGGTTGAGCGCCATGGCTTCTGCGAGCGTAATTTCGATAACATCACGCAGGTCCGTGAACGCAGCAGGGCTGGCTACGGCTCTTCGGACTTTCATTTTATTCGTGGTCAGTGTACCGGTTTTATCCGCACATATACAGGTAACCGATCCCAGGGTCTCAACGGCGGATAATTGCCTGACAAGAACCTTTCGCATCACCAGTCGTGCTGCACCGAGCGATAGAGCAAGCGTAATTAATGCGGGGAGCGCCTCAGGAATCGCTGCAACGCCCAAGCTGATGCTGAGCAACAACACATCCATCAATGCATGACCATTAAGCCAGCCATTGACGAAAATCAAAATGCAAATGATGAGTATAAGCAGTGTAACCTGTCTCCCGAATTGCTGTAATCGCTTTTGCAATGGGGTGAGCCCAAGCTTACCTTTCAGCAAACTAGCAATCTTGCCCAACTCAGTCTGCATTCCGGTTGAAACAACGACACCCGTACCGTGACCAGAAACGATCAAGGTATCCATAAATGCCATGTTAGTTCGTTCACCTAACAGCGCGGATTGAGCCTGAATAATGGCCGTTTGCTTTTCCACCGACACCGACTCACCGGTCAATGCAGATTCATCGGCTCGCATCCCTTGAACTTCCAGCAACCTCAAATCTGCAGGCACCCTGTCTCCGGCTTCCAGTAAGACCACATCACCGGGCACCAGTTCAGAGGAGAGCAGACCCGAAGGTGTACCCGATCGCAGAACGGTACATCGTGGAGCCGACATTTTCTTGAGCGCCTTTAAGGCTTTGTCCGCCTTATACTCCTGAAAAAAACCGATGCATGCATTGAGTATAACCACAGCTGCAATTGCAATCGCATCTTCCACCGCTCCTGCCCAAATAGAAATACCAACCGCTGCCAACAGGACCAACACCATGAAATCTGTGAATTGCCGAAAAAAAATCTTCCATACGGTGAATCGCAAAGCAGTGGAAAACTCGTTTGGCCCATAGAGTTCACGTCTTGACCTGGAATCAGCTTCGCTAAGTCCAAGTCTGTTACTGGACAAGTCCGCTATTACCTGATCACTTGTGCGGGTATGCCATACGTGTGCAAGTGGTAGTGTTTGAGCCTTAGGCGATGTGGACATTCCGCCATTAAAAATAAACGATGTTTAGGAGGGCTGAACTGACAGAAGTCAGTAACTAGTTCAATCAAGACTCACGCCTTTTGACAAGCGAAAACAGCATGCTGAGGGCTAGCACAAAAACGATGACAAACAGTGCCCACTCAACCGGAATATGGAGGTGGTTGGATAGCACCATTTTAATTCCTACAAAAGAAAGTATAACAGCTAGGCCATACTTCAAATAACGAAATACTTCCATCATCCCACTCAAGGCGAAAAATAGTGCCCGGAGACCCAGGATGGCGAATACGTTACTGGTATAAACTATGAAGGGATCATCGCTGATTGAAAGCACAGCCGGTATCGAATCAACAGCAAAAACCAGGTCGGTAAATTCAACGGTAATAAGCACGATGAATAGTGGCGTAAAAAATCGACGACCCTCTTTTTTAATAATAAAATGCCCGCCGTGGTATTCAGACGTGATGGGTAAGAATTTACGTGTCCAGCGAACAATGAGATTTTTCTCAAGATCATGCGCCTCGTCCTTTTGCGTCAGCATCTTATAACCGGTGAACAACAAGATGGCACCGAACAGATAACTGATCCAATCAACCGCAGCAAACAGGCTGACGCCGGCATAAATAAACACACCCCTTAGCACGAGAGCACCAAGGATTCCATAAAACAATACTTTGTGCTGGTGCTGCCGGGGGACTTCGAAAAATGAAAATATGACCAGAAACACAAAGAGATTGTCAACGCTCAACGACCATTCAATGACATAACCTGCAATGAATTCAAACGCTTTTTCTGCACCCGCCCAATGGTAAACGAGTGCTGAAAATGAAAAGGCCAGGGAGGACCAAAAAGCTACCCAACCGATGGACTCTTTAAAGCTAACCGCCTTGGGCTTGCGATTAATAACGCCAAGGTCGAACAGTAAGAGGGCAATCACAAAGGCGTTAAAGCCAATCCAAAATTCCATCGTGCCCATGTGGCAAAGGTATGGAATCAAAACGCGTGGGATTGGGCGACTTCCGTGTCCTGGCGTTTACAATCTTTTGCAAACGATTTTACCTTGGCAGTGGTCAATCATTCACCGGCTGTCCAATCAGATTGCCAACCGTCCAATACAAGCGGACTTCCGCTATGGTAAACCTCGATTGCAATTCGGCAAGCCGGATACGCGCAGTTACCAAGGCGTTTTCGCGGGTATTCATTAAAAAAACCGAACCCTCGCCACTATTAAAACGAAATTGCTCCCCGTTGAGCATGCGCTCGGAATCCAGCACCTGTTGCTGCTGAATGTTGATTTGACCAGCCAGCGCCTCCAGTTCGTTTCGTGAAGCCTGAACCCTGGCTTGGACCTCCCGCCGCGATTGCAACAACTCAAGCTCTGCCTGCCGTACCTTCAAAGTAGCAACGCCTAAACGCCCCCGTTCTTCCCGAAGAAACAGGGGCATGCTAAATCCGAAACCCCACTTGAAATTATCGTCAAGTGTCCATGAATAATCCTGCTGTTGCCAAGGAAGCCCCCCGCTATTCAACAAGTTATAATTTACAGATAACCTCGGCTTCAGACGTTCAGCAGCCCAACGACGGTCGGCTTCCAGCTGACCGATTCGGGCTTCGGCACGAATCAACTCAGGATGCGTTGAATCGGCGAGAGCCAGCATCGAGATAAGCGCCATTGAATCCGGAATGGCCACTCGGACCGAAGAAGGATCTTCAGGAATGATACGGTCGGGTATGAGTACAGGAACCAGATCAACGGACCACAAGTGATTTGAAGCTTGAAGCCGTGCATTATCCCGTTCGAGCACAGATTGCAAAAGAATTGATTTTCTGTTTTGAGCCTCGATAAAAGCCTCCAATGAATCGATGGCTGGAAGATCCCCAAGCAAGACGCGGTCACGAATAGCCGAAAAGCGTATTTCAGCGAGCCTGAGCGCCTCCTCATGGAATATCACACGGTAATGTGAGAAACTCCAGTTCCAGAAATCACCAGCTGTTTGAAGTAATAGCCGGTTGATTTGACGCACCTTATCCGCATCAGCCATATTGACCGCAAGGCGTGCCTGCTGTAATGCAGTTCTTCGTTGGTCGATCAGTAATCCCTGACCTAGTGGAATGCTAATGCCCAATGAGGAAAGTCCACCACGCGGATTGAAATCAGAGTTGTCCAGATATACACCGGAACTTTGATCGTAGCCGGCGCGTAAATCCACACCAGGCAAAGTAGGTACCACAAGTCGGCCACTCCAAATCTGCCAGTACTCTTTGGAGTTAAACTGCTTCTGGTCATAGGCGGCTTCGACTCGTGGATCAAAAGCACCGCGGGCGAGGGTCAACCCTTTTCGAGCCTCTTCATTCAACGTTTGAGCCTGCCGCGCAAGGGGATGGTTCTGAATGACAAGAGCCTGATACTCCGAAAACGGCATAACCGAAAGGCTATCGGCTAGACATCCGAATGTAATGGTAGCCAGCGTTACAAAAAGACTGATTGAACGCAGTATCATTTGGACTTCAATTGTGATTCGCTGTCTTCTGAAGCCTTTTCATGGACATGGCCGGCACGTGGATCTATAGCACCCATGTAGTCCGGTGGGAATCCGTTGAATTGACGCCATAGCTCATACCAAACCGGAACGTCATTGAGCATGATCCACCCATAGGCACCTGAACCAACTCGAAGCTGTTTCGGCCAGGGGTCATCGCCGGGATCCGGGACTACCAAAATTCTGTAATGACCTTCCGTATCGATGTTATCAATAACAGCAACCTGACCACCAAAAGTACCGAATGTGTACCCTGGCCAACCCGAAAAAACCAACGCAGGCCATCCATCGAACTGAATCCTGACTTTCCGGCCTTTCGCAAGCAGTGGAATGTCCATTGGCTTTACATACAACTGAACAGCTAGCGCTGCATTCGATGGCATAATGGTACAAATCGGATCTCCGATTTTAATCGCCTCTCCTACTCCACTCACTCTGGATTGAACGACATATCCATCCTGAGGAGCCGTAACATAATACAAACCACTTCGAATGGAGAGGTTAGCAAACTCGATATTCAGTTTAGATATTTCTCCTTGGGTCTCATACAGATATGACAAGGCACTCTGGAGTTCAGATTCGGCTTTGCTGATTTTGGTGGTGTATTCCGCTTCTAAGGAATTCAACTCGATACCCGCCTTGATGAGTTCATTCTTCGAGGCGAGAAATCGGTTTTCGACACTAACCACGCGTGCATTGCTTTCCTGTTGCTTCAGATTGCGTCGCTCGAGTTCATTTAATGCAATGAGTCCTTTCTTGAAAAGAGAATCGGCACGTTTATTCTGCAACTGTGCAATTTCGAGGTCGCTGCGGATAGCAATGACTTCCGCGCTGTCGCTACTGACCCTTAGGCGAGCCTGTTCGTAGCTATTTCGGGCCTTATCGATTGCGAGCAGTTTTTCGCGCTGCAAGGCACTCACCTGACGAGCCAATGCTTCGAGTTTATCGGTGGTACTGGTCTGGGTTCCCTCCTTGGCACGAATCTGATCTGCAAGACGCTCGAGGAGACGTGGGTCGAAATATTTTTCCTGTATCTCGGTAATTTTCACAATTGTGTCACCCTTCATGACGTGCTGTCCCTCACGCACAAACCAACGGTCGATACGGCCGGCAATGACCGACTGAACCGTTTGAGGCCTGTCTTGAGGAAGCCACGTGGTCATGCTTCCGTACGACCGGATATTCTGAGTCCAGGGCACAAATAGAATGAGCACCAAAATCACCATCACACCGAAACAGACACGGGCAAAACGCCGTGCATGCCGCGTGTCGGTCAACACCGAAACTGACTTGAAAGACTGCCCTTTGGATGTTTGTGCGGGAATCTGCATGAATCAGGTTGTTGTTGTTTCGTTCAGCAACTCCCGAAGGTTGCTACTGTTCTTATGCAATGATTCGAATGTTCCCTGTTCATGGACGCGGCCATCTTTCATCAAAACCAATCGGTTTGCAGAGCGCATCATAAGGGGGTCATTCGATACAAGCACTACGGTCCAGGCAAAAGCCGGCTGCAGGAGAAAATCCAGAATCCGTTTCTTTTCCCTGCGCTCTACACCAAGGAGGAAATCATCAAGTACGAGCAACTGAGGCCGCTCAACGATGTTGCGGGCGATGATGATTTTACGCGATGCACTTTCGGATATCCGAACATTGCCGCCTACCATGCGTGTGTTCAGGCCATCGGGCAGAGAGGATACAAAATCATTCAACCCCGCAGCTTCGATCGCCCACAGCACGTTTTCAGGCGTACAAGTCGGTCGTCCGATAACGATATTCTCCAGCAGTGTGCCGTCAAAAATCCCCTCATGAGACACATAATCTCCCAAGTGATCCAACAGTGAGGACTTGTCGAGGTCGCGCAAAGAGATGCCGTTGTACGAAATGCTGCCGCTGTAGTTGTCGTAAAGCCCGATGAGTAAGTGCGACAAGGTGGTTTTGCCCGAGCCATTGAAGCCGGAAATGCAAATACGGTCTCCGGAGGGAATATCGAGGTCGACGCCATTTAAAACATGCTCCTGACGATCGGGATAACGATAACGAATATCCTTTAAATTGATGGCAATGCCTTTGTCCGGTTGTACCGGGAGGCTGATTCCGGAATGGGTTTCGACCGGCAACTCGGTTACATCGGTGATCTTCTCCACACTGACCAATACATCGTACACCGTATCAAGTTTCAAAATGATCTTCTCGATGGAATTGATGACAAGAATGATGACGATTTCAGCCGCGACAAACTGACCCAAATTGATCTCACGATTTGTGATCAATACAACACCCAGGACAAGTAAAAGCGCAGTCACCAAAGTCTTAAACAAGACAAACGTGTAATACTGGACCCGAAGCACCTTGAAATGCTCTTCTCGCGACTGAATGTAATGGCTAACGTAATGGTCGGTTTTCTCGAGCGCGAAATTGGTTTTACCAGCCAATTTGAATGTACCAAGTGAGCGGGCAATCTCCTCCAGCCAGTTCGCAGTCTTGTATTTGAAACTCGACTCTTTCAACGCAGTGCTTAAGCCCCTTGGGCCTGTCAAGCGTATCATACCGTAAAGGACCAACACCAGCACCAAACCCACCAACAAGAAGAGGGGATGATAGGCAGAAAGCAGAATGATTCCGAAGACCGTTTGGAGTATCGCCCCCGAAAAATCAATCAAAATGACCGAAAGGCCTTTCATCAGTGAAAGCGTGTCGAAAAACCGATTCATGAGCTCGGGGGGATACACCTTCATGACGGATTCGATCCGAATGCGTGGAATCCGGAATGCAAAGGCAAAAGCGGTTTTTGCGAAAAGACGCTGATGAATGTATTCGACCAGATGCAATTGCATGATGGTCATTATTCCAGAAACAAGAACTCCAATTAGGATGAAGACAATCAAGACAATAACAGATGTCATGACTTGACCGCTGGATACAAATCCGATCAGACTTTGCACACCTAGTGGAAGACTTAATCCGATCAACCCCGTCATGATGGCATACATCAGGATGATGCCAATTTCACGACGCTCTGGCTTCAGGATTCCAAAGAAACGGCGCATGGCCCGGTAAGGGCGATGTCCACCTTGCGGATAGGATTCCTCACGACTACCGATGTCGTTCACGGGAAAGCATGTGATGATTCGAATCCGCTCTTCCCCGTCCGCTTCCCGCATGAGTTCAGGTTCGAGCGAAGAATCACGAAAAGAACGAACAGTGCGCGTAACAGTCTCCGATTCAGCGAACACATCCAGCTGTAGCCCGGTGCCCGACTTGGTTATCAATACCGGAGTCGGTGGCTGATCTTTGCTACGAAGCATAGCCAGAAACGGGAATCCAGCTTGCTCCACAAGCTCCTGAAATCGGTCTTCACTGACCGTATCCATCAAAAAGACCGCATCGTGCCGTCCTCCCCACTCTACAAGTCCGGTGAAAATAGCATCTAGGCTACTAAGATCCTCCTGAACAATTTTAGAGGATTTAAACTCCTCATCCAGCGGTATCTGACGACCCAAAGCAGAAGAAAATCGACGGGCTATTGCACCGTAGTGACTAGGCATGTTCAGTTTGTAATGGATTTACTTGCAAAGAGAACCTAAAAGCTAGTGCAAAGAACAAGCATCTTAGGTGAACACGGTGTGAATAGCGTGTCAGTTGAGTGTCAGAATGCCAAATTGCATGATCAGATAAACAGTCTATTCGGTGGCGTACTCAATGCGGATACCAGCATCCATTATACCAGGAAGTGGGTCAAGTCTCATGCCTTGGCTGATTTCAAAACGGTACTCCCCTTTCTGAGGGAAACTCACATTGCGCTTGAATAAAACACGATTGTCCCAAATATCACCTAATCCATCCCCAAGCCATTGTCCTTCTGGGCTCGCGAGCATGATTTCAAGGGTATCGCGATCAATCTGCCCATCCGGAAATCGTGTATTCAGAAACAGGAAAATATTGCTGAATGGGTAATGACTTGCGTTGCGAAGATTGATGTAAACGTTGTGCCCGGTGATAGTATCGGGTATCTGTGCTGTAAATACCAATGGTTTGTCCGCTTGCCATGCATTGCCAGGTATTTCCTGATACTCATCGAAAACAGCCGAACGATCGCAGGCGATAAAGGCTGTTAACCAGAGTAAGGCGACAGACAATCGGATGAATCCCTGCATTAGCTGGTTGGTGCTTGTGCACTAGAATCACCCGGAGTGCGGCGGGGAGGACGATTTCCAGAGGCAGAAGGAGCCTGAGCATCCTGCTGCGCTGTTGGAGGCTTGTCGACCCCTTGATTGCCCGGCTGCTGCCGAGGGGGGCGTTGTCCTCCCTGTCCAGGTTGATTTTGTTGGGGCCGTGGGGAACTTGAAGGCTGGTTTTGCTTGGGTGCAGGAGGATGGGCTCCGCCTTGCTGCCTGGCTTGATTATCTCGGTTCGGACGCGGCTGCTGCTGTTGTGCTGGTTTATTGCCTGGACCTCGATCACCGCGCTGGAGTTCACGGCCTTTATTCCGCTGTTGCTGAACCTGAGCAGGCTTTTCCGTTTTGGAGTCGGCAGGCCTAGCCTGAGTTAAGGCGGGTTGCGCAGAAACACCATCAGCCGCTTGGTGCTTCTCTCCCGACTTTTTCTTCTTCTTCTTTTTCTTCTTACGATCCATACGGGTCAGACTATCCTGTCCGACCACATCGTCATAACCCAACTCCTCAGCATCATCCTCGAGCTCAAGCGCCCCAGCATCTTCAGGTTTTTGACCTGCCTTGTTCATCACGATAATTTCCTTGACACGGTCAACACTCATCGGTATCCACTGTTCGGCACCGACAAACGGCCTGTCCTCGCCGGGTTTCACGTCCGGAAGTAAGGCATACCACATGATGCGTTTGAAAATATCGGTTTTACGGTGGACCATCAGCCCTTTTGCCGTTTGAAGCTTGATGTTCGATTCAGGGATGTCGCGAATGGCATCCATGTACGAATCAAGCTCGAAGTTGAGGCAGCACTTGAGCTTGCCGCATTGTCCGGCGAGTTTGATCGGGTTGAGGCTCAGGTTCTGGTAACGTGCTGCACTTGTGCTCACCACCTTAAAATCGGTCAGCCAGGTAGAACAACACAACTCTCGGCCGCAACTACCAATCCCTCCCAATCGGGCCGCTTCCTGTCGCATACCGATCTGTCGCATTTCAACACGGACCTTGAACTGATCGGCAAGGCGCTTAATCAGTTCGCGAAAATCGACACGATCCTCAGCTGTGTAGTAAAACGTGGCCTTCTTGCCATCTCCTTGGTATTCTACATCACTGATCTTCATTTTCAGACCAAGCGTGAGAGCTGCCTTGCGGGAACCGTGCATGGTATCCGCTTCAAGGCCCTTCATCTCGTTGTATTTTTCAATATCGGTATCACGCGCAGCCCTGTAAAGCTGTTTGATTTCCGCGCTGTCTTCTTTCATTCCACGTTTCCTGATTTGAAAACGCACAAGTTCGCCGACCATGCTCACTTCTCCGATGTCGTGACCAGGATTCCCTTCTACAGCAACAAGCTCACCGACATGCACATCGAGAGCATTCACGTTACGGAAATATTCCTTTCTGCTGCCCTTGAAGCGCACCTCAACAATGTCGTATGCCTTCTGACCCGCGGGTAAGTGCATGTCCGACAACCAATTGTAAACATTCAGCTTATTGCAGCCACCGGTACCGCAAGTGCCGTTGTTACGGCAACCAGCCGGAGTTCCCGAGTCGGTGGCAGTTGAACACGAACTACATCCCATAATTTCCTGCTCTTGGTTTCAATTGCCTGTTAATGAATTAGATATGACGAAGAGCTGGCAGAAAAGCAACTCACTTGCGCTGCAAAACCGCACTGATCTTCATGGACAAATCTAAGAAAAGGATCTTAGCATGTGCATTGCGTTCGAGGTGAAATATTCCCTCGCTGAGTGTTGAAATGAAGGGTTCGGCATTCTGCAAGCTCACAAAGGGTAAAAACTTTTGGACAGAAACGCGCTGAGCCGGATTCAGACGAACCAATGGTCCATCCGCCAAATTGACAAGCAGGCATTCCCTGACCAGGTTAATGCACGCCGATAAAAATTGTTTTTGCTGCTCGCGTGATCCGGAGGCGACTCCATCCACCCAGGCCAGCAGTTTTTCTGTTGATTTCAACGGATTGAAGCAAAGCCTCATCCAGTCGAGAAAAGCGTCTTCATAGGAGCCGCCGCCGCGTTCACTTTCCGCCAACGCAGCAGCCTGGTTGTAATTTCCATCGCTTAGCCGGGCCAGTTCAAAAGCCTCAGCCTGTGCAATTCCCTGATGATCCATCAATGCTCCGGCAATTTCGGACTCAGACAACCTATTCAATTTCACCAGCTGGGTCCGACTGAGAATGGTGGCCATCAACTGATCGCGCGCTTCTGAAGCCAGAATAAAAACCGTATCGGCAGGTGGTTCCTCCAAACTCTTCAGTAGCTTGTTTGCAGTGGCGGGGCCCATTTTTTCGGGCATCCACACGATAAACACCTTGAAGCGCCCCTCGAATGCCTTCAGGTTGAGTTTATGGATGATGTCCTGAGCCTCCTCAACAGGAATATTCCCCTGCCTTGACTTCGCATCACCGCCGGTCAGGGAGTCGATCCAATCGTTCAGGCTCATGTACGGATTGTCGATGACCGCCTTTCGCCAATCAGCAACAAAATCAATGCTCCTTGGATGTTTGACAATACCTGTTACAACCGGGTACACGAAATGGATATCAGGATGCTCCAGTTTCGATGCTCGCCTACAAGCGCCGCACTGTCCACAACTGTCATGCTCACCTGGCTGCTCGCAATTCAGGTATTGCGCAAAGGCGATAGACATGGGCAGTACACCCGATCCGGGGGGACCAAAAAACAACAATGCATGACTGACGCGCCCCTCACTACTACTTTGAAGCAAGCGGTTTTTAACATCTTCCTGTCCTACAACGGAGCGAAATTGCATTTGACAAAGATAGTCGCAGCCCTGTGGTTTAAGCCGCAAGGTCGAATTGATCTTTTCAGAATACATTTGATGGGATTTGGCCGGCATCCACATCGTTTGACCAGACATATGAATTTCAATCCATCTTCTAGTTTCTTCAGGCTTTTAAAGCAGGTTTGCAACAAGTCTTGTATCCTAATCGCATGGGTTTGCCTTGCGCCCTCGTGCTCAAACAGGGCAAACAACCCAGACACTGGGCCGAATGAAAACACAAGCCATCGCTCCCTGAAACAACAATTCGGCATGTTCAACATCGATCTGCTGGTGCATGGAGATGGTTCCCTGCAGGCCTGCGAACTTACTGTGAGTGCAACAGGAGATACCGTGCTTACCCAATGGGAAGGCGACCCCGTTGTGAACATGGAAACGGCTGACCTCGATGGCGATGGAAGTCCCGAAATACTGATCATTACACAATCGGCAGGCAGTGGTAGTTATGGATCTGTGGTGGGCTTCACGCTGAAGCCCAATCAAGGCTTGGTGCCAATCCTGTTGCCTGAACTTAGCGAAGACTCTATCCTCTCTGCCGGCTATATGGGACACGATCGCTTTGCACTGAACGGACGAAAGTTGATCCGAAACTTCCCGTTGTACGGTATTGACGACACAAATAGTGCTGCGGTTGATACCACTCGGTCAATTATCTATTCCTTCCTACCTGACAAAACGGCTCCGCGGTTCAGAATTGAAGGTGCTATGCTGGAATGAACAGCATGACCTACCGCATGCTAAATACCTTTGACACGGACTTTTAATCGTCAGCTCATGAACATTCCCGCACGATTCGTTTTCCCTTTGTGCCTGATCGTATCTGTGATGTTTTACTTCAACATCTTGCAGAATGGTGTTGCCCTTGATGACGTGATGGTACTGAGTGAAAACACGTACGTAAAAGACGGGATTGGTGGCTGGTGGGATATTCTGAGCCACGATAGTTTTTACGGAAGCACCATGAAGCCGGCCACCCAACTGAGTTGGCGCTACCGGCCACTATCCCTGTTGTTATTCGCACTGACTTATGAGTTCACAGGTCCTCAATGGCAGGTGTTCCATGGTTTGAGCATACTCCTTTATGCGTGTTGTTGTTGGCGTATATTCTGTTTTTTCAAATCCGTTCTTTTTCCAGACAAGCCTGGTGTCGCCCTGGCAGGAGCTTTGTTTTTCCTGATTTTACCTGTACACACCGAAGTTGTAGCAAACATCAAGAGCTGTGATGAATTGCTTGCCCTTCTATTCACTGTACTTTGCCTCGAGCAGATTGGCAAGATCAATCCAGAAGGTAAATTACGTAGTTTACTTCCGGCACTGAGCTGGTTTATCCTAGCCTTATTCGCCAAAGAGAGCGCCATTACCACGGTGGTGCTTATACCACTTTTTCTTTTTGTGCGGGGGATGTCACTGCTTGCGTCCTTGAAGAAAGCGATTCCCTTTGCGCTTGCGGGTATCGGATTCGTGGCTGTTCGCATCTCGATTAGCAGCGTACCGGAATCGTCTGCATTATTGACAACCGACCCCTATCTGATGGCTACTGCCGGTCAAAAAATCGCTACAATTCTTTTTGTTCTCTTGGAATACCTCCGGCTAATGGTATGGCCTGCACCCTTGATTTTTGACTACAGCTACAATCATATACCATACAAGAGCCTAACAGATACAAGTGTGATCTTATCCCTCATCCTACACCTGAGCTTACTGCTACTTGGTGTTTGGCTAACGATGAAGAAACGCTGGATGGGCATCTTCGTCCTCGCATACCTTGGTGGAATTGTCCTGCTTTCCAACCTGTTCATCAACGTCGGCCCCATACTCGCCGAGCGTTTCCTGTTCAGTCCCGGCCTGTTTCTGCTGGGCGCAATCCTTATTGGCATAGGAAATGTTTTACCTAAAAAGGTGGAAATCATCTTGCCTGGCCTTTTACTGGTTTCTGCAATTCCTTGCTGGAGTATCACGGTTAACAGAAATAAGGAATGGAAAGACAATAACACTTTGTATGCAGCTGATGTCAAAAAGGCACCTGATAGCTTTCGCACACAAGCCTTCCACGCCATGGCACTGGCAGCAGTAGCGGAAGATATAAAAGACAGCACCCAACGAGCTGCAAGTTTCCGCACTTGTATTCAGCATTTTCGAGCCGCATATTCGATTTATCCGGGCTACAAACTGATGTACAGGGAATGGGGATTCTCGCATTACAGCCTGGGGCAATTGGACAGTGCCGAATGGGCTTGGAGCAGATTCCGCGCGTTGAACCCGACAAGTAGGTTCAACGCGATAAACGATCGTTTAATTTCGGATGCCAAGTTCATGGGCTTGATGCAAGAATACAACCAGCGTTACACCCAAGGCAATTTGAAAGAGCTGAGCGCAATACTGGAATCGGCATTGCGCTACAAACCGCAAGACCCTACAACACTTAGCCTTTTGGCGAAGGTGTATTTTCTGGACGGGAAGCGTGATAGCGCCATTACCTGTTGGGAAAGAGCCCTGCGTGCTGATTCGACCTTAACTGAAGTGAGACAATACCTAATCGATTACCGGGACAAATCACTTCAGGCACCAACACAAAGACCCTAATCGCCTCTAACTATGCCTACCAAGCTCAGAAACTTCCTTGCAGTACTTGCTGGAATGATTACCGGCGGATTCGTCAATTCGGGTATCCTTGAAGTTTGGCAATTGTATTTCCCACCACCCGCCGGCTACAGTTCAAAGGGAATCAGTGAAATGGCATCAACCATGTACCTGCTCTCATTCAAAGACTTCATCGGTCCGCTTTTGGCTCATGCTATTGGAACATTTATCGGTGCCTTGTTGGCAGCACGGATTGGGCGCGGACATCCGCTTCGTATGACCTTACCTATTGCTTTTTTATTTTTCTGTGCGGGAGCTTATATGGCTTACGAACTCCCCGCTCCGATGTGGTTCAACATCACCGACCTTACACTCGCATACTTCCCCATGGCCATATTGGCGTCGAAACTGATGCGTAGAAAAAGCTACTGAAAACCCTGAAGAAAGCATTACAGGAATTTTTTAAAACCCAACTGTTGCTTTGGAACGTCGTTCATTTATCAACCTGATGGCGGCAGCTCCTCTGGCCGCTGGAGCAATCCAACTCAAGCGGATCGAGCAATTGACAGAAGGCTTGTCCCCAAGCGAGCGAATGCCCGTCCTATTCATCGGACATGGCCACCCCATGAATGCACTTTTCGACAACACCTTCACACAGTCCCTGTCAACACTAGCTAATCACCTTCCAAGGCCTGAAGCGATCATGGTCGTATCGGCACATTGGCAAACCAAGGGGACTTTTGTTTCGGTTGCGCCAAAACAACACACCATCCACGACTTCGGCCCGTTTGACCAGCGACTATTTGAAATCAGATACGACACCCCAGGCCACCCCGAGCGTGCCCGGGAAGTCATTGGCATGGCCGGAGCTGTTCATGTTCGCGAGGACCATGAATGGGGACTCGATCACGGAGCCTGGTCCGTACTGCGGCACATCTGGCCCAAGGCAGACATTCCTGTATTCCAGCTTAGCATTGACTATACGAAAGGGGCTGCATTCCATTTCGACTTGGCAGAAAAACTCCGAAAGCTCAGAAACCGTGGTGTGCTGATCATTGGTAGCGGAAACATCGTTCACAATCTCGGCAACCTCGACTGGTCCGATATAAACGCCAAGCCATTCGATTGGGCCCTTGAATTTGATTCGATTGTAAAAACACACATCTTGAACAAGGACTACCTCCCACTGGTTAACTACCAGACCTTCGGTACACTTGCACAATTGGCTGTGCCAACCAACGACCATTACCTTCCGATGATTTACAGCCTGGGCCTGGCTGATAAAAACGAAGCCACCACCATGTTATTCGAGGGCATGCAATATGGAAGTGTGAGCATGCGGTGTTTTCGGGTAGGATGAAAAATCAATTCATATCTCAACACATGCCGAGACATCCTTTGCACCAACTACGCTCGCTTCTTATAGTGCTGGCTGCAGCCACGCTATTCGCCTTTTCGCCCGGAGCTATGCCTAAGCCCAGGCACTTCACTTTTTACACCCTACAGCCAGGTGTATATGCGGCCATCGCAAATCCGGATGGTCACGCCATTTCGAATGCAGGGATAGTTGATATGGGTTCATATCTGTTGGTGTTTGATGCCTTCATGACTCCCCATGCGGCCCGGGAAATGCGGAATATGGCTGAAGCGTTTTGCGGCAAGCCGGTTCGTTACCTGATCAACAGCCACTGGCACAACGACCACACGGGGGGAAATCAGGTATTTGGCGATGCGACCATTCTTGGCACCGAGGAAATCCGGATGGCTATGCGGGAAAAACTTCCTGACGAAGTCAATTCCTACCCGGGATTTGCACCACAAACCGCCCGCACGATGGCGGAGATGGACATCCGAAATTTCAATACGTTCGACTCACTTGAACATATCCTTTGGTTGAGCTATTTCAGCGGCATCGCAGAATCCATGGACAGCCTTCGAATAACCATGGCCGATTCCATCATCAAACTCCCCTTCACATTGGAGAGCGAATCGCGTCGAGTTCTATTTCTTCACGCAGGAAACGGCCATACCACAGGTGACCTAGTAATGTGGCTTCCTGCCGAACAGATTCTGTTTGCCGGAGACCTGGTTTTTAGCGGATATCACCCTTGGCTTGGCGATGGTGATTCTGAATCGCTGATAAGCGGATTGAACTCGCTTGAGCAACTCAAGCCCAAACAGGTTGTGCCAGGACATGGCCCGATCGGCGGCCCGGAATCAATACAGACCATGCGGGCCTATGTGGATTCGGTTCGCTCCATAGCGAACAATGCACGAAGGCTTGGTCTTCCCGCAGATTCGCTCAACACGCTTCCTGTTCCGGAACCATTCGGAGAATGGCACCTGAAACGGTTTTTCACACCGAACCTCAGGTTGTCCTATTCAAAATAAACAACACCTAGTCTGGTATTAAAAAACGCCCTGCTCACGGAAATAATCGATTGCAGACTGCTTTAACAAATAATCCTGCTCACCAAGCGACATCGGGGGGATTTTCTGCACGAGTTGCCAGTGTGGCCAACCTTCATCGTCGCTGCCAATCAGTTCATAGAAACCGAAACGGGATAACAACCTGCAGGTGGCAATGTGCATCAGATCCTGCTTTTCGTCCTTGGAAAATGAACGTGGGCCATGCCCCAATTCTTGCACACCGATCAGATAAACGACACCCTGTAAATCAAGGTCAGCGTCAAAACGGGTACTAAGTAATTCCAACAATCCGTTCCAATCGGATTTCAACTCATCGATATTCCGGATGTGTAACATACGAGATCAGCCTACGTGTTTTGAAAACTCTTGCTGGACATCCTTCAGAGCAGGGAAAAGGTATTGCGAAAAATGTATCACGGGTTCGTACAACAGGGCTTCTGATTTAATCTTGGCAGGCAACAATTCGTATCGGGCATCAACCGGCCTGAATACAGATAACAACACGCTAACCACCAGCAAGAATTTGACCAGCCCGAATGCTGCACCGGCTGCCTTGTTGAGTGTGTCCATCTTCCCGATTTTAAGTACCTGCTCGAGGAACTTTCCCAACAACACCATAATAAGCACAACTGCAATAAATACAACAAAGAAGGTAATCAGATACAATGTACCACCCTTCGCATCGACCATTCCCGCCACCAGGGTCTGAAACACACCACTAAGTTTGAAGGCGAGATAAAGGCCAAGCAAAATGCCAAACAACATGGCGATTTCGAAAACGATACCTCGCTGGAATCCTTTGTATGCACCCCAGCAGAGCGGAATTGCAATCAATACATCAAGGTAGTTCATTCGCCGTTCAGATTAATTCGCACGTGTTTCCGAGAAAGCACTTCTGCAAAGTAATTCGTTTTTCTTCAGGTTCAAGTATTCGCATCGAGCACCATTCGCACCCCAGGCAACTCCTTCCCCTCAAAATACTCGAGAAGGGCTCCCCCTCCTGTAGAGACATATGATACACGATCTGCCAAACCGAATTTATGAATGGCTGCTGCACTATCGCCTCCACCAATGAGTGAGAATGAACCCTTGGCGGTAGCGGAAGCAATCGCCTCAGCCGCAGTACGTGTGCCGGCAGCAAAGGCATCCATCTCAAACACACCCATCGGACCGTTCCACAATATGGTTCGGCTCTGCTGGATCACCTCCGAAAAACGCTGAGCAGAAACCGGACCGATGTCCAGCCCCATCCAACCTTCAGGGATTGCATCTGCTGCTGTAACGGCTACAGAGGCGTCAGCCGCAAACCGGTCTCCATTCACAGAATCGACCGGTAGGTGAATCTGCACACCAAGTGCCTCAGCTTTTTGCAGGATATCAAGTGCAAGATCGAGCTTGTCTTGTTCGCATAGCGAGCTCCCGATTTGCCCTCCGCGTGCTTTGATGAACGTATAGGCCATTCCTCCACCAATAATCAGATGGTCCACCCGGGGCATCAACTGCTCGATGATGAGAATTTTATCGCTGACTTTGGCTCCACCCATGATGGCCGTGAACGGCTTTTCGGCATGCTCCAATACGCGCGATGCATTATCAATTTCTGCGGCCATCAGATACCCGAAACAACAACGTCCGTTGAACTCATGCGCTATGACTGCTGTACTGGCATGGGCACGATGAGCGGTACCGAATGCATCGTTCACATAATAATCACCGTATGCAGCCAGTGCTTTGGCGAATTCACTGTCGCCTTTTTCCTCCTGCTTGTAAAATCGAAGGTTTTCCAGCAGCAAAACCTGACCGGGACGCAAAGCTGAAGTAGCAGTACGAGCGGACTCTCCGAGACAATCGTCTGCAAAATCCACATCCCGACCCAGAAGTTCGCAGATTACTGGAAGCGTATGGCGAAGCGAGAATTTATCGGAAGGACCCTCTTTGGGCCGACCCAGGTGGGACATAAGAATCAGACTGCCTCCATCATTCAGAATCTTTTTGAGCGTCGGAATCGCAGCACGGATACGGGTCGGGTCTGTTACTTCGAACTGAGCATTGAGGGGGACATTGAAATCAACCCGAACAAGCACACGTTTGCCGGCAAAGTTGACCGAATCGACAGTTGGAATAGACATACAGGGATTTTCCGCAAAAGTAGTCAGCCGGAACATCCCCAAGGGGACCGAAATACTCAGCGAACCGTAACAGTCTTGCGCACCGTTTCGCTTTGCTCGAGACGGATGTAATCCCTTGCACTCAGGGTATCCACATCGACTTCAACATTCAGTACGGCTTCCCACTTGAATTCAAAAATGGCCTCTCCGTTGCTGCTGGTGAACTCCTCCTCAAGAATATCCGCACGAACACCTGTTTGAGGATTGACCACGCTGTCCTGACGCAGCACCACGCGGGCACCTGGAACCGGAGCTCCCTGAGGGTCGACGACCGTAATGATGGCTTCGCAAGGCTCCGTTTTCTTACATGACGCGGCCGAAAGGAGGACAACTGTAACGAGTGTGAGTACCTGGATGAAGGATTTCATGAATGTGGTCTTGTGGCTTCTTACGGATGAATCGGTGAATTTGTTCCCTTTTGATTAAACTTGCAGGATGTCCGATAAACCCGAACCGGAATCAAAAGTAATCAAGTTCAATCCAATGAAACAAACCCGCAACCTGGCATTCGCACTGCTCGTCCTGCTATCAATCCCAGCCTTGGCCCAAAAGAGCGGAAGTTCATCCCAACCTGCACCCAAACCTGAAATGACAAAAGAAAATGATCAGGGTCCTGATACCCTCGTCGAACTCAGCACAGACCTCGGCGTAATGAAACTTCGTTTATACAAGGAAACCCCTTTACACCGTGCAAACTTCCTAAAACTGGCCGGCGAAGGCTTTTACGACAGCCTTCTTTTCCACCGTGTCATCAAGGGCTTCATGATTCAAGGCGGCGATCCCAATTCAAAAAATGCAGCCCCCGGACAGATGCTAGGGGCCGGCGATATCGGATACAAAATTCCAGCAGAGATTGTCAGCACCCTATACCACCGGAAAGGAGTTTTGGCGGCCGCACGCGATAACAACCCCGAGAAGGCATCCAGCGGATGCCAGTTTTACATTGTGCAGGGTAAGCCTATGACCGAAGCGGAGATTAGCATGGCCGAACAACGCCTGGGTACCAAACTAAGTCCGGAGCAGAAAAAAGATTACACCACGGTTGGCGGTTCAGCTTGGCTCGACGGCAGCTACACCGTATTCGGAGAGGTTGTTGAAGGCCTTGAAGTGATCGACAAAATCGCTGCCGTTCAAACTGGAGCTGCCGATCGTCCGGTCACAGATCTGCGGATGAAGATGAAGCTGATCGTTAATAAGTAATCCTTCCTGCGACATCATGTCTGATTCCATTCGCTCCCTCCTGGAGGAAGTCCAGGCTTTTACACCTTCCAGCAAGGAAGAACTTGAGCAGTTCCGACTGAAGTTCACTGGAAAGAAGGGCGCATTAACAGACCTGTTTGCGCGCATGAAGGACGTGGCTCCTGAGTCGCGCAAAGCCTACGGGCAGGAAGTGAATGCACTGAAAGAAGCGGCCGAAGCCAAGCTGAATCAGTTCCGCGAACAATTCGAACAATCAGTATCAGACCGGGGAGTTGAAAAAGACCCGACTTTACCGGGCGACCCGCTTCCTGCGGGTTCAAGACATCCATTGAGCTTGGTGCGTGCAGAAATCATTCAGATTTTCTCACGGGTTGGATTCAACGTGAGTGACGGACCGGAAATCGAAGACGACTGGCATAATTTCTCAGCGTTGAATTTCCCCCCCGAGCATCCTGCGCGCGATATGCAGGATACGTTTTTTATCGACTTAAAATCGGATCCTTCCCTATATCAGGGCGCACTGGCCTTACGAACCCATACCTCCTCCATTCAGGTGCGTGTTATGGAGTCGCAAGAACCTCCCATCCGCACAATTTGTCCAGGCCGCGTTTACCGGAATGAAGCCATTTCGGCCAGGGCACATTGCTTCTTTCATCAGGTTGAGGGCTTCTACATTGACAAGGGTGTATCCTTCGCTGACCTCCGTCAGACCCTACTGTATTTTGCGCAAGAGATGTTCGGCCACGACACACGCATCCGCCTACGTCCCTCCTATTTCCCCTTCACCGAACCAAGTGCTGAAATGGACATCAGTTGTAGCATTTGCAAAGGATCGGGGTGCAATGTTTGCAAACACAGTGGCTGGGTGGAAATTCTTGGCTGCGGAATGATTGATCCTGCTGTACTTCAAAACGGAAACATCGACCCCGAAGTTTATAGCGGATTCGCATTCGGCATGGGCGTTGAACGGATAACGATGCTACGTTATGGTATCCGCGACTTGCGGATTTTTTCTGAGAACGACGTCCGCTTTTTGGACCAGTTCAAAGGTGTTTACTGATTTGCAGGTTTATCTGCGGGGCTTTCCGATAACCTTATATTGACCATCACCGCGTAAAATGGAGGCGTAGCGCGCCGGGTCATGCGCAATCCCAAGTCCTTCCAAGAATACAGGATCATGCTTGAACATGTATTCGAATCGTCCTCGCTGGAAGTGGTAGCGCGACACAATCTCCTGTTGTAGGAATTGCTTGATCTCCGGACTGAAAAGGCGAAGATCTTCCGCACGGTCGTGACGTAACGCTGTACCCAAGGCAATCAAATCGCGATCGGTTGATGCAAAGTACTTCTCACGGAGGGAAGCTTCCTTCAAGGATTCGAAAGCTTTTTCGCTCTGGGTTGCATATGTGTAGGTGCGGCCAGATAGAAAGGCAACAAATTCACGGTAATCCCCATCCGATAAGCGGAAATCGGAAGCACCACCGATCGTATCGTGTTTGCTGCGGTAAAGGCTTGCAAAATCAAATATGAGCAAGTTCCGAACCAGGCTCTTGGTCAGGGTTGCAGTATCGGGAAGCGATACATAAACATCGGGGTAGACCGCCGAACCATCATAAACCGTTCTGCCGTTGCGGGTCTTAAACGCCTTCAGCAGGGAGTCCGGAATCTCGTAAAACGAACCGTCTTCATCGGATCGGTGACGATACACCCTTGTTTGCACGCAACGCCCACTGGCAGTGTAGTACTTTGCTACCGTCAATTTCATCTGCGCATTGTACGTGAGGTTACGCGTTTGCTGAACAAGTCCTTTTCCGAAAGAACGCTGCCCTACAACGACGCCCCTGTCGAGGTCCTGAAAATTACCTGCTGTAATCTCGCTGGCGGAAGCCGACGACTTGTCTATCAGAACAACCACACGCAAATCCTCAGCAATCGGCTCGTTACGCGTTTTATAGGTGTTGTTGGAGCCGGACGTCTTTCCTTCCTGCCTGACCAATGGAAGATCTTTTTGGAGAAACAGGTTCAGAATGTTGACCGATTCTTCGAGAAGCCCGCCGCCATTGCCCCGCAAATCGAAAACCAATGAAGTCATACCCTGATTCTTTTGCAATTCCACCAGTGCATTCCGGGTTTCACTGTAACAATCTTGCAAGAATTTCTCGAGCTTGATGTATCCCGTGCTATCGTCAATCATGGCGTAGTACGGTACATTTTTCGACTTTATTTCCCCGCGCGTAATACTGAGCGGTATCGTAGCAGAAGCTCCAGGGCGTTCAACAAGGAGCCGTACCATTGTCCCGGCCTGACCTTTAACCATGTCATCAATTTCCTGAGGAGAAAGTCCGCTGATACTCCTGCCATTCACTTCCAGCAGCCGATCTCCTGCCCGAAGGCCGGCCTGTTGTGCAGGGTAACCCTCGGTAACCTCATAAATAAGTACGCTATCACCGTTACGTATCGAGCTCGCACCAATGCCGCCGTACTCGGAGCTGACGTGTTTCATCCGGTAATCTTCGATTTCCGACTCCGGATAATAATTGGTGTAGGGATCAAGTGATTTCAGCATCCCATCAATCCCTGACTTCATCAATGAACCCGGATTCACATCATCAACATACACAGCATTTACTTCGCGGTAAACTCCGGCCATCAGGTCGAGCTGTCGGGCGATCTGAAAAAAATCGTCAGAGAATCCCCACCACAAAAAGGATGCAGGAACCAGAAGAAGTAAGAGGATGCGTTTCGCGAATCGTTTCATGGGTCAGCACCAAAGATAGGTAGCCACCAAATAGCAGAGGGCTCCGTATTCCGGAGCCCATCTGCAACCTAAAACCTACCAAAAGAACTTTCTTTTATGAATGGATGGAGTACCCGGCCTCCGTTCCATATGGGCTAAGCTGTTTTTTCAGCTTTTGACGTGCAACGTGAATACGGATTTTGACTGTTCCCAGCGGAACCGCTAGGTGCCGTGCGATTTCCTCGTATTTGTATCCTTCAAACGACATCATAAAAGGTGTGCGAAGGTTGTCGGACAACAGTCCAATGGCGTTGTTCACCTCTTTCATAATCATTCGACCTTCTCCATCATTTCGGACGGAATGAGCGGCATTGTTGATGTATATCTGGTTTTCTGTATCATCTGTAACTACGCTGCCTTTCACCATTCTGCGGTAGTTATTGATAAAAATGTTCTTCATGATCGTATACAACCACCCTTTCAGATTTGTTCCGTCCTCGAACTTGTCGCGGTTGCGAAAAGCCTTCAACATGGTTTCCTGAACCAGATCATTGGCATCTTCATGATCCTGGGTCAATTTCATAGCATATCCCCGCAGTGGCTGATAATGGGTGTTGACCTGATGATTGAATTCGACCTGTGTCATTTGTTTAGGTTTTTATCTTAAAAGTTTCACAAAACTAATGTCGCAAGGTATCCAATGCAAGCCTTTTTGTTTAATTTTTAATGGTAATTAGTTAAACAAATATAATCCTATGATTTTCAGGCCAATAAACTCCTAACCAAAGGTATTTCTGACAATTATGTGATGATACAAGCACGATTAGCGGTCAAAATCCATCCAATCTTGTTTAGTATTTGTTTGTTAAATCAAAACAAGCAGGGGGTTCAGCCGTTCTAATAGTGTTTAACAGATATATGCGTAAAATAAACAATACTATCTCCGCGATTCCGGCAACGGCCAAGGATCATTCAGGCTCCCATATAAACATGGAACCTCTTTCGGTCGGCACCGACCATGAGCTGGATGAAATGCTTCACCACAGCCTTGGAGGTATTAAAACACCCTTGAGAGCTGGTGCCTTCGACGCCTCTCCGGAGGAGAAAATTCGAATTATCGCCTCACACGTGGAAGCAATTTTGCACACCCTGGGAATGGATCTAACGGATGAAAGTATCCGCGAAACGCCGTTGCGCGTCGCCAAGATGTATGTCCAAGAAACCTTCCGCGGCCTTGACCCTGCCAACAAACCCGGAATTACCCTATTCAGTAATGTGTACAGGTATCGACAAATGCTTGTCGAAAAAGACATCACCTTTTACTCGACCTGTGAACACCACCTCGTACCGATTTTCGGAAAGGCGCATGTGGCCTATTTTTCGTCCGGAAAAGTTATCGGCCTCTCGAAACTCAACCGATTGGTTGACTATTATGCCCGCAGGCCACAGGTACAAGAGCGTCTAACCATTCAGATTGCGGCGGCCTTGCGTGAGGCACTGGAGACCGAAGATGTTGCGGTAATGATTGATTCAGCGCACTTGTGCGTCGCATCCCGTGGAATTCGTGATGTTAATTCAACCACCATTACGACTGAATACTGCGGAAAATTCCGAAACATGGATGTACGTCGCGAATTCCTGTCCTACATCGGAAAGGATCACAGATAATTGGGTGGGCTATTTTTTAGCCAACCAGAACAATCCGATTTAATTCACAATGCGCAGCATGTCCAGTAAATGGACCAAATCCTGCATGGTGTACAACAAGCGGACATTTTTCGGAAGATTGATGTTTGCCTGGAAAAGTTGTCCGCCAGCCAGTAAAATGGTTGCCTGCGGGAAATCACTGCTAAGTTTATTCGCCACATGCATGGGGGTCTGCGCCGCAATGGCCGAGGTCAGCACCGTGAGGATGAAATCCGCCTTGTAGATACCCATGACCGGATTCAGATCATCGAGTGGCAGATTGGGGCCGAGATAACTGGTATGGTGACCCTTGGAACGGATGAGGTAATTGGCAAACAACAATCCGATTTCATGTGGCTCGTGTGCGGGAAGAAAAAGGACGAACTTTTTCGCGTTCGGTGCCTGATTCTTCGGTTGGGCATCAATGGCCACAAACAGTTTCTGCCGAATCAGGTTGGTGATGAAATGCTCGTAGGCTGGATTTACCGCCCCCGTTTGCCACATCATTCCAATCCGGCCTAGGAAGGGGAATACAAGTTCGATGAAGGTGGCCTCCATTCCATATTGGAGAATGCTGGAGGATAGGATTTTTTCGAAAGCAATTTCGTCGAGACCGAACATCGCCTTGGTCAGCGCTTCAACCTGAACCTGCTGATCAGTGGCATTGTCGGTGAGGTCCATGACGATTTTGTCAATGTCCTCCCGGCTCATCTTGGTGATGTGCGAGATCTTGTGACCGTGCCGGTTGAGCATGGCTACGCTGAGCAACATCTTAATGTCCTCGTCGTCGTAATAGCGGATATTGGTGGCGGTACGCTTGGGCTGGGGGATGCCATAGCGCTGCTCCCATATACGCAGGGTGTGGGGTTTGATGCCTGTCAGGGCCTCAACATCCTTAATCGAGAATTGATTCATGGCGTTTTTCTTCACACCGGGCATCGGTTGGATGTCCGCATCCCGTGATGATAAAACAGCCTAGCCGGAAAAATGTTTACGCAAAACCACTTTTATCAATTCCCGTTGCAAAATCCGCTCAGCCAAGAGCTCAGTATCCCTGCATCCGTAGCCTTCGGGAATCATGTGTTCGGGCAAGTCGATGTGATACAAAAGCGAACGAATGCGGTCGCCCTCCACCTTGCACCATTCGCGGAGGCGGGGAGCGAGCTCTGCACAAAAACGCCTGAAGTCGGGTTGTAATTCGCTGTTAAATGTGAGTGGATAACCAAAGCGTGCAAAATCCGTCTCAGTCTGCGCAGCCATCGCCCGTAAAAAATCCAGGTCATGTCTGTACCGCTCCAGTTGCTGATCGTTCATGGTCTATCTTCGTCGAGACGCCAAAGTTCATGCATATCACGCGAAAAAGTATCATATCAGTATTTGTGCTAGTGCTGACTCCGATCATTCTCCGGGCACAGGGTGGCTATCGTCCCCATCCACTGCTCTCCCCCATGTGGCAGGCTGATGCCGAATATCTGGTTCCGAGTCAGGTAGGCGACAGTACGGTACAAAACGGTTTTACAGGCTTGTCTTTTACCTGGCGGACACCCATTTATACCGGGAAAGACTGGCTGTCAGCCGACGGCGGAAAACCTTTCTTTGCTGTTCTTGCTCAAGGTAGCGCTCATTATAGGCAGAGTCAGCTGGATTATATCGAACCGGACCGGGCCCTGAGCCAGCTCCGGATCGGCATGACTGGTCTGATGGCCAAGGGTCTTCGTCAATTACTGATGGCAAATCTGAGCCTCTCCTTGCCCACCGAATCATTCAGTTTTCGCACCCGGTCGTTGCGTTTACACGGTTCGCTGATTTGGCGCAAATTGTATCACAACAACCGATTGTGGCATACTCTCGGGCTAAGCTATACACCGATCACCGGAAAAGACCGGATCCTACCTGTAGCAGGTCTTGGCTACACCCTTGGCAATGAAGACCAGATTCAGTTCACTTTTCCGTTTAACGCATCATACACCCACCTCTTCTCGAAGAAATTCAGCATGTTGATCCGTGCTCAAAACATGGGAGGTTACCATGTGCTACCAGCTGATAGTGCAAATCGTGAGGATCCTGTGTTCTACAGGTTTAATTTTCCACGCGTTGGAGTGCTTGGGCGATGGTATGGCGCACGCCATACGGTCATCACCGCCGAGGCGGGAATGACCACCGGCGGGCGCGTTCAACTTGATGGAGTGCGCGATACGCAAATGCCAGCACCGTATTTCCGATTTAGTTTGCAAGTGCGGTTTGGGAACCGGCCCGCCGCAGCGCCCATCCTCAATTTCGACCCAGGCGACTCCGGATTCGACCCGGCTTACCTGGTCGAGTGAATTAACTTTCCGAGTGCAGAAGTGTTATCTGTGCATGGCATGTATTCTCATCGCCGGCGGAAACGGTCTTGTCGGTCAACGTCTCACACAGGTGCTCCAAACAGCAGGACATGAAGTGCGTTGGCTTGTGCGAAATCCGAATGGGCATGAGCAGGTTCGCACTTTCGCCTGGAACCCCGAACGTCACGAACTTCCTAAGGAAGCTTTGAATGAAATCGATGCCATCATTTCATTGGCGGGCGCTCCTATTGCCGGCTCACGCTGGACAACAGGCTATAAGCGCAAGATTTTGCAAAGCCGTCTGGATGCCGCTCAGACGCTTATTCACGCCTTGAACAATCAATCCAATCGCGTCAGCTGTGTGATTTCCGCTTCGGCCATCGGTTTCTATGGAAGCCGGGGAAACGAAATTTTGGATGAGCACAGCAAGATGGGAGTCGGGTTTCTTTCTGAAACAACTGCCGCATGGGAATCAGCCTATGAATCGTGTCCTGTACGGCATGTTACCATTCGCATCGGAATTGTGCTGTCCAGGAATGGTGGCGCATTACCAAAACTTGAAGCTCCGTTGCAGGCAGGCATCGCCTCCATTCTTGGTCAGGGAAACCAGGTTATGAGTTGGATTCATATCGATGATCTGTGCGCCCTTTTCCTGCACGCATTGTCTAAGAATTCTACTACGGGTATTTACAATGGTGTTGCACCACATCCCGTGGAGCAACGTGTGTTCATGCGAACACTCCGACGAATTGTGAATCCAATTAGTCTGCTACTTCCTGCTCCTGCCTTCGTCCTGCGAATAATACTCGGCGAGCAGGCAGTGCTGGTGCTCGACAGCACCTTTGTTTCTTGCGACCGTATTCTTTCCGAGGGATTCCAATTCAAATTTCCCATTTTGACTGACGCATTAAAAGACCTGTATGGCAAAAATTGAATCTGTTTGCATTTTCTGGTTTCGCAGAGATCTGCGCTGGAAGGACAACACCGGATTGTACCAGGCCCTAAAATCGGGAAATCCGGTTGTTCCCCTGTTCATCTTCGACAGCGACATTCTGAACAAGTTGGAAGACCGTGATGATGCTCGTGTCGACTTTATACACCGCAGATTAACGGAAATGCAGGAGGAAATACGTCATACCGGTTCAACCTTGGATGTACGTTTCGGACATCCGGAAACAGTATGGAAAACCCTTCTGCAGGATTACGATGTGAAGGATGTTTACACAAACCACGATTACGAACCTTACGCACAGGAACGCGACCAAAAGATTTCTGATTTTTTAAAAAAGCACAACGTCACCTTTCAAACTTGTAAAGACCAGGTGATTTTCGAGAGAAATGAAGTGGTGAAGGACGACGGAAAACCCTATACCGTTTACACGCCCTATTCAAGAAAATGGATCGCTCGCCTCAAATCTCATCGGCCCGAAAGCCTACCCAGTGAGGCGCGTCTCGATCACTTATACAAGCAAAAACAGCGTCCGATTCCAACACATGCAGAAATCGGATTTTCCAGCAGCAAGCTGAGTTTTCCAGGCACCCTGATCCCAGAATCCCTGCTGGCAAATTATGCAGACACACGGAATCTGCCCGGTGTGGATGGAACATCAAAAATCGGATTGCATCTCCGATTCGGAACGGTGAGTATCCGTGAATTGGTGCGGCTTGCTGAACAACATAGTTTTTCATGGCTAAACGAATTGTGCTGGCGTGAATTCTATATGATGATCCTCTGGCATTTTCCGCATGTTGTTGGCGCCGCATTTAAACCGGCCTACGACCGCATTCCTTGGAGAACTGATGAAAAAGCCTATCAAGCCTGGTGTGAGGGGAAAACAGGTTACCCGATTGTCGATGCCGGGATGCGCGAATTGAATACCACAGGATACATGCACAACCGTGTGAGAATGGTCGTGGCCAGTTTTCTAACCAAGCATTTGCTCATTGACTGGAGACTTGGCGAGGCCTGGTTTGCCCGTAAGCTGCTGGATTTCGAGCTCAGCTCGAATAATGGCGGTTGGCAATGGGCTGCCGGAAGCGGTTGTGACGCTGCACCTTATTTCAGAGTCTTCAACCCGTATGAACAAACGCGAAAGTTCGATCCCGATTTGGTATACATCAATAAATGGGTACCCGAGCACGCCGAATTCAGCTACCCGAAACCGATAGTAGATCACAAGGAAGCCCGCGAACGCTGCCTGGACGTTTATAAACGCGCCCTTGCTGCAGGCTGAAATTCTACTTCAGAAAATCGTTGAAGTAACCCGTGATCTTTGAATTCAGGTGAACCCTGTCTTTTCCGGTCACATTGTGCAGGTGCCCGGGGTAAACAAAGTAATCCAACTGAACGCCCTTACTGACAGCCTGTTTGAGGAACATCAAGCTGTGTTGCCAAACAACAACATCATCGCTCGTTCCATGTATCAATAGTAGCTTACCGTTGAGTTGATCCGCCTGAGCGGTCAGTTTGCTGATACGGTATCCTTCCGGATTTTCACTAGGCATATCCATGTATCGCTCAGTGTACATCACCTCGTAATAATTCCAATCCATCACAGGACCTCCGGCAACGGCCGCTTTGAATACACCCGGATAACGTGTCATGAGTGAGGTGGTCATGAATCCCCCAAAACTCCAACCATACACACCCAAACGGGATGCGTCCACGTAGCGAAATGCCTTAAGGGCATTGACACCTGCAATCTGATCGCGCATTTCCTCCTCACCAAGTTTTCTGAAGGTCGCCTGTTCAAAGGTCTTTCCGCGATTTGATGAACCACGGTTGTCGACCGTGAAAACGATATAGCCTTGTTGAGTCAGGTAGTGAAACCAGAGATCCGCACCTGCCAGCCACGTATTCGTGATCATTTGCGCATGTGGCCCACCGTACAAATACACGACCGCAGGATATTTCCGGGTGCTGTCGAAGTCAGCGGGTAAAATCAACCTGCACCACAGTGGGGTTTTACCATCTGCCGCTGAGATGGTGAATGTACGCGTCTGCCCTACTGTATAGTCAGCAAGTGGATTGGCAGCCTCCAGCAGTGTTTCCAACACCTTCCCATCTCGTGTAGAGGCGATACGTATGATACGGGGAACAACCTGACTGCTCCAATTGTCGATGAAGGCCGTGCGTTGGGAATTCAGCACGCAGGTGTGCACACCTGAACCCGAGCTCAGCAAACGCACTTTCCCAGAAGACAACTCAACCGATTTAAACACGCGATCCAGCCCCATGTTATCGGTTGAATGAAAGAAAGCTGTTTTCCCTTTTGAATCAAATCCATTAAAATCGGTGATCTCCCATTCTCCTTTGGTTAGTTGGCGGATTGGTTTTCCGCTTATATCATAGAGGTAGAGGTGATTCCATCCATCTCTACGGCTCTGCCAAATGAACTTGGTCGGATCGCCGGGCAAAAACTCAATGGGATGCATCGGCTCGGTGTACATCGGATCCCGCTCTTCAAAAAGTGTCGTTTCAAACGCCCCCGTCTTGGCCGAGTATCGATTGAGTTTCATATGGTCCTGGCCCCGATTAAGTACAGCAACGTACACCGATTGCGCATCGGGCGACCAGGCAATATTGGTCAGATATTGATCTACAGGCAATCCGGTCTGAAGGTAGATTGTGCTACCGCTGGACATATCATAAACACCTATTCTCACTTGATGGCTTGAGTCCCCTGCAAAAGGATATTTGATGGGCTCATGATTGGCGGGCTTTGCGGCAAAATCAAGGAGCGGATAATCAGTCACCATCGACTGATCCATTCTGTAAAAGGCCAAGCGCCTATTATCGGGCGACCAAAACAAGCCTTTGTTGATTCCGAATTCATCACGATGAACAGAGGTGCCATACAAAAGTTCGCGGCTACCATCTTTTGTCACCTGCCGTACGGCCTCCCCGATAGCAGTAATCATGATGTTGTAATCCTGAACAAATGCGACCGGACCGCTTTTTGAAGGCTCTATATGTTCTGCGCCCTTCGGGAGCTCCGGAGTCGGAACAACGGTCAGCGAATTAGAACTCACATCAAGCATGCGCGTCCTACCCCCGGCCTCAAAGTGAAACGAAGCGGAGCCCTTCCAGATTACGGCAGGCCATTTGGCGAGCGTATCCGAGCCAGCTGTGCGCAACAATCCATTCAAATTTGAAAGTGAGAATAGTCGCGTTCTCGTCTTGTTTCCAGGCCGACCTTCCATCAACCATTCATCACCACCAGCACTTTCTGTGTACGAAAATGCATCACCAGCATGGCCCCACTGTAAGCCGGGCAATCGCTTTGGAGCCAGCGTGCTTCGCTGTCTTAGCACCGCGTCTTCAATCGTGAGATTTTTTTTCTGAGGCTGGGCGATTAGCGAGCCGCAAACGGCAAGGGATGCGAGTAGCAAACGAAAACCAATGGACATATCGTGGGGTTTGCTGTAAAAATAAGGCTTGATTGCGTATCTGGCTTTAGCGAAACGTCTGTCATGGTTTACCTTTGAAGCATGTTTACCGGAATCATCGAATGCCTGGGGACCGTGGTTGCCGTCGCTGAAGAAAATGGCAACCGCACGTTCATTATCGAATCATCAATCACAGAAGACCTTAAGGAAGATCAGAGTGTCGCACACGATGGAGTTTGCCTCACAGTGACTGGATTCAGGCCCGAAGGCTATGTAGTTACCGCAATTGCAGAAACCCTTCGCAAAACAACCCTTGGTTCATGGAAGCCGGGAGATCAGGTGAACCTTGAACGTTGTGTTCCGGTAGATGGTCGTTTCGACGGACACATTGTGCAGGGGCATGTGGATTTGACCGCAACCTGTGAAAAGGTGACGGAGGAAGACGGCAGCTGGCTGTTTCAATTCAGATATGACGCATCAAGCGGACACCTGACGGTCGCTAAAGGCTCGATTGCCATCAATGGGGTGAGTCTCACCGTGGTCGAATCAAGCCCCGGCTATTTTTCAGTTGCTATAATCCCATATACTTGGGAGCACACCACCTTCAAAAATCTGTTCGCTGGGAAGACGGTGAACCTGGAATTCGATATTCTAGGCAAGTACGTGAAGGCTTGGATGGAAAGGCGCTAGGAAAGCAGGGAGAAAACATCTCCTAATACAAGGGAGTTATCGGCACCGGTTCGATGTGCCGGAATACAACATACCGAGGCGTGATACAAGTGACCTGTAGCCACTTCGAGTTCGGACGCATGCCGGTAAGCCGACCTGTTTTCCACGAATGTTTTTTGAAATCCAGTTAAAACGGCCGCTGTATCGGGGTGCCGGGAAGGAACAACGCAGCGAGGGCAGGTCTTGATTGCACGCCAGGAAAGTGCTCCTAAACGAAACTCGCAACCCATATCCGCATCAAGAGACAAGGAGTCCTCTTCAAAAGCGGAAAAACCCGTCATGACCAAATTAGGCCGTAATCGGCGTGTGGCTTCATCGACATTTACGAGGTGATACCAATCAGCAATCACCCTAAGGGTCTCCTCAGAAATTAAAGTAATTGCCGAATCATCGGGATCATCTAAAAATCGGCCGCCCACATCCTCTATCAGCGTCACATCCTCACAAAAATGAGAACTTAGAAACGCATTAAGGTTGTCGTTTCCAATGCTCAACTCAAACTCACCGCTTCTCCCGCTCAACTCCGAATTTATAAACACGGTGGAAGCATCGTTAGCAAATCGACATCGTAAACGGTGTACAAACGGATTGCGTTTTCCGTTGACTAGAACACCATGGGCATTTCGAATTGCAAATCGGCGATCGTTAAGCAAGGAATTGCCAGGGCCCAGTGAAACAGCACTTAATTCGAGGCGATCGAGCGACTTGATCGGATAGACATAAATTGCGCCAAGGCGTTTATCAGTAACTGAAGGTGCAGAGTCCAATGACTCCATCACCCAACTGATTTATTGGCAAGTTGACCGCAGGCAGCATCGATATCCTTGCCTCGACTACGACGCAGGTTCACTACCAGACCATTAAGCCACAATTCATTCATGAATGCATTCACGCGATCGTCGCTGGTTCGCTCAAACTCACCGCCATCAATCGGGTTATATTCAATCAGGTTTATTTTACTTACAACCCTTCTGGCGAACGAAGCGAGTTCACGGGCATCTTCACGCGAATCGTTGAACTTATTGAAAACGATATATTCCAAGGTGACTCGGGTTCCGGTCTTCTCGTAGAAATAATTGAGCGCATCTTCAAGTACTGCCAGGTTATTACTTTCATTGATGGGCATGATACGATCGCGCTTGGCATCGTTAGCAGCATGAAGCGACAACGCAAGATTGAACTTGACTTGATCATCGCCGAGCTTTTTGATCATTTTGGCGATTCCCGCTGTACTGACCGTTATGCGCCGGGGTGCCATATGTAATCCCTGTGGAGAAGTGATGTAATCAATAGACTTGAGCACATTGGCATAATTCAGTAAGGGCTCACCCATTCCCATATACACTACGTTACTCAGCGGGATGTCATAGTGTTGTGCCGCCTGCTCACGGATGATGGCCACCTGGTCGAATATTTCATCGAATTCAAGGTTCCGCAAGCGATCCAGTTTACCAGTTGCACAAAACTTGCAAGTAAGACTACACCCAACCTGCGAACTGACACAGGCTGTCATCCGAGTATCGGTTGGTATCAGAACTCCTTCAATCAAGTGTCCATCGTGCAATCGGAATGCACTTTTGATTGTGCGGTCATTACTGACCTGTTTCTTATCGACAGCAATCGCATCAATTTTAAAATTCTCCTCCAGCAGATTTCGAGTCTCCTTGCTCAAATTGGTCATTTCCGTAAAACTGCGCGCAGCCTTCTTCCAAAGCCATTCCTCAACCTGACGGGCACGAAAAGCCTTGTCGCCGCTCGAAACGAAGAAAGCAGTGAGTTCCTGTGAGCTCAGATGACGGATATTGGTTTTCATGCGGAAACAAAGGTAAGGAAGGAAACGGGGCGACTCAGGCGAAGAGCAAACCGAATACCTCCTCGACCTTCCCTACGGGTTCGATTTTGATGGTACTGCGTGATGCAAGCGCCTCGAGACCCGAATTATACCTGGACACAAAAATGCGCTTGAACCCTAACCGGGAGGCTTCGTTTATCCGCGCCTCAACACGGGTTACAGGACGTATTTCACCGGTCAATCCAACTTCGCCAGCGAAGCAACAGGCCGGATCAATCGCCATATCCTCTGCAGACGAGAGTACGGCACAAATAATCGCCAGATCGATAGCCGGATCCTCTACACGAATGCCACCGGCGATATTCAGAAAAACATCCTTCGCACCAAGCTTGAATCCACAGCGTTTCTCCAAAACCGCCAGGACCATGTGCAATCTGCGCAGGTCATATCCCGTAGTGGTTCGTTGCGGAGTTCCATATACCGCAGAGGAAACAAGGGCTTGGGTTTCGATAAGGAAAGGCCTTACACCTTCCATGGTGCAGGCTACCGCAGTACCACTGAGGCTTGCATCGCGTTGTGAAAGCAAAAGAGCCGAGGGATTTGCCACCTCCCGGAGCCCGGAACCATGCATCTCATAAATCCCGAGTTCGGCCGTAGAACCGAATCGATTCTTAATTGCACGCAGTATACGATACACATGATGCCGGTCGCCTTCAAACTGCAGTACGGTATCGACCATATGCTCCAACACCTTCGGACCTGCTATACTACCCTCCTTGGTTATGTGACCGATCAGTAAGACCGGTGTGGCGGTTTCTTTGGCAAAACGCAATAATTCTCCTGCACAACCTCGGATCTGTGAAACTGTACCAGGAGCGGACTCATACACATTCGAATACAGGGTCTGTATCGAATCGACAACCACCAATTCAGGCCGAAGCGCTTCAATCTGCTGAAAAATCTGCTGTGTTGTGGTCTCGGTAAGGATGTAACACTCGCCTTGTTGAGGTCCGATCCGCTCTGCACGCATACGAACCTGTTGTTCGCTTTCCTCGCCCGAGATATACAAGATCCGTTTGCCTTTGAGCTGGACCGCCAATTGAAGCAGAAGAGTAGATTTACCGATGCCGGGTTCGCCACCCAACAACGTGAGTGAACCCGGAACAAGTCCTCCGCCTAACACGCGGCTCAGCTCCTGATCGGGAAGAGGAATCCGAGGACTTGTCTCAAGGGCGATGTCGCTTATCAACCGTGGCTTCGAAGCCTTGGACTCCTTGCGTGAATCCGTTCGCCATTGGTTTTCTTTCGGCGCAACCTGAACGACTTCCTCCGCATAGGTGTTCCACTCGCCGCAGGATGGACATTTACCGATCCATTTCGGAGCATTCGCGCCACAACTCTGACAATAAAAGACTGTTTTTGCCCTGGTGGCCATACCTTGAGCGGATCAGGAAAAAACAATTTGAAGGAAATGGACATCATGGTATCGGCCAAATTTGGTTCCGGCCTCGCGCATGGTTCCAATGTTGACAAAACCCATGCGTTCGTGCAGGTAAATACTCTGCTCGTTTCCATGGGTTATGCGTGCGATAAGCGTGTGTAAGCCGGCTTTACGTCCGGCAAGGACCAGCACCTCCATGAGTTGTTTGCCGATTCCTCTTTTCCTGTAATCGACATGCACATAGAGGGATGTCTCAGCCGTTGAGTCATAGGCAGCCCGTTCGCTCCAGCGGCTTAATGAAGCCCAACCGGCAACCGTGTTGTCAACTATAGCCACCAGCACCGGATGTTGTTCACCGTGTGCCCGGAGCCAGGAGAGCCGGTCGGTTTCCGTTTTCGGATCCGTATCGAATGTAGCGGTCGTGTTCAGGACTGCTTCATTATAGATGGCCGTAATGGCCTCCACATCTCGCTCTTCTGCCGGACGAATGGTGATCATGCATTCAAAAGTAGGCAATCAAAGGGCAGAATCACCTTTCGTCCTCGGGGAACAAGCCGGATTGGACAAGACATGCGCCCGTGCCTGGGCTCGTATCCGGCCAAAGTTTTCCCTCCCGATATTCGGGCAATCGGAACGGATCGTTTCCAATCAGCAGCGGGCCATCCAAATCCAGCCAATCGGCCCATCCGGCAAGCTGCGCTGCAGCAGAGGCCCCGCACGCACTGTCCGACATACACCCTACCAATACCTTTAAACCCAGCCTGTTTGCCCGGCGGATCAAACCGACAGCAGGAGCCAGCCCCCCACACTTGAGCAACTTAACGTTGATTCCGTGGCAGGATGCGGCCAGTCGCTCCAAATCGGCGGAATCTTGAAGCGATTCATCCAAAATGAGTGGCAATGGGGATATGGACTTTAGACGCGGAAGTTCATGATCCAGCGAAACCGGCATGGGCTGTTCAACAAAAAGACAACCCCTGTCTGAAAGCCAGCGAATTTCGGCTGCAGCAACTTCAACCGACTTCCAGGCTTGATTTGCATCGACACAAAAACGGGTGTGTCCGGTTTTCAGCAAGGCCTCCACCCGATCCCGGTCAATGGGCCCACCCAATTTCATTTTAAACAACGTGATTTGCGGATGAGCCTGGACCTGATCAATAACATCCTCCACAGAGCCGATGCCGATGGTGAACGCACATTCACGTACGGCATCCGGAATTCCGAATACTGCGCGTACGGGCAGTCCGGAAAACTTACCCAGTAAATCGTGCATTGCAAGATCGACGGCGCACCTGAGTGGCTTAGGAATCTCATTTCCAACCTGCGCGAGCGAAGCCAGAACTTGACGGATGGCCAAGCTGTCGTTCAACTGAGATGGAAACCAGGTATGAAAAGCCTGTACAAGCCTGGGGGTATCGTAACCAAGATAAGGGGGTACCGCGGCCTCACCGAATCCGGTTTGCCCATTGAATGAGGCCCTGACATAAACAACATCAGTAAAGCTACGCGTACCATGGGCGACCCCGAAAGGCCGTAAAAACGAAAGACGATAATGCAGGGCCTGAAGCCGGAGGGCAGACATCGGCATCAAATGTAGGCATTGAGTACATGTGTACTTTTACCGCCAATGGGAATGCAATGCACACGGACTCCCACGGCAGTTTTTGTCATGGTGCTGAGCCTTCAGCTCAGCTTGACCTGGATGGCGATTTCAGCTGGCAGGATCTACACCAGTGACTCAATTGATTACTTTAGGCTGGCGGAGAATCTTTTTGAACACGGAGCTTGGTATTGTGGGGAACTCGATTACGAAATCGATCCTTCCCTATACAGTAGGCGGCCGCCAGGATATTCGGCCTTTTTATTTCTGTCGAGCATGGGGTTACGCTTCCCCTTGCTTGCTCTGATCTTCCAATCGCTCCTCCATGCATTGTCGGCTGTACTCACGTGGAAAATCCTCAGTCAGGGCTTCGGAATTCAGCTTCGCGCGTTTAGTATGGGAGCGATATGGCTACTCATGCCCTCCTCGTGGATTTACGCTCAGGTATACATGAGCGAAACACTGCTTCAGTTCCTGCTTGTGAGCGGGGTGTTTTATTTGTTGAAGTTTAACACCACTAAAAACAAGCACTTTTTCTGGATAGGCCACCTGATGCTATTACTTGCCTGGCTCACAAAGCCGGTAGCTATTTTCTGCTGGATACCAGTGGTCATTTGGCAAGCTGTACATGGAACATTTAAAGTCAGGCGTACTGCATTAGTGGCAGCGGCCATACACATCGTACTGATTACCGCTACACTCATTCGAAACGAACAGCAAACCGGAGTGACCGAATTAAGCTCCGTGGGAAGAAAGCTATTGATAAATTATACGCTACCCTCCATACTTGCGATTCATCACGATGATGCATTTGCAAAAAACCAAATTGCACACTTTCAAGAATCACTTAATGGCTTGACTTACGCAGAATCCTGTACAAAAAGCGATTCGTTGATTCGTAAGGTAATCACAGAAAAACCACTAGCAACCTGTTGGGCTTATTTTAAAGGGGCTGTTTCCTTTTTGGTTGACCCGGGTCGATGGGATTTGGAAATGCGCTTAGGATCGATCGAAAGCAACCCTTCCTTTCAACACCAAGGCTATCGCGCAACATGGCTAAGCAGACCGATCTGGTATTGGACGATTTGGTTGTGCTCGATTATCGGTGCACTGCTCATCCTTCTGCTCATCATCATCGGCATTCAGCGTGATGCAAAAAACCCAGGGCTACGTCGCGTATTGATCACCTGGATAATTTGGTTCATTCTGGCCACCGGCCCGTCCGCATCCGCACGATTCAGGGTTCCGGTATTCCCATTTCTGATCGTACTTGCAGCTCCTGGATTGACTCAGGTTGCCAAACGTTCGCCAATCAGAATAACTTTGAATCCATGTTGAAGCCTATCGCCAATTCACGGAGAACCCGTTGGATGCTGGCCTTGTTGAGTCCTATTCTACTCTGGGCAGCGTGGCCAGCAGGCGGATTCGCGCCCTTGTCGCTGATCGGATTTCTCCCGCTATTACACCTTCAGGATTCGACATCCCGGCTACGCGATCAGGGCCTGAACATCCGGCTATTTCCCTACGTCTACCTGAGTTTTGTAGCATTCAATGCACTCAATACCTGGTGGGTTTGGTTTGCCAGCCCCTTTGGTATGTTCGGAATGATTTTCGCCAATTCTTTGCTCATGTGCATTCCGTTCCTGCTTTTTGACCGGACCAGACGGATTTTCGGCAATACTTGGGGTTATATCAGCCTGCCGGTTTATTGGATATCATTCGAACACTTGCACATGGACTGGGACCTGAGCTGGCCCTGGCTCAATTTGGGGAATGCATGGGCTGCCTGGACAAACTTCATCCAGTGGTACGAATGGACGGGCACTCAGGGCGGCAGCCTGTGGATTCTGGCCACCAATCTTTTTCTATACAGATGGATTGTTACTCCTCTGAAGAAATCCGTGCACCACGCCGTGCTCGCTTTCATTGTGTTGATTCCGCCAGTACTCTCCTGGTTTATTCTACAGGGGATAGAAGCAAGTACTTCCAAAACCGAAGTCGTTGTGGTTCAACCGAACATCGACCCCTACAACGAGAAGTTCAGTGGAAACAGCGCTGAGCAGTTGGAAAAAATACTCGCGCTGGCTGAGAATCAAATCACACCAACCACCAGAATTGTTGTTGCGCCAGAAACAGCGATACCCGATGGCATTTGGGATGAGCAACTTGATTCACATCCTCAGCTGCAGCGAATACGTACGTTTCTCCGCAGCCACCCGAATATTGATTTGCTAATCGGACTTACATACATCAGGCAATACGCTCCAAATGAAACACCCAGCGCAACGGCTCGCCAGTATCCCGGTACGGCGGGTGTCCGATTCGATGTGTACAATGCTGCAATCCGATTGGCTAATGGTAAGGAGGACAGCATGCACTTCAAATCCAGGCTTGTACCAGGAGTAGAAAAGATGCCATTTCCTGTGATTTTTGGCCATTTGGAAGAGTTTGCCATCAATCTGGGAGGAATTACCGGAAGCCTGGGCACACAGGCAAGTCCGTCCGTTTTCCCGTGTGGCGAAGTACGCGCAGCACCTGTGATCTGTTATGAATCTGTTTTTGGGGCCTATGTGGGAGAGTATGTGCGGCAAGGAGCCAATTTAATTTGCATCATGACCAATGATGGCTGGTGGGAAAAAACGCCAGGTTACAGGCAACACTGCCAATATGCACGCCTCAGAGCTATTGAGCATCGGAGAGCGGTAGCGAGGGCTGCCAATACCGGAACGAGTTGCTTCATTGATCTAAAAGGAGACATGACCCAGGCGACCAATTGGTGGGAGCCCGCTTCTATTCGCACTACCCTTGAATTGAGTGATCAAACCACGTTTTACACGCGCCATGGCGACTGGATAGGCCGAATTTTCACGGCATTGGGCTTACTTGGACTCTTGCCAATCCTCGTTATAAAAGCAAAAAGGGCCGCTCGGCTGCACTGATTTTGCTATTTTGGCGGGAAAGTTAACCTGCATAACCTTATGAAAAAATCCTTACTAACCCTTGCCGGTGTGATGTGCGCACTTGCCATTCAAGCGCAAAGCTGGGTCCAAGCCAATTCCATGGGCGGTCGAAATAACATTGATGGCACTGCAGCGATTGCGCGTGATGGCTCAGGAAACATGTACGTTACCGGAGACTTCGAAGGTGCTGTACCTTTCGGTGGCGGAGGAATTGCTGCACTGGGCTTTGTCGATCAGTTCCTCAGCAAGTACGACGCTGCAGGATCCCACCTCTGGACCATTCAAATTGGAAGCGTAAACAACGTCATGAGTGCGGGTGGTGTAACCACTGATGCAGCAGGGAACGTTTATCTGGCCGGTAATTTCCAGTTCTTCTTAGTCATCAATGGTGTGACGTATACTGCACAGGGCACAGAAGATGCATTCCTAGCAAAGTATTCTCCGAATGGAGTATTTCAATGGGTGAAGATTTTCACCGGCAACGGAAGACAGAAAATTGTTGCTTTAACATCTTTTGGAACAAGCCTATACCTATCGGGTGTATACAACCAGGAAATGATCTACGGCACCCTTAGTCTGCCGACCGCAACTGGTGCGGAAGATGCGTTCCTCATCAAGACGGATTCTGCTGGAAATACGATGTGGCATTCGCGCTTCGGTGGTACATCCGACGACCGCGGAACATCCATCAGCGTATCACAGAACACCGTTTACTGGGCTGGATTCTATAGGGGAACCGTGAATTTCAACGGCACAAACTTGTCATCCGGCACTACTGCACACGATGATATGGTGATCCTAAAATTTGACCAGTTAGGTAATCAGCTATGGGCAAAGGATTATGGTGGCAATTATCGCGAAGCTATTTTCGGTGTAAGTCAGGATGCAGCCGGTAACCCACATTGTACGGGCATCTTTTATGGCACAGTCAACTTCGGTATCCAGACCATTGTAGAAGCGGACTATAGCTCACAGAACCCTGCAGGTAATGGTGATGCCTTCGTGATGAAACTGAATGCGTCCGATGGTTCATGCATTTGGGTTCGTCATATCCGCGGTAGCGTTGATAACAATGAAGTGGGACAGGCCATCAGCACCGACCCTGGTTATAGCTCATACGTTACTGGCACTATCAATGGAAGCGGTTCTCAGTTTGCCATCTTCGGTAGCAATGCCAACCAAACCGGAACGAACATCAACCCGACCAATGGCAACGATTGTTTTGTAGCCAAATACGATATCAATGGAACCTTGCTATGGGTAATCAAAACCGGTGGATCGAATAGCGAACGCGGACAGTCTATCCTATGGGATGCCACAGGTTATTTGAATGTTGCCGGCAATTTCAGTGGCCAAATCACCCTTGGTGCCAACACCTTGTCTGCACCGTCACAGGCTGCAGTGTTCGTTGCCCGCTACAACGGTCTCACTACAGGAATTGGCACCATTGAAGCCGACCAAAGCCTTGTCTTGTTCCCGAACCCCGCATCGGATTTTATCCGACTCAGCAGCGAAGAACGTCTGATAGATGGTATAGAAATCTATAACCTGAATGGATCATTGGTCATGCAGGAGCGATTCCCATTCGGCAACCATTCACTCGAATTGAACATTGCGAATCTTACTCAGGGACAATACCTCATTCACGTGATTTCGGGAGAGAAGCGCAGCATCCAGCAGTTTCAGGTACACTGATCACTGAACAATAAGCAACAGAAAAAACGGGGGCGCTGGCCCCCGTTTTTTTATGGATTCAATCGGATTATTTACTGCTACGGATTGTAAAACGACAAAGTCCTTCTTCGAGGAATTGCTTGTACTGAGTTACATTAGGAGTGTAGCCTACAGGTTTCGCAAGCGGCTTCCCATCGTGATCCAACAGAACATAATAAGGCTGCGAATTTGTTTGATACACCCGGCTTTGTAAATCGCTCCATCGGGCACCCGTAGTTTTGATTTTCTTCTGACTGAAGGTGCTCACGTACTGCTGAGATTCGGGAAGCGCGGTCTTATCATCTACATAGAGTGAAATGAGCACATATTTTTCCTTGAGGATACCTAGAATCTCCGGTTGCGACCACACATTATCCTCCATCTTTCTACAGTTAACACAACTCCATCCCGTGAAATCAATCATCACCGGCTTCCCAACAGATTGCGCATACGCCATACCGGCCTCGTAATCGTGGTAGCACTCCAGGCCATGAGGACAACTTTCGGCATGTGCTGTCGCACCTGCTTCACCTGTATGGGTCCACTCCTTGTAAAACTCCGGAGGCGGAAAACCACTGATCATTCGCAAGGGTGCGCCCCAAAGTCCGGGAACAAGGTAAACGGTAAAGGTGAGTGCCAAAATCGCGAATATCAGTCGCGCAGTGCCCAGGTAAGGCAGTTCGCTGTCATGTGAAAAACGAAGCTTTCCGAGTAGATAGAGCCCCATCAGTCCGAATATGACAATCCAAATTGCTATGAACACTTCCCGCTTGAGTAAACCCCAGTGGTAAGCGAGATCGACATTGGACAAGAATTTAAGCGCAAGAGCTAGTTCAAGGAATCCAAGTACAACCTTCACCGAGTTCAGCCAGCCACCTGATTTAGGTAGACTATTCAGCCAACCGGGGAATGCAGCAAACAAGCCGAACGGCAAAGCCAGAGCGAGTGCAAACCCAGTCATCCCCATAATGGGCCCCAGGTATGATGAGCCACGGGCAGCTTCAACCAGCAGTGTTCCGATAATCGGTCCCGTGCAACTAAACGACACCAGGCTAAGGGTGAATGCCATGAAGAAGATTCCAATCAATCCGCCGCGATCAGATGCCTGATCGGCCTTGTTGACCCATGCAGTCGGAAGTGTGATTTCAAATGCCCCAAAAAACGAGAGCGCGAAAATGAAAAAGATGATGAAAAAGAGCATGTTGAAGTACACATTGCTCGCCATCGCGTTTAGGGCATCCGATCCGAGGGTAACTGTCACCAGGAATCCGAGCAATACGTAGATGAGAATAATGCTTACCGAATAGATGATTGCATTGGCCATTCCCTTGGCACGGGTTGGACTCCGCTTGGTGAAAAAACTGACAGTCAACGGAATCATTGGGAACACACAGGGAGTTAAGAGGGCCAGAAATCCTCCGATAAGTCCAGCGATGAAAATGCCGAGAAAGGATTTGTCTTCTTCAACAACAACCGCTCCATCGTTGCAGTCTGGCTCAAGTGCGCTCATGTCACCACTCGGTTCGCCAGGAGCTGAAACAGAAGGTGTGGTAAGCTGCCCCGTTGAACTTGAATCTACCGATTCAGCGGGTACAGATTGGGATGCAGTATCCTTGCTGACTGGGGCGGATCCGGCATCAGTGCCAGATACAGGTATAGAAAACTCGACTTCTTCCGGTGGCAGGCACATCTGATCGTTACAAACCATGAACTCCAGTTTGCCGTTGACTGAAAACGCTTTGTCAGTTTTCGCATCAAGCTTTTGACGAAACACTGCAGATTCACCGAAATAGCGAACCTTCATATCGAAGTTCGCATCGTAAATTTCCTCCGAAGGGGGCTCGCTGACCTTTCCGCTTAAGGTGTAATCGGCGGAAGGAGTAAACGTGAAGCTGGTAGGAATGGGACCTCCAGCGGGTAAATTCTGTGAATACACGTGCCACCCGGCATCGATGGTGGCATTAAGGGTTACAGTTACCTTGTTTTCCTTGCGATCAGCCTTAAAACTCCATTTGACCGGTCGCTGAATCTGGGCCTGAACCAGAAGAGGAAAGACAAGCAGCAGTATAACGATATTTCTGCGCAGGAATTCGTGAATCATGAGCGTAAACTGGAATTATCTCAAAGATAACCAATCTGCAGTTGGGCAGAACCGTATCATTCCGGTAGAAGCATAAAAACCGTCCTACCCTCCGCCTCCTCGTCATACGTGATGGGATGCCGGCTCCAAAACGTATAGAAATAACTCACCAGGGCAAAGTCGCCGGAACAGCCTGCGGTATGCATAATCAAGGCGCCGGTCATTACGGCCGACCAGCCTCCATCTGTAGCCATTATCAGGATCATCAATGCGCAGTTGATGAGCGCAAAGGGCGCCAGTGCAAGTGCAACAAACCAATGACGGCGGGTAACAAAGCGGTCGGCCATGGCATACACCACAAATTTCCGCCAAACAACACGATAAGATACCGTCCTGGCACCTGCAAGCCTATAGCCTATTCCGTGAATCAACTCGTGGATGGGCACAAGAAAAAGGAAACCGACCAAACCGATCAACACCAAATGAAGTTGGGCTCGGAAAGCTTCACTGAAAATTGGCAACAAGACAAAAAACAGAAACACCACGGCATTGAACAACCAATAAAACAGTATAACAGGATTCGTCCTGAAAAAGTAGGTTTTCACAAAAGATACAATGTTGTTGTGTTGGAACATCGTGTGCATCACGTATCCCTCGCGTTCAAGTTCAATCCGGGACTGCGGATAGGTTTTCGTCATGGATCAGGACAACTTGCCGAAGCGAAGCCTGTGCGCGATAAAAATGACCAACGCAAACAAAAGAAATGCGAGTGCCTGATGCAATACACCCATCCACATCGGAACCTGATTGATAAGTGTAAGGATTCCCAGCAATACCTGAGCATGAATAACCACCAGCATTAGAATCGCCACATTCCGTTGTCCTGAATCACAATCATTCGATCTGAGCATGCGGATTCCGAAAAGAAGCACCCATCCATACAGGATATAAGCCAAAATCCGGTGGATAAACTGAATACTAGCAATGTTATTGACCAGGCTCGACAAGCCCATTTTCTCGAAGGCGAATGGAACAGACTCGGCAATGAATGAGTCACCCATCAATGGCCAGGTGTTGTATACCCAACCCGCCTTGGTACCGGCGGTAAAAGCACCATAAATGATTTGAAGAACGAGAAGCAGGAGAATTGCATCAGTCTCCTTATGAAGCGGACCTAAAGCAGCTGCTCGGGGATGTTGCGAAGGAAAAATAAGACCCAATGCGGTCTTAAATACATACCCGAACGTGATAAATGCGAAAGTCAGATGGATGGCAAGCCGAAAGTGACTGACGCGCACATTCTCCGTGAGTCCGCTGCTCACCATATACCACCCTAAAAAACCCTGAAAACCACCGAGCGCAAACATGAACAACAGACGAGGCATCAGTTCAGGAGGGATCTCTTTTCGCCGAATGAAATAGATGAAACCGATGAGAAATACCAGTCCGATGAGACGGCCGAACAGGCGGTGAATGTACTCCCAGAAATAGATGAACTTGAATTCCTCCAACCCGAAGTGTGAATTCAAGCGGGTGTACTGGGGGATCTGTTTGTATTTCTCGAACTCCTGCTCCCATTGGTAGTCGTTCAGCGGAGGAATGGTTCCGGTAACAACATCCCACTCGGTAATCGATAGGCCGGATCCGGTTAAGCGTGTAATTCCTCCTACGATGACCATTCCGAACACCATGAAGCATCCGGCGAAGAGCCATAAAACCAGATTTCGATTAACCTGAACGGACTGAACTGTAGTTGCCATATCTACTCCTGAATCGGTTTTAATACAAGTTGGGCAGTTGTACGACTACGTTGCTCCAACAACACTTCATTGCCTTGGGCAATCGTATCAATTGTTGAAGGGTAGTAATGCCTGATTGTGCAGAGTTGCACACCGGAATTGTATCGCACACGGTAATGGCTGCGCAATGATTCAATCAGGTTTTCCGTTCGGCTTTCCTCGTGATCGAAGCACACAGAAAACGAAATCGCTGAATTCTGCATAAGGTTAATCCTGACTCCAAGGGATGCGAACTGTGCGAAAATATCGCTAAGGTTGTCCTCAGCGATGAATGAAAAATCCCGACTGGACAAACTGAGCAACACCTGGTTGTTTTTAAATATGAAACTGGGGACCTGGGGTTTCGTCTGTAAATCCTTTCCAATGACGGTACCTTTACCCTGTGGATTCAGAAAACTCTTGACATACAGCGGAATCCCTTTGTTCTCGAGCGGCTTGATGGTTTTCGGATGAATCACACTTGCCCCATAATAGGCTAACTCAATGGCATCGGTATAACTGATCTGCTCAAGCTTCTGGGCATCACTGTAAAACTTCGGGTCGGCATTGAGTACACCGGGGACATCCTTCCAAATGGTAACAGACTCCGCATTGAGAAGGTGTGCAAGGATCGCAGCCGTGTAGTCGGAACCCTCGCGACCCAATGTCGTGGTGAAATTTTCGCTGCTGGCAGCAATAAAACCCTGCGTGACAACCACTCGGTTTCCGGATTCCATCATGCGTGAAATGACCTCGCAGGTTTTCCGCTCGCTTTCCTTCCAGTCAATACGCGCTTCACGGTATGTATTATCAGTGAGCAGGCAATCTCTGATATCGACAAAGCGATTGGCAGTACCGGAATCATTCAGATATGCCGAAACGATGGTTGTTGAAATGAGCTCTCCAAATCCTACAATCTGATCATAGGTGAAGTCGGGCTGCCGGGGCTCTTCGTCCAGCACCCATTCAATTTCGAGGAGATAGTTTTCGATGGCAGCATATACCGGATGTCCCTGATCTGGAAAAAGACCCGCCATGATGTCGAGGTGGAACGCACGGACTTCATTCAGCAAATCGAGCGAACGACCATCCGCAGCAAGATGTGATGCAACCACCTTCTCGAGTGCATTGGTTGTTTTCCCCATTGCCGACACAACCACGACCAATTCGTTGTCCTTGAAAAGGTCAAGAATCAGGCCTACGTTACGCACAGCTTCTACATCGCGAACCGAAGCTCCTCCGAATTTGAAAATCATCATACCCCTTCCTCCTTACCCAATTCATTCAGAGCTGCCACACGACGAATGCCATTGGAATCCAATTTGCAATTCACCCACTCACTGTCGAGCATAGCCGAAAAACGCTTGTAGAAACGGATTGCAGGTTCGTTCCAGTCTAGCACCTGCCAGTGCAGTTGGTTTGCGCCTAGCATGGCACATTCCGTCGCGAGGCTAATGAACAACTGGTGTCCGATTCCACGCCCACGATATGCATCCGTTACGACAATATCGTCCAGATACACTCCCTTGCCTTTCCAGGTACTGTACTTGATGAAGTAAATAGCCATGCCAACAACCCGCTGATCGACTTCCGCAACCAGACAATGAAAAACGGGATTGTCACCGAATCCATCGGCAAGCATATCCTCCACCGTGTTGGTGACTTCCTCTGGTGCTTTCTCGTAAAGTGCGAGTTCGCAAATCAGGGCGTGAACCGCCGGCATATCCTCTTTCGTACCTTTACGCACCGTCACCTGCATGGCGGCAAATGTAAGGCATTCACACGCTGTCGACATGAAACTGCATCACCGCATTTTAGGAGAAGGTATACCGGTTTTCATCTTTCACGGACTTTTCGGCATGAATGACAATTGGCAGAGTTTCGGCAAGCAACTGACGGAAATGGGATTCCAGGTAATACTGGCCGATTTAAGGAACCACGGACATTCCCCACATGCAGACTCACACGATTACACCGGAATGGCACAGGATATTGTGGAACTACTGCAGGCATTCGATGCACCACGCCTTGCCCTCGGTCACAGCATGGGGGGCAAGGCATTATTGCAAGCCCTCAACTTATTCCCCGGATTGGTGCAAGCTGCAGTGGTGGTTGATATCGCTCCCTGGGCTTATTTGCCACGACACAACATGGTTTTTGAAGCACTGAATGCCATCGACTTAACTACACTTAACGACCGCAAAACAGCAGAGGCTATGCTGATGAACCGGCTGAACGATGTAAGCACAGTGCAATTTTTAGCAAAGAACCTTTTCCGGACTACCGCGGATCAATTCAGTTGGCGTTTCAACCTCGGTACGATTAACAAAAACATGCACCACATCGGAGAAGCCGTTTGGCCTGAATCGCCCGTGAACACGCCCATACTTTTTGTTCGCGGAGATCGCTCAAACTATATTGAATCGGAACGCTTTGATGAGATTCGCACGAACTATCCTGCTGCCGAACTGGCTGAAATTCGAGACGCAGGACATTGGATTCACGCAGAGCAACCCCGTGCACTTCTCAATTTGGTTGCCGATTGGTTCAAAAAGCAGACTCAGCTGAGTCGTTGAATCCGCACTATTTCCATTCGAGCGATTTCAGCATGGTTAGCACATCATTTCGGATGTGTTCCTGGACAGGCGCAAGTGAATCCGCATTCGGTGCGGCATTAAAATACACTGCACCGCGCAAAAAGTGATTCATGCTGTCTGTGACAAAAAACTGGGTGGCTGATGCAGCTTCCCCGCCTAGCGAGTACAAAATACCACCGACTCCCGGGCGAAACGACACCACCTGCTCATCAATTGAGCTGGCACGCGAGGTGTGTTTATACACCATAGTGTGGGTATCTTCGAGGTACTTGGCGAAATCCCCTTTCACGGGCTTGTAGGTTAAATAAAGCTGCGCGTTGAATTTAGGCATGACCAGATACCACCAGCACGGCTCAGCAAGTGCATTGGTATCCTCAACCGGAATGGCATAATCCGGAATGTCAAATTTGAAAGGACAAGTTGCGGGATTAAAGGATTGAAAACGGGTCTCGGGTAGTTCGATTCGGAGGTAACCTCGAGGCCGGGGAACGTTCACCTCTTCCTTGCAGGAGGACATCAACGTTGCACATGCGATAGATAAAAAAGCAAAACAGGATAATGACAAACCATTACGCGTGTGCGCCCACAGGAGTTGAACCGTTTTCAATGTGCTCAGAATGGTAAATCGCCCCCTTGATCGTTTAGGGGCGGGTTGGGATCCTGGGTGCCGAATTCACCGGATTGCTGACCAGCAGATGATTCGCGCTTGCTTAGCATTGTCATGTTTTCAGCGACGATTTCGGTGGCATACCGCTTGATACCGTCTTTCTCCCAACTGCGCGTGCGCAATTTGCCCTCGATAAAAACCATATGCCCTTTACGCAGCTGAAGTTTTTCGGCAGCCTCAGCCAGGCCTCTCCACAGCACCACATTGTGCCATTCGGTCTGGTCCTGACGCAGACCTTCCTTGTTCTTGAAATACTCGGTTGTAGCAAGGGGGAACTTGGCGACCATCACTCCGCCTTCCATGTGGCGGAATTCGGGGTCCTTGCCAAGATTTCCGATAAGAAATACTTTGTTGACGCCTGACATGTTGTTCGTTTTATAGTGCGAATGGTGTATTTCGTGCGTTGCGCTGAACTGGACAATCAAAGATAACCACTCGGTTCGTCTTACAAAAACGTCTAACCAAACTGCTCATCCTCCAAATACCGCGTCAAAAGCCTGGGCATGGCAAACTGATTCAGGGAATCGAGCGGAACAATTGAATAGCCCGAAAGAACCGACAGCGGCTGTGCGGTGTGCAGGTGGACAAAATCAACAAGTAATTCACGGTGCGACAGCAAATGCCTTACACCCCGTCGAACGGATCGGGTTTCGAATTGGAGAGAAGGGAACTGATTCATCAGATCTGAAGTATTATCAACTGCCCCATTCGTTTCGAAGAACGGAAACTCATAAAGCCCTTGCCAAATTCCCTTACCCTCCCGTCTGCGGATCCAGGTACTGACACCATCCTCCACGAAAAAGCAGGTCATCTGCACGGTCTTCACCAACTGACGACCCGCCTTCACCGGAAGCTCGTGCATCCGGTTACCAGCCAGCGCAGCACAGCTGCCGCTCAGTGGACAGGCCGTGCAATCGGGCTGCCTAGGCTTGCACACCACAGCACCCAGCTCCATCATTGCCTGGTTGTGCTCGGCGGCGTGATCGG
>JAJTFW010000077.1 GCA_021299095.1 Sphingobacteriales bacterium | reverse complement strand
TTGAGGCGCGCGATACGAAAGCATTCCTGGTATTGAAGGACGGAAAGCTGGTGGTGGAAAAATACTACGGTACGTTTACGCGAGATAGTGCGTGGTATTGGGCCTCAGCGGGAAAGTCCTTGACCTCATTCCTGGTAGGTATTGCCCAGCAGGAGGGATTCCTGTCCATCACCGATACTACTTCCAGTATAATTGGTCCTGGCTGGACTTCTTGTGCTGCGATTCAGGAAGACAGGATAACGGTACGCGATCAGCTTTGCATGACCAGCGGATTGGACGATGGTGTGCCCGACAAGGACTGTACGGATCCCGCTTGTTTGCAATACCTCGCCGATGCAGGAACCCGCTGGGCCTATCACAATGCTCCATACACGCTCCTGGATACAGTTATTGAATCTGCAACGGGTCAGACCCTCAACAGCTATCTGCAACAAAAAGTGAAGTCACCGACCGGAATGACTGGAGCGTTCTTTAAGTTGGGTTACAACAATGTATTCTTCAGTACGGCCAGAAGTATGGCTCGATACGGTCTGCTTATTCTGAATAATGGCAATTGGAACGGCAATCAGGTGATGAGCGACACGGCTTATTTCAATCAGATGGTGAATACCTCTCAGTCCCTGAATCTTTCCTACGGATACTTGTGGTGGCTAAACGGAAAAACTTCCTTTATGCTGCCAAGTTCTCAGTTTGTCTTTCCGGGTTCTTTGTCGCCGAGCGCTCCGGCTGATATGTTCGCCGCCTTGGGTAAAAACGGTCAGATGCTCAACATCGTCCCCTCTCAAAATCTGATATGGCTACGTATGGGCAATGAGCCCAACGCTGGATTTGTTCCGAACTTTTTCAACGACACCATATGGCAGTACTTGAATCAGGCGATGTGTAACATTACGGCAATTCCATCGGATGGGCCCACAGCATTCACGCCGAACGTGTTTCCGGTACCTGCTAGTGAATCGCTTTCTATCCATTGGCCGGGACAGTTTTCTGTAAAGGCAGAGTTGATGCAGGTCGATGGTCGCGTATTGGATGAATTTGTAATTAGTCCCGGAACTACATCTCGTGCTGTTTCCAGTTTGCCGAAAGGTATGTATCTCATGCGTTTTCAGTTGCCCGATCGTACCGAAGTACTTAAGATCATGATCGAGTAGGGGCGAGCCGCGCGCGAAGCGCTACCTTTGTTGCATGACGGATTTACGAATTGTCGTTTCTACCTATGCAGGACTGGAGCAGGTGTTGGCTGATGAAATCCGTGCACTGGGTGGTCGTGATATTGAGATTCACACCCGGGCAGTTTCCTGTACCGGCGATAAAGGCTTTATGTACAAAGCCAATTTTTCGCTTCGCACCGCACTGAAAGTCATGTTTAATGTTTCGGCCTTTCCCGTCAAAGACGCCGATAGCTTGTACAAGGGTGTGTACGAAATCGATTGGCCTTCCTATTTCAGGGGAGACCAAACCTTTGCCGTCCGCTGCATCTTAAGTTCTGATTTATTTGACAACAACCTGTTTCCCGCATTGAAAGCCAAGGATGCCATTGCAGATCGCTTCCGAAAGGCGACCGGCAAGCGTCCTGATGTTAGTCGTGAAGAGCCGGACTTTGAAGTTCAGCTTTTCATTTTTCGGAATACATGTCAGGTGTTAATCAATTCCTCCGGCGCATCGCTTCATTTGAGAGGATACCGCACCGAGGTCGATAAGGCCCCGCTGAGTGAGGTGCTGGCTGCAGGAATCATTCTTCTTAGTGGTTGGGAACCACACATTCCGCTCATCGATTTCATGTGTGGATCCGGAACCATTCCGATCGAAGCCGCACTGATTGCAGGACGGATTCCGCCTGGAACCTTTCGCAAGCGCTACGCATTTGAGCAATGGCTCGATTTTGATGAAGCCCTATATCAGACCATCCGGGAAAAGCAATTGGATAAAATCGTTGATCAGGAAGCCCGCATCTACGGCAACGAACTCAACAAGTGGGTATATCGCAAGGCGTGTGAAAACGTCGAGTCGGCTGGCGTGGAAGATATGGTTCGGCTATCCTGTGGCGATTTCCGTGATTTCGACTCAGGTGAGAAGCGCGGTACCATTATCATCAATCCGCCCTATGGTGAAAAACTGGCATTGGAAGAAGTCGAGTCTTTTTATGCGTCCATCGGTGAACGATTGAAGCACGGCTACTCGGGTTTTCAGGCCTGGATTCTCACCGGAAGTCCGGAAGGTGCTGCTGCCATCGGACTGCGTCCCCACCGCCGTATCAAGGTGTTTAACGGCCCCATCGAATGCCGTTTGCTCGGGTTTGAATTGTTCAAGGGAAAACGCAACGAGCGCTTCGACACCCAGGCAGGAACTGATACTGCCGGATAAAAAAACAGCCGGATGGTTCCGGCTGCTGATTTTTTTGGGAAAGATTCTAGGTTAGTCTTTGTCGAGAATGCCTGCATCCACCAGGATACGTCCGCAGTGTTCGCAAACGATTACCTTCTTGCGCTGACGGATATCGAGTTGGCGCTGAGGTGGAATCTTGTTGAAGCAACCACCACAAGCATCACGGGTGATTGACACCACGCCCAATCCATTGCGAGCATTTTTGCGGATACGGTGATAGGCTGTGAGCAGACGCTCTTCAATCACATCCGAGGCCTTGTTTGATTCCTTGGTCAACTCCGCTTCTTCTTTCTCTGTCTCAGCGATGATTGAATCCAGTTCGTCTTTCTTGTTCTGGAGATCCTGGTTGCGGCCTTCCAGTGTTTTTTCAGAGGCCTCAAGAATCAACTTCTTTTCGTTCAGATCAACGGTGTATTCCTTGATTCGCTTCTCACACAACTGAATTTCAAGCTGCTGGTATTCGATTTCCTTATTCAAAGAGTCGAATTCGCGGTTGTTCTTTACGCTACCTTGCTGGCTTTGGTATTTCTTGATCAGCGCCTGAGCATCCTTGATGGTGTTCTTGCGATTCTTGATTTGCTCTTCAACCGCTTTGAACTCCTCACCATAATTGTTGATGCGGGTCTGAAGGCCTGCGATTTCATCTTCCAGATCGGCAACCTCCATGGGCAGTTCCCCGCGGGTGATGCGGATACGGTCTACTTGGCTGTCAATCAGCTGAAGCTGATATAAAGCACGCAGCTTGTCTTCGATTGTATTGGATTCTCCCTTTTCGATGGTACGAACTACGGGAGTAGGCTTTTTTACCGGAGCGGCAACAGCAGCTTCGGCTTTCTTGGTTGTCTTCCTGGTGGCCATGTTAGCGGTAATGGACGGGGTTGGTGTTCAGCTCCGTCGCGCGGACGGCAAATGTAGTGAATTTTCCGCGCAGGAAGTCCGTCACAAGGTCAATCGTAAACTGTTCAGTTTCAAAGTGTCCGATATCAGCAACGATCAGTTTGTCTTCCGCATCGAAAAACTGGTGGTATTTGAAGTCGGCGGTCAGGAAAAGGTCTGCACCGGCCGCGATGGCCGCCGGAAGGAGAAATGACCCTGAGCCACCACAGACGGCAATGCGTTCTACCGTTTCGCGTACAAGTGCAGTGTGACGGATGACGGAGGCCTTCATGGTGGATTTCAGGGAGTCAAGGAATTCTGTGGACTTAATCGGAGCGGGTAATTTACCCAGCATACCGGCCCCGATATCCTGATGATTATTGGCCAATGTCCAGGTCTGGTAGGCGATTTCCTCGTACGGATGACTCGATCTTAAAGCCTGCATTACATCGCGCTCCAGCCAGTCGGGATAAATGAGTTCAATCCGTTCTTCGCGTTCAAGTTGGCGTTGTCCGGTTTGTCCAATGACGGGATTTGCTCCGGATTCGGGTTTGAACGAACCCGTCCCCAGCTGGTTGAATGAGCACTCACTGTAATTCCCGATTTTGCCGGCACCGGCTGCAAACAGGGCATTTCGAACCGCTTCCGCTTGTGCCTCCGGGACATAGGTGACTAGCTGCCTGATGCGCCCCTGCATGGGTGAAAGGATGCGGCAGTCCTCAAGTCCCAGCCGTGTTGCGATGGCGTGGTTTACTCCATGTGCCACGTTGTCGAGGTTGGTGTGTATGGCATAAAGGGCAATCCCCTCGCGGATGGACCGGATGATGATGCGTTCAACTGCTGTTTTTCCCGTCAGACGCTTAAGTCCTGAAAACACAATCGGATGATGGGATACAATCACATTGCAACCTTTTGCTTTAGCCTCGTCGAGAATCGCTTCGGTTACATCGAGGCTAATTAAAACGCCTGTCACTTCTTGTTCCGGGTGTCCGGTAATCAATCCCGAATTGTCGTATGATTCCTGTAGCGCAGTAGGCGCCCAGGATTCCAGTGCACGGATGAGTGCGTTGAGTTGCATGTCGTGGTAATTGTGCTCCAAATGTACAGAAGGCCAGGCTGCCGCAAAGCCTGTACCTTTGACGAGTGCGCCGCTTGTTGATTCCTTTCTCCTGGCTGTATGGTTTGGCTCTGTGGCTGCGCAATACCCTGTATGATTTGGGGATTTTCAAATCAGAATCGTTTGATGTGCCTGTCATCGTCATCGGCAACCTCCATGCAGGCGGCACGGGTAAGTCACCGCTAATCGCTTATACATCAACCTTGCTTGGGCAAGCCTGGAATCCAGCTGTGCTTAGCCGCGGTTATGGACGCAGTACGCGCGGATTTCGTGAGGTCACTGAAACCGATAAGCCGGCTTTGAGTGGCGACGAGCCGCTGATGCTTAGACAAATGCTACCGAATTCCCAGGTCTTCGTATGTGAGAACCGGGTCGAGGGAATCCGCACCATCCGAAGTCAGCGTCCCAACCGGTTGCCGCTGCTGTTGGACGATGCGTTTCAACATCGCCGTTTAAAGGCAGGATTGAATGTCCTGCTTTGTCCTTTCGAATCTCCCTGGAATACGGATCACCTCCTGCCGGCAGGGCACTTACGGGAAGGGATTTCAGGACTAAAGCGGGCAGATCTTATTGTCGTTACAAAATCTCCTCCCAATCTCTCCCAGGAGGACTCTCTGCGCTACTCCGATACCATCCGCTGCAGCAGGGATATTCCGGTGCTTTTTTCGTCTATTCAATACCGTGAGCAGTTGACGGGCCTCACCAAAGGTGTTATGTCCGCGTCGGAGCTGCTGAAGCATCATGTGCTGGTCTTCAGTGGTATCGCTGATCCTTTGCCGCTTCACCGTCACATTGGCTCGACCTGTCTCAAAATGGAATCGCTTGTGTTTCCAGATCATCATCCATATAGCGCGGCGGATCTCATTCGTATCCGTCGTGCGTTTCAATCGATGTCGGATCCTGCCGTATTACTGACAACACGAAAAGACGCGGTGCGATTGATGAACCCGGAAGCCCACCAGCACCTCGGTGATTTACCGGTCTACATCATCGACATGGAGATGGTTTTCTTATTTGATGGCGCGTCTCAATATGCAGCAAGACTTTATGGATACCTGGACCGCTATCGTTGAAGAATCCGAGGCGATTTCCGGTCAACTCGAGGGAGGTGTTCCCGTTGCAGTAATCGGAGGTGAACTGATGCCTGATTTGCCGGGAAAAGACTTGTTGCCGGGTTCACTGCGCCTAATCAAAAATTTCGGAGGCAAATCCTGCCTGCTTTTGCTGTCAAACCTTCCCGATGAACGGATTCGTGCAATCCGGCTGGCCTCAAGGCTTGGAGTAGGTGCTTTCATCCTCGTTGAACCAGTGGCACCCCTGCCTGGTCATGCCCCTTCCGATGAACTTGCAATTTTGACCGATCAGGCCAATTTCAGTGGGTTTAATCCGCTTGTCGGGCCGAACGATGAGCGGTTTGGTCCCCGATTCCCCGATATGAGCAGGCCCTTTGATGAAGTGCTGATTCGGGCCGTTTGCGATGAAGCTACCCGCCGAGGTTACACCCTACG
>JAJTFW010000076.1 GCA_021299095.1 Sphingobacteriales bacterium | reverse complement strand
TCTGCTTCGCGGCGTATGATTATCCCTTACCCACAAAATCATTCCTGAGGATTGCCGCGTAGCGTGTGGCCTAGGGGCCACTCTGCTTCGCGGCGGACCTCTTGGGGTGGGCTAAAATCTCCGCAACCCCGAACTGCCACGCAGTTCTGGGTTTTGTGTTCACCCGGTTCACGCGAGCAAGCTCGGTTCCCGGATTGAACACAAAACCCCAGCCTTCGGCCGGGGTTGCATTGGTTTTGTCGGGGTGAGAGGACTCGAACCTCCGGCCTCCACGTCCCGAACGTGGCGCGCTAGCCAACTGCGCTACACCCCGCTGGTGTTTTTAAGGGGGCGCTGAGGGGAAAAGCAGGCTTGCCCGACGGGACCGTAAATTTAACGTTTACTTGGCGAAAAAACACTTGACCCGCCTCCTTTTTTGCCGTACCTTTGAAAGGAGTCCCGGTGCGAACGGGGCTTTTTTTTGCCTCTATAAACAACACATCACTCACTAGAAAAAACGCAACAGATCCACAGGCTCCCGCCGCCTGATCTCACATCACAAGGCCGGAGCAATTCATTCCTCATCATTGTATGGAAAACATGTCCCTCGATCCGGAACAACAGCCCGTTCCGGAAGCTGCAGCGCAGCAATCCGATGTCCCCGCTCAGGAATCCCTCAGCCCGGCACCCGAAACACCCATCGATTTGAACCCGGAAGCACCGGCTGATGTCGCACCGCTGGTCGCGGAAGACGCTGCACCTGTAGCAGAAGCAGACGCACCCGTGGCAGAAGCCCCGGCCCCCGAAGCGCCCGCCGCCCCGGTTCAGGCCGAAGCCCCGCTGGCCGATGAAGAAAGCCACTTGCAGGCACTCCCCGCCGAGCAGGAGGAGATTGAAGCCGAGCCGGAAGAGCTGTTCGGTCAGCTTTCGAAGGAGGACCTGGCCATCAAAATGGAAGCATTCAGCCGCGAACAGGATGTGAATGCCTACAAAAACCGGGTGCAAAATGCCCGCGATGCCTTTCAAGCCCTGTTTAACCCTGAGCGCGATGCAGCCCTGGCCGCCTTCCTCGAAAACGGAGGCGTGCGCGAGGAATTCGAGTACCGCGATCCGCTGGAGGAGCGCTTTTTCAATGCCTACAAGAGTTGGCAAAAACGCCGCGCCGAGTATGTGCAAAGCCAGGAAAAGGCCAAAGCCGAAAACCTGAAGCAAAAAACAGCCATCCTGCACCAGATGCGCGAAATCCTCCAGAAAGAGGAGGATATGTCGAAGGCCTTCAACGAATTTCATGAGCTGCAAGCCCGCTGGCGGGCTATCGGTCCCGTTCCGCCTCAACAGGCCAACGACCTCTGGCTCACGTTTAAATTATACAGTGACCGTTTCTATGAGTTCATCCGGCTCAACCGAGAGCTGCAGGACCTCGAGATGCGGAAAAACCTCGAGATGAAGCTGCAGCTCTGCGAGCGCGCCGAGGAGTTGCTGCTCGAACCTTCGCTCAACAAGGCTCTGCAAGGCATGCAGGCCCTGCAGATGAAGTGGCGTGAAATCGGATCTGTGCCGCGCGAAAAGCGCACCGAGATCTGGTTGCGTTTTAAAGCCGCCGTCGATAAGGTGTACGAAAACAAGCGTGGGTACCTGGAAGGGCAGCGCAAGTTTTTCGACGACAACCACGCTGCAAAATCGGCGCTGATTGCCAAGGCTGAAGCAATTGTGCAATCGGCCTACACCCGTCACCAGGATTGGCAGGAAGGGCTGAAGCAATTGCTCGAGCTGCAGGCCGAATGGCGCAAGATTGGTCCTGCCGGAAAAGAACACAACGAGAGTGTGTGGCAGAAATTCAAGGCAGTTTCCGATGCGTTTTTCCGCAGTAAAGACACCTTCTACAAGCAGAAAAAGCAGGAGCATCAGGCCAATTTCCAGGCCAAGACGGAGCTCTGCGTTCAGGCCGAATCCCTCTCGGGCAGCAGCGATTGGAAGCAAACCACCAACGAGTTTGTGCGCTTGCAGCAGGAGTGGAAAAAAATTGGTCCGGCCGGCGATAAGAACGAGCGGGTGTGGCAGCGATTCAAGAAAGCCTGCGATGCCTATTTCGAACGCAAGAATGTGCACTTCGCAGACAAGGACGCCTCACAGGGCGATAACCTCACCAAGAAGAACGAACTGATTGCCGAAGTGGAGCAGTACCAACGTCCGGGCGATCCGGGCGAGGCCCTTGAGCAACTCAAGGCATTCCAGCGCCGCTTCACCGAAATCGGTCTGGTGCCCATGAAGCAAAAAGACGATATCCAGCAGCGTTTCCGCAATGCCATTCAGGCGCATTTCGATGCCCTGAAATCGACTCCCGAATACCGGCAGTCGCTCAGGCAGATGCGCGAGGAATCGGGCGAATCCATGCCTCCACGCCGTGAGCAGCGCCGCGACAGGCCTCAGCACTACAGTCCGCAGGCTGCCGAAGCCGGTGGCAGTGAGGAGCAGCGCAACCTGCAAAACAAGGTCAGCAAACTGACCGGCGAGGTACAGCTCTGGGAGAACAACCTCGGGTTTTTTGCCAATTCCAAAAACGCCGCGGCCCTGCGCCAGGAGTACGAGCAGAAGATCAACACCGCCAAGGACGAAATCCAGAAGCTGCGCGACCGCCTTAAGGAACTCCGCGCCTCCTCCTGAAGCGTCAAATCAACGTAAAATCAGCCCTCCGCACCGCACAGGTCCGGGGGGCTTTTTGTTTCATTTACAGAGAGAAACGCTGGCTTGCGGCCCGACTCCCGGCAGGCCTATCCGCCTCCGTACAATTCGTACCTTAGCCGCCCGTCTTTACCCGAGACCCCATCACCATGAAAACCCTTACGCTTCGTGTACTGAGTACACTCTTCATCCTCACCCTGTCTACGCAGATGCGCGCACAGGAGAAGTGCATATCGGAACACCTCTTCCAGGAGGCCGCAGCCGCCAACCCCAAATTGCTGGAGGAGCGCGAAAACCTGGAGCGTTTCACCGAAGCCTTCATTGCAGGCCATCCCGGTAAATCGACCCAGTCCCGCTCGGCATCGGTCACCAAGGTGATTCCGGTGGTGGTGCACGTAATCCACTACGGCGGATCCGAGAACATCTCCAAAGCGCAGATTCTCGATCAGATCGATTCCCTCAACAAGGATTTCAATTACCTCAATGCCGACTCGGTAAATACCCCCTCGGTGTTCAAGCCCCTGGCCGGAAGTCTCGATGTAGAATTCCGCATGGCTCAGCTCGATCCAAGTGGAAATTGCACCGATGGTATCGTGCGTGTGTATTCACCCCTTACCTACAACGCCCGCAACAACGTAAAAGCCCTCAGCTACTGGCCCAGCAACCAATACCTCAACATTTGGGTGGTAAGTAGTATCGCCAATTCTAGTGGCGTTGCCGGACAGGTCATTGGTTTTGCACAGTTCCCGGGGACGGGACCGGCCACAACCGATGGGGTGGTCATTAAACACGACTACATGGGTAGCATCGGTACCGCTGCCGGAAGCGGCAACAATGGTCGCACCGCCACACACGAAGTCGGACACTGGCTCAACCTCCGCCATATTTGGGGCGATGCTACCTGCGGCAACGATCAGGTAGGCGATACCCCCACTCAGTACGAAGCGAACTTATCCTTCTGTCCCAACTGGCCTTTCGTGAGTAGTTGCATTGGAAATGCCCCGAATGGCGATATGTTCACCAACTACATGGATTACACCAACGGCGACTGCCAGAACATGTTCTCCAACGGACAATGCACGCGCATGGAAGCAGCGCTCAATTCCGGTTCGGGCGGTCGTATCAACCTCTGGCAATCGTCCAACCTCACAGCTACAGGTACCACCGGCACACCCGCAACCCTGTGTGCTCCTGCCGCCGATTTCATTCCCCGCAAGCGCTTTGTGTGTGCAGGCGGCTCGCTCGGTTTCAGTGATATTTCCTGGAGGGGCGAAGTTGCTTCCCGCACCTGGTCCTTCCCGGGAGGAACGCCCGCCACCGACACGTCGGCTACGCCTACCGTTACCTACAATACACCCGGCACGTATGATGTGATCCTAACCGTGAGCAATGCTGCCGGTACCGATACCAAAACCGTTCAAGGGATGATTGTTGTGACATCGCCCAATCCCACAGCTTCTGTGCCCTGGAGCGAAGGCTTTGAAGCCGGAGCACTGCCAGCCAACAACTGGTATGTACTCAACCCCAATGGCGGTAACGAATGGGAAGTCACCAACTCGGCCGCCTCCAGTGGATCCTATTCCATCAACCTCTACAACTTCCAAGGCAATGACAAAGGACCGGATGAATTCATCACCGATGCCTTCAACCTGAGCAACATCACGGCCACGTCTATGTCCTTCGACCTGGCATTTGCTTATCCAACAAGCACAGGTACCAACGACGATAAGCTGGTGATGTCTTTCTCCACCAACTGCGGTCAAACCTGGACTCCACGCTACACCAAGCAGGGTACCACGCTGCAAACAACCGGTGTTGATCCCAACGATTTCCTGCCTGGTCCTGCCGACTGGCGCACCGAAACGGTGAACCTGGCCGCCACCACCATTTCCACCAAGCCTAACGTACGTTTCCGCTTCGAGTTTACGCACGACACCGGTAACAACATCTTCATCGACAACATCAACCTGACCGGAACAGTAGGCATTGACGAAGTGAATGCAGCAAACGCTAACGTAAACGTCTATCCGAATCCGAGCCGTTCCCGGACCTATGTCGATTTTAACATGACTTCCGGAGGCCGCATCGAAATTCAGGTATTGGATGCAGAAGGACGTAGCGTGAGCACCTTTGCCGACGAACTTCCGGCAGGTGATCACCAGTACACCATGCCCGACGGGCTCGCTTCCGGTGTATACATGGTTCGCTTGCTCTTCGGCAATCAGTCTGTGACCCGCCGCGCCATAATCCGTTAATCCGTTTCAAACCGAATCAATTGCCGCCGGACTTCTTCTTGGGAGTCCGGCGGTGTTTATACACTCAGTCATTATGCGCCTTCTCGCCCAAATTGCCCTGCTGATCTTGCCGCTGGCCAGCATGGCACAGCAACACAACGGCTACCGTACCTGCGATACCGACAACATGTGGAAGCAGGCTGTGCTGAACGATTCCCGTGCCGCCGACCGCAATGCAAAGCTGCGTGCGTTTCGCGAGCAGTTCCTGCAGCAGTACGATGCGTACCGTGTACAGCAGGGCGCTACCGTATTGTACCGCATCCCCGTAGTATTCCACATCATTCATACGTACGGACTCGAGAACATCTCGCGCGCGCAGGTGCTCGACGCTGTGAACTCCCTCAACCTGAGCTTTCAGAAACTGAATCCGGACACAGGTGTTGTGGTTCCTTTGTTCCAGCCCATTTTCGCCAATTCGCAAATCGAGTTTGTGTTGCCGAACCTCGATCCGGCAGGCAACTGCACCGACGGTATTACGCGCACGTATTCGACCCTCACCGGATCAGCTAGCGACAATGTAAAAGCACTTATCGACTGGCCATCCAATCAATACTTCAATATTTGGGTGGTTCGTAACATTGCCAGCGGAGCGGCAGGCTACGCTTACTATCCGGGCATCAGCGCCAGTATTGATGGGGTTGTTATGCGGCACGACTACACCGGAAGCTTTGGTACATCAAGCAGTTCCAATTACACCGAACGCTCGCTCACGCACGAAGCCGGTCACTGGCTCGATTTACCCCACACATGGGGTTCTACCAACACCCCGGGCGACCCCAACAATTGCAATTCCGACGATGGTATTTCCGATACGCCCAATACCATCGGCGTCGACGACTTCAGCTGCAACACATCGCAGGTCACCTGCAGTACGGTCGACAATGTACAGAACTACATGGACTATGCAAGTTGCCACTACATGTTTACCGAGGGACAGAAGGGAGCCATGCATGCTGCTCTGAACTCGCCCATTGGCGGACG